>JAZRCK010000035.1:0-62901 GCA_045659725.1 Candidatus Egerieisoma sp.
CGATGACGCAGATGACAATGGGAGGGTCCGGAGTGAGTGAAGCGAACGGAGTCCTCCTCAATCACTACTATCCTCCCGGTGTAATATAAAATGAAAAAAGAGTGACTAATCAGTCATTAAGACTTTTTAGTCACCCTCTTTTTTGTGTGCTGCTGATGGGGGATTTACTCCACGTTTTGAGGGCTGTGCATGGATATTTTGCGTTGGTGGAATGAATAGGTATTTGTCGGGAAGGAGAGTTGCATATGTTGCTGAAAATTATTATATTGTGGCGAATTGTAAAACTGATACCTATGAAAAGATTTGTTTTTATGGCAATGGCTTTGTTGCTTGCCGTTACTGTGAATGCACAGGATATTCAGCAGAAGTATGAGGAGGCGGTAAAACTGCTCAATTCAGATACTGATGGGGCAAAAGCCTTCATTGAACAGTGGGGAAAGGAAGATCCTAAGAATCCGGAACTGTATTCCCTTTGGTTCAACTATTATTTTGCAAAGTCTTTGCAGAGTGTTGTGGAGTTGTCACCTGAGCCTGCGGCGAATGCCAACGGTTTAGTAATTACCGATTCTACAGGAAAGAAAGTGGGATACCTTCAGGAAAGGACCTTTTATAATGATACTCTGTTGCAAATGGCATTCAGCTGGTTGGACAAGGGTATTGCTGCAAACCCCGACCGTCTCGATTTCTATTTTGGCAAGGCTACCGCGGCGTTGCGTGCAGACAAGGACAGAGTGTGTGTTGAAACTGTGGTTAAGGCAATGGACAGGGCTCAAATTATTGGGACAAAATGGATCTGGACTTTTGGAGAATCAAGGGAAAGTGAGCCTAATCTTCTTACTGAGTGCGTGCAGGATTTTTTTATCAGTTTGTACCAGAAAGGGAATATGAAACAGGCTCAAGCGCTGATTGAGGCTGCCGCTGCGAGATATCCGGGAAATATCATGTATATATCAAACGCAGGAATCCTGGCGCTCACTAAAGGAGATTTGAATAAGGCGCTTGACAAATTCCTTCAGGCAGAGAAATTGGACATGAAGGACCATGTTGTATTGTTGAACATTGCCTACACATATAAGGAACTTGGCAATAAGGAGAAGGCCAAAGAGTACTACCTGAAGGTGAAGGAATATTGCAGTCCTGAAATTGCGGCCCAGGCAGAGCAGCTGATGCAGGAACTGTAAGTCTGGTATATATAAAATGAAATGAGGGAGACCCGGGTCTCCCTCATGAAAAATTACTCATTCTGCGAGATCAACTCCCGCCTAACACTATTTATTACCACATGCCTGGAGGAGGTGTCATTCCGCTCATTCCAGGTCCGCCACCCGGGAATCCTCCCTGAGGGGGCATTGGACGGCCGCCTTGCTGGCCCTGGCCGCCGCGAGGGGCATTCTCCATCATAAACATTTTCTGAATCTGCTGAGGGTTGAGGAATTTTGCAAACTCCCAATAGTATTTCTCCTTAACGTCAATAAGGGCCTTCTCCCTCTTGAATCCGTTGAGAATATTCTTCTCTACCTCTTCATCTGTTGGTAGAGGTGGTTGCTCGTCTTTGGCTTTTTTGCCGGATTTGCTGTTGGGAGCAAGCATCCCTTTCATGCGTGGATATTTCTCCTGAACTGCCTTGCACTCCTCTTTGTACAGTACATATACTTTGGAGAATTCATCTGCCTGCCGGTTGTTAAGCTCTAGTGCCTTTATGATTCTTTGTGCCTGTTTTTTTGGATCTCTTTGCTGTGGCTGTGCCATTACTGCTCCAGCAATAAACATTGCTACTGCTGCCATAAATAAAATCTTCCCTTTCATATCACTGTTTTTATGATTTTTTGTTGATTATTTGACCAATTTGAAATGGAAAGGTTTAATTAACCCGGGAAGATTTATTATTTTTGTAAGAATTCCCCCAATTGAGGTGTATATAGTGTAGAGAAATATAAAACAAGAGATATGACAGAGTTTGAGAAATTTGCCAGAGGGCATATGGGAATCAGTTCGTTGGCTTTGGACAGATTCCAGAAAATCAATAACGTATACAGGGTTCCGCAGGCTGTTGCAGCGGTTCCGTCAAATGCATATATCAACCCTACAATCATAGAGGAGAGGCAGATGAATGTGGCTGTAATGGATGTGTTCTCTCGTCTTATGATGGACCGCATCATTTTCCTTGGATGTCCTGTAACCGATGATGTTGCAAATATCATCCAGGCGCAGTTGCTTTTCCTTGATTCTACAGATTCGGCTTCAGATATCCAGTTGTACATAAACTCTCCGGGCGGAAGCGTGTATGCAGGCCTTGGAATTTATGACACAATGCAGCTTGTAAACTCTGATGTTGCAACCATCTGTACCGGTATGGCAGCTTCTATGGCGTCTGTACTTCTTACAGCAGGTGCAAAGGGCAAGAGAAGCGCACTTCCTCACAGCCGTGTGATGATTCACCAGCCTATGGGCGGCGCTGAGGGTCAGGCATCAGACATTGAGATTACTGCAAGGGAGATTATCAAACTCAAACAGGAGCTTTATGAGATTATCTCGGAGCACTCGGGCAAGAGCGTGAAGCAGATTCACAAAGATGCCGACCGTGATTACTGGATGACCGCCAAGGAGGCGATGGAGTATGGTATGATTGACGAAATCCTAACAAAAGCAAACAGACACAATGAGCAAAAATAAAGGTTATAATCCCGACGAATTCTGCTGTATCTGCGGACGCAGCGGAAATGAGGTGAAGATGCTTGTTGCAGGAAACTACGGTTTTATCTGCAACGAGTGTGCGCAGCAGGCAAATGACTTCTTTAAGGAGCAGTTTGCCCAGCAGGCAAAGGCAAAGAGCGGGGAGATGAAGCTCCTTAAACCAAAGGAGATTACTGCATTCCTGGATAACTATGTGATTGGCCAGGAAGAGGCAAAGAAATTCCTTTCGGTGGCTGTGTACAACCACTATAAGAGGGTGATGCACCAGATGGACAAGAAAGGTGGCAAGAAAGGTTCTGCAGAGGATGATGACCTTGATCTGGAGAAATCAAACATCCTTCTTGTAGGTCCTACAGGTACAGGAAAGACCCTTCTTGCAAAGAGCATTGCAAAGATGCTCAACGTGCCGTTTGCAATTGTGGATGCAACAGTGCTTACAGAGGCCGGTTATGTGGGAGAGGATGTTGAGAGTATCCTTACCCGTCTCCTTATGGATTGCGATTACGATGTAGAGAAGGCTCAGCGCGGAATTGTATTCATAGATGAGATAGACAAGATTGCCCGCAAGAGCGACAACCCTTCAATTACCCGTGATGTTTCCGGTGAGGGCGTGCAGCAGGCAATGTTGAAACTCCTTGAGGGCAACGTGGTGAACGTACCGCCTCAAGGTGGCAGAAAACACCCTGAACAGAGGATGATTGCGGTGGATACCACCAACATCCTGTTCATCTGCGGTGGTGCTTTTGAGGGAATTGAGAGAAAGATTGCACAGAGACTTAATACACAGGTTGTGGGTTACGGCGCCCAGAAGAAGACCGCTTCAATTGACAAGAAGGATCTTCTCAAATATGTGGCTCCCCAGGATTTGAAGTCTTACGGACTTATCCCTGAGATAATCGGACGTCTTCCGGTGCTTACCTATCTTCATCCGCTTGGTAAGGAGGCTCTTCTCGATATCCTTACCAAACCTAAGAATGCATTGGTAAAACAGTATACAAGGCTGTTTGAACTTGATGGTGTTGCCCTTGAGATTGCCCCTGAGGTTCTGGAGTTCATTGTTGATACTGCGGTTGAGTATAGTCTTGGCGCCAGGGGATTGCGTTCTATTTGTGAGGCTATTATGCTGGATGCAATGTATGAGGCACCGTCGGGAAGAAAGAAAACATTGAAGATTGATTTGCCTTATGCCAAGGAGAAGGTGGCAAAGTTTACTGGAGCATTGATATTAAATTAAAACACATACACATATGAAAGAGTATATACAGAAAAATGAAGAGAGATTTTTGGAGGAATTGTTTGAGATTCTGCGTATTCCAAGCATCAGCTCATTGGAGGAGTACAAAGGTGACATGGTAACTTGCGCCAATAAGCTTGTTGAGTTGCTTATGGCTGCCGGTGCAGACAGTGCTGCGGTTTATGAGACTGCGGGGCATCCTGTAGTTTTTGGTGAGAAGAAAGTGGATCCGGCTCTTCCTACAGTTTTGGTTTACGGCCACTATGATGTGCAGCCTGTAGATCCTATCAACCTTTGGAAATCACAGCCGTTTGAGCCTGAGATCCGTGACGGTGCAATTTATGCGCGCGGAGCAAATGATGACAAGGGCCAGCTGTTCATGCACGTTAAGGCGTTTGAGTACCTTGTAAAAGAGGGCAAGTTGCGTCACAATATAAAATTCATCCTTGAGGGAGAGGAGGAGATTGGTTCACCTTCACTTGCCGCTTGGGCTACTGAGCACAAGGAGATGCTTGCATGTGATGTAATCCTTGTTTCAGATACTACCATGATCTCCGAGAAGGTTCCAAGCATCAACTGCGGTATGAGGGGCTTGGCTTACCTTGAGGTTGAGGTTACAGGTCCTAACAAAGACCTTCACAGCGGTCACTACGGTGGAGCGGTACACAACCCTATCAATGCCCTTTGTACTATGATAGACTCTTTGATTGACGAGAAGGGCCATATTACAGTTGAGGGCTTCTATGACAACGTGGTTGAGCTTTCTGCTGAGGACCGTGCAATGTTCGCACGTGCACCGTTTGATATGGAGGAGTACAAGGAGTCTCTGGATATTGAAGAGGTAAAAGGAGAGGAGGGTTACTCTACACTTGAGAGAACCGGTATCCGTCCTTGTCTTGATGTGAACGGTATTTGGGGCGGATATATTGGAGAGGGTGCAAAGACTGTACTTCCTTCAGTTGCCCATGCAAAGATCTCTATGAGACTTGTCCCTAACCAGGATTGCGAGGAGATTGCCCAGAAGTTTGAGAAACATTTCTACAAGATTGCCCCTAAGACAGTTAAGGTTAAGGTTACCCCTCACCATGGCGGTAACGGATTCCTTATGCCAATTTCATCTCCAGCTTACAAGGCTGCTGCAAAAGCTGTTGAGGAGGTTTACGGAATTGAGCCTGTTCCAAGCCGTGGCGGCGGAAGTATTCCAATCCTTGCAGACCTGCAGAAGATCCTTAATGTAAATCCGTTGCTTATGGGCTTTGGCCTTGAGAGGGATACCATCCACTCTCCAAATGAGAGTTACCTTTTGAGCCAGTTCCGCAAAGGAATGGAGTCAATTGCACTGTTCTACAAATACTATTAGAATTATGACATACACAGAACTATACGAGCAGATTAAAGCCAAGAAATCATTCTTGTGCGTAGGATTGGACTCAGATCCAACCCTTTTCCCGGAGTGCCTTAAAGGTGTGGAGAACCCAATCTTTGAGTTCAACAAGGCAATCATTGATGCTACTGCACCTTACACTGTAGCATACAAGCCAAACACCGCCTTCTATGAGGCAGAGGGTCTTAGCGGCTGGAAACAGCTTGAGATGACAGTGAAGTACATTAAAGAGAAATACCCTGAGATCCTTATCATTGCAGATGCAAAACGCGGTGATATTGGAAACACTGCAAAACGTTATGCAAAATGCTTCTTTGAGAGCATGCCATGCGACGCTGTAACCCTTGCACCTTATATGGGTAAGGACTCAGTTCAGCCGTTCCTTGATTACAAAGGCAAATGGTCTGTAGTATTGGCACTTACCTCAAATGCAAGTGCAAACGACTTTGAGATGCTTTCTGTAGGTGAAATGCCTCTATACGAGAAAGTTATCAAAACCACAATGAGCTGGGGCAGCCAGGAGGACATCATGTTTGTAGTGGGAGCAACCCGTCCGGAGAAACTTGCAGAAATCCGTCAGTATTGTCCCGACAATTTCTTCCTTGTTCCAGGTGTAGGCGCCCAGGGCGGCACAGTTGACGAGGTAGCCAAATACGGCTTGAACTCTCACTGTGGTCTGTTGGTGAACTCTTCGCGCGGAATCATCTTCGCCGACAAAACCGAAAACTTTGCAGCCGTTGCCGGCGAGAAAGCCAAGGAATTGGCTGACCAGATGGCAAAGTGGTTGTAGGAATCTGCTGAGATTTTTATTGGAGCACCCGGGATGGGTGCTCTTTTTTTGTGTAGGATGTTTGGCTCTTCCTGCACTTCATTGAGCACGGTCTCCCCGCTTACAGGGCGTTTTGAGAGGGGTGGTTGTGCTCAATTCAACAATTTTGTTGAGTTGGGCACTGTTATGTGCGCTGGAGGTACTTCTGGAAGCTATTGGTGTGCCCAATGAATTGCGGAACCCATTGCATGGTCCCAACGGGGTACTGATGCTGACTTTACAGCACATATCTGATCCCCTTAAAAGGATAAGTCTGCACAGAGCCGTCCTGGTGCTCAAGGATTACGCAGCCGTAAGGATCAACCCCCGTGATGCGGGCGGTTATGGTTCTGCCGGCTGCCATTTTTTCTACAGGCATGTCTGCAGGGGAATTTGCATCAATCTCCATGAACTGGTGCCATTGGTTGAACCTGTAGAGGCAATCAAGATACTCCCGATTGAGCTCTTTGGCAAACCCCTCCTCAAGTTCTTCGTAGGCAGTAAAAATGTATCCTAGCAGGGAGCTGAGTTCTTCCCGACGGTCATATATCCCTTCCGGCACACTGACAAATGCGGCGCCGGCAGATGCTGCAGCCGAAGTCTCCAGTACCAGCGATGTGGGATTTGGGGCGTCTGACATAAATTCCCTCTGGTTAAGGTTGAGCCCTATTCCAATTATGCTGGCTGACAATTTGTCACCGCTTATGGAGTGCTCAATGAGCATGCCGCAGATTTTTTTGTTCCCAATATATATATCATTGGGCCATTTTATCTGTGCGGGCACCCCTTTGCTGCGGAGGTATCTGCATACCCCTATGGCAGCCACCTGTGAGATGGCGAACTGTTGGGCAGGGGAGAGGAATGTTGGCTTGAAAAGTATTGAAAATGTGAGGTTTTCGGCCGCTTTGCTTTCCCATTTGTTGCCCCTCTGGCCTCTTCCGGCTGTCTGGAAATCTGCAATCCACACAGTTCCTTCAGCCGCGTGGGACATTTCCCTGGCAGCCTGGGTGTTGGTGGAGTCAATGGTTTGGTACCACTTTATGTCAACATTTTTCTCCATAATTATTATTGGCCGAATATTTGCAGTATCTTTGCAGAGCAAAATTAATGAATTCACTTAAAATTTAAAGAAAGTGGCTACTAAAAAAGAAACAACAAAAGCAGCTTCCCTTAAGAAGAGAGTGGCAGCTAAAAAGGCAACAGCAGTGAAAGAAGAGAAAGTGGTGGAGATTTTGGGCCCTACAGAATTGGCAATCAAGACTATCGTTGAGGCTATTCAGGATAAGAAAGGCAAGAATGTGTGTACATTGGATTTGTCGGGAATAGGAACATCAATTTGCGACCATTTTGTTATTTGTAATGCAGATTCTACCCCTGCAGTTCTTGCAATTGCAGACAATATTGAGGAGGAGATGCTGGTGAAATGCAATACCAGGGTGTTGCGCCAGCAGGGTAAGGAGAATGCTTTCTGGATCATTATGGACTACTCAGATATTGTTGTGCATATTTTCCAGACCGAGTACAGGGAGTTCTACCGACTTGAGGATTTGTGGGCAGATGCCGTTAAGAAAACATACGAAGACGAGGAGTAAAAATGGCTAATAAGAAACAGCAGAGACAACAAAAACCGAAATTCAGTGCAGTATGGATATATGTACCTCTTATTTTTATGTTGGTGTACATGTATTTGTTTGGTGCAAATGGTGGAGATCCTGTTAAGAAGGAGTGGTTTGAGGTAAAGGAACAGATGATTCCGCAGGGAGATGTGGAGAAGATTACATTTGTTGCCAATGAGAAGATGGCGGAGGTTACCATCAAAAAAGACAGCCTTTCAAAGTACAAGAACATGTTTGGAGGGAGGGAACCCGAGTTTGGGCCCCACTTCTTCTTTAAGGTGTCGGGTAATTTTGAGGCTGAGCAGCAGTTTGAGCAGGCCAGGGCGGCTTTGCCTGAAGACCAGCGCTTTTCTGTAGAGATTGAAGAGAGAACAAACTACCTTGGCAAGGCTATGGACTGGTTACTGTTCCCCCTTATTCTTTTGGCGTTGTGGTTCTTTTTCCTTCGCAACATGTCAAAGAATGTAGGCGGTGGTTCTGGCGGAGGGGGAATTTTCAATGTTGGGAAGTCGCAGGCCAAACTGTTTGATAAAGACAACAATACAAAGGTTACATTCAAGGATGTAGCCGGCCTTGAGGAGGCAAAGGTTGAGGTGATGGAGATTGTGGATTTCTTGAAGAATCCGGCAAAATATACCGCTTTGGGTGGTAAGATTCCTAAAGGAGCATTGCTTGTAGGCCCTCCGGGTACCGGAAAGACTTTGCTTGCAAAGGCTGTTGCAGGTGAGGCAAATGTTCCTTTCTTCTCAATTTCGGGTTCCGATTTTGTGGAGATGTTTGTAGGAGTGGGTGCTTCAAGGGTAAGGGACCTGTTCAAGCAGGCCAAAGAGAAGGCTCCATGTATTGTGTTCATTGATGAGATTGACGCTGTTGGTAGAGCCAGAGGCAAGAATACCGGTTTCTCTTCAAATGACGAGAGGGAGAATACCCTTAACCAGCTCCTTACAGAGATGGACGGTTTTGGAACAAACAGCGGAGTGATTATCCTGGCAGCCACAAACCGTGCAGATATTCTCGACAAGGCATTGATGCGTGCCGGCAGGTTCGACCGCCAGATATATGTGGATCTTCCTGAACTTAAGGAGAGGGAGGAGGTATTTAAGGTGCATCTTGCAAAACTCAAACTTGATCCCAATCTTGATACTTCGTTCCTGGCCAAGCAGACTCCTGGTTTCTCAGGTGCAGATATTGCGAACGTGTGTAACGAGGCAGCCCTTATAGCTGCCAGAAACAACAAGAAGTTTGTGGAGAAACAGGATTTCTTGGATGCAATTGACCGTATTGTGGGCGGTTTGGAGAAGAAGAGCAAGATTATCCCTCCTGCAGAGAAGAGGACAATTGCATTCCACGAGGCGGGGCATGCTACTGTAAGCTGGTTGTTGCCTAATGCCAATCCGCTTCTTAAGGTTACCATCATCCCTAGAGGAAAGGCTTTGGGTGCTGCATGGTATCTTCCGGAGGAGAGACAGATCACTACCCGTGAGCAGATGATGGAGGAGATGGCGGCAACCATTGGAGGCCGCGTTGCCGAGGAGATAATCAACGGCAGAATCTCTACCGGAGCGTTGTCTGACCTGGAGAAGATTACAAAGCAGGCTTATGCAATGGTAAGTTACTTTGGTATGAGTGACAAGGTTGGACACCTTTCATTCTATGATTCACAGGATGGTTACGGTTTCAGCAAGCCATACAGTGAGAAGACAGCGGAACTTATAGACAATGAGGCTAAAGAGCTTATTGATGCGGCCCACAAGAAGGCCCATGAGGTTCTTGAGGCCAATATTGAAGGCCTTACCAAGCTTGCAAATCTCCTTTTGGAGAGAGAGGTTATCTTTACAGAGGATATGGAGAATATCTTTGGCCCAAGAAAGCCAAAGGACGGTGAGGTGAAAGTAGAGGAGGCTGTGGTAGGGGAGACCGTTGTTGTGGAGGCTCCGGCGCAGGAGGCTGCATCTGAGGAGGCTTAGACTTAACTGAAAACTTGAACTGATGAAGAATTTTATAATAAGGACCTTGAGTGGTCTTGCATTTACAGTATTGGTAATAGGATCCCTTTCCTGGGGGCCTGTTGCCTTTGCTGCTGTTTTTGGGTTTATAATGGTTGTGGCGGTATATGAGTTCTTGAACATTACAATAGGAAAGACCAAATATGCTGCAAACATTTTGGCCAAGGCATTTACTGTGGTGGCAGCCATAAGCCTTTTTGTGAACATGTTTATGGTTTCTGCGTATGGAGCCGAGCCGCTTTATCTGCTGTTTACTGTCCTTCCAATTATTGGTATCTTAATTTCAAACATGTATGTGAAAGGTTTCAATGTACATGAAAGGGAGATTGCAGAAGGACAGGAGAGGAGGAAGGCCAACGGCTATGAGATGTTCCCTTATACCTTGGGGGCTATCGTTTATGTGGCTTTGCCGTTCTCGCTTATGTCACTTGTGCTGTTTGACCTGTCGGGAGTATACAACGGAAACATCCTCCTTTCAATGATGGTGATGCTTTGGTGTACAGATGTGGGTGCATACCTTTTGGGCTCTACACTGGGACAGATGTTCGGACACAGGTTGTTCCCTTCAATCTCCCCTAAAAAGAGTTGGGAAGGGTTTTTTGGTGGCCTGATCTGTTCAGTGGCCGGTGCGGTACTTCTCAGATACTTTGGCCTTTTGGAGCTTTCTTTGTTTGATGCTATTGCAGTTGGAATTATAATTTGTATCTTTGGCGTATTGGGAGATTTGGTGGAGTCGCAGCTCAAACGCAATTTTGGGGTTAAGGATTCCGGAAGCATAATGCCGGGACACGGCGGAATGCTCGACAGGTTTGACGGAGCATTGCTTGCGTTCCCTGTTGCCATAATCTACATAATATTTTTTGCAGCCTAAACTAAAACAATAAAAGACATTCTATGAAAGTTCATAAAGAAGGGTATAACATCATTGCAGTGGCATTCATTATTGCTTCTGCTGCAGTTCTTGGATGCTATTATCTTTTGGGTTGGGGTGTTTTTACCCAAATAATCTGCTTTGCAGCATTGGTGGTATTCGCTTTTGTGGTACGCTTTTTCAGGGTTCCCAAAAGGACCCATGTTGTTGACAAGGATCTTGTTGTAGCTCCGTGTGATGGCAAGGTGGTACTTATACAGGAGGTTGAGGAGAATGAATATCTTAAGGAGAAATGCCTTCAGGTTTCAATTTTTATGAGCGTGTTCAATGTTCATGTGAACTATTATCCTGTAGGTGGAAAAGTGCTTTACAGCAAACATCACCAGGGCGCATATATAGTTGCTGCATATCCTAAAGCTTCAGAGCTTAATGAGCGTACCAGTATTGCTGTTGAGACTGCATCGGGAGCAAAGATCCTGTTCAGACAGATTGCAGGCTATATTGCAAGAAGAATTGTATGTTATGCAAAGGAGGGTGATATGGCAGCGCAGTGCTCACAGGTAGGTTTCATCAAGTTCGGTTCGAGAATGGATCTTTTCTTGCCTCTTGGAACAGAACTTAATGTTAAGATTGGAGACAAGACCAGGGCTTGTGAGACTGTTGTGGCAAAGTTGAAGTAATATCTTCCCCACTGAAATAAAAAATTAAGGGCACTGCAAGGTGCCCTTTTTATTTGTGGTGTATAGAAGTAGTCTAGCCATTCATTGATTTGAAGAACTCTTCGTTGGTCTGGGTGCCCTGAAGGCGCTCTTTCATAAACTCCATAGCCTCTATGCTGGTCATGTCGGCAAGGTGGTTCCTGAGGATCCAGATGCGGTTGGTATCTTCCGGTTTGTATAGAAGATCGTCACGTCTGGTTGAACTTAGGGTTACATCCACTGCAGGGAAGATGCGTTTGTTGGCAAGTTTTCTGTCCAACTGCAGCTCCATATTACCTGTACCCTTGAACTCCTCAAAGATAACCTCGTCCATCTTTGAACCGGTCTCTGTAAGGGCTGTTGCAAGGATGGTAAGAGAGCCGCCGTTCTCAACGTTTCTGGCTGCACCAAAGAAGCGTTTTGGCTTGTGGAGGGCATTGGCATCCACACCACCGCTCAATACTTTTCCAGATGCAGGCTGTACAGTATTGAATGCCCTTGCAAGACGGGTGATTGAATCCAGCAGGATTACAACATCGTGTCCGCACTCTACAAGTCTCTTGGCTTTTTCAAGTACTATATTGGCAACTTTTACGTGTCTCTCTGCAGGCTCGTCGAATGTGGAGGCAATTACCTCAGCCTTTACGCTACGGGCCATATCTGTTACCTCCTCCGGACGCTCATCAATCAGCAGCACAATCATGTATACTTCAGGGTGGTTGTCTGCAATTGCATTGGCAATCTCCTTAAGCAACATTGTTTTACCAGTCTTAGGCTGTGCTACAATGAGTCCGCGCTGTCCTTTACCTATAGGGGTGAACATGTCTACAATGCGGCAAGAGAGATTGTTGTGGCCGTTTGCAAGGAGCTCGAATTTCTCGTTAGGGAAAAGAGGGGTAAGGAAATCGAACGGTACACGGTCTCTGATGAACTCAGGACTTCTTCCGTTGATCTGGTCAACTTTTACCAATGGGAAATATTTGTCACCTTCTCTTGGAGGTCTTATCTCTCCAAACAATGTGTCACCGGTCTTGAGGCCGAACAGTTTTATCTGTGACTGGGATACGTAGATGTCGTCTGGTGAGTTGAGGTAGTTGTAGTCTGAAGACCTGAGGAAGCCATAGCCGTCCGGCATGATCTCAAGTACACCGCTTGCCTTTACAATTCCTTCAAACTCAATTTTAGGCTGTTTCTTGTGGTTATGGTGCTCTGCAGCCTCTGTGCTTTGTTCTGCAGATTCAATCTCTGCTGTGGTTTCAGTAACCTGATCAGGCTCCTCTTGTGGTGCTGGTGCAACTTCTTGCGGGATATCAACTGCAGATACAGGTTCTTGTGCTGCAGGCTGTTCCTCTTCCGGTTTTGGCTGAGGTGCCTTTTTCTTCCTTCCACGTCCCTTGTGCTCTTTTTCCTGTCGGGAAGAGTTTGCTTTTTGTGCAGGATGTTCTTTTGTCTGAATCTCCTCCTCTACAGCAACTGCCTGCTCTGTTGCAGGTTCAGTTTCAAGTACCGGTGCTGCAGTTGCCGAAGGCTCCGGTTTCTGGTTTGCTCTGGGTACTCTTTGTCTCGGACGTTTTCCCTTCTCGTGGCTGCCCTCCGCTTTATGTGCTTCAGGTGCAGCCTCAGATGCAGGCTGATTGTCATAGGCCTCGGGTTTTGCAGTTGGTGTCTCACCCTTTGCAGGTGTTGCCTCAACTTTTTCAATGTTGGTTGAAATCTCCACTTTGGCAAGTTTCGGATTCACAATCCTGTCCCTTTTCTTTTTCTGAATAGGCTTGTTTACCCCTTGAATGGCCTGCTCGTCAAGGATTTTGTATACAAGCTCATCCTTTGTGTATGATTTTACACGTTTGATGTTCAAATTTTCAGCAATAACAAAAAGTTCTTCCAAACTTTTGCTGCTCAATTGCATTATGTCGTACATATATTTAAAATGGATATGAATATATGGAAATATTACTTGGAACGCCCTTTGTAGATCCTCAAGGGCATCACAAAGGTAAAAACTATTATTGCCATAAACAAAAATAAATGGGTAAAAGTTCATTTTTTACCCATTTATTGCGCTTTTTGGAAGAGTATCCCTTATTTTACAGCAATTACATCTATCTCAACCAATGCTCCTTTTGGAAGTGCTGCAACCTGATATGCAACACGTGCAGGGTATGGCTCGCTGAAATACATTGCGTAAACCTCGTTAAGTTTTGCAAAGTTTGCAAGGTCTGAAAGAAGTACAGTGGTTTTTACAACATCTGCAAAAGTGTATCCGCCCTCCTCAAGAACGTACTGAAGGTTCTTGAATACCTGGTGAAGCTGCTCCTCAATTCCGCCCGGTACAAACTCGCCGGTAGCTCCGTCAATTGGAAGCTGGCCTGAAACATAAATTGTGTTGCCTGCAATTACAGCTTGGCTGTATGTGCCAACAGCCTTAGGAGCTTTGGCACTTGCTACGATTTTCTTTTCCATATTCATATATATTAAATGTATTTTAGAATCTGTTGTCCCAATAACTTGCATTTTTCTTGTACTGCAGCAAGTCTGCAAGGGCAGATGCCTTGGCATTTATTCTGAAACTCCAGCTTTCCCATCTTCCGTTAGGGACATAGGAAACTGATATTGCAAAACAATGAAGGTCGTATGTGGCGCTCATCTGCGTTGTGGTAAGTTTCATCTTCATCAAGTCTACTCCCGAGTTCAGGTTGATGTTGAGAGCATCGGTAAGTTTTACCTGGCCTCCCAGTCCCACAGTCATCATGTGGTTGTGTTTGGTTAGCAGTCTCTCATTGGCATACTGGTAACTGCGGTTGTAACTGTAACTGAAATTGGCATTTACAGACCAAGGTACATTCGGGCTCATATAGTATACCCATCCGCCCGGGATGTACTCGCCAGTCATAGGATTCTGGTATATCCTCTGGTATGAACTGTTTTGCGAAGTTACAGCATTAGGGTCCTTGTAGTCCGATCCCATCCTTCCCTTGCCTTCTCCCGACAAAGAGTATGAGAAGGAGGCGCTGGCATTCATCAGTCTGGCAAGTTTGAATCCTCCCTCTTTCATAATGTTGAATGTGTTTATTTTCTTGCCTTGTTGGTCTATAGCGTAAGGATCAAATGAAGCATTCACATTAAGTCCCAGTTTTCCGAATATGGTTGTGTTCATATTCACTGAAATATTGGACAAATTCAGTGAATCTGCAAGGAAATTATATGATCCTCCCATTGATAACTGGTCTATAATCTTCACTTTCTTTACACCTGTACCGGTAGTGTCATTCCTGTCCTTTATCTTGGCCTCAACATTGTTTCCAAGCGAGAAACTCATTGATGCACTCTTGCCTCTACCTGGAGGTGAATAAGCTTGTCCTTCATATTTGTTGTAGTTTACAACATGTTGTATACCGTTGGCATCCACATAGCTCAACTGGGTAAATCCATTTGCGGCGGTGCCAAGATCCGGTTGTACGCTGAGGGAGACAGATGGGGTTACCATGTGTCTGATGGCTTCAACTTTGCGGTTCTTGCCAAATATGAACTTTCCGTAAAGACGTGTGCTCAGTGAAATGGCTGCAGAGTAGTTCTGGGTAATGCCAAATGTACTCAACGGATCTGAATAAATGGTTTCAACTTTCTGCATCTCAGAGTTGTATACTTTCTCACAGTCTGAGAAATACCAGTTCATTCCGTATGTTACAGATGGTGATGCCTGAATATATTTGGCAATGGTGAACGACGGGAGTGAGATGCTGAAATTGTGTCTCATTCCATTCTTCATCTTCTTGAAAAAATCGGGCTCTCCAACTTCGCTTGCCTTAAAGTTGATTTTGTTGTCAAGTGTTGCGTTGTAGTTGAATGCAAACGATTCGTAGAACTTCTCTTTTCCAACCCTTTCCTTCCTTTTGAAAGGATATATCCTGCTTACTGTAAATGTAAGGTTGGGGAACGTTACCGCATAGGAGCTGTCCCTTGAGTTCTGGCTGTGCATTGCATTTATGCTCAGACTTATAGGGGTTCCAGCCCAACTTTTGCCATAAGAAATGGATGAGGATATCTGGTTCTGCATGGCAGTCTGGATATTGGTCTGGTTGTTGTACTGGTTATATGATGGGCTTGAGAAGTTTACAGAGGCTCTGAATGTAGTTCCGGGTCTTGCCTTG
This sequence comes from Candidatus Egerieisoma sp., assembly GCA_045659725.1. Taxonomy (GTDB): domain Bacteria; phylum Bacteroidota; class Bacteroidia; order Bacteroidales; family UBA932; genus Egerieousia. Next base: position 15,463 of record JAZRCK010000035.1, read on the forward strand.
GGGTCCATGGCATGGCTCCACTGCATAGAGAAGTTCTTTGTCTGGAAGAAGTCCGGTTGCCCCTTCTCTCCGGTCTGGTCGTTCTGGTATGCAAGGCTGAAATTACCGTTGTATTTGTACCTTTTGTTATATCTGGCATTAAGCTGTCCTGCCCATGAGCCCATGGTGTAGATGTCTCCTGTTGCGGCAATGTCAAAGTGGTCGCTCAATACAAAGTAGTATCCAAGTCCCCTCATGAAGAAACCTCTTGCCGCCTCCTCTCCGTAACTTGGCATGAGGAGTCCGCTGGAACGCCCTTTGAACTGCGGAACGAATCCGAATGGAAGGGCGAATGGGGTAGGGACATCTGCAAGTACCACATAAGCCGGGCCGAAAACGGTCTTTTGCCCCCCGTCGGGATCCTGTACAACCTTGGCTGTGGTCATCTGCAGGTAGAAGTGAGGATGCTCAAGATCGCATGTGGTGTATTTTCCTTTTGAGATATTGATGGAGTTGTCGGGCATCTTCTTTATGTATTTTCCATGAAGATATCCTTCTGCCTCCTGGGTAATCATATTTTTGATCTTGGCTTTTCCCGAGTTGAAATTATAGTATACACTCTCCATCTCGTATTTGGTCTCACCCTGTTTCATTACCGGGGAACCGATTGTTTTTCCGCTTGTGTCGGGAAGACCTTTTGCAAATACAGTTTTGGAGTCTATGTCAAACGCCATATATTCAGATGAAATCTCCATGTCGTTGTATTTCACATTCACATCTCCATAGTAGTAAATCATCTTCCTGCCGTCTACATTAAAATCCTTGACAATGGAGTCCCTTCCACCTGAGAATATAGGTGCTTCAAGTGTGCTGTTGTTTACAGCTGTATCATGGGCATGTGAAAGGGTGTCTGCGTGCAATGTGTCTGAATGCAACGTATCTGAATGCATGCGCAGGATAGTGTCTGAGCCAATAGCATTGATGGTGTCTGAACCGGCAGTCCGTATGCTGCCGGCTTTGGTTGTTCCAAGGGTGGCAATTCTGGTTTTCAATGTGTCCAGATAGCTTCTGTTGCAGTATCCCTGCAATGGGAGTGAGGCTATTGCCAGAATGAGGAACAAACGTATTTTAATAACTCTTATATCTGTAAGATGCATGTTTCAGCCTTATATATTGTCTCCGCAATGGAGATTTTTTTGTACTTTTGCAAAACGCAAAAATAACACTTTTTTTGCAACTAATATGCCACTTAAAACTAAACTCACAAATATTGTTGCTCTGGTGCTGATGCTTGTTCTCCCCTTGTGCGTTTGTGCACAGGAGGTTGGTGACGCATTGCGCATAAAAACGGTGGTGATTGATCCGGGCCATGGAGGTAAGGATCCGGGGGCAATAACCAGGAACGGGAAATACAAGGAGAAGAACATAACACTCTCTGTAGCGCTCAAGCTTGGCAATATGATTAAGGCCAAGTACCCGGATATGAAAGTCATATATACCAGAAGTACAGACAAATATGTGGAACTTTCCCAGAGGGCTGCAATTGCCAACAGGAATAAGGCAGATCTGTTCATATCAATCCATGTGAATTCGGCAAAGGCAACCCAGGCCAGAGGTACGGAAACTTTTGTTATGGGAGCCCATAAAAGTGATGATAATTTTGAGGTGTGTAAGACAGAGAACTCAGTTATTGTGATTGAAGATGATTATCAGACCAAATATGCAGGGTTTAATCCCAATTCTCCGGAGTCATACATCATCTTCTCGCTGCTGCAGAATATGCATCAGGAGCAGAGCATAAAGTATGCTGCTCAAGTGCAGGGACAGTTTGCCAAGGGACCCATAACCGTAAACCGTGGCGTCAAGCAGGGAGGATTGCTTGTATTGTGGAAGACAACGATGCCGGCGGTGCTTACTGAGCTTGGCTTTATCTCCAATCCCAAGGATTGTCAGGTGCTGGTGAGCAAAAGTGGACAGGAGCAGTTTGCCAGGAGGCTTTTCTATGCATTTGAGGCGTATAAGAAGGAGGTTGAAAAAGGTGCCAATGTGGCCGGTATGCCAGGTACGGTACAATCTCCACAATCTCCGGAATCTCCACAAATGCCACAATCCAGGCAGGAGCCGGGTGGCCCAGTGGCTCAACAGGTACCTCAGGGTGGTGGAAAACAGCAGGAGGCGGGGCCTGCAGAAGAGGAGTTTTACGCTGTGCAGATTCTCTCCGTAGCAAAACCGCTTTCCAAAGGGGCATATGATTTGAGAGGGAGAAAAGATGCAAAGTATATAAAGGTGGGAAACCTCCATAAATATTATATAGGGTATTTTTCTTCCCGACAGGAAGCTGCCCGGGAGCTTGCCGGTTTGAGGAGGAGTTTCCCTGGAGCATTTGTAATACACATTAAAGGAAATAAAATAGTTAAGTGATATGGAAAAATTCAGACTTTCAAGAATGCAGGCAATAGGTCTGTTTGTGCTGCTTACGCTCATAGCAACATTTGCAGTGATAAATTTCCTTAGAGGTGAGGATATTTTCAACAGGAGCAGTTCGTACTATGTGGTATATGACCAGGTAGATGGACTTACGGTAACAGGACCAGTGTATTTGAGGGGCTATAAGGTTGGAATGGTTGAGGATATATCATACAATCCGCAGCAGAACAACTTTGAGGTAGAACTTAAGGTGAAATCGCAGTTTGGGATTCCTGTAAACTCTACGGCAGAGGTGTATAGTGCAGACATAATGGGAGCAAGGGCCGTGAGGATAAATATTGGTGATTCCCAGCAAATCCTGGAGAGTGGCGATACATTGGCATCTGCAATCCAACCCGACATGATTTCTACTGTCATTGGGCAGATTGAACCCCTGAAAGAACAGGCGGTGGAACTTATGGCTACAATGAACCGCACACTTGAAAGTGTTGACAAACTTCTGGATTCAACATCAAGGGTGGAGATACAGAGTTCTCTCAAACATCTGAACAGCACTCTTGCAAATGCGGCCTCGTTGAGCAGGACACTGGAAAATATCTCACCTGAGATTGTGGAGATTGTGAAAAATCTTGAGGTGCTTTCAAGGGGATTGGGAGAGAGTACGGATGAGATAAAAGGTTCTTTGGCGAATGTGAATGCCATCACATCATCCCTTTCAAAAGCGGAACTTGACAAGACAATTGAAAGTTTGAGAAACCTTTCCGAGAAGCTGCAGGACCCTAATGGATCTGTTGGAAAACTTCTCTCTACAGACTCCTTGCACAACGCTGTAAATACCCTTATAAATGACGTGGACAAGCTTGTGAAGGGGATTTCGGAGAACCCTAAGAAGTATATAAAGGTGAGTGTTTTCTAAAGGTTAAAGATTGAAAATTCTATCTCTAAGATTATTAGATAGTTAGCAGTTAACCGCCTGATTTACAGGCGGTTAATTTTGTTAAAAATTTTAATGCTGATTTATAGACACTTATACAGTTTTTGAAAAATGCAATAGATTTTGTTTTTTTTTATAATAATTTTTTCCTCACTTTTGCACTGCAATCAACAAGCGAATTATCCTTAAAACAAATTTATAAAACTGATGAACGGCCCACAACATATTGAGGTATGGAATAACTGTCTGCAGATGATAAAGGGAGTTATACAGCCAAAACAGTATGTAACCTGGTTTGAGCCTATCAAGCCGGTGAGTCTTGTTGGAAGTACCTTTACAATTGAGGTGCCGTCGGAGTTTTTCAGGGAGTACCTTGAGGCTCACTACATAAGTTTTTTGAGCAGGGCCTTGCGCAAATATGTTGGCAATGATGCAAGACTTATGTACAAGGTTCAGATTGTGAAGGATGGTACACCTGTAACAATGCCATCTCAGGATGCTGTTCCAAAGAACAAGCCGGTACCTGTACCCTTGAGGGATACAGCTCCGCTTAATCCGTTTACATTTCCAGGACTTCAGCAGTTGGATATACCTTCCCAGCTTAACTCCAACAACTGTTTCTCCAACTTCATAGAGGGAGATTGCAACAAATTGGGACGTGCGGCTGGTATGGCAATTGCAAACAACCCCGGAAAGAATGCCTTCAACCCCCTTTTCATCTATGGTGCTTCAGGTTTGGGAAAAACTCACCTTGCACAGGCCATTGGAATTGAGGTGAAGAAAAAATTCCCTGAAAAGACTGTTCTTTATGTTTCTGCAAACAGGTTCATGACCCAGTATATGGATGCTGTGAATGTGAAGAACAAGCTGACAGACTTCCTTAACTTCTATCAGATGATAGATGTACTTATTCTCGACGATGTACAGGAGTTTGCAGACAAACAGGGTACCCAGAATGCATTCTTCCACATCTTCAACCATCTGCACCAGAGTGGAAAACAGTTGATTCTTACCTCGGACAAGGCTCCTGTAGACTTGATGGGACTTGAGCAGAGACTCCTTTCAAGGTTCAAATGGGGATTGTCTGTAGAGCTCACCCCTCCTTCATACAATACCCGTCTGGAGATCCTTCAGGCAAAGAGCATGAGGGATGGTATACAGCTGCCGGAGGAAGTTCTTGATTTCTTGGCTTCAAAGGTTGTTGGAAGTGTGAGGGAACTTGAGGGTACATTGGTTTCTTTGATGGCACATGCCACATTCAGCAAGGATACCATTACAATGGACTTGGCCCAAAGACTTGCAGACAAGATTGTAACTACGGTAAACCAGGAAGTTTCAGTAGACAGGATACAGACTGTAGTGTGCGAGTACTTCAAGATCAGCAAGGAGATGCTTCTTTCAAAAACCCGCAAGAGGGAGATTGTACAGGCCAGACAGATAGCCATGTATCTTGGAAGAAGCCTTACAAAAACATCCTTGGCGGCAATTGGAGCACAGATAGGAGGAAAAGACCATGCTACGGTACTCCATGCCTGCAATACAGTAAGTGACCTGATAGAAACCGACAGGAACTTCAAACAGGATGTTTTGGCAATAGAAAAGCTTTTAAAAGCGGAACGATAGAAAAAATGTATTAAATTTGAAAAAGTTTAATGCATTTTTTTTATGAAGACACAACAGATACTTGATTCCTTTAAGGAGATACTTACAATACCCCGTGAAAGCGGTCACGAGGAACAGATCATAGCATACCTCCAGAACTTTGCAAAAGAGCATTCACTTGAGTGCAGGACTGATGCGGCCGGTAATGTCCTTATCATAAGGGAAGCTGCCCCAGGAAAGGAGAATGTCCCTACTGTAGTACTTCAGAGCCACTCCGATATGGTATGCGAGAAGAATGCCGGAGTTGAGCATGACTTTACAAAGGACCCTATCATTGCTGTTGAGGAGAACGGATGGCTTATAGCTAAAGATACCACACTTGGAGCAGATTGTGGAATTGGAATTGCAGCACAGCTGGTAGCCCTTACAGACCCTGATTTGAAATGTGGACGCATTGAGGCCCTCTTTACTGTAAGTGAGGAGACCGGTCTTGATGGAGCTATGGCCCTTGAGCCTGGCTTTATCACAGGTAAAACTCTCATCAATTTGGATTCTGAGGATGAGGGAGAACTTTTCATAGGTTGTGCAGGCGGTATTGACACTACAGCAAAATTCAAATACACCACTTATCCTGCTACAAAAGAGTTTGTGAAATGCGAGTTCAAGATTTTTGGAGCCCAGGGAGGACACAGCGGTGATGACATTGACAAGAACAGGGCAAATGCCAACAAGGTTCTTGCAAGATTCCTCTACAGGGCACTTGCAAAGCACGATATTGAGCTTTATGAGATTGATGGCGGAAACAAGAGGAATGCCATTGCACGTGAGGCTTATGCAGTAATAGGTTTTGCAAAGAAAGCGGAGAAATCTATCCTTAAGATATTCAGGGAGGTTGTTGCTGAGGTTAAGGATGAATATAAGGTTTCCGATCCTGCAGTTGACGGTATTGCAAGAGAAGTAGGAATCCATGATGTTAAGGAGGGAACATACTTTGGTACCCCTAAGAAAGCTATTGACAAGAATACAGCAGCATCTCTTATCTATGCATTGTACAGCGCACCTCATGGAGTGCTTGCAATGAGCAACGATGTTAAAGGTCTTGTTGAGACCTCTACCAACCTTGCGTCAATAAAGATGCAGAAAGGTGGCATTATAAGAATTGGTACAAGCCAGAGAAGTGCAATAAACAGCTGCCGCAGATGGGCTGCTGAGATGGTTGAGGCATGTTTTGAGATGGCAGGTGCTACTGTAACCCATGAGAGTGAGTATCCGGGATGGAAACCGAATGTAAATTCAGAGATTTTGGAACTTTCGGTTGCTGCATACAGGAAACTGTTTGGAGTGGAGCCTGTAGTGAGGGCAATCCACGCAGGTTTGGAGTGCGGCCTGTTCCTTGACAAGTTCCCTGGATTGGACATGATTTCATTCGGCCCTACGCTAAGGGGAGTGCATGCCCCAGGCGAGCGTCTGGATCTGGCATCTCTGGACAAGTTCAGAATGTTGCTTGAGGAGATTCTTGTTTCATTGAAATAATTAAACTTATTATCTAATATGAGCATTTTGTTGGCACCATCCATGCTGTCTGCAAATTTTGGACAGCTGGACAAGGATGTGGAACTTGTAAATGAGGGAGCAGCAGACTGGTTCCACCTTGATATTATGGACGGAGTGTTTGTCCCTAATATCTCATACGGTTTCCCTGTTGTAAAGGCTATGGCAAAAAAGGCCAGAAAGCCTCTTGATGCACACCTTATGATTGTAGACCCCGACCGCTACCTTTCAAACTTTGCAGAGCTTGGAGTGGAGTGGCTGAGTGTGCATTATGAAGCGTGTACACATCTTCACAGGACAATCCAGGCCATAAAGGCACTTGGAATGAAAGCAGGAGTAGCCCTCAATCCTCACACTTCCATATCCCTTATTGAGGATATTATCATGGATGTGGACTATGTACTTATAATGTCTGTTAACCCCGGCTTTGGAGGCCAGTCGTTCATAGAGAATGCGTTGGACAAAGTGCGCAGACTCAAGAAAATGATAAATGAGAAGGGGGCAAAATGCCTTATTCAGGTAGACGGTGGCGTAACAACAAAAAACGCCAGGGCTCTTGAAGAGGCTGGCGCTGATGTTCTTGTTGCCGGAAGTGCTGTTTTTGGAGCACAGGATCCAATGGAGGCAATGAAGGTTATAAGAGGATAAGACAGGCAAATCCTATTATAAGTCCTACAGCAATATTGATGAGCTTTGCTTTGGCAAAGCTCATTTTACTTTCTGCCAACAGAGGCAATGCGCTGTGTCCGTCCTGTACTATTGAGTTTACAAGCAGCACATAGAACGGAAGCACACCCTGTGCAAACAGTGTTACAAATATGAGATGCGGGCCTGATTCCGGGATTATTCCTACAAGTACGGCAAGGATGATTACCATTGCCATGTTGTTGCTTATCCAATGCTCAACATCCAGATATTGCATTCCCACCTGGCATACCATAAGGGTTCCGAATGTCCATAGGAAGATGGATATCATATGCCTTTTGAGAACATGTTTCCAGAGGTGGTCTTTGATGAAATGCTCACTTGCTGTTGCTGTAAAGAAGAGGGTTATGATGCTGATTATGGCAAACACAATATTTATGCTCTTCTCGTTGAGTATGTTGAGGCTTGCTTCCCCGTGGATATGGCCGTGGTGGGTATGGCCATGCTCGCATACATAGGTGCATGCATGGGCAGTGTCAGCTGCGTGGCTGTGGTCGTGTCCGCAGGCAAGGATACCCATAATCACTGCTGCAATGAAGCAGGCAATTCCCACCATTATTATAATCCTCTCTTTTGAAGGTTTGAGCATGTTTCTGTATGATTCCAGCTTTAAGATGGAGTTCACATTGGAGGAACTGTTGTCCATAGGGGAGTGGATTTCAAAATTGTCGGGACAAAGGTCATCCTGAGGTTTCTTGTAGAGGACATAGTCTACAAGAATACCTGTGATTACAGCAATGGCAAAGAGGATTCCAAAGAGGATGAGGCCCTCCCGGGGAATCATTGCCATTATTATAAATGCTTCGTCTCCCGACGAACTTATCATCATTGCCACCAGGGCTCCCAAAGTGAGGAGCCTGTGGGTATACAGTGAAACGGCCGCAAAACCTCCGATGCATCCGGGTACAAGGCCAAGGAGTGAGCCCAGTAGAATCTGCTTGAGCTTGGAGTCCTGTATCCTTGCAAACCATCTGCCATGGGAGTGAATGTTGAAATACTCAATCATGAGCATCATGATGAGTACCAGGCCTGTTATGAGGATGCTGTTCCTGAATACATCCAGTACCAAATGCCAGCTCATTATTTATTGAGGTTTCTGTATTTTTCCAACAATTCGCCTGCTGCTATGAAAGATTCCAGTTTTCCCTCAAGTACGGCCGCCTCGTAGTCTGCCATCAATTTTTCAATGGTAGGGTTCTCGTAGAAGCTGTTCTTCAATGATTCGTTGATGCTCTCGTACATCCAGAAACGGGCCTGCTCACGGCGTTTGCGTTCGTAGTAGCCGTTCCCTTTTACAAGGGCAAAGTACTCCTCAATTTTCTCAAGAATCTCCGGAAGTCCCTCTTTGGTTACAGATGAAGAAGTAAGTGCTGTAGGTACCCATGTAGATTCTGTAGGCGGGAACAGGTGGAGGGCGTTTGCGTAAAGGGCGCGTGCCATAGATGCTTTCTCCACGTTGTTGCCGTCGGCCTTGGTGATGGCAATCATGTCGCTCATCTCCATAATGCCCCTCTTTATGCCCTGAAGGTCGTCACCGGCACCGCTGAGCATTAGAAGAAGGAAGAAGTCACTCATAGAGTGTACTGCAGTCTCCGACTGTCCTACACCTACGGTCTCAATGAAGATGACATCATATCCTGCTGCTTCGCATAGGATTACGGTCTCGCGGGTCTTTCTTGCCACACCGCCAAGTGAACCGGCACTCGGACTGGGGCGGATAAAGGCATTTGGATCATTGCATAGGGTCTCCATACGGGTTTTGTCTCCCAGGATACTGCCCTTGCTCTTTTCACTGCTCGGGTCAATTGCCAATACGGCAAGCTTATGCCCTTTTGAGGTTATGAAGCTTCCAAATGCTTCAATGAAGGTACTTTTTCCTGCACCCGGTACACCTGTAATACCAATTCGCATTGTCTTTATACCGCTCTTTACGGTGTGCTCCTGGCATGCGGCAATTATTTTCTGTGCCACTTCCCTGTGTGCAGGAAGGTTGCTCTCAACCAGGGTGATGGCCTGGCTGAGGATAGTGGTGTTGCCGGAAGTGATGCCGGCCATGTATTCCTCTACAGAGAGAAGTGCAGGTTTCTTCTTGAAGAAGTTCTTTATGTAAGGGTTGATGATAGGGGGTTGTTCCACGCCTTCATTCACTACCAATGCTGTGTCCGGGTTCTCATGGCTTTTTGGAGGCCATTCTCCTGTTGTTGCGCTCATATCTTTAAAGTTTTCTGTCGGGATGATTAATGATTATTTTACCGTTCCTGTTACAAACAGGTTTACAAGGGGCCTGTTTGGGGAGTTGGTTATAAGTGTTATTGTGTATATTGCCTCTCCGGTCTTGGCTGGGGTTGCAGTTGCCTCAAGGGTGAACTTGCCGCCGGCCTCCACTGTTGAAGGGGCTTTTACGGTAATATCTTTAGGGTACTCAATCTTGTGGATTACAAGGGGTGAGTGGCCTGTGTTGCGCAAGTTGAATGTTGCGGTTGTGCTCTTCCCCTTTCCTGTGGTGCCAAAATTGTATGAACTGTTCTCTGCCAATACCATTGATGCCTTGTTCTTCTGCTCTTTGTCAAGAGAACTGAAATTGTCTATGATCATCACCTCCACGGTTATTTTATTTGCGGCTTTTGTGCCGTTGTACAGTACCTCTGCAGAGTATTTTGTGTTGCCCCAGTTCTTTTTGGCTCCGGTGTCAATCTTCCACTCTATATCTGCTATGGAGTTTCCTTTGATAATGCCGTTCTCAGGAAGCGAAAGTTCAAGTCCGGGGGTGATTTTGCCCCATGAGAGCCTTACATCCTTGCCTGTAAGGTTTGCAATTGTAAAATTGCCCCTCTTGGTATTGCCCTGGTTTATCTGCCCGCCTCTTATGGTGTAGTTCTTTACTGCAAGCGGACCAAACTGCATTGGGAACATCTCCTTCATGGAGCGCTCGTTCTCGTATGCAAGACCGGTGATGCGGAGAATTATGGGCTTTGGTGAGGCAGAAGTGTATACTGTAAGGGACTTGTCAAATGGGTATGGTCCCTGGTCGTTCAGGTAAGTTACCTCAATCTTTCCCCCTTCACCCGGCATAATCGGTTTTTTTGGCCATTTTGGGGTGGTACATCCGCAGGATGAGATTATATTGTTTATTACAATTGGTTTGTCTGAAGTGTTCCTGAACTCAAAAGTGCAGTGTTTTGCCCCTTCGGCAACGGAAATTTTGCCGAAATTATGTACCCTGCTATTGAATTCAATCCCCTTTTCGGTGCTGTTTTGTGCCTGAATATGAGATGCTTGTGCAAGAATTAATGCAGTTGCAAGCATCAGTATGTGTAAAAATCTTTTCATATTGTAAACTAATCTTACAAAGATAATGCAAAATGTCTATTTTTGTAGCGGAAATAACCTAACAAAATATAAATATGAAAGCGCTTTTTAAATTATTTGTTGTGGCAGTTGCCCTTATAGTGGCAAGCTGTGGAAGCAAATACCAGTACGAGACAGTCCCCGGCGATTTGCTCAACACAAAAATCTACACTTTGGACAACGGTTTGAAGGTTTACATGAGTGTGAACCCCGACCAGCCACGTATCCAGACTTACATTGCCGTTAAGGTAGGTGCCAAGAATGACCCTAGCGAGACCACCGGTCTTGCACACTATTTTGAGCACTTGATGTTCAAGGGCTCTGAGCAGTTTGGAACCAGCGACTATGCTGCTGAGAAGGTTTTGCTTGATCAGATTGAGAAGGAGTTTGAGGTATACCGCACCCTTACAGACGAGGCTGAGAGAGCTGCAGCCTACAAGGTGATTGACAGCCTTTCTTATGAGGCTTCAAAATACTCAATTCCAAATGAGTATGACAAACTTATGGCTGCAATTGGAGCAAAAGGAACCAATGCGTATACTTCATACGACCAGACAGTATATGTTGAGGATATCCCAAGCAACCAGATTGATGCATGGGCAAAAATTCAGGCAGACCGTTTCAAGAACAACGTGATCAGAGGATTCCACACTGAGCTTGAGACCGTTTACGAGGAGAAGAACATGTCACTTACACAGGACAGCAGAAGAGTGCTTGAGGCTATGCTTGCAGCATTGTTCCCTAACCACCCATACGGCCAGCAGAGCGTACTTGGTACCCAGGAGCACCTTAAGAACCCTTCAATCACCAATATCAAGAACTACCATAAGGAGTGGTATGTTCCAAACAACATTGCAATCTGTGTTTCAGGTGATTTTAATCCCGACGAAATGGTTGCAACAATTGAGAAATATTGGGGAGACTTCCAGCCAAATGCAAATTTGAAGAAATTGGAGTTCCCTCAGGAGGAGCCTCTTACAGAGCCTGTAAAACTTGTACTTGAGGGCCAGGAGGCACCGTTCATGTATCTTGCATGGAGACTTCCTGCAGCAAACCACGAGGATATGCCTGTACTAACCGTTTTGGAGAACATCCTAAACAACGGCAGCACAGGACTTATTGATGTGAACATCAACCAGGCACAGAAAGTCCTTGGCGGTGCAGGTGGCGGAGTGAATACTTTTGTTGACCATTCATGCTTTATCTTGTCGGGAAGACCTAAACAGGGACAGTCATTGCAGGATGTGCAGGATCTTCTTATGGAGCAGATTGAGAAACTTAAAAAGGGTGAGTTTGATGAGAGCATGATTGCAAGTGTTATCAACAACTACAAGAAATACCAGATGAGTGAGCTTGAGAACTACACTGTAGCTGCTGACAAGTTTGTGACTTCGTTCATCTATGAGATTCCTTGGGCAAATATGGTTGCTGAGCTTGACAATATGGCCAAAGTTACCAAAGAGGAGATTGTTGCTGCTGCAAACAAATACTTCACAAACGGTTATGTTTCAATCTTCAAGGAGCAGGGTAAGGCTCCACAGACTGCTGCAATCAGCAAACCTGCCATTACCCCTATCCTTACAAACAGGGACAAACAGAGTGATTTCTTGAAACAGATCCAGGCAGAGGCTGCTGCTGCAAAACCTATTGAGCCTGTGTTTGTAGACTTCAACAAGGATATGCAGAAAGGTACTGCAAAGAGTGGTGTTGAGGTGCTTTACAAGAAAAATGAGAAGAACGACCTTTTCCAGTTGAGCATTGCAATTGACTTTGGTTCAAAGGACAATAAGGTAATTTCATTTGCTACAGGATACTTCGGTTACCTTGGCACAGCAGAGAAAACTGCAGCCCAGATTAAGAAGGAGCTTTATGATTTGGCTTGTAACGCTTCTGTAAGTGCATCAGGCGAGAAGATTTATATCAGCGTTTCAGGTTTGAGCGAGAATATGGAGGCTGCCCTTGCAATCATTGAGGACAAGATTGCCAATGTTAAGGGTGATGATGCCGTACTTGCAAATTATAAGGCAAATGTATTCCGCCAGAGAATCAACAGCAAAACCAATCAGAGAGGCTGTTACTCTATGCTTACCCAGTATATCAACTACGGTAAGGAGGTGAACCGCAATGTGCTTTCAAATTCGGAAATTCAGGCATTGACATCTGAGCAGCTTTTGAATGAGATAAAGGATGCTTCAAAATATGAGCAGATGATCACTTACTATGGTCCAATGGAGATGGCTGATGTAGTTGCAGTTGTAGAGAAATATCACAACATTCCTGAGAAACTTGAGAAATACCCTAAACAGGAGGATTTGAAACTTCAGGTGGTGAATGAGCCTAAAGTTGTGATTGCCCCTTACAATGCAAAACAGATCTACATGATCTCTTACTCAAATACAGGTGAGGTTTACGATCCTGCCCAGACTCCAATTGTAAACATGTACAACGAGTACTTTGGCGGCGGCATGAACTCTATCGTATTCCAGGAGATGAGGGAGGCACGCGGTTTGGCATACTCTGCAAATGCAAGATATGCTGCCCCTGGCAAGAAAGACCAGACTTACTACTTCACAACATTCATCGCAACCCAGAACGACAAGATGATGGATGCAGTGAATGCATTTGATGAGATTGTAAACCAGATGCCACAGTCTGAGGCTGCATTCAACATTGCAAAAGAGAACATCATTGCAAATATGAGAACCTCAAGAATCCAGGGCATGAGTGTAATCAACTACTGGTTGAACCTTCAGAAACGCGGTCTTTCAGAGGATCCTAACAAGGAGTTGTTTGAGAAAGTGCAACAGTTTACCCTACAGGATGTTGTAGATTTCCAGCAGAAGGTGATCAAGGACAGAAAATACGTGATTGGTATCCTTGGTTCTGAAAAAGACCTTGACATGAAGGCCTTCTCGCCTGAGAAATACGGCAAAGTGGAGAGAGTTTCACTTGAAGATATTTTTGGATACTAACAACAATCTTATTATCTTTGCGCCGGTTTAAACACAATTAACAAACAATTAAATTTAAAGTCATGGCTTACAAAATTACAGAGGATTGCGCAGCTTGCGGTACTTGTATTGACGAGTGTCCAGTAGGTGCTATTTCAGCAGGCGACATTTACAAAATTGACGCTAACATGTGTACTGATTGCGGTACTTGCGCTAACGCTTGCCCAATGGGTGCTATCGTTCAGGCTTAATTTTTAAAATAAGCAAGAAAGCAGAAGGGGTTGCCTTGGAGGCAGCCCCTTTTTTTGTGTGCGGTTGGCGTCTGCTGGAACTGCAGGTGTAGCAGGTGCTGGTGGTGCTGTGGGTGCCTGCGTGTCTCGTGTGCTTTTGGTGTGGAAGTTTGTGCATGAAGAGGGTATTCTGTGTGAGGAGTTGGTGTGGGCTTGGTGATAGGAGAGGTTCGGTGTGTGTAGAAAATGGCCGTTTATTGCACATAGGTAAGTAGCTGTGCGCAAATACTGGCTCTTTTCTGCACATAGGCACTATATTTCATACACTTTGTGCAAATAAATGCGTTTTATTGCACGCAAAAGGATTACTATGTGCAATAAACAGGCTTATTTTGCGCATAGGGTCATTGATGCCCTGTATCAGCACTCTCCCAGCACTCTCCCAGCACTCTTCCAGCACCTCCGTGGACCCTCAAAGTGCCCTCCCAGCGCTTTCCCAGCACCTCGCACACTCTCCCAGCATTCTCATAACCCACGCAGTACCCACATGTCACACTTGCAGCTTCATTACAGCATTACAGTATGCCGCGCAAGATGTGCCGTTTCCCCGGAGGGCCGCTCAGGCGCTCAAGGGTGAAGCCGGCGTTTCGCAGGGCCTGCTTTACGGTGCCTTTGCTGCAGTATGTTGTTAGGATGGAACCGGGAGCGCAGCCTGAGGCAATGGCGCGGAAGATGCTCTCATCCCATAATTCGGGTTGGGTGGCGGGGGAGAAGGTGTCGTAGAATATCATTGCTGGGGAGGAAGAGTATTTCCCCGCAGAATAATAGTCTCCCTGCAACAATGAGATGTCTGCGCAACTTTTGTGCAGAGTGAATCCTGGGGTGATCTCCGCATCCTTTTCCCATTCGCAAGTATGTATCTTTTCAAAGGCAGATGAGATCTCTTCGGGGTGCAGTATGATACCCGTATGTCCGGCAATCACTTGGGGGTAGTTCATCTGGAGAGCCTCCTGGGGCGGAATGGGGTATTTTTCTATGCCGTAGTATGCTATTTGGGGGTGGGGCAGGCCTGAGCGGATGAGTTGCTGCTGCCAGCACCATGTGAGGATGCAGTTGAGGGCTGTGCCAAGGCCCACATCATAAATGCTTATGCCTGAATGGATCTCCATGCCTGATACGGTTGGCTCAGATATACCGGTGTTTACCGTCCGGGAAGGTGCGTATGCGGGGGGTGTTGTCCTTTCAGGTGTGGCGGACATGCCGGAGTTGGCCGACATGCCGGCAGCAGGGGCTCCAGAACTGCTCTGCAGTCCATTTTCAAACAGGTATTCCACTCCGCATCTGATGTAGATGTGGGAGGCCTCTGTAAAGGCTCCGTTGCGGGAGTGGTATGTTTCGTTGAAGCGTGTGAGTTGCAGTGTGTTGCTTCCGTCTGCACTTGTGGCCAGTGTGTGTTCCATTTCTGTCGGGATTACCATGCAAAATTAGGTATAATTATTCAGATTTGTTATATTTGCGAGTTATTGGCGCAGTGTGCATTTGTGCCAGATATTGTAAGAATTAAAAATAGATGACTAGATAAAGATATGGGATTTTCAGATTTATTGAAGAAGATGTTCGGTTCTAAGGCCGACAGGGATTTGAAGGAGATCAGACCAATTCTCAACAAGGCTTTGGCTGCGTATGAGAAGATAGACAAGATGTCTGATGACGAGTTGCGTGCAGAGGCACAGAGAATAAAGAAGGTGATTGCAGACCGTATTGCTGCGGATGAGGCAAAGAAGAAGGAACTCAGAGGACAGCTTGAGGATATGACCCTTTCTCCCGACGAGAAGGAGCGCATTGCAACAGAGGTTGACAAGCTTACCAAGAAGATTGATGCTGCCATTGAGGTGGTGCTTATGGAGGTGCTTCCTGAGGCATTTGCAATTATCAGGTCTACCGCAAGGAGATTCAAGGAGAACGCTACAATCAAGGTTCTTGCTTCTGAGGCAGACAGGGAGTTGAGCACTAAAGCTGATTTTGTGAGCATTGAGGGTGACTATGCTATCTGGAAGAATTCATGGCTTGCAGGTGGCAATACCATTACATGGGACATGGTTCACTACGAGGTGCAGCTAATTGGTGGTATTGTCCTTCACCAGGGAAAGATTGCTGAGATGGCTACCGGTGAGGGTAAGACCCTTGTGGCTACACTTCCGGTATTCCTTAATGCTTTGGCAGGCAAAGGTGTGCACGTTGTAACTGTGAACGACTATCTTTCAAAACGTGACTCGGAGTGGATGGGACCTCTTTATCAGTTCCATGGCCTTAAGGTTGACTGTATTGACAAACATCAGCCGAACTCGGAGGCCCGCAAGAAAGCGTACCGTGCTGATATCACCTTTGGTACAAACAATGAGTTCGGTTTCGACTACTTGAGGGACAATATGGCAGTGAGCCCTGATGATCTTGTGCAGAAGAAACACCACTATGCAATTGTGGATGAGGTAGACTCTGTGCTTATTGATGATGCAAGAACCCCTCTTATCATTTCCGGTCCTGTTCCAAAAGGTGAGGACCAGCAGTTTATGGAGTTCAAACCATTTGTGGAGCGCTTGTATACACAGCAGAGATCTCAGGTTACACAGTTGCTCAATGAAGCTAAAAAACTAATTGCTGCAGGTGATAAGGAAGAGGGAGGAAAGGCCCTTTTGAGAGCATATAAGGGATTGCCAAAGTATAATCCGCTTATCAAATATTTGAGTGAGCCGGGCATCAAGCAGATTCTCATGAATACAGAGAATTTCTACATGCAGGACAACAACAAGCAGATGCATCTTATCACTGACGAGCTTCTGTTTGTGATTGATGAGAAACAAAGGTCTGTAGAGCTTACAGATAAAGGTCATGAGCTTATTGCAAAAGGTACAAATGACAGCAAGTTCTTTGTCCTTCCTGATGTGGGAGCGGAGATTTCAGAGCTTGAGAAGGAGAGCCTTTCGGCTGAGGAGAAACTCGCAAGAAAGGATGCCATCCTTTCTGACTATGCCCTTAAATCGGAGCGTGTCCACACTGTAAACCAGTTGCTTAAGGCATACACAATGTTTGAGAAGGATGTTGAGTATGTGATTATGGACAACAAGGTTAAGATTGTGGATGAGCAGACAGGCCGTATTCTCGACGGCAGAAGATATTCCGACGGTCTGCACCAGGCAATTGAGGCTAAGGAGAATGTGAAGGTTGAGGCTGCAACACAGACATTTGCAACCATTACACTCCAGAACTATTTCAGGATGTACCATAAACTTGCCGGTATGACCGGTACTGCAGAGACAGAGGCAGGTGAGTTCTGGTCTATCTACAAGTTGGATGTTGTCACTATCCCTACCAACAGGCCTATTTTGAGAAATGACGAGGAGGATGTCCTTTACAGAACCAAGAAAGAGAAATACAATGCTGTAATTGAGAAGATTGTAGAGTTGCAGAAAGCCGGAAGACCGGTTCTTGTAGGTACAACATCTGTTGAGATTTCAGAGTTGCTCAGCCGTATGCTTAAACTCAGGGGCATCAAGCACAATGTGCTGAATGCAAAACAGCATGCTTCAGAGGCGCAGGTTGTAGCGGAGGCGGGCCAGCCGGGAGCGGTTACCATTGCAACCAATATGGCGGGCCGTGGTACAGATATCAAGCTTGGAACCGGTGTGAAAGAGGCAGGCGGATTGGCAATTATCGGTACTGAAAGACACGACAGCCGCCGTGTAGACCGCCAGTTGCGCGGTAGGGCCGGCCGTCAGGGTGATCCTGGTTCTTCAACTTTCTATGTTTCGTTTGAGGACGATCTTATGCGATTGTTTGGTGGTGAGAAGATGACAAAGATTATTGACCGTATGGGTATGAAGGAGGGTGAGGTACTCCAGCACTCAATGTTGTCGGGATCAATTGAACGTGCACAGAAGAAAGTTGAGGAGAACAACTTTGGTATCCGTAAGAGACTCCTTGAGTATGATGATGTGATGAACTCACAGCGTGAGGTTATATACAACAAGAGACGCAATGCCCTTTATGGTGAGCGTATTGAGGTTGATGTGAAGAATATGATTCAGGATTATGCCGAGGTTCTTGCACAGCAGAAGGAGAGTTTCAATTATCAGGACTTCTCATTTGAGCTTATGAGACAGCTCTCAATTGAACCTTCGTTCGATGAGGCATTCTTCAAGAAGGCTTCTGTGGATGAGGTGTCTGACAAGGTTGCAGAGGCCATAAGGGAGGTTATTGCAAGAAGGGCTGATGTTATGGTAAAACAGGCATGGCCAATCATTGAGCAGATTTACACAACTCAGGGTGCCGCATATGAGAATATTGCAATTCCGGTATCGGATGGTGCAAAGATCCTGCAGCTTGTAATCAATCTCAAGAAGGCATACGAGAATCAGGGTATGGAGCTTTACAAGGCAATGGCCAAATCGGTTACCCTTATTATGATTGACGAGTACTGGAAAGAGCACTTGCGCGATATGGACGACCTTAAACAGTCTGTACAGAATGCAACATACGAGCAGAAGGATCCGCTTCTTATCTACAAGTTTGAGAGCTTCAACCTGTTCAAGGGTATCCTTGAGAAGATAAGCAGGGATGTGCTTGCATTCATGACAAGGGCACACATTCCATTGAGACATAGGGATGAAGAGATTCCTGTACGCGAGCAGCAGCAGAGAAAACGTACAGACTTGAGCCGTATGCAGACAAGCCGCAACGATTTGGTTACCAACGGCGGTGAGCCTAAATCAAATGCTCCTGTGCATGTTGAGAAGAGGGTTGGAAGAAATGATCCATGCCCTTGCGGAAGCGGCAAGAAGTTCAAGAACTGTCACGGAAAAGAGAACTAAACCCATCCGGCAACTGCAAGTTCCTCACCTTAGTGGCAGGAACTTGTACGGGGCTGGAGGTGATAATGAAAAGATAAAAATACAATATGGAAAACAAATTTGATATAGTAGTGATTGGTGCCGGTCCCGGAGGATATGTTGCAGCAATCAGGGCTTCACAGCTTGGTTTCAATACCGCAGTGATTGAGAAGGCTGAGCTTGGTGGCGTTTGTCTTAACTGGGGCTGTATCCCTACAAAGGCATTGCTTAAGAGTGCTCAGGTATACAATTATACAAAACACCTTGCAGATTATGGTGTTGAGCTGAGAAATGCAGACGGTTCACCTGTTGAGGCCGATGCTGTTGTCTCTTATGCAGATATTAAGAAGGTTGTGGAGAGGGAGCGCGGCGTTTCTGCCCAGATGAGCAAAGGTATTGAGTTCCTTTTCAAGAAGAACAAGATTACAGTTTTGAAAGGTACTGCCAAAATTCTATCGGGAAGCCAGGTGGAGGTAACACCTGAGGCTGAGGCGGCATATACTGTTGAGGCAGACCATATAATTGTTGCTACCGGATCGAGACCAAACTCCTTGCCGTTTGCTCCAATTGACGGCGAGAAGATTATCTCGTACCGTCAGGCATTGGTCCCTGAGACTCTTCCAAAGAGTATGGCAATCATTGGCTCCGGTGCAATTGGAAGTGAGTTTACATACTTCTACCGCTCTATGGGTGTGGATGTTACACTTATTGAGTTTATGGACCAGATTGTACCTCTTGAGGATAAGGATGTGGCAGACCAGCTAAGCCGCAGTTTCAGGAAGATGGGTATTAAGGTTATGGTTTCAAGTGGTGTTAAGGCTATTGATACTACCGGTGAGGGGTGCAAGCTTTCAATTGAAACCAAAAAAGGTATGGTAGAACTTGAGGTTGACCGTGTGCTTTCTGCAGTGGGCGTTATCCCTAACACTAACGGCATTGGTCTTGAGGAGCTTGGCGTGGAGATGAACAGGGGCAAGATAGTTGTTGATGACTTCTTCCGTACCAACGTTCCGGGCATTTATGCTATTGGTGATGTTATTGCAACTCCGGCTTTGGCTCACGTGGCTTCTGCCGAGGGTATTGCATGTGTTGAGAAGATTGCCGGCATGGATGTGCAGCCTGTAGATTACAGCAACATCCCTGGTGCTACATACACTTCCCCGGAGATTGCATCTGTAGGTCTTACAGAGAAAAAAGTTAAGGAGATGGGAATTGAGTACAAGGTTGGAAAATTCCCTTTCACTGCAAGCGGAAAGGCAACTACAGCAGGCGAGAAAGATGGATTTGTGAAACTCATCATTGACGCAAACACAGACAAGATCCTTGGTGCTCACCTTATTGGAGCCAATGTAACCGAGATGCTTTCAGGCATTGTACTTGCAAGGAATGTAGGTGCAACTGCAAAGGATATAATCAAAACCATCCATCCTCATCCAACTATGAGTGAGGCAATTATGGAGGCTGCAGCAGCTGCGCACGGAGAGGTTATACATATGTAGTTTCATCCCGACAGGGAGTGGTGGAGCCCCAATCCCGACAGGGAATGGCGGAGCCCCAATCCCTTTAATATTAAATCTTGTACATTATGGCAAAGAACGACACATTGCAGATAAATGAGGTAAGCAGGATTTCGCAGGCCACACAGGTTCGCGGAAGCCTCGTTTCCCAGAGCGACATTAGAATTGACGGTACATTTGAGGGAGATCTCATCACTGCCGGAAAACTTGTGCTGGGAGAGAATGCCACCATTGTGGGGAATGTGATGTGCGGCAATGCCGACATCTGGGGCAAGATTGAGGGTGATTTCATTGTTGGTGATACGGTAAAGTTCAAGGAGGGGGCCTCCTTTACCGGACACCTCAAGACCATACGCATCTGTATTGAGATGGGGGCAGATTTTTCCGGTTCATGCCAGATTATCAATGAGGCGGAGTTCAAAAGCCTTTCAGCAGAGTACATGCATGCATAGGAAAATTTAGAAACATTAAAAGCTTGAAGATATGATTCAGACAGTAATAAAAAGAGACGGCCGTATTGTAGGCTTCAATGAGGAAAAGATTGCTGCCGCAATCCGGAAGGCTATGTTGCATAGTCCCGACGGTGAAGATGAAGAGCTTATCAAGAAAATTATAGACAGGATTGCCTGTAAGGGAAATGAGCAGATGCATGTGGAGGAGATACAGGACCTTGTGGAGTTTGAACTGATGAAGAGCCCCCGTAAGGAGGTTGCAAAACTTTACATTTCCTACAGGAACAAGAGGACAGTTGCCCGTAAGGCCAAGACCCGCAGTATCTTCCTTGAGATTATTGAGACCAAGTCCAATGATGTAACCCGTGAGAATGCAAACATGAATGCAGACACACCTGCAGGCATGATGATGAAGTTTGCAAGTGAATCTACCAAACCTTTTGTAGATGACTATCTCCTTTCGGAGGATGTTAAGGCAGCTGTAGACCAGAACTATATACACATACACGACAAGGATTACTATCCGACCAAATCGCTTACCTGTGTGCAGCACCCTATAGACAAGATACTTAAGGGGGGCTTCAGCACCGGACACGGCGAGAGCCGCCCTGCAAAGAGGATTGAGACAGCCAGCATCCTTTGCTGTATTTCTATGGAGACAGCGCAGAACGAGATGCACGGTGGTCAGGCTATCCCTGCATTTGACTATTACCTTGCACCTTATGTGCGCAACAGTTACATTGAGGAGGTGAAGATTCTGGAGAAACTTGCCGGTGAGGACTATTCTGAACTTTACGATGCTCAGATTGACGACTACATCATCAGGGATTTGGACGGCAAAGATTCTGAGGGTAAGCTTACCGGAGTTCCGTTCAGAGGGATTGAAAGGGTTAAGCAGCATGCCATAAACCGTACAGCACAGCGTGTGCACCAGTCTATGGAGGCATTTGTGCATAACATGAACACCATCCACTCCCGTGGCGGTAACCAGGTAGTGTTCAGCTCAATCAACTACGGTACAGATACCTCAGCTGAGGGCCGCTGTATCATCAGGGAGCTTTTGCACACCACATATCACGGCGTAGGCAACGGCTCAACAGCCATCTTCCCAATCCAGATATGGAAAAAGAAGAGGGGAGTGAGCTACCTTCCTACCGACAAGAACTATGACCTGTACCAGTTTGCATGTATGGTAAGTGCAAAAAGGTTCTTCCCTAACTTTGTAAACCTTGATGCATCATACAACCAGCATGAACTTTGGAGGGAGGATGATCCTGAGCGTTACAAATACGAGGTTGCAACCATGGGTTGCCGTACCCGTGTATTTGAGAACCGCTTTGGAGAGAAGACTTCAATTGGAAGGGGTAACCTTTCATTCACTACAATAAACATTGTAAAACTGGCATTGGAGAGCCGCTTGGCTACAGATAACCGGGAGCAGAGAATCAACCTGTTCATGAGCAAGCTTGATGCAGTGCTTGAACTTGCTGCAAAACAGCTCCACGAGCGCTTCCAGTTCCAGAAGACCGCAATGGCAAAACAGTTCCCGTTGCTAATGTCTGCACTTTGGAACGGTGCCCAGAACCTCAAGCCTACAGATACCATTGAATCTGTAATCAACCAGGGAACTCTTGGTATAGGATTCATAGGTTTGGCAGAGACCCTTATTGCCCTTACCGGCAAACATCACGGAGAGGATGAGGCTGCACAGGAGCTTGGATTGAAGATTGTAACCTATATGAGGGACAGGGTTCAGGAGTTCTCTACCCAGTACGGCCACAACTACAGTGTGCTGGCTACCCCTGCAGAGGGTCTGTCGGGAAGATTTACCAGAAAGGACAAGAAGGATTTTGGAGTTGTTGAGGGTGTTACAGACAAAGACTATTACACCAATTCAAACCATGTTCCGGTGTATTACAAATGTACTCCGCAGCATAAGGCTCAGATTGAGGCTCCTTACCACAAACTTACCGGTGGCGGACACATCTTCTACGTGGAGATTGACGGTGATGCAACCCATAACCCTGAGGCTATCATGAACATTGTAGACCTTATGGACAAATATGACATAGGTTACGGTTCAGTTAACCACAACAGGAACAGATGTATGGATTGCGGTTACGAGAACGCCCAGAACGATTTGCAGGAGTGTCCTAAATGCGGCAGCGCAAACATAGACAAGCTTCAGCGCATTACCGGTTACCTTGTAGGTACCACCGACCGCTGGAACAGGGCAAAACTTGCCGAGTTGAACGACAGGGTTGTACATGAGTAACAAACTCCATATTATGGATATTATAGACGGAACCGTGGTTGATGGTCCCGGTTTCCGTCTATCAATTTATTGTGCCGGCTGCCAGCACAGGTGCCCCGGGTGCCACAATCCCCAGAGCTGGGAGATGACAAACGGAAAGGAAATGGGCCTCAATGAACTCATGGAGGTGATTTCAGATTCCCCCTGGAATGTCACATTCTCTGGTGGAGACCCGTTTTACCAGGCTGAAGGGTTTGCAAAACTGGCTGCAAGAATAAAAAAAGAGACCACCAAAACAATCTGGTGCTATACCGGCTTCACCATTGAAGAACTTCTGCAGGAAAACGATCCGCACAGGGTGGAACTCCTGCGCAATATAGATGTGTTGGTGGACGGCCCATTCATCCAGGCCCAGAGGGATGAACAGCTCCGCTTCCAGGGTAGCGCCAACCAGAGAATACTGGAGGTTAAGGATTTTCTTTAAAATAAATAAAAAAGGAGAGATTATTAGAATCTCTCCTTTATATTATATGTATTCCTCTCCTGTGCATTGCGGGAAACAAGTTCTGCAATGAAACCTGCAAGGAAGAGCTGCACTCCAATGATAAGGGCCACAAGTGCCAGGTAGAATAGCGGCTGGTCTGTAACTGCCCTGAACTTCAAGCCCTGCGATTGGGCAATCAGCTTATCTGCAATTACCCATATTGAAATGCCGGCACCCACAAGGAATGTGAAGATACCCACAAGTCCGAAAAAGTGCATGGGCTTCTTGCCAAAGCGTGAAAGGAACCACAGGCTTATAAGATCAAGGAAGCCGTTCACAAAACGGTCCATGCCAAACTTGCTTACACCGTATTTGCGGGCCTGGTGGATAACTACCTTCTCGCCAATGTTTCCAAATCCTGCATTCTTTGCAAGATAAGGGATATATCTGTGCATCTCTCCATATACCTCAATGTTCTTTACAACAATCTTGCGGTAAGCCTTGAGTCCGCAGTTCATGTCGTGCAGCTTTATGCCGGTAACCTTGCGGGCTGTAGCGTTGTATAGTTTTGAAGGGAGGTTCTTGGTAAGTTTGCTGTCGTAGCGTTTCTTCTTCCATCCGCTTACAAGATCGTAGCCCTCCTTCATTATCATGTCATAAAGGGCAGGTATCTCCCTCGGGTCATCCTGCAGGTCTGCATCCATGGTAATAACCACCTCTCCGTCTGCCTCCTCAAATCCGTGGAACAGCGCTGCCGACTTGCCGTAGTTCTTCCTGAAACAGATCCCTTTTATATGGCTGTTGGTCTTTGCCATCTCCTTAATCAGCTCCCACGAGCCGTCGGTACTGCCGTCGTTTACCATTATTATATTATAGGTAAGTCCGGTAGGGGCAATGGCATCTCCAATCCCTTTCACCAGTTCCTGCAGGGATTCCCTCTCATTATATAAAGATATTACAACTGATATGTCCATTTTCTTTGTTTTTTTCTTCCCGACAAATCATCCTTTTGCTGTCGGGAAAAAGATTACTGGTTGTCTGACTCCCCGAAAGGGTTGGTCTTTTTTGTGAAGTTTGCTGTGATTGCTGCTGCAATTGAGCCGAATATTACATAGTAAACCAGCGATGCAAACATCGAGATGCGGCCAATGTTGCTGCTGAGTTTGTCTATCATGTTCTCTGTGCTGGAATTGAGTGTTCCCTGCTGGACCATTGCCTCTTTGGTAATGTTTATGGCTTCTGCAGTCTGCTCTGGGAAAAGCCACTCTATCTGTACATAGCTGTAGCATGCACACATGATGGAAGAGAACAGGCAGATAATGAAACCGTAGTTGTAACTTTCTGAGTAGGTGATGGTTTCAAAGCCGTTGCTCCATTTTTTCATGAAGTACCACAGCAGATACATGCAGCCTCCAAATTTTGCAATCCACAGGATGGCAGTTACAAGGAAACCCTGAGGTTGCATTACTGCAACTGTAAGTGAATATATGATTGTTACAAGTGAAAGGTACAGTCCGTCCATAGCCGCGCTGCTCCATTTGTTGTTTCTTTCCATGCCAGTGTTGTTTTTGGTGTTGATAAAATGTTGTCTTATAAAGAACAAAGATAGCAAAAATTTATACCTTTGTAGTTTGTAATTTGAAAATAAACGATGCGTGTGTTGTAAGCACGCTGTAAATTATATAAAAGATTATGATTAATGTAACTTTTCCGGATGGAAGCGTACGCCAGTACAACAAAGGTGTAACTGGTTTGGAGATTGCCCAGGGCATCAGCTCTAGATTGGCACAGGAGGTTTTGGCTGTAAGTGTAAACGACAAGGTTTATGATTTGCAGAGACCTATAAACGAGGATTGTACAATCAAATTGCATAAATGGGAAGACCAGGAGGCCAAGCAGACGTTCTGGCACTCTTCTTCTCACCTTATGGCAGAGGCTTTGCAGAGCCTTTTCCCTGGTATCAAA
Organism: Candidatus Egerieisoma sp.; assembly: GCA_045659725.1. Taxonomy (GTDB): domain Bacteria; phylum Bacteroidota; class Bacteroidia; order Bacteroidales; family UBA932; genus Egerieousia. The sequence goes on from JAZRCK010000035.1 coordinate 40,748, forward strand.
TTCGGTATCGGACCTGCCATTGAGACCGGTTTCTACTATGATGTAGATCTTGGTGACAAAACCATTACCGAGGCTGACCTTAAGAAAATTGAGGACAAGATGATTGAACTTGCCCGCCAGAAAGAGGTGTTTGTAAGAAAAGACATCACCAAGGATGAGGCAATGGCTACATATACAGAGAAAGGCGACGAGTACAAATGTGACCTCATTAAGGATCTTGAGGACGGTACCATCACTTTCTATACCAACGGCGGCTTTACCGATTTGTGCCGTGGACCTCACATTGTTGACACATCTGTAATCAAGGCTGTTAAGCTTACCTCTATTGCAGGTGCTTACTGGAGAGGTAACGAGAACAACAAGATGCTTACCCGTATCTATGGTGTAACATTCCCTAAAAAATCAATGCTTGACGAGTACCTTCAGATGTTGGAGGAGGCCAAGAAACGCGACCATAGAAAACTTGGTAAAGAGTTGGAGTTGTTTGCATTCTCACAGAGAGTGGGTGCAGGTCTTCCTTTGTGGTTGCCAAGAGGTGCCGCTTTGCGTGAGAAACTGGAGAACTTCCTTAAACAGGTACAGAAACAGCATGGCTATCTTCCTGTAATCACTCCGCATATCGGACACAAGGAGCTTTATGTTACATCTGGCCACTATGCAAAATACGGTGCCGATTCATTCAGGCCAATCACTACCCCACAGGAGGGAGAGGAGTTCCTTCTAAAACCTATGAACTGTCCTCACCACTGTGAGATATACAAGACAAAACCACGTTCTTACAAGGATCTTCCTTTGAGATTTGCTGAGTTCGGTACTGTTTACCGTTATGAGCAGAGCGGTGAGTTGCATGGTCTTACAAGGGTAAGGGGATTTACTCAGGATGATGCCCACCTGTTCGTACGCCCAGACCAGTTGAAAGATGAGTTCTGCAAGGTTATTGACATTGTACTTTATATTTTCAAGACCCTTAAATTTGAGAACTACACTGCGCAGGTATCTTTGCGTGACAAAGTTAACCGCGACAAGTACATCGGTTCTGAGGAGAACTGGGAGAAGGCAGAGAATGCAATCATTGAGGCAGCTCAGGAGAAAGGTTTGAATACTGTAGTTGAGTATGGTGAGGCTGCATTCTACGGTCCTAAATTGGACTTCATGGTTAAGGATGCAATTGGAAGAAAGTGGCAGCTTGGTACAATTCAGGTAGACTACAACCTTCCTGAGAGATTTGATCTTGAGTACACCGGAGCAGACGACAAGAAATACCGCCCTATCATGATTCACCGTGCACCATTCGGTTCAATGGAAAGATTTGTGGCTGTATTGTTGGAGCACACAGGCGGAAGATTGCCTCTATGGTTGGCTCCAGATCAGGTAGCGGTACTGCCTGTAAGTGAAAAATATAACGATTTTGCAAAAAAAGTTTGCAGTTTGCTGAATAATTCCGATATTCGCGCCTCAATTGACGACCGAAACGAGACAATCGGTAAGAAAATTAGGGAGAATGAGTTGAAGAGAATGCCTTTCCAGCTGATTGTAGGCGAGAAAGAGGCTTCTTCAAACTCTGTTTCTGTGCGTAAACAGGGCGGTGAAGATTTGGGTGCAATGGAGGTTGACCAGTTTGTTGCATACATCAAAGCCGAGATTGAAGCACAGTTGGCAAAATAGAAACTTTAAACTATAGAATAACTAACAATTTAGCGGGAGGACAAATTTATCGCAACACCATTTAAACCTCGTCCACAGGGATTTGTCAAGAAGACAAACAATGCCCCTGATAATAACGGCTCAAGACAGCAGGGTCCAAGAAAGAAAGATGACGGACCAAGAATCAATGAGGAGATCAGATCTCCACAAGTGAGAGTCGTTGGTGACAATGTTCCGGAGCAGAAAGTGTATCCTTTGCAGGAGGCACTCAAGATGGCTGCAGAAATGGAACTTGACTTGGTAGAGATTTCTCCAAATGCTGAGCCGCCGGTATGTAGGATAATTGATTATCAGAAGTACCTGTACCAGCAGAAGAAAAAGGCCAAAGAGATGAAGGCCAATGCCAGCAAGGTGACAATCAAGGAGATCCGTTTTGGTCCTAACACAGATGAGCACGATTTCCAGTTCAAACTGAAACATGCGCAGAGTTTCCTTGAGGAGGGTTCAAAAGTTAAGGCTTATGTATTCTTCAAAGGCAGGTCAATCCTTTTCTCAGAGCAGGGCGAGAAACTTCTGTTGAGATTTGCGGTAGAGCTTGAGAACTACGGTAAAGCTGAGCAGATGCCTAAGCTTGAGGGCAAGAGAATGATCATGATGATTGCTCCCGTTAAAAAGAAATAAGACACTTTAATTTTATTACTAACTAAAAATATTTAAGCAATGCCTAAGATGAAGACCAATTCCGGTGCCAAAAAGCGTTTCCAGCTTACCGGATCGGGTAAAGTAAAAAGAAAGCACGCTTTCAAAAGTCACATTTTGACTAAAAAGACAACTAAGCAAAAAAGAAACCTTACTTACTCTGCAGTTTTGACCAGCGCAGATGAGAAGAGAGTAAAAGAACTAATTTTAGCTTAATTATTTATTAACCGAGTGATCAGCAGGATAAGTTTCTTATTGGAGAAGAACGCTGACATTCACAAAACATTAAAGTATGCCAAGATCGGTAAATTCGGTAGCATCAAGAGCTCGCCGTAAAAAAATTCTTAAACAGACCAGAGGTAACTTCCTTGCCAGAGCTAACGTTTGGACAGTTGCCAAGAACACCTATGAGAAAGGTTTGACTTACGCTTACAGAGACCGTAAGACCAAAAAGAGAGTATTCCGTGCATTGTGGATTCAGAGAATCAACGCTGCTGCACGCCTACACGGTATGAACTACTCTCAGTTCATCGGCAAACTAGCTAAGAACAACGTAGGTCTTAACCGTAAAGTTCTAGCTGACCTTGCAATGAACAACCCACAGGCGTATGAGGCTATCATCAATTCTGTAAAATAAACGTAGTTTTATAGACTTTATATAAATCAATACTTACAGGGGTTGAACACTGGTTTCTTAAAAAATAGATGGTTTAAGTTTGCACTTTGGGGAGGTCTTTATCTCCTTTGGGTAATATGGCTTGGAAATTATTGGTGGCTTTTGGGCCTTGCAGTAATTTTTGATATCTATGTTACCAAGAAAGTGAAATGGAACTTCTGGAAAAAGAAACAGGATAAAGGAGGCAAGGGCAACAGCATCATTGAATGGTTTGATGCACTTGTATTTGCAGTGATTGCTGCAACCTTTATAAGGATGTTCTTCTTTGAGGCTTATACAATCCCAACTTCTTCTATGGAGAAGACACTGATGGTTGGAGATTACCTGTTCGTTAGCAAGTTGCAGTACGGACCAAAAGTGCCTCAGACCCCAATATCGTTCCCGTTGGTGCATAATGTTATGCCCATTACAGGAGGAGAGTCATACTCAAAGCTTATCCAGAATGATTACAGGAGGCTTAAAGGATTCTCTGAGGTAAAGAGGGATGATATAGTAGTATTCGGATTTCCACACGGTGATACTATACTCAGGAAAGCTCCGATGGATGACTACTACACTCACGTAAGGCTTAACGGAAGGGAGTATACTCAGAAGATGTATGGTCCTGTAGTTGTAAGGCCTGACGACAAGAAAGACAATTATGTTAAAAGATGTGTAGCAGTAGCTGGAGATTCACTGACAGTAGTCAACGGTGAGGTGATAGTAAATGGAATTCCGCAACCTCAGTTTGAGGGAATACAGAACACCTACGCCGTTTACACAAATGGAACAGCTATAAATTCCAAAATCATTGCAGATCTTGGAATGAACCAGGGAGAGATCTGGTACGATCCGCAGATGCCGGGTTATCCAGTACTACCCCTAACAAAGTCTGAGCTTGAGAAAGTGAAGTCTTTGGGAAATATAGTTGAGATAAGACAGAATGTAGACATATATCCGCCAGATTATCCGGATTCGCCAATGATGCTCTTCCCGTTCAGCGAAGACTTCAAATGGACCCGCGACAATTATGGCCCTATATGGATCCCTGAGAAGGGCAAAACTATAGAGTTGGACACCATAAACTACAAGTTGTACGAGAGGATCATTACAGCCTATGAGCACAACAGTTTTGAGTTGAAGGATGGTGATTTTTACATAAACGGAGAGAAGACCAACAAGTATACATTCCAGCAGGATTATTACTTTATGATGGGCGACAACAGACACAACTCCCTTGATTCCCGCTACTGGGGATTCGTTCCGGAGGACCATATTGTTGGAACACCGTCAGTGATTTGGTTCTCAACAGATAAGTACAAATCATTCCCCTCAAACATAAGGTGGAAGAGGATATTCAGGTTTGTCTAAAAAACATTTGTATTATTAAAAAAAAAGAGGGATATTTGCACCCTCGTAATTTGAATAATATTAAAAAAGTATATAAAAGATGGCAAGAGTTTGTCAAATAACAGGTAAAAAGAGGATGGTAGGAAACAATGTTTCCCACTCTAAACGCCGCACCAAACGTGAGTTTGCTCCAAACCTAAGAACTAAGAAATTCTGGTTGGAGGAGGAGGGTAGATTCGTAACCCTTAAAGTTTCTGCTGCAGGTATCAGAAACATTCATAAAAATGGCTTGGCTGCTTCACTAAAATCTGCTGAGCAGAAAGGTCTTATTAACTTGGTATAATAATATATTTAGATATGGCAAAGAAAGGTAACAGAGTACAGGTAATTCTAGAGTGTACTGAGCAAAGAGAGAGTGGTGTACCAGGAATGTCTAGGTATATTACCACTAAGAACAAAAAGAACACAACTCAAAGATTGGAGCGCAAAAAATATAATCCTTTCCTAAAGAAAGTGACTGTGCACCGTGAGATTAAATAATTTTAAAAACTTTTAAAGATTTTAAGAAATGGCAAAGAAAGCGGTAGCAACCTTTAGTGGTGACAAATCACAGTTGAAAAACGTTGTGAAATGCATCAAAATGGTAAAATCTGAGAGAACCGGCGCTTACGTATTCAACGAGGAGATGGTTCCAACTGCAGAGGTTAAGAACTTCTTCACAAAGAAATAATTTTGTGACAAGATAATTGAAAAGCGGTAATCCATTGCGGGTTACCGCTTTTTTTTAGGCTCCCGCCAGGCGGCTCCCGGCCTTCCGTGTTACACGGCCTCCGCCGGGCTTCTGATGAAGCCTTTTGTTCAGGCTCCCGCCAGGCGGCTCCCGGCCTTCCGTGATTCACGGTCTCCGCCGGGCTTTTGTGGAAGTTTGTGCGCGAAAAGGGTATTCTGTGCGCACAGTTGGTGATGCCGGTAAAATTTGTGTATAAATCTGCGGGGAATTGTTGTTTATATGCCGGTAAAGAAAGAATTTAGTTGCGGGAATTTGCTTATATTTGCAAGTTACTATATAAACTTATAGAATATGGCATTTTTCGGATTGTTCGGAAAGAAATCCAAAGAAGAGAAAGAGTCTTTGGATCAGGGTTTGCAGAAGACCAAGATGGGAATCTTTGAGAAGATTTCCCGTGCAATTGTGGGCAAGTCAACAGTTGATGATGATGTGCTTGACGGTATTGAGGAGGCGTTGATTGCTTCTGATTTGGGAGTGGATACAACCCTGAAAATTATTGACAGCCTTCAGGAGAGGGTTGCCAGAGACAAGTTCATGAATACTGAGGAACTCAACTCTATCCTTAGGGAGGAGATTGAGAAACTTCTTGATATCAATCCTGCAGAGGAGTCTGACGGCTCTGAGGAGGAGAAGGCGTTTGATTTCTCAAAGAAACCTTATGTGATTATGGTTGTGGGAGTGAATGGAGTGGGCAAGACCACTACCATCGGAAAACTTGCATCAAGGCTCAAGAACAGCGGCAAGAAGGTTGTGCTGGGTGCTGCGGATACTTTCAGGGCAGCAGCGGTTGATCAGCTCGTTATTTGGAGTGAGAGGGCAGGTGTTCCTATTGTAAAACAGGGTATGGGCGCAGATCCTGCTTCAGTTGCTTATGATACACTCAAATCGGCGGTGGCACAGGATGCTGATGTAGTGCTTATTGATACTGCAGGCCGCCTTCACAATAAGGTGAATCTGATGAATGAGCTTACCAAGATCAGAAATGTTATGCGCAAGGTGGTTCCTGATGCTCCGCATGAAGTACTGCTTGTTCTTGACGGCTCTACAGGCCAGAATGCATACCAGCAGGCTAAGGAGTTTACCAGGGCTACTGATGTTACTGCCCTTGCCGTTACCAAATTGGACGGTACTGCTAAAGGCGGTGTGGTGATTGGCATTTCAGACCAGTTCCAGATTCCTGTGAAGTTCATTGGAGTTGGAGAGAAGATTGAGGATCTGCAGATCTTCAACAAGAGGGAGTTTGTGGCATCATTGTTCAAGAAGTAGTTTCCCGATACTTGTAGAGACAGGATATCTGTCGGGAAGAAAGAGAAGAATATTAAAGAGTTTACAATATGAATATTTCGTACAATTGGCTTAAGGAGTATGTGAAGTTTGATCTTGCTCCTGCAGAGGTTGAGAAGATTCTTACCTCAATTGGATTGGAAGTTGAACATTTTGAAGAGGTTGAGGAGATTCCAGGTGGCCTTGCGGGTGTTGTGGTGGCACATGTGCTTGAGTGTGAGAATCATCCAGATTCTGACCATCTTCATGTTACAAAGGTGGATGCCGGTACTGGCGAGCCTTTGCAGATTGTGTGTGGTGCACCTAATGTTGCTGCAGGGCAGAAGGTTATGCTTGCAACTTTGAATACCAAACTTACTTTCAGCAATGGAGAGGAGATTAAGATAAAGAAATCAAAGATCCGTGGTGTTGAGTCTTTTGGCATGTTGTGTGCAGAGGACGAGTTGGGAATTGGCCATAACCATGAGGGAATTATGATTCTGGATCCTTCTGCTGTTCCAGGTACACCTGCAAAAGATTATCTTGGTCTTAAGACCGATACACTATATGAGATTGGACTTACCCCTAACCGTGTTGATGCCGCTTCATTCATTGGTGTAGCAAGGGATTTGAGTGCATATCTGAAGGCTAACAATATGGGCGGTGAGCTTACCTTTCCTTCTGTGGAGGAGTTTGAGGCAAAATTGGCTGCTGCAAAGAAAGAGGGTGCAGTTAAAGTAACTGTAAACGCAAAAGAGGCTGCTCCAAGATATAGCGGTCTTACAATCAAGGGTGTTAAGGTAGGCGAGTCTCCTGAGTGGTTGAAATCTAAACTTATGATGATAGGCTTGCGTCCTATCAATAGCATTGTTGACATTACCAACTACATCCTTATGGAGATGGGTCAGCCAATGCATGCTTTTGATGCAGATATGATTGAGGGGAATGAGGTGGTAGTGGATTTCTGTGCTGAGGGTACAAAATTCGTTACTTTGGATGAGGTTGAGAGAACTCTTTCTGCACAGGACCTTATGATCTGCAATGCCAAGGAGCCTATGTGTATTGCCGGTGTATTTGGCGGTGTAAAGAGCGGAGTTACAGAGAATACCGTTAACGTATTCCTTGAGAGTGCATATTTCAATCCGGTATCTGTAAGAAAAACTTCAAAGAGACATACCCTCAAGACTGATGCTTCTTTCCGTTATGAGAGAGGATGTGACCCTGAGGTTACCCTATATGCCCTTAAACGTGCTGCGCTTTTGATTACTGAGATTGCAGGCGGTGAGATTGTGGGTGATGTAGTTGACATCGTTTCTGCACCTGTAGAGAAGAAGGTTGTGGAGCTGGATTATGCAAGAATCCAGAGATTCATTGGTAAGGAGATTGGTGCACAGACAATCAAAGATATTCTTGGATACCTTGAGATGGAGTTTGTAAGCGAGAGCGAGGCAGGCTGTACCGTTAAGGTTCCTACATACAGGGTTGATGTTTACAGGGAGTGCGACATTGTGGAGGATATCCTCAGAATCTATGGCTACAACAATATTGAGTTGCCTGCAAACATGAGGGCTTCAATCAATACCACCCCTAAACCGGATCCTGAGAGGGTTAAGGTTATGGCTTCCGAGTTCATGACCGCAAACGGTTTTATGGAGATGATGAACAACTCCCTTACAAAGAGCGATTACTACGCTAACCTTAAGACATATCCGCAGGAGAAATGCGTTATGGTTGTGAATCCATTGAGTTCAGACCTTAACTGTATGAGACAGACACTGCTTTTGAACGGACTTGAGGTTATTGCATACAATATCAACCGTCAGCAGAACGATTTGAAACTTTACGAGTACGGTAACGTGTACAGTTTCAATCCTGATTTCAAAGCTCCTGAGTTTGATGCTTCAAATCCTGAGGAGGCACTTGCACACAGAAGCGATGCCCTTAAGGCGTATTCAGAGGAGCCTAAGTTCACTTTGTTCATTACCGGTAACGGCTATCAGAGCTGGAGAAACAAGACTGTAGGCGGTAATTTCTTTGCATTGAAGGGATACCTTGAGCTCCTTCTTTCAAAATTTGGCATTACACTTGCCAACCTTGAGTACGAGGCTGCACCATCTGATCTGTTTGCAGAGGGCTTGGTATACAAGATGAACGGCGGCAAAGAGATTGCCGTTATGGGTACAATCTCAAAAGCAAGACTTAAACAGTTTGGTATCAAACAGCCTGTATTTGCTGCTGAGATTTCATGGAATGTACTTTTGAAAGCTGTGAAGAAGAACAAGGTACAGTACTCGGAGCTTCCTAAGTTCCCTGAGGTTAAGAGAGATTTGGCATTGTTGCTTGATGAGAACGTTTCATTTGCAGAGTTGCGCAAGAGTGCCCTTTCTACAGAGAAGAAACTCCTTAAGAGCGTAACCCTGTTTGATGTTTACAAAGGTGACAAGATCCCTGAGGGCAAGAAACAGTATGCTTTGAGCTTCGTGCTTCAGGATATGGAGAAGACCTTGAATGACAAGGCTGTAGAGGCTGTAATGGGCAAACTTCTTGCAACATTCCAACACAAGCACGGAGCAACATTGAGATAATCTTCCCGACAGATAAAAATCAGACAGGAAGGTGACTCAAAAGTCGCCAATATGAATGAGCACCCCCGCTGGAGTACACTCTGGCGGGGGTGTTTGCTTTACTGGGGGGGTAGATGAGACACTTTTGAGTCACCCTCTTTGTGTTTTTCGCATATTGGCAGAAATGGAAATGGCAGATGGCCCTACAGTTCAATCCGTTTGCACACTAGCCCTTTCTCCTTTATGGCTTCCAGTACCTGGGGAAGTGCAACAAAGAGGTTGGGTGAGCATTTGATGGAATCGTGGAATACGATGATGGCTCCCGGCTCAATGTATGGAATTACATTGCGGGCACATGCATCGCCGCTGATATTGCGGTTGTAATCACGGCTGATTATGTTCCACATTATTGTGTGGTATCTTTCATGAAGTACCCTTGCCTGATTGGGACCTATACGGGCATAAGGCGGACGGAACAGATTGGATTTTATCATGTCACCGGCAATGTCTATATCCCTTACATAGTCTCCGGTGTTCATGCCCCATCCCTTTACGTGGCTGTATGAGTGGTTGCCCACTGCATGTCCGCGGCGTTTTACCTCTTCAAACAATTGGGGGAACATCTCCACGTTCTTTCCTATACAGAAGAATGTGGCTTTGGCATTGTACTTGTCGAGAAGATCCAGAACCCAAGGGGTAACCTCCGGTCTGGGACCATCATCAAAAGTGAGGAAAATTCCATCTTTTTCGTCGGGAAAATTCCAGATAAAAGTGGGGAACAGTTTTCTGATGATTTTTGGAGGTTTGATTCTCATAATTGCAGCATTTACGTTGGCAAAAGTAATAATAAAAAATTACCTTTGCATAATATATTTCAGCTTATGCACAGTAAAGGATTATTATTGAAAACAGCATTGTGTGCCATTTGTTTTGTTCTGCTACAAGGGTGTGGCAGTAAGGATGTGGTGTCTGAAGAGAAGATGGTGGATGTGCTGGTTGACATGTTCATTGCAGACCAGTCTTTGGAAATCAAGCCGGATCTTCTTGTGCAGAAGGATTCAATGCTGGTTTATCCCCCCATTATGCTCAAGCATGGAGTTACAGTGGAGCAGTTTGAGGCGTCCATGAGGTACTATGTGGATGATGGCGAGAGCTATCTCAGTATTCTTAAAGAAGTTAAGTCTGTATTGAACGGCAAGCAGGATGCGGTTGCCAAATTGATGAAGCAGATTGAGGAGGAGAAGAGATCCAGAATTCTTACAGACTGGTGGGCTGTGGATTCAATCAGGTGCATGAAGTCAGCAGAGTTGGAGTATGACAGGTATCTGAGGGCAGTGAGGTGGCTGGTGATGGGTGACAGGAAATTGGGAGACTGGAAATTTACAGATTCACTTGAGACTGATATCCCGCAGAACGGCCAATGGTGGCTTGGCAATATGGTTCCGCAGAGCAGGAAATTTATAGACCATTTCCTGAAGGATGCAAATAAGGAAGAGCCGGTAACTGATACCTTGGAAACAGAAGACAAAAAAAAGATAACTGATAAGAAAGATGAGAAAGTTAGCAGCAAATTACTTGATAACTCTAGACGCAAACGCCCCGGTGTTAAAGAGGGGTTACGTACTCTTGAACTCAAATGATGAGGTTGTAGAGGTAGGTGAGCTCACAGAAGAGTGTGAGGATACCGAGTTCTATAGCGGAATTTTGTGTCCGGGATTTGTAAATGCACATTGTCATGTGGAACTGTCTCATCTTGTGGGAATGTTTGAGCAGGCTACCGGCATGAGCGGGTTTATCAACCAGATAAATGCCATGAGGGAGAATGTGGGCAAGGAGGGAAGGATAAAGGCCCTTGAGGCGCAGATGGACAAGATGTACAGGGAAGGAGTAAGTGCAATGGCTGATATAAGCAACTGCAGCGAGAGCTTTGAGTGCAAGAGCAAGTCCCCTATGTATACAAGAACATTCCTTGAGCTGTTTGGCAGTGAACCAAAGGATGCGCAGGATGTGCTTGAAAGCGGCAAATCATTGGCCCAAGTTGCAAAGGAGTATGGCATTGATGCCGCAATCACTCCGCATTCATGCTATACAATGAGCCCGCAACTGCTTGCAATGGCTGCGCAGGAGGGCTTGAAGAGCGGTTTCCTTTCATATCACAGCCAGGAGAGCCATGAGGAGGAGGAACTTATAAGAACCGGCACAGGCGCTTTGGCAGAAAACTATAAGGGCAGAGGTTTGAGTACTCCCCCTGTTACAGGCAAGCCTGCTCTTACATATTTTATAGACAGGTTGTTGAGTTTTTCAAAATCTCCGGTAGAGGGCAATGTGTTGCTTGTGCACAATGTTGCCATTGACCAGGAGAGCATTGATTATGCCAAGGAGCACCTTGCAAACCCATATTTTGCAATCTGCCCTCTTTCAAACATATTTATCCACAGGGCCCTTCCACCTCTCAACCTTATGAGGGAGAACAACCTGAAGATATGCTTGGGTACCGACAGCCTTTCAAGCAATACAATCCTTTCAATTGTTAAGGAGATTGAGTGCATTCACAAGAACTTCCCTCAGATCCCGCTTGTTGAGATTCTTGGGTGGGCATGCAGCAACGGTGCACAGATGCTGGGCAAGCAGGATGTGCTTGGAAGCTTTGAACCAGGCAAGAAACCGGGTGTTGTATTGTTGGAGAATATAGATTGGGAGAACTTTAAACTTACAGAGAAATCAACAGCAAGAAGATTGGTGTAATATGGCAACAATTCTTTTCAACGAGATAGTATTTGGCCCTATAAAGAGCCGCCGTTTGGGAAGTTCATTGGGGGTGAACCTTCTCCCAAGATTTGGCAAATGGTGCAGTTTTGACTGCATTTATTGCGAGTGCGGATGGAACAGGGACGGTAAAAAGGATACAACCCTTCCAACCAAGGAGGAGGTTTATCAGGCATTGGAAGGAAGGTTGAGGCAGCTCGCACAGGAGGGGACTCCGGTAGATACCATTACCTTTTCTGGAAACGGTGAGCCCACAATGCATCCCAATTTTCCCGACATCATTGAATTTGTACTCAAACTCAGGGATGAACTGTATCCGTCGGCAAAGGTTTCTGTACTCACAAATGCCACAAGACTGGGCAAGGAGGAGGTAAGGGCTGCCCTCATGAAGATAGACAACCCTATCCTTAAGATAGATTCCCCTCTGAAATGGATGGTTGATGCAATAAATATCCCCAATGAGGCATATTCATTGGAAGAGACTATCGGGAATATTAAGTTGTTCAACCATAACTTCATACTCCAGACAATGTTCCTCAAAGGTGAGGAGGGCGGTGTGCAGATAGACTGTACAGCAGCGGAGCATGTGGAGAAGTGGAGGGAGCTGGTAAGGGAACTTGCACCTAGGGAGATAATGATGTATACCATAGACAGGGAGACACCTGCAAAGAACCTGCAGAAGGTTACAGTTGAGGAGATGGAGGAGATTGCCCGTCCGCTTAAGGAGGAGGGCTTTAATGTTCAAATCAGAGGTTAGAGATGAGAGTTGTAATACAGAGAGTGATTGAATCAAATGTTGCTGTGGCTCCTTGTGAGGGGGCGGAGCGTACAGAGGTTATAGGTAAGATTGGAAACGGCATGATGGTGCTGGTTGGAATTGAGGCGGCGGATGATGATACAGATATTGCATGGATTTCCAAGAAGATAGTCAACCTCAGAATATTTGATGATGCAAATGGGGTGATGAACCTGAGCATAAAGGATGCCGGAGGGGACATTCTCCTTATCAGCCAGTTTACCCTGCAGGCGGCAACGGCAAAAGGGAATAGGCCTTCGTACATCAAGGCGGCACCTCCTGCAATTGCAATTCCAATTTACGAGAAGCTTATAGCCCAGTTGGAGCAGGATTTGGGCAAGCAGATACAGACAGGACGTTTTGGGGCAGATATGAAGGTAACTATCATCAACGACGGCCCCGTTACAATATTGATTGATTCAAAAAACAGAGAATAAGGATGTTGGACAAGATTTTGAAGGCGGTACACGATAACCTGGAGAACTGGAATACACCGCATAACCTGGCTTTGTGCTTGAGTTGTATAGATCTTACAACTCTCAACACTACCGATACCCAAGCCCGGGTAGAGAGGTTTGCAGCCAAAGTGAACGGTTTTAGGGAAAAGTATCCGCAGTATCCTCTTCCTGCGGCCATTTGCGTATACTCCAAATGGGGTGAAACGGTTAAGAAAGCCCTTAAGGAGGATGTGAAGGTGGCAGTGGTGGCAGGCGGTTTTCCCCATTCGCAGACATTTCTGGAGGTTAAGCTTCTGGAGTGCAGGATGGCGGTTGATGCCGGTGCGGATGAGGTGGATGTGGTGTTGCCTTTGAACCTGTTTATGAGTGGAGACAGTGAAGGTACTGCAAGGGAGATAGCTGCAATGAAGGAGGCTGTTGGAGAGAGGCACTTGAAGGTTATCCTTGAAACTGGGGCTCTTGCAAGTTCTGAAAAAATACATGAGGCATCAATGTTGGCAATGGAGGCCGGGGCAGATTTTATAAAGACCTCTACCGGAAAACAGGAACCGGGAGCAACACCTGCGGCTGCCATTGTAATGTGCAACAGCATTAAGGAATATTATAAAAAGAGCGGCAGAAAGGTTGGATTCAAACCTGCCGGCGGCATTTCTACAGTTAAGGATGCATTGTGCTATCTGGCTATTGTAGACACTATTTTGGGAAAGGAGTGGCTTACACCTGAGTTGTTCAGAATTGGTGCGAGCCGTCTTGCCAACAACCTCCTTTCAGCTTTGGAACAGAAAACAGTAGGATATTATTAAAAACTTGACTTAAATGAATGTACTTGTACTTGGCTCAGGTGGCCGTGAGCATGCAATTGCTTGGAAAGTTAAACAGAGTAAAAACTGCACAAACCTGTTCTGCTTGCCGGGAAATCCCGGTACTGCGCAGATTGCAACAAATGTTGCAGCTGGTGTAAAGGACTTTGAAGCCATTAAGAAATGTGTGCTTGAGAACAATATTGAGATAGTTATATGCGGTCCTGAGGATCCCCTTGTATTTGGATTGAAAGATATGTTTGCTGCAGATGAGCAGCTTAAGGGTGTCCTTTTTGTAGGCCCAAGCAAACTTGGTGCACAGCTTGAGGGAAGCAAGGATTTTGCAAAGGAGTTTATGGTAAGGCATAATATCCCTACAGCGGCATACAAGAGCTTTACAAAAGAGACTTTGACTGAGGCTGATGCATTCCTTGAGCAGCTTGAGGCTCCATATGTGCTTAAGGCAGACGGTCTTGCTGCAGGTAAAGGTGTTCTTATCCTTGAGGATTTGGAAGAGGCAAAAGCTGAGTTGCGCAACATGATGGGCGGCAAGTTTGGTGAGGCTGGAAACACAGTTGTGATTGAGCAGTTCCTTAAAGGAATTGAGGTTTCTGTTTTTGTCCTTACTTCAGGCAAAGATTACCTTATCCTTCCAGAGGCAAAGGACTACAAGAGAATTGGTGAGGGTGACAAGGGCTTGAATACCGGTGGTATGGGTGCTGTTTCGCCAGTTGTATTTGCAGATGCCGAGTTCATGGCAAAGGTAGAAGAGAGAATCATCAAACCTACAGTAGAGGGTTTTGCAAAAGACAACATTGATTACAAAGGCTTTGTATTCATTGGTCTAATGAACTGTGGTGGTGACCCTTATGTAATTGAGTACAACGTGCGTATGGGTGATCCTGAGACAGAGGCAGTAATGACCAGAATTGATTCAGACCTTCTTTCACACCTTGTAGCTGCTGCCAAAGGCGACTTGAGCGGAGAGAAAATAGAGATCTCAAAGGATGGTGCCCTTACAGTTGTATGTGTATCCGGCGGATACCCTGAGGAGTACAAAAAAGGTCTTGAGATGGGAGGAAGCGAGTATCTTTACAGCAATACTCCTTGCAGCAAGATAAAGGTATTCCATGCAGGAACAGCAATAAAAGACGGCAAGCTTGTAACATCTGGCGGCCGTGTACTTGCAATCACTGTGAATGGCGAGGGTATTGAGAAACAGAGGGAGACAATCTATGCAGAGATTGCCAAGATAGAGTATGAGGGCAAATACTGCAGAAGAGATATCGGATTGGATCTTTTGAACTATAAAGGCTAGCCAGTGCGGGGAAAGTATTCATTCTGGATAAAGGTGCTTTCCTGCCTTGTGGCGGTGCTTGCTGTAACCTCCTTCCTTATCCCGGTGGCGGGTAGGGGGGAGGTTTGGCTTTTTGGAGACAGCCATTGGCTAAGCGGTATATGTGGTGTGCTTTTTATCATTGCAACGGCATTCAGCCTTATGGCCATTAATACCAAAAGTGTAAACAATGTCTTCAACCCTTCGCTAACTTCCATTTTCTTCCTTCTGATAGTGCTGTTGAATCCGTCGGCTGTATATTTAAGTCCAATGCATCCGGCCGTACTCCTCTTTGTATGGGGGCAATACAGCTTCATAACAGACCGGAAGTTCCTGTCAATGTTCCTCCTTTCGCTGTCGGCACTTTTATGGCCACCACTCTTGTGTGTCCTCCCTTTGGTGCTGGTAATAAGTATCTTTGGCGCAGCAGATATTCCAAGGGTTACGGTGAAGTCGTTGGGAGGCATGGTGATTCCGTTCCTGTATCTCCTTTGTTACAGGTTTATGGTTACCAATGATGTAAAACATTTTATAGACGGGTATCTGCATTCTGCAACGCAGTTCTCTCCATCTTTCACATCCGTAGGGATTCCGTCCCTGTTTATGGTGGCATGTATTGCATGGACCTCGCTGCATGCAGTTTCGTATATGTTTGCCAGACTGTATAACAACAGTATCATAACTGAGCATATCCTTAAGATGGAGTTCATGTGTCTTGTGCTTGGCAGTGCAGTATTTGTACTTTTCAGGGGGGATGGGAGCGAGCCTGTAAATATGGTGGTTGCTCTCCCTGTGGCCATGATATTGTCGCATTACTTTACAGCAAACATAAACACCGCAGCAGCCAGGATTGAACTTATTCTCCTTTGCTGTGCGGTGTCGGTTTCCAGATTGTCCTATTTTATCTGATCAGCCTTTGGCCGGTTTTTACCTGAAGAACATCAGTTCCCTGTATTTTGGAAGTGGCCAAAGTTCGTCATCAATGTACATTTCAAGTTTGTCTGCAATGGCGCGGATCTTTGCCATGAATGGAAGGACTGTGTCATTGTAAACCTGGGCTTTAGTAGGTACATCCTCAATCTTGTTTGCAACCTTGCGGGCGTCAATCATTTCACCAACAAGTGTGTGAAGGCTGTTTACATATCCGCTTATCTTATGGATGAGGTTCAACTGTGTTGTACACATTGTTGAATATTCGTCGGGAAAAAGATCCTTTATACCCTTTACATTGTTGATGAGGGTGTTCTGGAATGAGAATGCTGTAGGGATAACGTGGTTGGTGATCATGTCGCCAAGTACACGTGCCTCAATCTGCAGTTTCTTTACAAAGGTCTCGTTAAGGACCTCATAGCGGGCCTGTGCCTCGCGGGTGCTCATTACACCTACATTCTCAAACAGCTGGAGTGTCTTTGGAGTTATGTATTCCTTGAATGCATCCGGTGCATTCTTTATTCCCTTAAGTCCCCTTCTCTCTGCCTCCTGGTGCCACTGTGCGCTGTAGCCGTTGCCCTCAAAGCGGATCACTTTTGAGTCTGCAAGGTACTGCCTGATAACTTTCATCATGGCTTTGTCCTGAGCCAGCCCTTTCTGCATGTTGGCATCAACCTCGTCCTTGAACTTCATAAGCTGTTCAGCCACAATTGTGTTCAGAAGGAACATTGATGAGGCAACGTTGCATGAAGATCCAACAGCCCTGTACTCAAACCTGTTTCCGGTAAAGGCAAACGGTGAGGTACGGTTACGGTCTGTGTTGTCTGCAAAAATCTCGGGTATCTGGTTTACGATATGCATTTTTGACCTTACTTTCACCTCTTTGTCTGTAGAACTTGTAAGGTTCTTGTCTGTAAGGTTCTCAATTGATTCAACAAGTTTGGTAAGGGTTTCTCCAATGAAAATGCTCATTACTGCAGGAGGAGCCTCGTGGCCGCCTAGGCGGTACATGTTGTTAAGTGAGGCTACGCTGCTCATAAGCAGATAGTTGTGCTCGTATACCGCTTTCATCACTACAGAGAAGAAACTCAAGAACTGAAGGTTGGTCCTTGGGGTCTTGCCCGGAGAAAGGAGGTTTACGCCTGTGTTGGTAACCATACTCCAGTTGCAGTGCTTGCCCGATCCGTTCACGCCGTCAAAAGGCTTCTCGTGGAAGAGCACTTTCAGTTTGTGTTTCTTGGCAACCTTCTTCATTATGATCATCATCATAAGGTTCTGGTCTGATGAGATGTTGGCCTCGCCGTATACCGGTGCAAACTCAAACTGGTTAGGAGCCACCTCATTGTGGCGGGTCTTCAGCTGTACGCCAAGTTTGTATGCCTCGGTTTCAAAGTCTTTCATAAATGCCATAACCCTGCTTGGGATTGCTCCAAAATAGTGGTCCTCAAGCTGCTGGTCCTTGGCTGCTGTATGTCCTATAAGGGTACGGTTGCAGATCATCAGGTCTGGCCTTGCCCTGTAGAATGCCTCGTCTACAATAAAATACTCTTGCTCAATGCCCAACATTACATTTACCTTGGTAACGTTCTTGTCAAACATCTTGCAGATGCCCTGTGCGGCTTTGTCAAGCGCCGCTATTGATTTGAGGTGAGGAGTTTTAAGATCCAGCGATTCACCTGTATATGCCACAAATACTGTAGGGATACAGAGTGTCTGGTCTATGATAAATGCTGGTGAAGAAGGGTCCCATGCTGTGTATCCGCGGGCCTCAAAGGTGTTTCTCAAGCCTCCGTTGGGGAAACTTGATGCATCCGGCTCCTGCTGGATTAGGGTGCTTCCCTTGAAGTTCTCAAACACACCTCCGCCAACCATAGGGTCTGCAAACGATTCATGCTTCTCTGCTGTGGCATCTGTCAAAGGGTGGAACCAGTGTGTGTAGTGTGTTGCACCCATCTTCACTGCCCAGTTCTTCATGCCCTGTGCAATCTGGTCGGCAATCTGACGGTCAATTTTTTCACCTTCGTTTATAGCCTGTACTACCGCGTTATATGCCTCTGGAGAGAGGTAGCGCTGCATTTTTGGCATGTCAAACACATTGGTCCCAAAATATTCAGACACTGGTCTGTCTTCCTTGTAAAATCTCTCGGCCTTGCGGGTTGCAAACTCTTCAAGAGCCCTGGTTCTGCTGTTTCCCATATGATTCAGTTGGTTTTCATATTCTTATTATTCGCAAATATATGTATATTGTCTTAAAATTCTACTCCCGACAGTATATAAATGTCAATTTTGTGGTAATTTTTTCAAAAATTAGGTGTTTTTAGGGTTTTTCTGTCGGGAAAATGGATGTTTTTCTGAAAAAATACAGATTTGTGACAGAAGGAGCAATAAATTTGAAAAAAGATACTCTTTTGCTCTTTTTTTACTAAGTTTGTAAAATTATTCAAAAACACTTAGACAGATATGAGAAAAATACTATTTTCAGTACTTATGGTCTTTGGATTTGTTGCTTACGGTTTTGCACAGGGTGGTGCACAGAGCTATATCAACAAACACATGAAGACAGATCCTAACTTCAGGAATGCAGTAATTGCAATCTGTGCAGTTGATGAGAAAGGCAATGTAATTGCACAGTGGAACCCTGAGATGCCGTTGCTTACAGCTTCTACAATGAAGACCATCTCTACCGGTGCAGGTCTGCATGCCCTTGGAAAGGATTTCAAATACAAGACACAGGTAGCCTATACAGGCGAGATCAAGGACGGTGTGCTTCACGGTGATGTTGTAATCATTGGTGGAGGTGATCCTACACTTGGATCTAAAGATACTTTAGCTTATTCAATTGATTCAATCTTTGGAGTTTGGGCACAGGGCCTTAAAGCTGCAGGAATCCAGAGAGTTGAGGGTAACGTGGTTGTGGATGACAGCTACTTTGTACGCGAGCAGATGCCGGATTCATGGTCATGGGGCAACTTTGGCGCTTCTTACGGTGCTGCTGCAAGCGGACTTTCATTCCACGAGAACTGCCAGCAGTTCAAACTTGTCCCTGGTAAGAATGTTGGTGATAAAGTTAGAGTTCAGGCAATCTATCCTCAGGTTCCTGGTCTTGAGGTTGTGAATGAGCTTACAACCGGTGAGGCAGGTACAGGCAACAACAGCGCATATTATGTTCAGGACATGAAATGTGCAAGCCAGTATCTTGGTACAGTTGCAGTGGACAGAGGTGTACTTTACAGAACAAACTCAAACCGTTTCCCTCATTTGAGCTGCGGTTATCATTTCAGGGAGTTCCTTGTAGAGCAGGGTATTGATATCCTTCCTGAGATTATTGATGCACTTGAGTATCCTTGCAAGGCTGAGAGAAAAGTTGTAGCTGAGACCTATTCTCCTGAGCTTTGGAGAATTGTTGCAGTTACAAACCGCATAAGCAACAATATGTATGCAGAGACAATCCTCAAGACTATTGGTAAAGAGCTTACAGGTGTAGGCAGCTATGATTCTTCTTTCGTTGCAATTGACAGAGTCCTTGAGGGTATGGGTGTAGACCTTACAGGTTTCACTCAGGAAGACGGTAGCGGCCTTTCACGCCAGAACTACGTGTCTCCTAAATTCTTCTGCAACTACTACGACAAGATGCAGGACAGCCCTGCTTTTGCAGAGTTCTTTGAGAGCCTTCCTGTTCCTGGCGGCCCAGGTACACTAAAGAGCGTGTTGAAAAAGGAGGACCAGAAACTTAAGGGAAGAATCCATGCAAAGAGCGGCTCATTGTCTAATGTAAGATGCTATGCAGGTTATGTTCAGGGAAGCAAGAGGTACGGTTTGGTAAGATTTGCCATCCTTACAAACAACTTCTCGGTTTCAACTTCAACCATGATGCCTAAGATTGAGGGCTTCATGAAATCTTTGGCAACTTGGTAACAATCAAAATGAAATTCAACATATAACTTAACGTTAATTATACATTATGCTAACTCTATCAAAAAAAGCGCAGGCAATGCCTGCTTCACCAATCAGAAAATTGGTTCCTTATGCAGATGCTGCTAAAAAAAGAGGTGTAAAAGTTTATCACCTTAACATTGGCCAGCCTGACATTGAGTCTTCTCCACAAGCTTTGGAGGCGGTTAAAAACTGTGACCTTAAAGTTATTGAGTATTCAAACTCTGCAGGTAACCTATCATACAGAGAGGGTTTGGTTGAGTACTACAAGAGCGTAAACATCAACATTGAGGTTGCTGACCTTATCGTTACCTCTTCAGGTACTGAGGCTGTTCAGTTTGCACTTGCTGTTACTTGTGACCCAGGTGACGAGGTAATTGTAATGGAGCCTTTCTACACTAACTACAATGCTTTTGCAGTTCAGAATGATGTTACTCTAGTTCCAATTTCATGTGACATTAAAGAAGGTTTCAAACTTCCTGCAATTGAGGAGTTTGAGAAACATATTACCCCTAAGACCAAAGGTATCCTTATCTGTAACCCTGGTAACCCTACCGGTACACTTTACACTAAAGAGGCTCTTCAGCAGCTTGGTGAGATTGCAAAGAAACACGGTTTGTACATCTACTCAGATGAGGTTTACAGGGAGTTCTGCTACTCAGATGAGCCTCACTACTCTTGCATGCATATTCCTGGCCTTGAGGAGAATGTTATCCTTTTGGATTCAGTTTCAAAGAGATACAGCCTTTGCGGTGTAAGAATTGGTGCAATTGTTTCTAAGAACAAAGAGGTTATGAAGGGTATCCTTAAATATGCTCAGGCACGTTTGTGTTCACCTTCATTCGGTCAGATTGCAGCTGAGGGCGCTCTTAAAACCCCTAAATCTTACTTTGATGCAGTTAAAGCTGAGTATATCCTAAGAAGAGACACTTTGGTTAACGGTCTTAACCAGATTCCTGGTGTATTCTCTCCAATGCCTATGGGTGCATTCTATACAATTGCTGAGCTTCCAGTTGATGATGCTGACAAATTTGCACAGTGGTTGCTTGAGGAGTTCTCATATGAGGGTCAGACTGTAATGGTTGCTCCTGCTGCAGGTTTCTACGGAACAAAAGGTAAAGGTACAAACCAGGTACGTATGGCTTACGTTCTTAAAGTTGAGGATCTTAAAGCTTCTCTTAAATGTCTTGAGGAGGCTCTTAAAGTTTATCCTGGCAGAACTACAAAATAGTATTCAAAAACAATACAATAGATGGGGTTTCCTTGTGGAGGCCCCATTTTTTTTTGTTGTAATTTGCCCTGATTGTGGAAAATCGCTATTTTAGTGTGGAGAAACATACACTATGATGAAGAAGATGCTATTTGTACTGACAGTTGTGTTTGCATCACTGGCATTTGGTGCAAACGGTCAGGGATTTTCAGAATTCCAGACAATAAGCAAGGAGAATGTGAACATTATCCTGCATCAGAGACTTTCTGATATATGCCATTTTGATGTTGTAAGGCTTGTTGGCCCTCCAAAGGCTGTACAGACAAAGAAATCCTGCGAGTTTCTGGATTCATTGAAAGATAACCAGCTTAAGTTCTATTCCTACGTGTTTATCCCCAAAAAGGTGAAGCAAGGCAAGAAATATCCGTTGCTGGTTTTGGCACACGGAGGCATTCACGGAACATTTGGAACAACCTTTATCCATATTCTCAGGGAGATGATTACCCAAGGGTATATTGTAGTGGCTCCCGACTACAGAGGCAGCTTGGGCTATGGGGAATCGTTCTATAAGGCTATAGATTATGGTGGGCTTGAGAATGAGGATGTCCTTGCAGCCAGGGACTATATGGTGGAGAACTATTCAATTGTAGATCCACAGAGGGTTGGAATTATGGGGTGGAGCCACGGAGGTATGATTACCCTTATGAACATTTTGCGTTATCCTGAAAAATACAAGGTGGGATTTGCCGGTGTGCCTGTAAGCGATGTGGCTTACCGCCTTTCATACCAGAAGCCCTCATACAAAGATAATTTCTCTGTAAAATACCATGTAGGCTCTCTTCCCGATGAAAATCCGCAGGAGTATGCCAGAAGATCTCCTGTAACATACGCCAAGGAACTCAAGAGACCTTTGCTCATTACAACCTGTATGAATGACGATGATGTAAGTGTAACTGAGGT
>JAZRCK010000036.1:0-54028 GCA_045659725.1 Candidatus Egerieisoma sp.
AGCTACATTGGATGCTGTATTATTGTTTCTATCTTCTGATAGTAGGGGACAGGCAATTTCGCTGAATGATTTTCCACATAAAACAATAAAAACGATGACAGAGAGCCAACGAATGATATATGTGGCTTGTTCTAGAGCTACGCAATTTCTAGCATTGGCAGTGCCAAAGTCTATCGCGGACGAAGAAATCAAGAAAGCCATAACAGGGGTTGATATTGAGATTCGTAATATCAACCTACAAGGAGAATTGGTCTTTACCAATTAATTCATGTTAATAATCAAGAGATATAGGAAGCTATGTGAAATAAAACATATATATCGCGTCTTGAAAATGGTAAGTCTGATATCCAATTGAAAACTCTTTTCAGAATCTTCGAGAGCCTGGGAAAACGGGTTAGTGTTACAATTGTATAAAGGGTGTCCCAATCGCAAGGACACCCTTTCTTTATTGATACTTAAACTTTCGTGCTGAAAAATTATTTTGCCACAAAGTGGAAGTGGGAACCGAATCTCTCAAATGCAGCCTTGTCAAGCTCCTCGCGTGCATCAGGATGGGCAATGCTGATCATAAGTTTTGCTCTCTCCTGAAGCGATTTGCCGTATAGGTTAACAGCACCGTACTCGGTAACAAACCAGTGGATGTGGTTTCTGGTGGTTACTACACCTGCACCTGGGGTAAGGATAGGGGCAATTTTGCTCACACCTTTGTTGGTAACAGCAGGCATTGCAATGATTGCTTTACCGCCCTCAGACATTGAAGCACCGTAGATGAAATCTATCTGGCCGCCTACACCTGAGTAGAATTTTGTACCAAGTGAGTCTGCACAAACCTGGCCGGTAAGGTCTACCTGAAGGGCAGAGTTGATAGCGGTAACTTTAGGGTTTTTGGCAATAACAAACGGGTTGTTGGTATATCCTACATCCATCATTGCAACCATAGGGTTGTCATCAATAAAATCGTAGCAGGTCTGTGAACCCATAAGGAATGTAGAAACCATCTTGCCTTTGTCAATAGCTTTGTTTGCACCGTTGATTACACCTTTCTCAACAAGAGGAAGAACGCCGTCTGCAAACATCTCGGTGTGGATACCAAGGTTCTTGTGGTTGCCAAGCTGTGCAAGCACTGCGTTAGGAATGGCACCAATACCCATCTGAAGGGTTGCACCGTCCTCAATAAGGTTGGCACAATGGATACCTATAGCTGTCTCAATCTCAGATGGAGCAGAGAAATGTGCAGGCTCAAGGATTGAATCGTGCTCAACAAAGTGGTCAATCATGCTTAGCGGAATCATTGCATCGCCAAACGAACGTGGAACGTTCTTGTTTACAACTGCAATTACGACTCTTGCGCACTCAATTGCTGCAAGGGTAGCATCAACTGAGGTACCAAGTGAAACATAGCCGTGCTTGTCGGGAGTAGAAACCTGAATCATTGCAACGTCGCAAGGAAGGGCGCCGCTGCGGTAAAGTTTCTGGGTCTCGCTAAGGAAAATTGGAATATAGTCTGAGTATCCTGCCTGAACGCTCTTTCTTACGTTTCCGCCTACAAAGAATGCCTGGTGGAAGAAGATACCCTCATATTTAGCATCTGTGTAAGGGGCCTCGCCCTCAGTGTGAAGGTGGTGGATTCTTACATCTTTAAGCTCACCGTTGTCACCTCTGCGGCAAAGTGCATCAATAAGCACTTTAGGGGCACTGGCAACACTGCTGAAATGGATATGGTCACCCGACTGTACATATTTTACAGCCTCATCAGCGCTGATAAATTTAATGTTGTGCATTTTAAGTCAATTATAATGTGTTAATATTTTCTTTCATCTCACAAAGATATAAATTTTTATCTTTGTAGCACCAGTGGACTCTCCACAATTTACAAGTAAAAAAAACAACGGATATGAAAAAGGACAGGACTAAGGAACTCCAGGCATTTGCCAGGGTCCTTGATGTTATGGATGAACTCAGGGAAAAATGCCCTTGGGATGCAAAACAGACAATAGAAAGCATAAGGCCCCTCACCATTGAGGAAACATACGAACTGAGCGACGCCATTTTGGACAACGATATGCCAAACGTGTGCAAAGAGCTGGGAGACATTATGATGCACATTGTCTTCTACTCAATTATAGCCAACGAAAACGGCAAGTTTGATATAGTGGAGGTAATGAACAAGATGTGCGACAAACTCATCTACCGCCACCCTCATGTCTTCTCCACAGAGAAGGTTAAAGATGCAGAGCAGGTACTCCAGAACTGGGAGCAGCTCAAGACCAAGGAGAAGGACGGCAACAAGACCATCCTCAGTGGTGTTCCCGACAGCCTTCCGGGCATGATAAAGGCCTACCGCATGCAGGACAAGGCCCGCGCTGTGGGCTTCGACTGGGCCAACAAGGAGGATGTATGGGACAAGGTAAAAGAGGAGATTGAGGAGATAGAGGTAGAACTTGGAAAATTGCATGTAGCAAAGGACACCATTGGAGAGGAGAAATACAAAGATTTGGCAGAGAGGGAGTTGGGAGATTTGCTCTTCTCAATAATCAATGCAGCAAGGTTGTATGACCTTAATCCCGACACTGCATTGGAGGCTACCTGCAAGAAGTTCCGCAGGAGGTTCACCTACCTTGAGCAGCACACCATCAGGGAAGGGAAGAACTTGAGGGAGATGCCTCTTGAGGAGATGGATGCAATCTGGAACGAAGCTAAAAGACTGGAGAGGGAGTAATGGAGCAGTGGCAGGAGAGGACCTCAATGCTATTGGGGGAGCAGACCCTTGCAAGGTTTGCAGCCAGCAAGGTTATGGTAGTGGGGCTAGGCGGAGTTGGAGCGTATGCTGCGGAGATGCTCTGCAGGGCAGGTGTAGGGAAGATGGTAATCCTGGATTCAGATACAGTAAGCATAACCAACAAGAACCGTCAGCTGATAGCTTTGGACAGTACCATTGGGCAAATGAAGAGCGAGGTGGTAGCCCGGCGCCTTAAGGATATCAATCCGGAGGTGGAACTAACCGTAATATCCGAGTACCTTGAGGAGAACAATGTTGCTGAGGTATTTGCCCGTGCAGGCAAACCGGATTACGTGGTGGATGCCATAGATACCCTTGCCCCAAAGATCTCACTCATAAAGCATTGCGTGCAGAACGGCATACCTCACGTAACAGCCATGGGGGCCGGGGCTAAACTTGATGCAACCAAGATAAGGATAGCCGATCTGAGCAAATCCTACAACTGCCCGCTGGCATACATCCTCCGCAAGAAATTGAGAAAAGAGGGGATTTCAAAGGGCTTTAAGGTGGTATTTTCAGAAGAACTTCCCAGCAGGGAGGCCATAGTTCCAATGGAAGAGAGGAACAAGAAGAGCCAGGTGGGAACAATTTCATACCTTCCGGCAGTGTTCGGATGTGTGTGTGCACAGGCTGCAATTGAGTATCTTATAGCCAGATAGGAAATTTATGACAGCAGGTGCATTATTAGGGGTGTTCTGTCTTTTTTAAATAAAATAAAATGAGTACCTTTGCGTGTTTTTAAGATATACAGCAAAATATCAAATTACATAATATGAGCGAAAACAGTTTATTGGCTAAGATCGAAGGTCTGTACGATAAATTCAATACACTTCAGGAGCAACTTTCAGATCCTGAGGTGATGAGCGACATGAAGAGGTTTGTACAGCTTAACAAGGAGTATAAGGAACTCGACCCAATCCTTAAGGCGGGAACAAAATTCAAGAAGATGGTGGAGGACTACGAGGCTGCCAAGGATATTCTTCAGAATGAGAAGGATGAGGAGTTGAGGGAGATGGCCAAAGAGGAGGCTGCAATGCTTGAGGAGGTTCTTCCGCAGATGGAGGAGGAGATAAAGTTGCTCCTTATCCCAGCAGACCCTCAGGATGCCAAGAATGCCATTATTGAGATCCGTGGCGGTGCCGGCGGTGATGAGGCATCAATCTTTGCAGGCGACCTTTTCAGAATGTACTCAAAATACATAGAGCGCAGAGGCTGGAAAATGGAGGTTACCAGCCAGAGTGAGGGTACCAGCGGCGGATTCAAGGAGGTGATTATGAAAGTGAGCGGCGAGGGTGTATACGGAGTGTTGAAATATGAATCTGGAGTACACCGTGTACAGCGCGTACCGCAGACAGAGACCCAGGGCCGTGTACATACATCTGCAGCATCCGTAGCAGTATTGCCTGAGGCCGATGAGTTTGATATTGAACTTAACGAGAAAGACATCAGAAAAGACACCTTCTGTTCATCAGGTCCGGGAGGACAGTCTGTAAATACAACATACTCTGCTATCCGTCTTACCCATATTCCATCGGGATTGGTGGTACAGTGTCAGGATGAGAAGAGCCAGCTCAAGAACTATGATAAAGCCCTTGCAGAGTTGCGTACACGTCTTTACAACCTTGAGTATGAGAAATACCTCAATGAGATTTCTGCAAAAAGGAAGACCATGGTTTCTACCGGAGACCGTTCTGCAAAGATCAGAACCTACAACTATCCTCAGAGCCGTGTAACCGATCACCGTATCAACTGGACAATGTACAACCTGCCTGTATTCATGGACGGTGCCATTCAGGAGGTGATAGACCAGTTGCAGATTGCAGAGAACGCAGAGAGACTCAAGGAGAGCGAGAATAACGCTTAACGGGAGGAAAGAATATGAGCGGAGTTGCTATACGTACCAAAACAGGTTTCTGTCTATTGTTGTTGCTCCTCAGTTTGTGCGGAGTGCAAAAAGTTTGTGCACAGGATTACGCTGTAAAGACCAACCTTTTGTATGATGCAACAGCAACAGTGAACCTGGGAGTTGAGGTGGGTCTTGCCCCCCAATGGACAATTGATTTATCCGGGAACTTCAATGCCTGGAGTAAAGACAGTGCAACCAAATGGAAACACTGGCTTGTACAACCCGAGGTCCGCTATTGGTTCTGCGACCGCTTTTCACGCCATTTTGCAGGTGCGCATCTCATAGGTGGTGCTTTCAACTTTGGTGGCTTGGATAACAGTCTGTCCTTTTTGGGGACGGACTTTTCCGTTTTGAAGGAGAACCGTTATCAGGGGTATGCCTGTGGTGCCGGAGTGGCATACGGATTTGCCTTTGTGCTGTCTGAACACCTCAATCTTGAGTTGGAGGCAGGTTTCGGATATATGTACCTCAATTACGATATCTATGAGTGCGACGGTTGCGGAAAAAAAGTTGCAAATGATTCACATCACTATGTGGGACCTACCAAGGCCGCTGTAAATCTGGTGTTTGTATTTTAAAATCTCACTCTATGAAAAGACTGATTTTCTTAACTGTAGCAATCATCCTGTCTGTAAGCGGCGGGTATGCACAGAATGCAAAAGAATTGGACATAAAGGACTACACTCTGGAGTTGAAGGAGGACGGCAGCCTTAACCTTGATATGGAGATAGATTTGAGCCAGCTCAATGTAAAGACAACGCAGGTGGTAGTCTTTACCCCTGCCGTAATAAACGGCTCCGATACCCTTATGCTCAAGTCTGTAGGAGTTTACGGCAGAAACCGCAGGATATTCTACATGCGTAACCAAGACGAAAAGCCCACCGGTGCAGAAGATGTTGACCTTAAGGCTGACGAAACCTCACAAACCCTTGCCTATAAGGCATCTGTAGCATTCCAGGAGTGGATGGACGGTTGCAAGGTAGAACTGTTGCGCACAGATTTCGGCTGTTGTGGCCAGGCTGCAATCATAGACCGTACCGGATTGGTAGAGAGGTTCCCTCTTGAAAAATATTTCCCTGAGGTGATATACCTCAGACCGGAGCATGAGGTTGTTAAAAGCCGTGAAATCAACGGACAGGCCTTTATTGATTTCCCTGTAAACAAGACATTCATCAACCCTTCATACAGGAACAACACCGTAGAGCTTGCAAAAATTATAGGAACAATAGACTCCGTAAAAAATGACAAGGATATAACCATCAAGTCTATCTTCATTAAAGGATATGCTTCTCCCGAGAGCCCCTACAGCCATAATGCCAACCTTGCAAAAGGGCGTACAAAGGCCTTGAAGGACTATGTGGAGAGCCTCTACCACTTTGGAGAGGGATTTATAAAGACAGATTATGAGCCGGAGGATTGGGCCGGACTTGAGAGATATGTGGCGGCATCAGCACTTCCAAACAGGGACAAGATCCTTGAGGCCATCCGCTCAGACAGGGAGCCCGACCACAAGGAGTGGGTGATAAAGAGCACCTGGAAACAGGACTACAGGTACCTGTATGAGAATTGTTACCCTGCCTTGAGGCACTCAGACTACACCATTGAGTACGAAATAAGGAGCTATACCACTCCACAAGAGATTGAAGCGGTGCTCCATACCGCACCACAAAACCTCTCGCTGGAAGAATTCTACGTCCTTGCCCAAACCTACGAGCCGGGCAGCGACGCATTCAACGAACTCTACGAAACAGCCGTACGAATGTACCCCGATGCACCTGCCGCCAATCTCAATGCGGCCAATGCTGCCATCCTTAGGGGAGATTACAAAAATGCCCTCCGTTATCTGGATAGGGCAGGAGACCTTCCGGAAGCCATTTACGCCCGAGGGGTGCTCATGGTATACCAGGAAGACCTTAACGGTGCCAGACCGTACCTGGAGCAAGCCCTCAAACTTGGCATAACCAAAGCCCGCGAGGTACTTGAAGAGATTTCAATAAACAGAAACATATATAGAATGAAACATAATTAATTAACTAAATCAATACCACTTATTTATGAAAAAGTTTTTATTTCTAGCAGTTGCTGCATTAGGTTTTGCAGCCTGCTCCGAGAAAGGTCTTGAGAATTCAGACCCTAACGGCGAACTCGAGCAATCGTACGTTGCCATTACACTTGCTGCCGATGATATGGGCACAAGAGCAGGTGAACAGGGTAATTATGAAGTTGGTCGTGATGAGGAGAGAGCGGTTAAATCTGCTTACGTCCTTTTCTTCAGGGATGGTCAGCCATTTCACGTAAGTTTTGATGGTACTACATCAGTTAATGGTGGCCCTAACAATTATCTACCTGTAAAGCTTACTGATACTAACCAGGACGGTATGGACAATATTTCTGACATTAAAAATGCAGTTCTTGTTCTACAGAATTATAAAGGCGAATATCCTAACCAGATTCTTGCCCTTTTGAACTGGACTCCAACTCTTGCCGAGTATTCTCTTGATCAGCTTAGAACCAACACTCCTCTTCCTGGTTCTGATGATAAAGGATATATGATGAGCAATTCAGTTTATAAGGATGGTAACAATAAAGTTGTTGATGTAACTCCACTTACAATTGACAAGATTTTTAAGAACCAAGGTGATGCCTTGAGCAATCCTGTTACAATCAACGTTGAGCGTGTTGCAGCAAAAGTTATGCTTGTAAATGGTGAGGATAACCGTGTATTCCCAGTTGGCAAAACTGTTACAGATAAAGATGGTAATGAAATTGAGGTTTATGCTAAAATTCTTGATTGGGAACTTTACAATGATATTGACAGATCATATTTGATTAAGAGCCTTGAGGGACACGAAAATTGGACCGGTGAAGAATTCGGTTTTACCAACTGGAATAACCCTGAGTGGCGCCGTTCATATTGGGCAACATCTCTTGGTGCTGATAAACTGAATAAATCTTTCTCTTGGGAGAATACTGCCATGACTCCATATGTGTATGTAGGTGAGAATACAAACAAATGGACAGAGACAAATGATACCCGTACCAAAATTATAGTTAAGGCTCAGCTTGTTCAGGCTGATAAAGTTACTCCTGTAGAGGTTGTAAACTGGTATGGTAAAGACTATGTTACTGAGGATGAGCTACTTAGAGTTGTAGCAAATACTCTTAACAATACATATTACTTTTCAGAGGTTGCAAATACTTACGAAGGAGTTAAACCTGAGGACCTTGTTTGTACAAGACGTAATGTTAATGAGGAAAATGCATTTGAGGTATACTTCCAGCTTAAATCAGCAGCAGGAGTTGGTGTAGAGAAAACTTGGTATAAGAAAAATGCAGATGGTACATATACCCAAATGAGTGATGCAGAATTCAATGCAATCCTTGCTGCAGTTCAGCCTGCGCTTGTTTACAATGATGGTATGACTTACTATTGGACAGATATCAAACACCTTGGTGCTAAAAATTCAACTACTGAATTTGGTATTGTACGTAACCACGTATACAAGGTTAACATTACTGAAATCAAAGGTTTTGGTACTCCAGTTTATGATGAAACAGTGGATTTCATTACTCCAGACAAACCAGAGAATATAACAACTTACGTTTCCGCTCAGATCAATATCCTTTCTTGGAGAATTGTTGAAGAGAATTACCAACTTGGTGAGTAAAAACGTACATCCCTAAACATCAAAGATGAAAAGACACTTGTTCATAACACTTGCGGCAATAATCCTTGCGGGATGTAGTGAAAAAATGACCGATCCGGATTCCCCTTCTGATAAAGGGGAATTGGAAAGGTCGTATATATCAGTCACCCTAAAGGCGGATGATGCGGCAACACGTGCAGACAACAGCGATTTTGAATATGGAGAAGCGGACGAGCGCTATGTAGACAATGTCCATTTCTTCCTCTTCAAGGACGATGGCAGCGCTTTCCCTGTAAATGCAGTGGGAGGCAAGAACTATCTGTCGTTTGATGTACGCAGTGGCGGCACCCAACCTGGAGAAACCGGCAAGCCGAATGAGGGGCCCAATGTCTCTGATGTAAAGGATAAGATACTTGTATTCAACAACTACAAGGGTGAATACCCTACACACATAGTGGCAGTACTCAACTGGGATGCCAGATATCTCCAGCCGTCATACTCACTTGATAACCTCTATAACACTCTTGCAGGAATCCGCAATACCGGCAATCATTTTGTAATGAGCACATCTGTATATGCAGATATGCAGGGCCAGATAGTAAGGGCAAATGCCATTACTATTGATAACATTGGCAAAACAGAAGAGCAGGCAAAGGCTCACCCTATAGAGATATACGTGGAGAGAATCTCTGCAAAGGTGAAGGTAGAAGCAAAAGGTGACGTACCTGGTCAGGAGGCCACTTATGACACAGACCAGACAGCAGGCGATGTAACCGTATATGCAAAGGTCCTCAATTGGGAACTTTACAACGATTACCCACAGTCCATTGTTCTAAAGCACATCTACCCTCAAAACTGGGGAATGGCCGGTCAGATTGGTTTCCTTTGGAACGACCCCAACAGATTCCGTTCATATTGGGCAGCATCATATACAGGATCGTTTCCGTCGGACAACAATTTTAATTGGACAAATGGAATCAATCCGGTAGATGGAGTAGCTTACTGCGGCGAGAATACCCGCAGGGAAGAAAAGGACAGCAAAGGCAACATTACATCAGATCCTCGTACAAAGGTGATTGTAAAGGCACAACTTGTCAATGCCCAAGGTAATCCTGTGGAGGTGGCAAACTGGTATGGCCATAACTATGTGGGAGAAAATGCCGTTCGCGCACAAGTGGCATCACTTCTTTCAAGTGAACTCTTCTATGCCAACGGCTCGGAATATAAAAGTATTGGAGCGGCAGACCTTAAGGCAGTACCTGGCCATCTTGCTCCCGACGGTTTATCGGTTGAAACCTACCAGGTTTTCTTCCAACTCTCAGACGAAGGTGCAGCAAAAGAGTGGTTCATCTATTCCAATACCCAAGGCTATACAAGCGCTTCAGACGAGGCAATAAACACCCGTCTTGCCAAAGTCCACCCTGCTTTAGTATATAAAAACGGTATGACATATTACTTCACAGAAATCAGACATCTGGGCTCAGAGGGTTCTGATTCCGAATACGGAGTAATACGTAACCATATATACAAGGTAAATATATCGGACATCAAAGGTTTTGGAACTCCGGTTTATGATCCCGACGTAGATGTTGAAATCCCTGAGCGCCCTAAGGATACCAATTCCTATGTTGCCGCCCAGGTACATATACTTTCATGGAAAGTAGTAAAAAACAATTATTCAGTAGAATAATTAAAACCTAAATACAATGAAAAAATATTTATTTATAGCTCTTGCAGCTCTTGGCTTAGCTGCTTGCGCTGAGAAAATGGATGATCCAAACGGTTCGCAAAAAGGCGAAGTGGAAAATTCATATATTGCAATCAGCCTTTCTGCAACAGATCCAAGCACCCGCGCGGAAGATGGTACATATCAGGAAGGAACTGCTGATGAGCGTGCTGTAGAGACAGCGTATTTCTTCTTCTTTAATGAGAATGGAACTGCATTTCCTGTAAATGTGAATGAGGGTACAGTTAACCAACCAGGTGTATCAGATGGTATCAACTATCTGCAAGCAACAATCAATCCTACTACAGGAGCAGATATGAATAATGTTTCTGATATTAAAAATGTGGTACTTCTTCTTAAAAGTTATGTAGGAGAATATCCTGAAAAGATAGTTGCGGTACTTAACTGGGTTCCAGCATCTAAAGCTTATAGTTTGGAGGAATTATGCGGTCAACTTGTAGATGTACGCAGCAATACTGAAGGTGAATTGAAAGGTAAATTCGTTATGAGTAATGCTGTTTATGCAACTGAGGGAAGTCCCGCTGCAGTTGTTAATGCAACGCCTCTGACTGCTGAGGATATCTTTACAGATGAGGTAAATGCCAAAGCAAATCCTGTTACAATCTATGTAGAGAGAGCAGCGGCAAAGGTTACAGTTACTACAAGTGAAGGTAATACAGTTTTCAATTTGAATAAACCTGTAACAGTTGGAGGATCTAGTACTCCAGTATTTGCAAAGATTCTTGGTTGGGAACTTTATAATGAATATGAGCAATCATACCTTGTAAAGTCTATTGATCCTACTTGGTCAAATACTGATCTTGGATTCACATGGAATGACAGTCCATGGTATCGTTGCTATTGGGCAAATTCACAAAATAACGAGTTCACTGGTAATAACTTCCAGTATGAATATATCTCTGGAGAAAATAAGAATTATGGTTTTGGTTTCGGTACAAAAACAAATGTTGATGCCGGTACATATGCTGATAACACATATACTTATTGTGGTGAAAACACTAACCGTGAAGTTAACGACCGTACAAAGATTATTCTTAAGGCGCAGTTACAGAAAGGAAACGGTGATTATGTAGAACTTGCCCGCTGGTATTCAACTGAGTATCTTGGTGAGGAAGATCTTAGAACTGCAGTTGCCAACACCCTTAAATATACCCTTTATTATGAAGATGAAGGTAATTATGTAGGTCTCAAGCCAGAGGATCTTGAGTGTGTAAGCCCATACAATGATAATGGAACAAAAAAAGAAGGAGCGCCTGAAAATATTAAATCGTACGAGGTATTTTTCCAGTTGTCAACAGAGGGCCAAAAAAAGACCTGGTTTAAAAATAACGCTGGTGTAAAGGAAGCAATGGGTGTCCCATCTTCTGAAGATTCAAAAGGTATAGCAGCAACAAATATATATCTTGCTGAAAACGTGTTACCTGCAACACTTTATAAAAGTGGTCAGACTTACTATTTCTTTGATGTACAGCATCTTGCATCTATAACAGACAATGTTGTTCATAAAGGTGAGTACGGTATTGTACGTAATCATATTTATGCGATTAATATCAATTCTATTGGAGGTTATGGATCACCTATCTATATAGGTACTTCAAACATTTTAACTCCACCAGAATATCCGGAAGATCCAACAGATGAGACTTCATATGTTTCTGCCGAGGTACGTATTTTGTCATGGCGCCTTGTTTCTCAGGGTGTTGATGTACAACCTACTCCTCAGCCAACTCCTGGTGAATAACAGAATAACCATATAATCCCAAGGGACCGCCAAGCGGTTGCAAGACGGTCCCTTTTTTTAATTGACAGAACAATAAAAAATTTAAATGGACAGAGTGCATATATTCAGAAAGATTGCGTTGGCGTTGCTTGTGGTGGCAGCGGGGCTGGCGGTTTCTTCGTGCGAGGATGGGCTCATCTTTGATGGTGAGGGAGACTGCGGTGTGTATTACCGCATACGTTTCAAATACGATTATAATATAAAGTTTGCAGACGCCTTTGCCAATGAGGTGAATTCGGTTGCACTCTATGTTTTCAATGGGGACGATGTCCTTGTTGATGAAATTGCCACCACCAATAAGCAGGCACTTTCAAGCGGTTCATTTGAGATTCCTCTTGAACTGGAGCCTGGCAAATATACGCTCCTTGCTTGGGGCGG
Source organism: Candidatus Egerieisoma sp. (assembly GCA_045659725.1). Classification (GTDB taxonomy): domain Bacteria; phylum Bacteroidota; class Bacteroidia; order Bacteroidales; family UBA932; genus Egerieousia. Next base: position 12,238 of record JAZRCK010000036.1, read on the forward strand.
ACTTATGGATGAGGAGTCTTTCCAGTTGCTTCCGCAAACGGAAATAGGTAAGACAAGGCTCCAGGAACTGCAGGTGAAGATGCACAGGCAGTATGATGAAAACGGGAAGGCAGTGGTGAGTGAAGATCTGCTCCCCCTTTTCCACGGTATTATGCCTTTGGATGTAACTGATGCTCCAGGTACTTATACCCACACAATGTCACTTATGAAGAATACTAATGTTATCCGCATTCTTCTTCATGAGATGAGTGGGCACAGTGTGGATGCAGACAATTTTATTTTTGAGATAAACGACAACAATGGTATGTATGATTATGACAATACATTGTTGGACGATGAAATGATTACATATTCGGCCTGGCATCAGAGCACTGGAAGTGCTGAGGTGGAGGATTCGGATGTTAAGGCCGTTACACAGGTGAATGTGGCTTTGGTCGAGCTTACAATAGGCCGTATGAGGGCAGGGGATTCTCCGGTTCTGCATATAAGGAGCAAGGAGAGTGGTGAGGATGTGTTCCGCATCCCGGTGGCAGATTATGCTTTGCTCGTTAAGGGCAATTACAGGAAGAATATGGGCGATCAGGAATATCTTGATCGTCAGGATGAATATACAATGACCTTCTTCCTTGATGAAGGGGAGTGGGTAAGTTCAGTCATTTACATCAACTCGTGGAGAGTGGTGCTGAACAATACGGATTTGAATTAATTTATACTTTAATATATAGAACAGGGTGAGAGGAATGGTAAAATATCTTGTGCTGCTGTTGGCGGGCATTCTGGCTGCATCGTGCGTTTTCGATGAGCGGGAGTGTACTATGTCTGCAGATGAGCCGCATGGTATTATGTTTACCCTTGCCCTTGACAATCAGAGGACCAGGGCTTCCTGGAATGAGGAGTATCCGTCTGAGGCGGGTGTGCCGTTTGATTACCGCATTCTTCCGGATGATCTCAGCGTAGTGGTGTTTGCCAATGATGATACCCGTATTGGAGTTCTGCAGAACCTGGATTATTGGCCAATAAATGAAGCGCACACCGAGTTCCAGTTCATTGGCCAGATGCCAGATGCGTTTGCAGAGCATTTCAATGCCAATGGAACAACAGAGCCCGAGTATAAGTTTATGGTTCTTGCAAACTGCGGTGATCACCTTAGCGGCGAGGAGTATATCTCTTACAGTTATACCCAGCTGGATGATACAAAAGCAGGTTCATCAATTCCTATGTGGGGAGTTAAAGAGGCAGATATGACACCTCTGCTCACTGAGGAAATGGTGGATGTTGGTGATATCTGGCTTCTCCGTGCTGCGGCAAAAATTGAGGTGAAACTTTCTGAGAAAGAGAAGACAAAAGGTACAAAAATCAATTCAGCAACCCTCAAGTATTACAACCAGACCGGATATGTTTTGCCTAATGGTGCAAAGAGTGTTTCAGATACACGCGTGCTTGATCAGGAGAACTGTTTCAGGGGGTACCGTCATGCCGCTGTAAATCTCCCTTTCTATAAGGATGAAGAAACCGGAAGTGTGTATGTGTATGTTACCGAGTACAATAACATAGACTACTCAGGTGAGCGCAACAAGATAAGTCTTGATTTTAATATTAAGGGTAAGAACAAGACTTTTGAGGATGCCATCTCGTTCTGCAACTATAAAGATGGAAAGCTGCAGGAAGGCTCCCATTACAATATAGTGCGTAACCATATCTACGAGTTTGAGATTCTTAGCATTGCTGGAGACAATCTTGAACTCCAGTACACTGTGGCAGACTGGGATGCTGAAATGTGGGATTCAAATAATGATGGTACTCCCGACAGAGACTACGAGGAGCATGAACTTGCATATCCTACATACCATAATCCTCTTATGCCAAGGGAGTATCTGACTCTGGAACCGGGACAGATAACAAATTATACCATCACCAAGCAGCCTCAGATGTATTATTATGCCAATAATCTTGAGGCGGGGGCATTTGAATGTTTCTTCCAGGTTGTGGCACCTGCGGATGTGAAGTGGAAGCCGGGTATTACAGGAACTAAGGAGAATTACCGGATCAGAATTTACAAGGAAGTAACAGGCAGCAACTTGACAGGTATATTAGCTTACGATTCTGCTTCTGCTGACAATAATTTGCAGAAAGATCTTGGATGCTGCCAGCAAAACCAGTGGTTCCGTATTGTGGTATTCTCTCTTAGCGGTGACGGTGCCGGAAAAAACAGCATTGATTTTACCATATCATATTACCAGGAGTGGACAGACCAATATATCCACTTGTATATTAATGGTGAGTATGACCACATAAGGTGGCCAAATAGTGGAACCAACCCCAAGATTATTACCATAAAGCATGTGGAGCAGCAGGTAACTAACCAAATTGATGAATAATGAAGAACAGGATACTATATATAATCTCGTTGTTGATGATGCAGCTCATAGCGGTCTCTTGTGCAGATATGGCAGAAGAGATGATTGGGCAGCGCGGAGAGATAGTTCTCCATTTCTATACCCCGGGTGTTGCCGTAAAGGGTACTGTGGAGGATAATGAGTGTGAGTCTTATATGAGTCATCTTGATGTGCTTATATATGAGTATGAGTACTCTTCAGGTACATATACCCCTTTCCACCATGAGAGGATATCAGTATCTGATACTCCACAGGGGTCGGTACCGTTGCGTAAAACCAAGAATGACTTTAAGGAGAGTGTAGAGTATAAGTTTTATGTGATTGCAAACAGTACCCTTGGGGAGAGTGCTTTTTACAGTGGGGGTGATATCATATCGCATGAAAAATTCCTTGATCTGGATCAGACAGACAATCTTATCCATTTGTCGGGAGTAGACCATCATATAATGAATCCCCATTATCCCCAGATGTTCCTGATGGATGGTGTTGCTTATATGGGCGATTCAGAACCTGCTCAGCCAGGCAGGGTGGTGGTGAATAATCCGGCATCAACAGATGATGTTGTGCTTAAAGTTACTCTCCGCCGTGCGGCGGCAAAGATTCTCATAACCATTATCCCTGGAGATAATGTTACTTTTACCCCGGAACTTATGGCGCAGTCTCAGGGATATCTTGTGCGTAACATGCCTAACCGTACAACTCTTGCTGCTGAGGGGGGGTATCCATTGAATGAGAACGGTGCCCGACCATATTGGGAGTCCACTACAATTTCCCAGAGTCCGTATTTCCAGATGGTAAAGGTGAAGGATGGGAATGGTGTGGAGCGTGATGGAATGCAGCTTACTGCATATTGCTATTCGCATGAATGGCTTAAGGATTATGTGTTTGAAAGGGGAACTTCTGTGGTGATGATGCTTCCGCTGAAATATAAGGAAGAGGGAAAAGAGGAGGTTGTGTATATCAACAACTACTACCAGATCTCCATTACCAAGAATCTGAAGATAAAGCGCAATACGGTTTATGATTTGAGGATAAAGTTAAATGCTCCTGGTGCCGAGGATATCACCACACCTGAAAAGGTTGAGGATATCAAATATTTCACCGCGCCGTGGGAAGTGGTGAATATTCCCATTTCCGGTGAAAATACTGTAAAGTACCTGAAGGTGAACAAGGAGAAGATATGTATGTATAATGTTGCCGAAGACAATACTTCGCTTTATTTCTCTTCTTCTTCGCCGGTGACAGTGACATTTGTGAGTGGAAGTGCATATTATTACAATAAGTACAATCAGGAGACCTCTCTAAAGGATAATCAAGTAACCATTTCTGCATCAACGGAGTCGGGTGCAGTATCCGGAAATATTTCTGTCCATAGCGAAATTCCAACTAACAATACTATCCTGTACTTCCGGCTCCAGGTTAAAAATGAGGAGGGCCTGATTGAATATGTGGATGTGGAGCAATATCCTCTTATCTATATCACCAATAACCTTCCGTGGTATTCGTATAGGGATGATTATTATTACCGTAGCAATCAGGGACACAAATTCAGAGATAATGTTTCCCAAAGTACCACTAATGGAAACAACCCTACAACGTATCAGCATACTGGTGACCGTATTGTGAGCATATATACTATCGATGGGGTTAATACTGAAAGCAAGACGGTAACTTACACTTATTCAAGTGCGGCTCCCAGTAATAATCATGGCTGGACATGTTCTAAGGTGCGTGGAAATATAGCTAGCGATAGAAAGCGTTATGCTATAAACTATTACTATTATGAAAGGAACGGGTCACAGAAAACGTCTAGCTGTGAGACGCACAATGTCAGAAACTACCATGTGCGCATGATGGCTTCATCATCGGATTATACTGTAGGCCGTCCGGCACTTGATGAACATGGATATACTGCTGGAGATGCTGATAATGCAAAACTTGTGTCACCTTCTTTTGTGATTGCATCGCGTCTTGGTGCTGTGCTTTCTACTTACAGTAATTTGTCAAATATGTCCAATGACAAGAAACTTGTTGCATTTGCAGACCATTGCAAGAACTATGTTGAGGTGGATGATGTGAACGATGATGGGAAGAATCCTGTTGTGGTGCATGACAACTGGAGATTGCCCACAAAGGCCGAACTGGAAATTATTATGAATATTCAGGGAGAAAGCGGACAGGATGCGGATGCAATCGACTTCCTGCTGAATGGAGGTTATTATATGAGTGCAAGCGGTCCTGTATTTAACATAAAAAACAACGATGGAACTAAGGAACTTGCGGATCCCATGAAGGCTACAGGGGTTGCCATACGCTGTGTTAGAGATGCTTTTTAAACAGTGATTCAGATGAAGAGACTTTTATACATATTTGTTTTATTGGTGGCGTTTGCTGCGGTTTCATGTGTAGGGGAGGATTACCCGCAGTTGGATACAGAGGAGGTTCCTGAGGGATATATGAAGATTGAGTTTGCGGCAAACATAGCGGATCCCACCATGGTGATGACCCGCGCCGTAGACCCGGACGGACTTGATGTGAACAATATGACATTGTTCTGTTTCAATGAGTTTGGACTTTTTATCAGTACAGAAACGGCTCAAATCCAGCAGCACTTTGTTCCAGAGGGCATTGCAGACAGCGGTATATATACTGCCCAGATTCCGAGCCATACCCGTATCATACACTTTTTGGGCAATCATAGTGAGGGTTTGTTCGATGAGTCAAACTTCCCAGGTCAGACCGAGAGTATGGTAATCGCCAATATGGAAGGAGGCTCAGGAATGCTTGTGTACTGGTCGCGCTTTGAGATGGCGGACAATGGCAAGAGTATGCATGATCAGTTGGCTGAGTTGAAATACAAGATCGGGAATACAACTTATGATGGTATAAAACTTATCCGAAATCAGGCAAAAGTGTCTATTGAGGACTGGACAACCAGTGATTTTACAGTAACAGGTTTCCGTACTGTAAATATTCCTGCGTTTGGTACGGTTGCCCCTCATCATCCCCAGGAGCATTTTCATATTGTGGATAATTGGGAGAGTACTGAGGATTTTGTCACTTTGCCAAATAACCAGTCGCTGATGTCTGATATTGTGGATATCAACACAAAGAATGAGGACTATATCTTTGAAACCGAGAATTCCGGCGACAGGCAGGTGAGTGTTATTATAAGGGGCCATAATGCAGGTGAAACTGCAGATAAGTATTACCGTATTGTAATGCAGCACGATGATGGGTCCAACTTTATGATAAGGCGAAACCATAACTACAATATTCAGATAACAGGAAAACTTACATATCCGAGCAATACATTTGAGGAGGCTCTTGTGGCCCCTGCAACCAACAATGCATGGATCTCCATTGACGAGTGGGTGAATGAAATTGCCGACGGAAACAAGACGCTGTGGGTGGATAAAACTTCTTATGTGCTTGCCAGCGACCAGTATGCCGGAACTGATTTTGTTATAAAGTATAAGTACACCGAGGGTGGCCGAGGCGCAGATACAGCACCGTCGGTAACATGGATTGACAATAATGTGGCATACGACAACATCATCAATAACTATAATACAAATTCCGGCGATGGTACTCTTACACTTCGCCTTTATCCTATGTATGAGGGGAACGAGCAGCAGGTGGGCTCTTTCCTTATAAAGAAGGGAAAACTCCAGCGCAAGATTACCGTGTATGTAATAAAGACGCAGCATTTTACCCCTTCGTGGATATCCACTCAGGTTTACGGTGTTTCCAAGGAGCATGTTACGCTGATGTTTACTATCCCTGAAACTTGCCCTGAGGCATTGTTCCCGTTTACGGTACTTGTTTCTGTAAACCATCTTGATGTGCGTTCAGAATCGGGCCAGCAGTTGCCTGTGTATGTTAAGGGTGAGGAGGGGTATTTTGGCCAGGATTGGGATGGAATCAATTACAAGTATGCCCTTACAGTATCGGAGCCGGGTAAGCACCGTCTCTTTATGCACACCCTTCTTGAGCATAAAGATACGGATATTGAGCCGGTACATCTTGAGGCAGAATTCTTTGAAACCATTACCAAGAACGTGTTGTTCAGTGCAAAAGAAAATCCGCATTACAGGGTTTTTGTTGATGACCTGCACGAATATGATGCATCCTATGCAGCAGATGAGAAACTTTATTACCTGCTGGTTCCACAGAAGAAGGCTTCTCCGCTTCTGTTCACTTTGGATTTGCAGCAGAGACAGACTAATGGAAATTATGTAGCATTCAATCATGCAGCCGATCCCGGCAAGAGCAAGTATGACGAGTTCCTTATCTATACCAAAACTTTGAGTTTCTATGAAGACTATTTTGGCCCTGATTCAGACATTTATGATGAAATTTCCAGTCTTGCCTGGGAGGGGGAGGCTGCTATGGTAAACAAGGATTCATGGAGTACAAATGGAAGGGTAATGGCATTCAGGACATTGGGTTCTAAAGTTGATGGTGTAGGTCAATATGGCCTTCAGACCGACGGTTCATACAGACTGTATATGCTTACCAACAGCACCTATAACAAGGATGTTGTGCGTGTGGCATCCAACAATACCCACAGTACTTATGTGTTTGAAAAAGGTCCCGACGGCCAGACATACGGAAACAGTATATACGCCGGTAATGAATACCGTTCGGTAATCTTTGATGTGGCCCATTACAGGCCTTTCCGTTTTGCTGCCCAGGTGCAGGTGGCTGATGAAAATGGCAACAATCCTAAGATTACTCCAGAGGCTACCGCCCTTTTGAGCAATGAGGTTCATGGAGACCGGGAAGAGGACAAAGACAATGTATTTCTAAGTTACAAGCCTGGACAACAGGTGGATATACTGCTGGATATAACAAGTTTCAAAGGCTCTGACAACAGGTCTGTACATCCTTTTGGAGAACTCTTTGGTGAAGAATTTGAGGTGTATATAGATGCACCTATGCTTGAGATTGATGCAGATCGTATGCCTGCTAACTGGAAGGCGGCCAATAACAGTACACTTACAGCCGACAAACTCAGACCAGACCCTTCAAAGCAAGGCCGGTTTATCTATACTGTAAGCAAGAAACGTGCGGATGAAAGGGAATTTGGATTTGATGAGGCCTATAATAAGGATGAGTCAACCAATGTGTACGATAATTTTGGTGGTGTTGTATCCAATTCAGATTTGTTGCAGCATCAGATTCAAAATGGTGGCAATCTGATTACAGATAACGGTAAATTGAACCAGACAGGTGAGCGCAAACGTCTGCCATTCAAGAAAAATTCCATTACCTCAAAGGGTGACATTACCATAACCTCCAACAAGGAGAAGGTTGTTTTCTGGGACAAGACCTTTAAGGTGAGTACGGAGCACATGAAAGGTGTTTTGAAATACAAGAAAAAGGACGGAACTGTACTGGTGGTTCCTGATGATGCTTTTGTTGCATTTGTGCGTATGCGTACCAATGCCCGCATTGGTGTGGTAACATTGAACCCAAGTACCGGTGGCCCTGGAGCTTTTGAACTCAACTTGCGTGACGAGTACCGCTTTGAGTGGAAAGACGACCCTATAGACTTCTACTATAAAGATAAAACTGACGGTACAGTGTATAACTTCAACTATATAGAGAATGGTGTGAAGAAAGCCGTTGACCTTAATTTGCTTTACACCCTTTTGCAGAACGGGACAGAGATAGTCCTTACCGAGCAGGTGGATGATAGTGCTGAGGGGTAGTACCCCCCCCTATAAATGTAAATGTCCTTAAAACCCAGTTGTTTTAAGGACATTTTTCATTTATAATACGGTTTGTCCCGGAATTGTGGTGTTTTCCAGGATATTCTGCCTCTGCAAGATTACTTTGTCCTGATATTATCCTCATTTTCAGGATAAACCATTCAGACTCACAAAAGTAAATTATTTTAGGAAAAAGAAATATTCATAGAATTACGTAAATTTGCCAAGAGACTTGAAGAAATATCGCCCAACAACATTCTGGAAGGCTTTCTCTATTTTCTTAGACACATACACAGCCTGGGAAAACAGCCGCAAGAATTCCAGCAACAGATATGGGACCGTCTCTTTGAAGCAGCCCAGATAGCTGCCATGAACCACAAAGACAGACAAACATACATAAATACAATGAACTCAGAACGCGACAGAATAAACCAATTGGAATACGCAATGGAACAGGGCAAGGCTGAAGGAATAGCATTAACAGCAAAAAATTTCAAACTGAGTGGCATCCCAGTGGAAACAATTGCCAAATGCACCGGCCTGTCTATAGAAGAGATTGAAAATTTATAACATTCCGGGAGGCTCCACCAGTTGTGCCTTATCATCTGCATGAGATCCTTTATAAGGAGCAGGAAGAGGAGGAAGCGCTGTTATACGGATATAAAAAAAAAACCACCCGCCGGGTGGTTTTTTTTTTACTCTTCTTTAGGGAGGATATTGAGCCAGAACTGCAGCGGCTGGTATGGTCCAATTGGATCTTTGCCCTCGTAGTCATATCCGTATTTTGAGCCGAACATGGTGAACGCCTTGTCTCCGTAACCCATTTCCTGTATAGCCATACAGAAACCTGTTACCAGGGTGTTGTCCTTGAGCATTGCATCTATGTCCTTATTGTATACAACCTCAAGCGGCTCGTATTGTTTCTCTTTGTCGTGGATGCCGTATTTTCTTGCTGTGTCTGCAATGTTTGTGTCAAATACCCATCCGTCGAGAAGCCTGCCTATGTAATACACTTCAACAGATTTGCCGGATTCAATGGTGTCTCTTGCAACATCATTGAGTTTCTTGAAATAGAAATTTGAGCTTAAGGTGTCCAATCCTGGGTAGTGGATGTTGGCATATCTCTTCATGCTGTCCTCTTCCCACTTGAGAATATTGGTAATAACGTCTGTAAGTTCCACTTCATAAATAAGGCTGCTGCCATTTCCCCACTCAGGCTCTTTCTTTGTTGTTGTAAGCCATGGCGGCAATATGAATTTGGCCTTGGCACCAACTTTCATTCCATTGAATACCTCCTCAAGTCCAACGTAAGTTGTGTTGTATCCCATCTCAAACAGTGCAGGACCGTAATAATTGGAATTGAGGAACTGGCCAAGTTGGCCGGCAAGTTTCTCATCTGTTGTCTGCTGGTATTCACCGGAAAGGGACTGTGTGGTATATTCAAAGTAACCAGCTTTGCCTATTTCCAGTAAATTGCCTGTTCCCTGGGTGTACTCAAGCATTACAATGCCGCTCTCGCGGAACTCGGCATTGGGATATTTTGCCTTGAAATCTGCTGTATTTACGTATGCGTTCAGGATTCTTTCCTGAATCTCTCTGTTGCTGTCGCTTTTGTCTTCTGCGCAAGAAAACAATGCAAGGGCCATAAAGGCCGCAATTAGTGTCTTAAATGAATGTTTTACCATAAGGGCGCAAATATACAACTAATTTTTAACAATTTCCTCTACCCAAACTTCAAAAATGAGAGGTGTAAGTTTGGGTACATTATATACTACTGTGTTGTTGAAACCATATTTTGCAGAGAATACCACATCGCACTTTTCTCCGGCCTTTGCTCCAACCAGTCCCTGGGCAAGTCCCTGTACCATATTGCTGTTACTGAGGATGCATTTGTGTATATCTCCCTGCGCAGGAAATCCTGTTGCCTGGGCCACTTGGGGGTTGTTGGTGGCAAAGAGCTGCCCCTTGCTGCCGTTGAACACATATCCTGCGTAGTAGAACTTTATGGAGTCTCCAACTGCGAGGCTGTCTTTAGAGTTCCCTTCTGTGTACACTATCCTGTTTGAACCGCCATTTCTCACAATCCTTACATCAGTGAGTGAAGAGATGTATTTGTCTATGCTCTCCTCCTGGTTTACGATTGTGTTCTCCCTGTCCTCCTTGGTGCAGGACAGTACGGCAAGTGCCGCAAATATTCCCAATATAATTTTTCTCATTCTGCTCTCCATTAACAAAAGGTATGCCTATTTTTCACTTTCAATGAATTGGCCAAGCGATTTTACAAAATATTCCTCAACTTCACCGGCAGGAATGTAAAGCCTTCCACCTGCAGCCCTCTCGTGTCCGCCGCCGTTGAAGTATGCACGGCTGAGCCTGTTTACCGAGAAATCGTCCTTTGACCTCAGTGAAACCCTTAGAAATCCGTTATCTTCTGTAAATAGTGCCGAAACCTTTACGCTCTTTATGTTAAGCGCAAGGTTTACAAATCCTTCCGAGTCTCCGTCGGAGAAATTGTATTTCTCCTTTATTTCCTTGGTAAGTACCATCACTGCGGCATTGTATTCCGGTATGAGTTTCATGTTCTGGTGCAGCATGTAGCCCATAAGTCTCATCCTGTCTGCGCTGTATCCTCCGTATACCATTTTCTGTATCCACTCCTTGTCTACTCCTGCTTCCATGAGCTCCGCCGCCATCTTGAATGTTGACGGAAGCACTGAGTTTCCAAAGTTGTTGGTATCTGTCATCATTCCAGTGTACAGTGCAATGGCAGAGTGCATTGGCATGCTGCCTCCCAAAATCTCCACAAGGTCCTTTATTACCCAGTAGGTGAGTTCACAGGTGGAGGACATTTGCGGATATGAGTATACAATGTTGAATATGGCATCCGGCTGCGGGTGGTGGTCTATGAGGGCCTTTTCCGCTGCGGCATCTGCAATAACCTCTCCAAGGGTGTCTATCCTCTTGAGGGAATTGAAATCCATGCATATTATCAGCTGCGCCCCCTTTACCTTCTCCCCAATTGCCTCAGGCTCCTCGGAGTATGCCAGAACCTCCTTCTCAATATCAAGGAATCCCAGGAATTCCGGGTATGGGTTGGGTACTATAGGGGTAACCTTCTTACCTGCGGTTTCAAGATACCCTTTCATTCCCATGAGTGATCCTATTGAATCGCCGTCGGGATTAATGTGTCCTACAAGAATTATATCCTCAGCTTTGCTGATTGCCCCTGCAAGAAGGGATGTGTCTGCTATGTTGCTCACCTTATTTATATAATTTAGTGGATGCAAATTTAAAAATATATTGCAAGGGAAAAATATATTTTTTACTTTTGTGCGATTATTGACAATAAAATACATATTATAATAAAATGAAAAAGATTTTTACATTTCTAATTCTGCCATTGGCTATCGTTGGTTTGGTATACGCCATTTGGCAAAGCGTTCAGGAGCCAGTACAGTTCCAGCATGACCAGAAAGCCAGAGAGACAATCGCTATCCAGCGTCTGAAAGACATCCGTGATCTTCAGGATGCATTCAAAGGCAAATATGGCCACTTTACTGCAAGCATCGATTCATTGATTGATTTCTACAACAATGGTCAGGTAACCATTACCAAACAGATTGGTTCAATGGATGACTCTGCAGCTGTTGCAAACACTGAGGCTATAAAGAAGAAGAATAGAAAAATCACCAACGAGCAGTTGTTGGCTCTTTATGAGCAGGGCCAGAACCTTGTATTGTCAATTGATGTGAATATCCCTGTAAAGGATACTTTGCTTAAGAGAGAGGGCTTTAAAGTTGAGGATCTTAAAACCATTCCTTTCTCAGGCAAACCAATCATCATGGATGCTGTAATCAAAGTTGTATCAGGTGTAGATGTTCCTTTGTTTGAGGCTTGCATGCCTTACGAGGATTACCTTGTAGGTCTTAACCGTCAGCTTATCGTTAACCTTAAATGTGAGGCTGAGAATATTGGAAGATATCCTGGTTTGAAAGTTGGTAGCGTAGACGCACCTAACAATAACGCAGGTAACTGGGAGTAATTTTATTCCACCCTATATACAAAGGGTGACCAGAAGGTCACCCTTTCTTTTTTTACCACAATGGACAAATATATCTTTACAGAGAAGTTTACGCTCATCCCAAAGGAGTTCTATACCCCGGAACAGGGCAGGGAGGCCCTTATGGCCCAGTTTTCCCTTTCCGGTGATGCACCGGTCCATTCGCTTGAACTGGATGATGAGGGTGCTGTGGTGGTTTACTCTTCCCCTTTACAGCAGGAGGGTGGGGAAACTCTGCCTCCATTTGTGGCAAAGCTCATCAGACATGCCAAAGCTGTAGGGGAGTTCAACAAGGTGGTTTTACATTTTAGTGCCCAAAGAGGGATATCACATATAGTAATATATGCCGGAGAGGAACTGAAACTTGTAAACTCGTTTAAGGTTGACAGTTTTGAGAGTGCCCTCTATTTCCTTTTCCTTTCAATCAAGGGGCTTCAGATGAACCCGCAGCAGTGTGTGGTGAATGTGTGCTGGGCAATCCCGCAGCACAGCATTGATATTGTCTCAAGATTCTTTAAGGGTGTTGAGGTTTCAGATTTGGATATACATATAATACAATGAGAATTATAGGAGGATCCCTTAAGGGAAAGAATATATTGCCGCCTGCAAACTATGGCGCAAGGCCCACAACCGATTTTGCAAAGGAAGGGCTGTTCAATATTCTTATAAATGAGTACGATATTGAAGATCTCTCTGTGCTCGACCTTTTTTCGGGTACTGGCAGCATAAGCCTGGAGTTTGCCTCGCGCGGATGTACAGATATAATAAGTGTGGAGATGAACCCTGTGCACGCCAAATTCATAAAACAGGTGGTGCAGGCATACAAAGTTAAGGGAATGCAGGTGGTAAGACACAATGCATTTGATTTTATTGAGATTTGTACCAAAAAATTTGACATAATTTTTGCAGATCCCCCATACGCCATTGAAGGTTTGGATACTATTCCCGACAAAATATTTGAAAAACAGCTGCTTAACCCTCAAGGTTATCTCATTTTGGAGCATCCGGGAACCTATAATTTTGAGGATCACAAGTACTTTGTGAAGGAAAGAAAATACGGAAATGTGCATTTTTCTTTCTTTGAACTGAAATAATTTTTGGAGATTAAAAAATTATCTCTATATTTGCAATCCCAAAACGGGAGAACAACTACTGGTGCGGTAGTTCAGTTTGGTTAGAATACCGGCCTGTCACGCCGGGGGTCGCGGGTTCGAGCCCCGTCCGCACCGCAAAATAAAGATGCAAGTTGTAATCCTCAACATTGCAGCCTTTAAAGGAGAAATACAGGATTGGTGCGGTAGTTCAGTTTGGTTAGAATACCGGCCTGTCACGCCGGGGGTCGCGGGTTCGAGCCCCGTCCGCACCGCCAAAAAGAGCAACTGATGAAGTTGCTCTTTTTTTTTTAGCGTAAATTTTAATTGATCAATAAAACTTATGAAACTTAATTTCAAACATTTTTCTTACCTGCTTCTTGCTGCAGGTATGTTGTTGGTTGGATGTTCCAAAAGTTCAACCGAGCCTGAGGGTGGTGAGGGAACTCAGACTGAGGTGTCAAATGACAATTCAATTGCAGGATTTTCTTTCAAGAAAGAGCAGAATCCTACCCTTACTGAGAGCAAGTATACTTCTAAGACAGACAACAAACTGATTTTTATAACAGTACCTGAAGGTGTTGACCTTACAAAACTTGTTCCTAACTTTACTATCCATCCTAAGGCTGTTGCAAAAATTGGAGGTAAGGTAGTTAAGAGCGATTCATCTGTTGTTGATTTTTCAAAAACCCAAACTCTCTCCGTTACATCTGAGAGCGGTATCAGCAAGCAGTATCAGGTGCTGGTAAGGAATGGTAATGCAAGACTTGATGCAAAAGTTTATACTTTTATGTTAAGGCACGAACTTCCTGCCGTTTCTGTTGCTATAAGCAAGGATGAGGAGATTGTTTATGCTGCCGGTTACGGTTTTGCAGACAGGGACAAGAAGGTAAGAGCAAATGAGAATACCCTTTTCAGACTTGCCAGCATGTCTAAACAGCATGCAGCAATTGCAATCATGTCTTTGTATGAGAAAGGTCTTGTGAACTTGGATGACAAAGTTTTTGGTGCAGGTGGTGTTTTGGAGGAGATGTTTGGTGACGGCATGTCAAGCGCTTGGAAAAGAATGACTGTAAGGGATATCCTTTCACATAGTTCAGGTATTGGAACAGATTGTATTTTTGGTTCTTCTACATATGCAAACAAGAACACAAAGGAGAGGGTTGCCCTTCTTTTGAAGAATGTTACCCCTGCTTATGCCATTGGAAGATATTCTTATAACAACTCAAACTTTGGTATTGCTGGTTTGATTGTTGAGCAGATTACCGGAAAGGCTTTTATGGATTATCTTAAAGAGGATGTGTATGGTCCTGCAGGCATTCATGAGATCTATGGCGGTAAAAACACCCAGGCTGAGAAGAGGGAGAACGAGTGCGTTTATTATGGCCAGGGTGGAAAGAACCCTTATGGCAATGATGTTGAGGCCGGAGTTGCTGCCGGTGGTGTGATTGCTTCTACAACTGAGCTGATGCGCCTGATGGCTCGTGTTGACGGTTCTCCAAAGGTTGAGGATATTCTTAAGCCTGAGACAATTGAACTTATGTGTTCAGCAAAAGCCGGAATGGTATCATCTACAGGTGCTGCATACAAGAAATATGCGTTGGGCTGGAGATGCAACTATACAGATTATCCTTCATGGACTGCTTTCCATGGCGGTACTTTGGCTGGTGTTGCAACTATCTGGGCACGTTCAAAAACTAATGTGAATGGTGTGATTCTATGTAACTCACGCAGTTATGATATGGATATAGATGATGAGATGTGGGATGTTCTTGTTGAGATCCAGAACATGTTCAACAACTAGACCAGATAAGATATAATGAATATGGAATCCCTGCCGGGTACAGATGTGTGCCGGCAGGGATTTTCTTTTGTGGGCCCATTGCCGTTGTGGGGAAGAGCCTCATTTTTCAGATGACTGATTTGGGGTACCTTCATTTTCCGGTAGTTCTGGTGATGCTAATTTGCGGGTATCTTGCGGAAAATTCTTTCAGGTACGGTTCCATAAGGTTGTGGATGTTGTGGTTGCTGGCCACTATCTCCACTGATCCCTCAAGTTCTCCGGCATGGATCTGCATCTGCTGCTCCAGGATGGCATAATCCCCAACAATTTTTGTGGCATGCTCCAGGAAGAGAAGGCCTTGGCGGGTGAGGGAGATTTTTCCTTTCTGTCGGGAAAAGAGTTGTGTGTTGTATGAATTTTCCAGTTCCTGGATGTGCTTTGTGATGGCAGGTTGGGAGATGTGGAGTTCCTTTGAGGCTTGTGTGAAGCTCAAATGTTTTGCTACTGCTATGAATACTTTTAGTCTGAAGTCCATTTTAGAAAACGCTTATGCCAAGTTCTGTTGTGAAGTCTGCAAGTGTGGATATGCCACGGCATGAGTTGCCGTGGACGTTGAGTTCCGGACTCCATACGGCTATGGCCAGTTTGCCCGGGATTATGGCAACAATGCCTCCACCAACGCCGCTTTTTCCGGGAAGTCCAACGCGGTATGCAAAGTCACCGCTCTCATCATAGAAACCGCAGGTGAGCATTATGGAGTTGATCCTTTTTGCGTCGCGGGGGCCGATTACGGTTTTGCCGTTGAGCGGATTTACACCCCTGTTGGCCAGGAAGGTGAATGCCTGTGCCAGTTGTTGTGTGCTCATTTCAATGCTGCAGTGGTTGCAGTAGTGCCTGAACACTTTGCTTACTTTGCCTCTGAAGTTCCCAAAACTTTTCATCAGGTGGGCAAGTGCCTTGTTCCTTTCTCCTGTGATATATTCGTCATTGGCAACCTCTGTGTTGAAATGGATGTTCTCTTCCCCGGCCAGTTCCCTCACATACTGCAGCAGTGAGGCATCAAGATTGGGGAATTTGTCTGCAAGTTTGTCTGTGATTACCAGAGCACCGGCGTTGATGAACGGGTTCCTGGGAATTCCTTTTTCATATTCCAGCTGTACAAGGGAGTTGAATGCGTTTCCCGACGGTTCTTTCCCAACACATTCCCAAATTTCCTCGCCAACAAGCGGTGCCAGCATGGAGAGGGTGAACACCTTTGAGATACTTTGTATTGAGAAAGGTTCAGTGTAGTCTCCAATATTTATTTTCTGCCCGTCTATAGTGCAGATGGATATGGCATATTTGCTGGGAGAAATATTGGCCAGTGGTGCTATATAGTCTGCAACCTTGCCAATCCCGGTGCTTTGAGCGTATGTGTAGTAAATTTTTTTTATGATGTTTTCCATTTGAAATTGCTTGAATTATTAATTCATTTTTTGGAAACTGGTTTCAAATTTAAATAAAAAACTTTAATATGCGTAAATAATGTATTTATATGCAGAGGTTTACGTTGAAAAAAATTGTTAGAAGGAACGGATTTTTGTTAAATTTGCTTTGTTGGCCCTGTTGGTTTTTGGGGGCTATGGAACTTGAATCTACAAAATTAAACAGATAAGACAATGGGAAGAGCAGAATCAGCTATAGGTTCCAAAATTAGGAATCTTAGGGAGATGAAACAGATTACTGTTGAGGAACTGGCACAGCAGAGCGGCTTGAAGATACAGTATATGAGCGCTATTGAGGAGGATATGCAGGTGCCTACAATTGGAGAGCTTATTAAGATTACCAGAGTGCTGGGTGTGCGTGTGGGTACAATACTGGATGATTTTTCAAATGACGGACCGGTGATTTCAAGGGCTGCTGAGTGGAAAGAGAATCCTGTGCTTAGGGGAAAGGAGGGTGAAAGCAGCCCTATGGGTTATTTCAGCCTTTCAAGCAAGAAACAGGACAGGCATATGGAAACATATATTGTAAACCTTTACCATCGGGATGGAGAAAAACAGCTTTCTTCGCATGAGGGTGAGGAGTTCATGTATGTTTTGGAGGGTGATATTGAGGTGAGATACGGCAAGGAGGTTCATCAGCTTGGAGAGGGTGATACAATCTACTATGATTCAATTGTCCCTCATCTTGTGTTGCCCCGCAATGGAAAAGATGCCAAACTGTTGGCTGTAGTTTATATTCCTGTATAATTGCAATTGGGTTATGGGTACTTTACCTTTATTTGAGAAAACTATTGGCCAGTGGCTTGAGAAGTGGGCGTGTGAGACCCCGGATAAGGAGGCTATCGTATACTCAGACAGGGATCTCCGCTTTACTTATGCCCAGTTGAATGCAAGGGTTGACAATCTTGCCAAGGGCTTTATGGAGATTGGCGTAACCAAAGGCTCACATGTGGGTGTTTGGGCAACCAATGTCCCTGATTGGCTTACAGTGTTGTATGCATGTGCCAAACTTGGTGCTGTTGCAGTTACTGTGAATACCAACTATAAACTTTCAGAGCTTGAGTATGTATGCCGTCATTCAGATATGCATACCCTGTGTATCATTGACCGTGAGCGCAACAGCGATTTTGTGAGTATGGTGTATGAGATGGTGCCTGAACTGAGGAGCTGCAGAAGGGGAGATCTCAAATGTGAGAAGCTTCCTGTGTTGAAGAATGTGGTGTTTATTGGTCAGGAGAAATATAGGGGAATGTACAATATCCCTGAGCTGCTCCTTCTGGGCAAGAACAGCCTCAAGGATGATGAGTATGCTGCCATCAGGGAGAGTGTAAGTTGCCACGATGTGGTGAACATGCAGTATACGTCGGGAACAACAGGATTCCCCAAGGGTGTGATGCTTACCCATCATAATATTACCAACAACGGTTTTCTTACTGGTGAGCATATGGGATTCACTTCAGAGGACAAACTTTGCGTGTGTGTCCCTTTGTTCCATTGTTTTGGTGTGGTGCTGGCTACCATGAATGTGATTACACACGGCTGTACTGAGGTGATGGTGGAGAGGTTTGATCCGCTTGTTACCCTGGCTTCTATCCATAAGGAGAGATGTACTTCTGTGTATGGTGTGCCTACAATGTTCATTGCGGAACTGAACCATCCTATGTTTGACATGTTTGATCTTACCTCTTTGCGTGTTGGCATCATGGCGGGTGCATTGTGCCCTATAGAACTGATGCGTAGGGTGGAGGAGAAGATGCATATGAAGGTTACCAGCGTTTATGGTCTTACAGAGGCATCTCCAGGAATGACCCATACCCGTATGACGCAGAGTTTTGAGGAGAGGTGCACTACCGTGGGTTATGAGTTTGAGCACACGGAGGTGGCCGTGCTGGATCCTGAAACGGGCGAGGAGTGCGCTGTTGGAGTGCAGGGAGAGCTTTGCAACCGTGGCTACAATACCATGAAGGGGTATTATAAGAATCCGCAAGCAACTGCCGAGACCATTGATGCAAACGGATGGCTCCACTCCGGAGATTTGGGAGTAAAGGATGAGAACGGCAATTTCCGCATTACAGGACGTATAAAGGATATGATTATCCGCGGCGGTGAGAACATCTATCCGCGCGAGATTGAGGAGTTCCTGTACAATTATCCGGGGATAAAGGATGTGCAGGTGGCTGGTATCCCTTCAAAGAAATACGGCGAGGAGGTTGGTGCATTCATCATTCCTCACGAGGGGGCCGATATTCATGAGAGCGATATAAAGGAGTTTTGCAAGGGCAAGATTGCCCATTACAAGATACCAAAATATGTGCTGTTCGTTGAGGGCTTCCCTCTAACCGGCAGCGGCAAAATCCAGAAGTTCAAGCTTAAGGATTTGGGGCTGCAGATGCTGGCTGAGCAGGGAATTGAGGTTGTGTAGGCTGTATGCTCCACGGGGTAAAGTTTCCTTAAGGGTAACCGTAACATAACTCTTTTTCCCCTCTTCTTTGGGTATCACTTATAAAGGCAAAGGAGAATTCATCCTTCCCCTGCAGCCGTTGTTCTATTAAGGCCGCATTTTTCCGGTTTATGACCCTCTCTCCTTTTATGTCGCAGTCGTATGGGTGTATGTCTATAGCGCTGCACGCCGTGAGTATTAAGATGCAGAATGTAACTGAAAATCTCATAGTGGGGCAAAAATACGCACCTTTTAAGGAAAAATAGGCCTTATAGGTACTCTGGTGCCATATTTGCCCGTTTTTGGACCATTTCTCTACCTGGCTTTTCCTACAGGCAGTTTATACCACAGCCAGTTTGGAATGCATTTCCAGAAACCCACAATCAGGCTCCAGCGCCAGTCAATTACAGCATTGGTGCGGCGCCTGTCAATGGCACGCTTGATGCACCGTACTGCGTAAGGAAGCTGCATGGTCATAGGGTAAGAGTGGTCCTTGATGAAATCTGTAGCAATGAATCCGGGCAGAATTGTTGTGAAACTCATGTTCCAGCCCATGGCGTTGGAGAGCTGCCTCAATGATTCCATGTAACGCACCTGATACATCTTGCTGGCAGAGTATGAGGCACTTACCCCTATACCTCTGGTTGAGGCAATGGAAGAGACAGTAACAAACTGCACATGATGGCCGGCACTCTTGCCATATTCCACCACTGCTGCAGCCAGTGCAGTGAATCCTTTTACATTCACGTTTATGGTACTGTACTCAATGTTCATGTCAAATGCAACATTCTGTTTCCCCATTCCCGACGAATATATGACAAGATCCACCCCGCCAAGTGCAGAAAGCATCTCCCCGAACTTCCCTTTTACCGAAACAGCCTCATCTCCCCCCTCTTCAACGGCAAGTGAGGTTACATCTGCCTTGCACACAAGGATGTTTGAAGGATACTCCTTCTGAAGCTGCTGCAACTGATCCTCCCTGCGGGCTGCCACTGCAACCATGTTCCCCTCTGCTGCATATTTTTGGGCCAGCATCTTTCCTATTCCCGACGAGGCTCCGAATATCATTATTCTTTTCATCATTCGTGTCTTTGTTTACAACAGATATACCCCCGCATTGCTGCATGCCGTGCGGGTTTTTTCATCCCACACGCCGCTCTGCACCTCACCAATGTGGCATTTGCCCATAAGGAGCATACACAGACGGCTTTGCCCTATACCTCCACCTATTGTCTGGGGCAATTTACCATCCAGCAAAAGGGAGTGGAACATCAGTTTCCTCCGCTCCTGATGACCGCACAATTCAAGCTGCCTCTCCATTGTTTCCGGGTTTACCCTTATACCCATTGAGGAGATTTCAAATGCAGAATCCAGCACGGGATTGTAGATTAGGATATCTCCGTTGAGCCCTTCAAAGCCGTCGGGAGTAAGGGTGCTCCAGTCGTCATAGTCTGATGAACGGGTGTCATGTTTTGTGCCGTCGCCAAGGTAGCCGCCAATGCCACGGAGAAATACTGCACCATATTTCTTGCAGGCAGCATACTCCCTCTCTTTTGGGGTCATTCCTGGGTACATCTGTCTCAACTCCTCGGAGTGGATAAAAGTGATGCTGTCGGGAAGAAATGGCTGGAACACAGGATATTGCTCACAAAGAAGATATTCTGTATGCTTGAGGGCCTTGTAGATGCTCTCCACTGTATGGTTGAGGTATTCCACGGTGCGCTCGCTCTCAAGCATCACCTTCTCCCAGTCCCACTGGTCTACATAAATGGAGTGGATATTGTCAAGCTCCTCGCACGGGCGCAAGGCATTCATATCTGTGTAGATACCCTTTCCGGCCTCAATGTGGTGCCTCCAGAGGGTATACCTTTTCCACTTTGCCAATGACTGCACAATCTCCACCTTTGCCCCAGGAGCCAGTCCGTCCACGACAAATGATACAGGAGCTTCTACTCCCGACAAATTGTCATTCAATCCCTTTCCGCACTCCACAACCAGCGGGGCTGTTACTCTGCGCAGTTTCAACTGTGCCGAGAGGTGCTGCTGGAAAGTATCCTTAATGAATTTGATTGCCCGCTCAGTCTGCCACACATCCAACTTAGAGACATATCCCTGCGGAATAAAAATGCTGCTCATACCCTTTTTCTTAAATTTTTGAAAGGGACAAATTTAACAAATAATTCCTTATTCCTTATTGTTTCCTTGGGATTGTCATTTCCACGTAGTGGTATTGCTTCTCTGCAGATTTGCCTTCCACTTCAACCCTGTATCCCGATTGGGAGTCGGAGGTGTAGAAGCTTACGTAGGCTTTGCCCTCGGAATCAAATTTTACGGCAGGGTTCCAGTATAGGGTTATACGGTTGTCCTTGCCGGGTTTCCTGCGTGCTTCTGCCGTGTCGTATTTTGGTGCATACATTTTTGCAGGTTTCTGCCATCCTAACGGATAGTCGCTGGTTACGTTGAACGGAAGGGCATCTGCCTTGGATGTAGGTTTGGTCCTTACCATCAGAACAGGGAATGGTGATACATTGCTTGTGTTGATGGATGGCTGGAATGGCGCTGCATTCACGCCTGAAACATATATCATTGATTCAACCTCTGCCAATGGGAGCGAGAGTACTGTAAATACTGCCTCCTCGGGATGTATGAATGAACCGTTGAGATATACAAGTACCAGTCCGTATCTTCCAGGTCTGGTTACTGAACCTCCAGCCATTGAGCCGGCCGAAAGTTTTGGACCTATGAGGGATCCTGTGGGGATTCCCTGAGATTCGGTTATGGTATCTGCTACAGACTGCATGAACGAAGGGAGGGTTACATCATCGGCCACTCCGTTGAAGTATTCACGCACTCCAGAGTAGGTTGACACTACGTATGCGCCAACGCTGTAGTTTTGGGCATAGGATTTCATGGCTACTGTATCACGGTACCATTCTCTCTGAATAGGGTAGTTGTCTATTGGAGAAGGGGAGTTTTTTGGGGTGATCAACTGTGATGTTATTACTACAGGGTTGAGTTCGTATGCCATGGCGTGGTCTCCTTCGTCATTGTTGTAGTAGATGTTCTCAACAACATTCCTGTATTGTTCCGAGTATGTTACCTTCCTGGAATTTACGGGGTAGTTGAATACCGGTGCATAGTACTCCTTCATAAGTTCGGGGGTTTGTCTGATGCTCCTTCCGTTCTTTCCTACCGCACTTATTATGAATCTGGTGCCTTCGGGAAAATTGACATCTTTCAGCACAAAGTAACCTGAGTCTATTTGTCCCATAGCCTTGAAGTTGATGGATGGGGCAACAAATGAGACAATGGCCTTGTTTGCAATTCCTGTCATGTTCACAACTTTGCCAAAAAGGGTCTGGCTGTACTCTTTGCCAAAATGCGGAACCTCTGTTTTGCCCTGTACTATCTGTTTGATGTCATAGTATCTCCATCCCTGGGTCTGCATCAGGTAGTCTGAGCGCATCATCCTCTGCTGTAGTGGAATATGGCTGTTGAAATAGTAGTCTATATCCTCTATGTAGCCTCCAAGTTCGCTCTTTAGCAGCATGTATGATTTGATGTTGGTTTTCTCAGGGTTGGCTGCCATATCCGCATCGGTTACAGCTACCGAGAAGTTGCTGTTTTCATCTGTCATCCCCTCAGGAAGTTTGAGGGTTACGTTAACCAGTTCCCTCTTGCCGTATTCTTTTCTCTGGGTTGTAACCTCCAGTACCTCTTTTTCCGTTGGAAGGATGAGGAACGGACGTTCTGCATAGATGTTCCCTTTTTGGTCTGCAATGGAGATTGAATGGATGCCGGGGTTAAGGGTGGCTGGTTTTATGGATAGCCTCTCAGCTTTTCCAGTTATGGGTTTTGAGTAGTATACTTCAGAACCGTTATGCATTATTGCCTGCAACCGGTTGCCAAGAAGGGACTCGCTGGTGGTTACAGTGAACTGGATTATATCATTGTCTGAGTATTTTGTGTCTGAGACTATTCTCATGGCTCCATTTATCATAACGCCGTTCTCAAGCGGCGCAGGGAGCTTTATGCTGTGGGTTGTACCGGTGCTGTCAGATACTGATGCCCTGAGTTGTCCGGCAGGCATTTTCTCTATTACAACGCGTCCAAAGCCAAGAGAGTCTGTTGTAAATTCGCAGATTGGGTTATTGTCATTGTCTGCTATATAGCCGTTCACGCTGGTGCCTGTTCCGGTGTTGTCTATGGCCTTTATGTAAAATATGGCCCTTTGGCCCTGCATGCAGCTTCCGCTCTCTGGAAGGAACTGTACATCAAGCGAGTATTTGGATGTTTTCTTTTCAAGTTTTTCCTTGTCTGTAGGGGCCAGCTCACCTATGCGCAGGTAGTCTTCCTTGCGTTTGATGTTCTTTTCCTGCATGGCTCCAACAAGCTTGTCTTTCATAGGGTTGGTAAGTTCAAGCTCCTTGTAGAACATATATTCTACAGGGCGGTTAAGCATCCAGTAGGTGTAGCCCCTGAGGATGGCTCTTCCGGTTGAGTTCATCTCGGGCACTACAATATGACCGTAAAAGGTGTTGCCCATGCGTTTGAGTTTTTTCCTTACTATCACCTTCTTTACAGGTTTTGTGTAGTTGGCGCTTCCGTCATTGTGTACAACCTGGTCGTTGATTAGTTCCACATAGATATAGTTGGACTCACTGAATTCCGACATATATGATGCATTCTCTACATATCCGCTGATCCAGATGGTATCTGTGGCGCTGTATACGTCCTTATCTGTGTGCAGATAAACCTTCTCCGGCGACAGAAGTCTGGTATAGTTGTTGAACATCTCAATTGGAGAGCCCTCTTGAGGTGTGGAACTGCTCTCTTGTGCCATTATAGCAGAGCATGTACAAATCAATGTGAGAGTGATATATAACAGTCTTGCGGTAATCTTCATCATATGCTATAAGTCTTAGGTGTAAAATCTTCGCAAGATAGTAATTTTTTTTGTAAATTTACCCGGTTTAAAAATCTGAACAGATATGAGAAGAATTTTCAGTTATATGGCGGTTGCGGCAATGTCTGCAATTGCTTTTGGTGCTAATGCACAGGAGAGTGCCCTTGTTGTAAAAAGAGGCCAGGTTGATACTGTTTACAAGGCTAAACATCAGGTACTTGGACTTGCTTCACCGCAGGCGGAGGTTGTAGTGAACGGCAAGGCAGTTAAGGCATATAAAACCGGCAGCTGGGGTGTGGAGATAGAACTTAATGAGGGTGACAATGCAATTGAGGTGAAAAGCGGTAATGAAAGCAAGAGCTTCAATGTGTATTACAGTAAAACCAGAAAACCTTTGACAGAAGAACAGAAGGCTGCTGCAAAAGCAAAGCAGGCTGCAGAGGAGGAGAAAGCAAAATTTTACCCTACAAGTGTTAAAGTAAAGAGCAAAAAATACTCTTATTTGAACTATGGTGCTGGTACTGACCGTCTGGGCGGTGCAAAGATCAACTATCTTCCTGAGGGGATTGAGATGTATGCAGATGCGGAGAATGCAAACCTTTACAGGGTGAGACTTTCGCAGAACAGATATGCATATATCCCAAAGAGCCAGGTAGATGTTGTGGGGAAGGCAAATGAGGGTTATGATTTCATGCAGGAGAATGTGGTGCTCAGCGGAAGTTCAACTGCATACAATATGGGTTCTTATGACAGGGTGTCTCTTGGCATAGGGGGCAAGAAGCCTTACATTGTTAAGGAGTATACAGATCCGCACAAGATTGTGGTGGATGTTTACGGCGTGCAGTGCAACTCAAACTGGCTTACCCACAAGAGCGGCCTCAAGAGTGTAGACAATATTGATGTTGAGAGCATTGATTCTGATGTTACAAGATTTACCATTTACCTCAAGACCAAATCATCTTGGGGATTCAGTGCAAACTACAGCGGCAACAGCCTTAACATTGATATCAAACATGTTCCTGAAAAACTTTACCTCAAGAACCTTACCATTGGTATTGATGCCGGCCACGGCGGACCTCAGAGCAATGGTGCGGTAGGCTTGAGCGGCCTTAAGGAGAAGGACATGAACCTTGATATGGCATATAAATTGAAGGCTATCCTTGAGAAGCAGGGTGCAAAAGTGGTCCTTACAAGAGAGGAGGATGAGGGGATGAGCATCCGTGAGAGACAGGACAAGATGATTGAGAAGAAGGCAGATATAGTAATCTCAATCCACTGCAACGCAGGTGGCAGCCCGCTTTCAACTTTGGGAACAAGTACATATTACAGATACAACGTCTACAAACCGTTGGCAGAGGATATCTTGGGTTATCTCCTTACAATGGACGACGTTAAGAACTTTGGTATGGTGGGCAACTTCAATTTCTCATTGAGCGCAATTACCGAGTTCCCTTGCGTGCTTGTGGAGACCTTGTTCATCTCAAGCCTTTGGGAGGAGGAGCAGCTTGCAGATCCTGCTTTCCGCCAGGCAATGATGGAGAATGTGGCAAAAGGTTTGAACGATTACATTAAAGAGTGCAGAATACTTGAGGGCCAGGCAAAGAAATAGCCAACCCCATAAAAATAATCTTCCCGACGGATGGATTTTAAGATTGAATCACCATACAAGCCTACGGGCGACCAGCCTGCAGCAATCTGCGAGATTGCAAAGGCCATAAAGGAGGGGCAGGAGGCGGTAACCCTTTTGGGAGTTACCGGTTCCGGCAAGACCTTTACTATGGCCAATGTGATTGAGAAGCTGCAGAGGCCGGCCCTTATCCTGAGCCACAACAAGACTCTGGCGGCACAGCTGTATGGTGAGTTCAAGGCTTTCTTTCCAAACAATGCGGTGGAGTATTTTGTCTCTTACTATGATTATTACCAGCCGGAGGCCTACATGCCGGTAACCGATACCTACATAGAGAAGGACTTGAGCATCAATGATGAGATTGAAAAGTTGAGGTTGAGCTGTTCAAGTGCATTGCTATCGGGAAGAAGGGATGTTATTGTGGTGAGCAGTGTCTCCTGCCTGTACGGTATTGGCAATCCTGCTGATTTCCATTCCAATACGGTGAGGATTAAGGTGGGGCAGGTGATGGCCCGTACGCAGTTCCTCTACAAACTGGTGGACAGCCTCTATTCCCGCAATGATGTGGAGTTCAAGAGGGGAACTTTCAGGGTAAAAGGAGACAGTATAGATATTTACCTTGCGTATGGAGACAAAGGGTGCAGGGTAATCTTCTTTGGAGATGAGATTGAGGAGATTGAGATGTTCGACCCTCTAAGCGGAGGTACGCTGGAGTTTGTGGATGAGATTGCAATCTTTCCGGCAAACATCTTCAGCACCACCAAGGAGAGGATTAAGAGTGCGGTGTGGAACATTCAGGAGGACCTTACCCGCCAGTGCGAGTTTCTCCACAGCATAGAGAAGCACGCCGAGGCCAAGAGGCTCAAGCAGAGGGTGGAGTATGACCTTGAGATGATTAAGGAGATAGGCTACTGCTCCGGCATTGAGAACTACTCCCGCTACTTTGACGGCCGAAGCGCCGGAACCCGCCCGTTCTGTCTTCTGGATTATTTTCCCGATGATTTTGTAACATTCATTGACGAGAGCCATGTTACAATTCCGCAGATAAGGGCTATGTACGGAGGGGACCGCTCCCGCAAGGAGACATTGATTGAGTATGGTTTCAGGCTTCCGGCAGCGGCTGACAACCGCCCGCTGAAGTTTGACGAGTTTGAGAGCCTGAGCCGCCAGACGGTGTTTGTGAGTGCCACCCCGGCGCCGTATGAACTGGAAAAGAGCGGGGGAGTGATTGTGGAGCAGGTGGTAAGGCCTACAGGTTTGCTGGAACCTCCTATTGAGGTGAGGCCTACGGCCGACCAGATTGATGACCTTCTGGAGGAGATTCAGATTAGGGTGGAGAAGGATGAGAGGGTGCTGGTTACAACCCTTACCAAGAGGATGGCTGAGGAGCTGGACAAATATTTGCAGAAGATGTATATCCGGTGCCGTTATATCCACTCCGATGTGGATACGATGGAGAGGATTGAGATTATAGAGGATTTTCAGGCGGGGAGGTTTGACGTGCTGATTGGTGTGAACCTTCTTAGGGAGGGACTGGATTTGCCGCAGGTGTCGCTGGTGGCAATTCTGGACGCAGACAAGGAGGGTTTCTTGCGCAGTGAGACAGCCCTTACCCAAACGGCAGGGCGTGCGGCCCGCAACATAAACGGTCTGGTGATAATGTACGCGGATACAATAACCAGGAGCATGAAGCGTACCATTGATGAGACCAACCGCCGCAGGGAGAAACAGATGGAGTACAACAGGGTGAACGGCATTGTCCCTACCCAGGTACTCAAGAAAGAGAGGAATGTATTGGATAGGGTTCCGGCAGGGGTAGGATATGCCGAGGAACCTGAAAAGATGAATGTTCTGCAGGACCCTGTAGTGCAGAACATGAGCAAGGAGCAGTTGCAGAAAGCATATGCAAGTGCAAAGAAGGAGATGGAAAAGGCTGCCGCAGAGCTTGATTTTATGCGTGCGGCCAAATTCAGGGATGAAATGAAATATTTGGGAGAATTGATTTCTAAAAAGTGAGGCGATTATGATACCGGAGAGTTTGAACAGCATTTTACAGAACTGCTCAGTTGAGCAGAAGGAATTGGTAGAGAAGTCATACAGGTTTGCATATCAGGAACTTGATGGGCAGCTTAGAGGTAACGGCCATCCGTTCATTGAGCACCCTTTGGGGGTGGCGCTCATTGTGGCAAACGAGATAGGCCTTATGCCGGAGGCGGTGGCTGCAGTGTTCCTGCATGAGGCTACCAGGGGAAATGATGAACGTTTGCAGGAGGTTGCCAGAGGGTACTCTGCAGAGATTATCACTATGGTTGAGGGATTGAACAGGATATCGGGAATAACACCAAAAGATACCAGACTGCAGGCGGAGAACTACAGGAAACTGATTGTTTCATATTCCAAGGATCCCCGTGTAACCCTCATAAAACTGGCTGACAGGCTGGAGATTATGCGTAACCTTGATATCTTTCCAAAGAGCAGCATTATGCGCAAGGTTACAGAGACAATCATGCTGTATATTCCGCTGGCCCACCAGTTGGGAATGTACAACCTGAAGAGTGAATTGGAGGACCTTTATTTCAAACATTCAGATCCGGAGAACTACCGTGCCATTACCAATAAGCTTAAGGCTACGGAGAGGGAGAGGGAGAAGCTGGCGCAGGAGTTTGTGAAGCCACTGGAGCAGTCGTTGAAAGAGAGCGGGATCAAATACAAGCTTAAGGTGCGTACCAAGACAGCATATTCTATCTGGAAGAAGATGCAGAAGCAGAATGTGCCGTTTGAAGGGGTATATGATGTTTTTGCAATGAGGTTTATCCTGGATGTGCCCCTTGAGAAGGAGCACGATTACTGTTGGGAGGTGTATTCCCGTGTAACCCAGGAGTACAAGCCGGATGTTAAGAGGCTCAGGGACTGGATTACCAATCCAAAACCCAACGGTTATGAGTCTTTGCACACCACAGTGCAGAACAGTGAGGGTACCCATATAGAGGTGCAGATCCGTACGGTGCGTATGGATGAGATGGCTGAAAACGGCCACGCCTCGCACTGGAGTTACAAAGGGATAAAGAGCGTTCATGGCCTCGACGAGTGGCTGAAAGGGGTGAAGGCAATGCTGGAGAGTTCAGACCCGAGCACATACACCAATGCGGTGCAGAAGGAGCTTGACGAGATATTTGTATTTACTCCCGACGGCGACCTCAAACAGCTCCCTAAGGGGGCCAGCGTGCTGGATTTTGCCTTCAATATCCACTCAAACCTGGGTGTGAAGTGCTCCGGCGCTAAAGTGAACGGCAAGATTGCATCCATAAAGGATGAACTTCATACTGGAGATGTGGTGGAGATAATGAGCAACAAGAACCAGAAGCCTTCTGCCGACTGGCTGAAGATTGTTGTCTCTTCAAAGGCCCGCAACCGCATAAAGGCCAAACTGAAGGAAGAGGAGAACAAGCTTATGAAACTTGGCCGCGAGATGCTGGAGCGCCGCATGAAGAACTGGAAACTTGAACTCAATGATGATGTTCTTGCAGATATTGCCAAGCACTACAGGATGAAGGCCTCTGCAGAGGTGTTCCTGGCAATCTATCAGGAGAAGATAGACCTTCTGCAGCTGAAAGATTTCCTCACAAAGGGTGAAGAAGAAGAGAATGTTCTTCCCGACAGCAAACCGGAGAAGCCTTCGGCCAAGCCAAAAGGGAAGTCTTCTGATGGCGACTACCTGATTATCAGTGATAAGCTGAACAACATAAGTTTTTCAATGGCCAAGTGCTGCAACCCTATTTTTGGAGATGATGTATTTGGTTTTGTATCGGCAACCGGTGGCATAAAGATTCACAGGATATCTTGTCCCAATGCCTCAAGGCTTATTGAGAAATACCCTTACAGGCTCCAGAAGGTGAAATGGAGACAGGTATCCAACACCACCCAGTTCCAGACCGGTCTGAGGATTATTGGTGACGGTGATACCTCAATAGGTGCGCAGCTGATAGAGTGCATCACCAAACAGGAGGCTTCTATGAGGTCTTTCAATATTACAGAAAGGCGCAAGCCGGGCAATATGCTTGAGTTTGTGGCCGAGATAGGAATATCGGTAGGAAACAATGCCCATTTGGACAGGGTAACATCTGCCCTGAGGAAGATAAGGGAGGTTAAGACAGTGTTAAGGACAAGCCAGAAGTAGGAAGTAGTGAGATGAGTGGAAAAAAGAAACAGGAATATATCTATATAAAAGGGGCGAGAGCCAATAACTTAAAAGGGATTGATCTTAAGATACCACGCGGCAAACTGGTGGTGATGAGCGGTTTGAGCGGCAGCGGAAAATCTTCGCTTGCGTTTGATACCCTCTTTGCAGAGGGGCAGCGCCGTTTTGCCGAGAGCCTCTCATCATTTGCCCGCCAGTTCCTTGGACGTATGCAGAAGCCGGCGGTAGACAAGATTGAGGGAATCCCCCCTGCCATTGCAATTGAGCAGAAGGTGAATACCCGCAATCCCCGCTCAACAGTGGGTACCACAACGGAGATCTATGATTATTTGAGGCTCCTCTTTACCAAAATAGGACGCACTTATTCCCCAATTACCGGCGAGGAGGTGAAGTGCCATACGGCAAATGATGTGGTGGAATTCATCGGGAAGATTAAAAATGATGGTCCCGACAACATTACTGCATATATCCTTGCCCAAATTGACTGGGTGGAGAACCCAAGTAAGGTGGAGAAACTCCTTTCGGTGAAGGATGCCGGCTACTCCCGACTTTTCTCTGCGGAGAAAGGTATGGTAAGGCTTGATTCGGTGCTCCAGGATGTGGAAGCCTTTGCCCGGGAGCCGCTGTACATTATGGTTGACAGGTACCTGGTGGCGGCCGGCAACGGTGATGCCGTTGGTGCTTCGGGTGTTTCTGATGTTTCTGGTGCTTCTGGTGTTTCGGGTGTTTCTGGTGTTTCTGGTGCTTCTGGTGCTTCGGGTGTTTCTGGTGCAGTTGATGCGGCTGGCGTTTCGGGTGCTGCTGGTGCGGCTGGCGCGTCTGGCGTTTCGGGTGCTGCTGGTGCGGCTGGCGCCATTGATGATGCCGTTGTTCAGGAGACTGTTTCAAATGCGAGGTTGGCAGAGGAGGATTTTACCCGTCTTATGGATTCTGTGCAGACTGCCTTCAATGAGGGGGACGGCAAACTTGTTGTGGCCATTCAGAAGGGGCGTGCAGGTGAGGTTTCCATCCACAATTTCTCAAACTTGTTTGAGGCTGACGGTATCCGCTTTGAAAAGCCTACCGAACTGCTGTTCAGTTACAACAACCCTGTTGGAGCGTGTCCGGTGTGTGGCGGTTACGGCAGCATGATTGGCATTGATGAGAGCCTGGTGGTTCCAAATGCCTCACTCTCTGTATATGAGGGGGCCATTGCCTGCTGGAGGGGCGAGGTGATGGGCAAGTTCCTTAAGGAGTTCATTATGGTTGCCCACAAGTTTGGGTTTCCTATCCACAAGCCGTATGCGGAGCTCACCAAGGAGCAGAAGAGGCTCCTTTGGAACGGAAACAACCAGTTCATGGGAATCACCCCGTTTTTTGAGATGGTGGAGACCATGCGCTACAAGATACAGTACAAGTACCTGCTTGCCAGATATTCCGGCAAGACAGTGTGCAGGGAGTGCGAAGGGAGCCGCTTGCGCAAGGAGGCTTCCTATGTGAAGATTGGAGGGAAGACCATCATAGAGCTGATGGATATGAGCATCACTTCTTTGAATGCGTTTTTTAAGGAGCTGGTACTTGACAAATATGATGCGGCTGTTGCGGAGCGGGCAATAAAGGAGATTTGCAGCCGTCTGAATTATATTGAGAATGTGGGGCTGGGGTATCTTACCCTCAGCCGCCATGCAAATACCTTGAGCGGTGGAGAGAGCCAGAGGATTAACCTGGTGAGTTCGCTGGGAAGCAGTCTGGTGGGTTCGTTGTATATTCTGGATGAGCCCAGCATAGGGCTTCACCACAAGGATACCGGCAAACTAATTTCCGTAATAAAGGATTTGAGGGATCTGGGAAATACGGTTCTTATTGTGGAGCACGATGAGGAGATTATCCGCTCTGCAGATGAACTTATAGATATTGGTCCGTACGCAGGTGTGAACGGTGGTGAAGTTGTGTACCAGGGTTCTGTAGAGGAGGGAATTGCTGCGGCACTAAAAGGGCGCAAGGAGGGGGATACGTCTTCCAGCGGGTCACTTACAATTGATTATTTGTCGGGAATAAAGAAGATTGACATTTCCGGAAAGAAGAGGGAGTGGAAGCATGCTGTGGAAATTTGTGGGGCTATGGAGCACAACCTCAAGAATGTTTCGGTGAAGTTTCCTCTTGGGGTGATTGTTGCCATTACGGGTGTGAGCGGCAGTGGAAAGTCTACCCTTATTGGGGATACCCTGTACCCGGCGCTGGCAAGGCATTTCCAGCAGTTCGGGCTCAAGCCGGGGGCATTCAAGGAGCTGAAAGGTGATATTGACAGGCTTTCGGGGGTGGAGTTTGTAGACCAGAACCCCATTGGCAAGAGCTCCCGTTCAAATCCGGTTACTTATCTGAAGATTTACGATGATATCCGCAAACTTTATTCCGAGCAGCAGTATGCCAAGGTGAACGGTTTCGGACATTCCCATTTTTCTTTCAATATTGATGGGGGAAGGTGTCCGCAGTGTTTGGGCGAGGGTATGATTACCATCCCTATGCAGTTTATGGCGGACATTAAGATGGTGTGCGAGGAGTGCGGAGGAAAGAGGTTCAAGCCTGCAGTGCTGGAGGTGAAGTATCAGGGCAAGAGCATCAATGAGGTGCTTGATTTGAGTGTTGAGGAGGCGATTGCATTCTTTGGCAGCCAGAAGGAGCCTGCGGCCAAGAAGATTGCTGCCAAGTTGCAGATTCTGGATGATGTTGGCTTGGGCTACGTGCAACTGGGCCAGAGCAGCAGCAGCCTGAGCGGTGGCGAGAGCCAGAGGGTGAAGCTTGCCCAGTTCCTGAGCAAGGATTCCGGCGGCAAGGGTGCCGTTGCCGGCCCAACGCTTTTCATTTTTGACGAGCCTACCACCGGTCTGCATTTCCACGATATAAAGAAACTTCTTGCCGCATTCAACGCCCTTGTGGAGCGTGGCCATTCAATTATTGTTGTTGAGCACAACCAGGATGTTGTTGCCTCAGCCGACTGGGAGATTGAACTCGGCCCCGGTGGCGGCGATGCCGGCGGTACCATTTGCTACGAGGGATTGCCAAGGCGGTAATCCCCATCCTGCGCGATAGTATGTCCTGGAAATGTGGCGTTTCCCGGGACATTTCTTTTTCGGAGCGATGGTTTGTCCTGGAAAAATGTCGGTTTCCGGGACATTTTCCTCCCAGCACCGGGGTTTCTCCCGGTTTTGTGGCGTTTCCAAGGACATTTTCTTTTGCGTGCGCATTTCCTCCACGTTCTGGGGGTGAAATGTGGATGTTTTGCTGTTGAGAGAGATTCCCTCCACGTTTCTGGGTGTTTTTCGGGACATTTTCCTCCCGGCACTGGGGTTTCTCCCGGTTTTGTGGCGTTTCCCGGGACATTTCTTATCCGGCGCGGTGGTTTGTTCTGGAAAAATGTCGGTTTCCGGGACATTTCTTTTCCGGAGCGGTGGTTTCTCCCGGAAATATGGTGTTTCCCAGGACATTTTCTTTTGCGTGCGCATTTCCTCCACGTTCTGGCGGTAAAATGAGGATGTTTTGCTGTTGAGAGAGATTTCCTCCACGTTTCTGGGCGTTTTGCGGGACATTTTCTTCTGCGCTCGCATTTCCTCCACGTTTCTGGGTGTTTTTCGGGACATTTTCTTTTGCGTGCACATTTCCTCCACGTTCTGGGGGTGAAATGTGGATGTTTTGCTGCTGAGAGAGATTTCCTCCACGTTTCTGGGTGTTTTCCTGGATATTTTCTTTCTGGCACTGCGGTTTCTCCTGGAAATATGGCGGTTCCCGGGATTTTTTTTTCTGTCGGGAAGAGGATATGTGATTTTTATTTACATTTGTGACATTATGAAACAGATTTTTATGACATTAGGTGTGGCGGCAATGATGTTTGCCGGTTGTACACAGGGCAAGGAGGAGGGAAAACCTGCCATTGACCTTGCCAATTTTGACAATACCGTGGCTGCGGGAGAGGATTTCTACCAGTACGCGTGCGGTGGATGGATGGCCAACAATCCTTTAACTCCGGAGTATGCCAGATATGGCATTTTTGACCAGTTGGACAAGGAGAATCAGGAGAAACTTAAGGCGCTGATTGAGGAACTGAATGCAAATGTGCAGGAGCCAGGCAGTGTGGGTGAGAAGATACAGATCATGTATGCTTTGGGCCTGGATACCACAAAACGCAATGCTGAGGGTGCAGCTCCGGTTATGGAGCAGATTGCTGCAATCAAGGCAATCTCAAACATGGATGAGCTTTCTGCAATGGTTGGAAAGATGCATGTTGAGAGTTCAAGCCCGTTCTTTGGTTTTGGTATTGGCGCAGACCAGAAGAACAGCACAATGAACCTTTTGCGTTTTTCGCAGGGGGGCCTTTCAATGGGTGATAGGGATTATTATCTTCTTGATGATGAGAGCTCTGTGAAGATACGTGCTGCTTACAGGGAGTACATCAACAAGCTTTTTGTCCTTGCAGGTTACTCGCCTGAAGAGGCAGCTGCAGCAGCGGATAAAGTTCTTGCCCTTGAGACAAAGATTGCAGAAGTTTCTGTAGACCGCGCAACCAGAAGAGATGTTCACAAGAACTACAACAAGATGACAGTAAAGGAGTTCAAGAAGAACTACGGCTTCATCAACTGGGATATCTTCTTCAATGAGGTTGGAATCAAGAACTCAACTGAGTTGAACGCATCGCAGAAACCTTTCTTTGAAGGTATGACCAAAATGATGAAGAAGGTTTCTCTCAATGACCAGAAGGAGTACTTGGTATTCAAACTGTTGAATGCCGCTTCAAACTATTTGAGTGATGAGTTTGTGCAGGCAAACTTTGCTTTCTACGGCAAGGCAATGCAGGGCCGCGAGGAGCTTCAGCCGCTTTGGAAACGCTCGCTTGCAGTTGTGAACGGCTCTTTGGCAGAGGCTTTCGGACAGATGTATGTTGAAAAATATTTCCCTGCATCGTCAAAGGAGAAAATGCTTGAGATGGTAAGCAACCTTCAGGCAGCCCTTGGAGAGAGAATCAATGCCCTTGAGTGGATGAGCGATGAGACCAAGGCAAAGGCTCAGGAGAAACTTGGAACCTTCATTGTTAAGGTTGGTTATCCCGACAAATGGAAGGATTATACAGCACTTGAGATTAAGAATGACTCATATTGGGCAAATATTTGCCGCTCAAACATCTTCTCGCACAATGAGATGATGGAGAGGGAGGGGCAGCCTGTAGACCGCACCAAATGGGGAATGAGCCCTCAGACTGTAAATGCGTACTACAACCCGACCACCAACGAGATTTGCTTCCCTGCAGCAATCCTTCAGCCACCGTTCTTCAATCCAAATGCCGATGATGCTGTGAACTACGGAGGTATTGGTGTGGTTATCGGACACGAGATGACCCACGGTTTTGATGACCAGGGCCGCAACTATGATAAGGACGGAAACATCAGCGGCTGGTGGACAGCAGAGGATGAGGCCAAGTTCAACGAGCGTGCACAGGTGCTTGTTGAGCAGTTCAACAAGATTATTGTGATTGATACTGTACATGCAGACGGTGCGTTTACCTTGGGTGAGAACATTGCGGATCAGGGCGGTCTCCTAATCTCTTACCAGGCATATATGAACACCTTGAAAGACAAGCCTGTACCGGCAGATATAGACGGTTTTAACCATAACCAGCGTTTCTATTTGGGTTATGCAAACCTTTGGGCGCAGAACGTGCGTCCGCAGGAGATTCTCCGCAGAACCAAGACCGATGTGCACTCATTGGGCAAATGGCGCGTAAACGGTGCTTTGCGCAACATTGACGGCTTCTATGAGGCATTTGGCATTAAGGAGGGCGATGCAATGTGGATGGCTCCACAGGAGAGGATCAATATCTGGTAGAAAGTTACGTCGTCTTTTTGTTCAAGTCCGGGTGGGGATTTCCTGCCCGGATTTTTTTGTGCAGTTGCGGGGTTTTGTCCCGGAATTTGTGGTGTTTCCGGGACATTTTGTTGCTGGTGGAGGGTTTTGTCCTGGAATTTGTGGTGTTTCCGGGACATTTTATTGTTGGTGGAGGGTTTTGTCCCGGAATTGATGGCGTTTCCGGGACATTTTATTGCTGGTGGAGGGTTTTGTCCCGGAATTGTGGCAGAAATGAGGATATTTGGATGCTGTGTGGGGAAACGGGGTATTTTGTTATCTTTGCATCCTGTTAAATTTTAATCCCGATGAGATTGATTCCTATGAATTTGAGTGCACATGTGAAATGTATGGTCCTTTTGGCGGCAATGGCAGTATTGTCTGCGGTGGCGGCTGTGGAGGCGTTAGGGCAGGTGCACACTTCTGATACTTACAGGTATCTCCTTACCCGGGAGGGAACATTGGATCATCTGGAGTACCTCACATCTGAGGAGGTGGCAGGAAGGGAGGCCGGTACTGCCCAGGCCATGAGGACAGCGGAGTATATTGCTGCCTGCATGGAGAGTTATGGGGTGAGGCCATTCAGGAGTGTGAGTTTTTTCCAGCCGTTCAATCTCCCTGTTGTTAAAGGGGGAAGCGGCAGATACAGTGCAGGTGACGGAGTGAAGATTGAGAAGAAGGGGCATAATGTGGTGGGGTATTTGCCGTCGGGAAGAAAAAATGCGCCCTATGTGATTGTGGGAGCCCATTTTGATCATCTTGGGATTATTGACGGGAAGGTGTATCCGGGGGCCGATGACAATGCGTCGGGTGTTGCGGCGCTGCTGGAGTTGGCAAGGTTGTTTGGAAAGAGACATCTGGAGAGGGGAGATCTTGAGGCGAATATTGTGTTTGTGGCGTTTGACGGGAATAATTTTTCGTTGCAGGGGAGCAGACATTTTGTTTCAAGGTTGGGGATTCCGCAGGGAAGCATAACATGTATGGTTAATATGGACCAGATTGGAAGTGTCCTTTCTCCTGTGGGTAAAAATCCTGAGTATCTGCTGGTTCTGGGCAGTAATAAACTTAAGGGATGGCAGAAGGGGCAACTGGATTTTTCAAATGAGTATTTTGGGCTGGGGCTGGAGTTGGATTATTCCTATTACGGCAGCCAGGATTTCTATGATATTTTTTACAGGTTGTCCGACCAGCAGAGCTTTACTGCGGCCGGAATTCCTGCACTTTTGTTTACATCCGGCATCACAAAGCATACCAATAAGGAGTCTGACAGTGTTGCCAATCTGGATGTTGATGTGCTTGTGAAGAGGATTGATCTTATCTACCGATTTATCTGGCTGATTTTGTAACATGAAGAAAAAGAAGGGGTTCAAGTTTTTCAGATGGCTGTTCCTGTATATCCCTTTGTGGTTTGTGGCCATTACAGTGCTGTGGGTGCTTGTGCTCCGGTGGATGCCGGTGTATGTTACCCCGCTGATGGTTGTGCGTACCTGCCAGAACTGGAACGATGATTCTTTTGTTACCCATAAGAGGTGGCAGCCCATGGAGAAGATTTCTCCCAAGCTTGCCAAGGCGGTAATTGCATCTGAGGATGCGAGGTTCTTTTCACATAACGGCTTTGACTGGATTGAGATTGACAAGGCGCTGGATGCACACCGCAAGGGGAAGAGGCTCCGCGGGGCGAGCACCATAAGCCAGCAGACCGCCAAGAATGTGTTCCTGTTCCCGGGGCGTAGTTGGGTCCGCAAGGGGTTTGAGGTGTATTTTACATTTCTCATTGAGACTTTTTGGGGAAAGGAGAGGATCCTTGAGGTGTACCTGAATGTGGCCGAAATGGGGCGTGGCATTTATGGTGCCGAGGCGGCTGCAGAGCATCTTTTCTGTACCCGTGCAGCCAAACTTTCTTCCCGACAGGCTTCCCTGATTGCCGCCTGCCTTCCAAATCCCCTTGTCCGTAAGGCCAATGCCCCTTCTGCGGGGGTGCGCAAGCGTGCTGCCGATATCCGTGCTATGATGGGTACTGTGGCACTGCCGTGGTAGGTTTTATTTGTCGGGAAAAATATTGTGAGGGTGGTGAACTTTGCCCCTTGTACAGGTGTTTTCCATATACCTAAATCTTTGTGTATATGGACATTTCTAATATTAAAGCAAGAGAAATTCTGGATTCGCGCGGGAACCCTACTGTAGAGGTGGAGGTGTTCCTCAATGACGGGTCATGGGGACGTGCAAGTGTGCCTAGCGGGGCTTCTGTGGGGAGCAGGGAGGCCGTTGAGGTGAGGGATGGGGAGAAAGGGAGATATGGAGGGAAGGGTGTGTTGAGGGCTGTGGCCAATGTAAATGATGTCATTGCTCCGGAGCTGGTGGGGATGGATGCCTTTGATCAGCATGCTGTTGACAGTCTGATGATTGCCCTTGATGGTACTGCAGATAAGTCCCGGTTGGGAGCCAATGCCATACTGGGCGTTTCCATTGCTGTGGCCAAGGCTGCGGCCGATTCTCTCAAGGAGCCCCTGTTCAGGTATCTTGGAGGGGTGGGGGCCCGGGTATTGCCGGTGCCCATGATGAACATTGTTAACGGAGGACGCCATTCCAGTGCACCCATTGCGTTCCAGGAGTTTATGATAAGGCCTGTTGGAGGAACCTCTTTCAGGGAGCGGCTGATGATGGGATCCAATGTCTTTTACAGTTTGCGCAAGGTGCTACTTAAGGCAGGGCTGAGTGTGAGTGTGGGGGATGAGGGTGGCTTTGCCCCAAACTTTGCCAGTGCGGAGGAGGCGTTGAACTATATTGTCTATGCCATCCAGAACGCCGGCTATGTCCCTTCCAAGGATGTTACCATTGCCCTTGATTGTGCCGCCTCTGAGTTTTATGTACAGGGACATTATAATTCCGGTGGGGAGTGGGTTCAGGGGTATTATGATTATTCCCGTTTTGAGCAGGAGAATGGTGTGAGAAGGAGTACCACGGAACAGATTGCCTATCTGAAGGGGCTGGTTGAGAATTATCCTATTGATTCAATAGAGGACCCTCTTGCCGAGGATGACTGGCAGGGATGGAAACAGATTACTTCCGAGCTTTCCGGCAGGTGCCAGCTTGTTGGGGATGACCTTTTTGCTACAAATGCCCGCTGGCTTGAGCAGGGGATTAATGAGAAGTGTGCCAATGCGATACTTGTTAAGGTGAACCAGGCCGGCACCTTAACGGAGACCTTAAAAACTATAGCGTTGGCCCAGCGGCATGGCTATGCCTGCATCATTTCCCACCGTAGCGGAGATACCGAAGACCCTTTCATTGCCCATCTTGCCGTTGCCGTTAACGCCGGGCAGATAAAGACCGGCTCCGTGTGCCGCGCGGAGAGGACTGCCAAGTACAATGAGCTGTTGAGGATTGAGGAGCTTTTGTAACGTCGTCTTTTTGTACAATTTGCTGAAATTCAGTAAATTGTAAAGCAGGAATTGCGGCGCACCGCAATTCCTGCTTTTGCAATTATCTGGTTACCAGATGATTGTACAAAAAGACGACGTTACAATAGGGCTTGGCGTATATTTTGAGGTATTCTCTATTTTGTGTAAATTTGCAAGATAGTATGAACAGACTCAAGAGACTTTTTTGTGTGGCCATTTTGGCAATGGTTTCGGTGGCGGCACAGGCGCAATATGATATAGACCAGTTCTTTTTCCGTGGAAGGCAGATGCTGATAGACGGAAAGTACTCAAGCGCCATAGAGAATTTCAATATCCTGGCAAGGCTCGACAGTACCCTTTTTGATGCGTACTTCTTCAGGGGAATTGCCAAATATAATCTTGGAGATTATATAGGTGCCGAGAAGGATTTCAACACCTCGCTCAGGCTTAACCCCATCTATACTCCGGCGTACCACTACAGGGCCATTACCCTCAGCCGTACCGGAAAGTACGATATGGCACTCAAGGATCTGGCGGAGGCGGTGGATCTGAGGCCAAGTTACACGGGGCTTTACTTTAGCCGCGGTGTAACCTATTTTCTCTCGCAGCAGTTTGAGAAGGCGGTGAAGGACTTCAACAGGTTCATTAAGGCAGAGCCAAAAGCGGCAGATGCATACCTTAACCGTGGTGCGTGCTACCTGTATCTTGGAGACACCACCAAGGCGTTGAATGATTACAATAAGGCCATAAAAATCAATACTTTTGATCCTGAAGGGTACATAAGGCGCTCCAGAATCTATGCAATGCAGGATAAAACGGATGAGGCTCTTACAGATTTGGATATGGCCATTGAACTGGATTCTCTCAATACCTTTGCATTTTTTAACAGAGCCCTCATAAGATATGACAAGTCGCAGATTCAGGGTGCTCTCGAGGATTTGAATACTGTGCTGGAACAGGAGCCTGGCAACGCCCTCACCCTTTACAACAGGGCAATAATCAGGGCCCAGATTGGCGATTACAACAACGCGCTGGACGATTATGACCGTGTGATTGCGGTGAATCCCAACAACGTGCTCGCATACTTCAACCGCGCGGGGGTGTTCCTTGAGATGGGAAGGTTCAGGGATGCTACTGATGATTACTCAAAAGCCATCAGTCTCTACCCCGATTTTGCCAAGGCCTATATGAACCGTTCATACGCCAAAAGCCAGTTGGGACAGTTTACCTCAGCAAAGAAAGATGCCGAGATAGCGCAGCAGAAAATACGTGAGTACCAGCAGCGTACCGGTGACAGTCTTGGACAGGCCATGTTTGCCGACACAACCCGAAAATATGACAAGCTTCTTGCGCTGGATGCAGATTTTGCCAAGAAGGACTTTGATAACGAGCTGCTTCAGCACCGCGATGTGGATATCCGCCTGAAGCCCTTGTTCAAGTTTAACCTCAGCAGCAACAACAACATGAGGATGGCTCTTGAAAGCAAGTGGGAAGACAAGGAGATAGAGAATTTTGCTGGAGAGATACCCCTTCCTGTGGAACTCAACTCCACAAAGAATTCAACCAATCTTCCCGACAATTACCACATGAAGCTGGCGCAGCTTATGGAGGAACTTTCAGACAAGGAGAAGGCCAAGGTGCAGGGAGCGGAGATATCAAAACTCTATTTTGCCAAAGCAGTGGCCGATGGTGTGGAAAACAGGTACAACTCAGCACTTGAAAACTATACCCAGGCCATCAAGAACGAGCCTGAGCAGACATTCTATTACATAAACAGAGGTGCCCTGCAGGCGGAGATGATAGATTTCATCTCATCTATGGAGAACAATGTGCAGATCCTTACATTGGACAACTCAGGTGCAGCAAGGGCCCGAGTTAAGGAGCGCAGCACAATGAACTACGATTATGCCCCTGCTATACACGATATGAACAAGGCTGCCAAGCTGATGCCTAAGCTGCCGTTTACATACTATAACCTGGGTAACCTCTATTGCCTCTCAAGCGACTTGCCTGAGGCCATAAACCAGTATACGAGGGCCATTGAACTTTACCCTGCTTTGGCGCAGGCATACTTCAATAGGGGACTTGTGCTTATCTATCTGAAAGATAAGGAGAAAGGTTGTATAGATTTGAGCAAGGCAGGTGAACTTGGTGTACAGGATGCCTATAGCGTAATAAAGAAATATTGTATAAAGGAAGAGTAGTAATTTAAAATTGAAATAATATGATTCAGAGAATTCAGAGTTTGTATCTGTTGGCTTCGTCGGGATTATTGTTCTCGTTGTTTTTCAGGCCATTGATGAGAAATTTGGATGGTGATACAGTACTTAAATTTACCCAGTACTGGCCATTCCTCATTTTTGTGATTGTAACATTTGTCCTTTCATTCTTCTCAATCTTCATCTATAAGAGAAGAATCCAGCAGATGCGTATCTGCATCTACAACATGTTGGTACTGTTGGCTTTCCAGGGCTGGATTGCCTATATGTACTTTACAAGGTTGGATGGGGCAGTCTTTACAATTTCAGCAGTATTCCCTATAGTTGCAGCCATCTTTGTATTTATGGCTTTCAGAAAAATTTCTGAGGATGAGGCTTTGGTACAGGGAATGAACTCACTTAGAGATATGACCAAAAACAGGAAAAAATGGAAAAAATAGGTGCTTCTGAGCTCATTATCAACTCAGACGGGTCTGTATTCCACCTTCACCTCAAACCGGAGGAGCTGGCAGACACCGTAATCCTGGTTGGAGACCCCGGCCGTGTGGAACTCGTTTCTTCTTTCTTTGATACCGTTGAGGTGCGTAAGGCCTCAAGG
>JAZRCK010000037.1:0-114316 GCA_045659725.1 Candidatus Egerieisoma sp.
AAGCATCTAAGTGCGAAGCTAGCCT
Source organism: Candidatus Egerieisoma sp. (assembly GCA_045659725.1). Lineage (GTDB taxonomy): Bacteria > Bacteroidota > Bacteroidia > Bacteroidales > UBA932 > Egerieousia. Next base: position 26 of record JAZRCK010000037.1, read on the forward strand.
CGAGATTAGATTTCCATATAGGGTCGTGGGAGACTACCACGTTGATAGGCCGCAGATGTAAAGGCAGTAATGTCAAAGTCGAGCGGTACTAATAGCCCGACACTTCAGTTGTGGAGTGTGCGACCTCTAAGGGGTTTGCATGAAAGTAGAATAACTGACATTTTTTCTCTCTCTTACACCATATACTGTGAGAGAACACAGCCGAAAAAACACAATGCATAAGCATTAAGCGATAAATAATGGTGGTAATAGCGACGGGGATCCACCTCTTCCCATCCCGAACAGAGAAGTTAAGCCCGTTAGCGCCGATGGTACTGCTATACCAAGTGGGAGAGTAGGTAGCCGCCAACCTTCAAAGACCTTCAGATGAAAATCTGGAGGTCTTTTTTTTTGTTTCAGGCGGGGAGATTTCTGCTTTGTAGGCCAGTGGTTGTCATAGAAATGCCTATTCTGGTGACAAAAGTGGCTTCTGGAAGGTTCATTGTCATGGGAATGGTGTATTCTGTGACGATTGTTGCTTCAGGAAGGTGCGTGCGATGCGTTTAAGGTGGAGAGTGAGGTTATGACAAAAAATATACCTTCGCAGGATGTGTGTTGTACAGGGAAGCCAGTCTATCAGCCGGGAACACTTTCTGCAGTATATGCGCAGGCCATGTATAAAATTAAAGCCAAGGGCAATACATTGAAGAGGATTGAGCCGCTGCTCAGATGGGATGCTATGGACTACGATATGTCTGCCTTGTATAAGGAGCCTCATTATAACCATAACAAGCTTTCATTTGAACTGCTGCTATATTTCTTGTAGCGCTGGGGTAAAATAAAAAACAGGAACCGGACAATCCAGTTCCTGTTTTTTTTATAAGGTATTGCTTATCTCTCCAATTTGTGGATTGCAAGTCCGCTCTGAAGTTTAGGCTCAAACCAGGTGGTTTTAGGAGGCATGATGTTGCCTGTATCGGCAATGTCGATAAGCTGTTTCATTGAAACAGGATATAGAGCAAATGCTGCAACCATCTCGCCAGAATCAACACGTTTCTTAAGCTCGCCAAGACCGCGGATACCGCCTACGAAATCAATTCTCTTTGAAGTTCTGAGGTCTTTGATGTCCAATAGCTTGTCAAATACAAGATTTGAGCATACGGTAACGTCAAGTACTCCAATAGGGTCGGCATCGTCGTAAGTGCCCTCTTTAGCCTGCAATGAGTACCACTGGCCGCCAATGTACATTGAGAAGTTGTGTAATCCCGACGGAGTATAGATATCCTCGCCTTTTTTCTCAACAACAAAGTCCTCACCAAGCTTCTGGATGAACTCCTCCTCGCTCATGCCGTTAAGGTCTTTCACTACGCGGTTGTAGTCAATGATCTTAAGGTGGCTCTCTGGGAATACTACTGCCATAAAGTAGTTGTACTCCTCATCACCTGTGTGGTTAGGGTTGTTGTTCTTTTTCTCTTCACCTACGCGGGCAGCAGCTGCGGTTCTGTGGTGGCCGTCTGCAACGTAGAAAGCAGGGATTCCAGCAAAGATCTCAGTAATGGCAGCAATGTCCTCCTCGTTCTCGATAACCCAGAATTTGTGGCCGAAACCGTCAACTGGAGCGATATAGTCGTACTCAATCTCCTGAGTCTTGATAGTGCGCTCAACAATCTCATTTATCTGTGCGTTATCTGGATAAGCGAAGAATACAGGCTCAAGGTTGGCGTTCTGGTTCCTTACGTGGATCATACGGTCATCTTCTTTGTCCTTACGGGTAAGCTCATGTTTCTTGATCTTGCCGGTCATATAATCCTCTACGTTTGCGCAAACTACAAGACCGTACTGGGTTCTTCCCTCCATGGTCTGTGCGTAAACATAGTAGTTCTCTTTGGTATCCTGTACAAGCCAGCCTTTCTCCTGCCATAGCTTGAAGTTCTCAACAGCCTTGTCATAAGCCTCCTGGCCGTGCTCGTCTGCTATAGGATCAAAGTCAATCTCAGGTTTGATGATATGTAGGAGCGATTTCTCGCCAGCCTCAGCTTTTGCCTCTACTGAGTTAAGAACGTCGTATGGGCGTGATGCTACCTCAGCTGCAATTGCTTTTGGAGGTCGGATAGCTGCAAATGGTTTAACTTTTACCATGGTTATCTGTGTTTTAAGAGTTTACTGTTTGTTTACCTGGAATTTTGTGTTTCCTGTAGTGAAGAAGTCCACAATCTGGTTTGCTGCTGCAAGACCTGCGTTAACGTTAGCCTCTCCAGTCTCTGCACCCATTTTCTTAGGAGTACCGAATACACGTCTGCCAAACTCCTCTGCCATAGCAGCGTGGTTTGCAGTAGGAACATCAGTGATGTATTTAAGGTCCTCTCTCTCTTTAAGAGCTTTAATAAGGCCCTCCTCATTGATAATCTCTTTTCTTGCTGTGTTTACAAGGCAAGCACCCTTAGGCATTCTTGAAACAAGGTCGTATCCTATAAGACCCTTGGTCTTCTCGTTTGCAGGGATGTGAAGGGTTAGGAAATCTGATTTCTCAAACAACTCCTCCAAAGTAGTTGCAACTGTAACACCATAATCTGCAATTACCTGAGCTGGAGCTGTAGGTGCATATACAAGAACATCCATACCAAAGCCTTTTGCAAGTACAGATACGCGTCTTCCAATGTTTCCAAATGCCTGGATACCCAATGTCTTGCCTTTAAGCTCGCATCCTGTTCCAGGGTTGAAATGGTTTCTGCTCATGAAAAGCATGAATGCGATTGCAAGCTCTGCAACAGCGTTTGCGTTCTGGCCAGGGGTGTTCATTGCAACAATGCCTCTCTCTGTGCAAGCTGCAAGGTCCAAGTTGTCATAACCGGCACCTGCCCTAACTACAATCTTAAGGTTCTTTGCAGCGTCAACTACCTCTCTGGTTACTTTGTCTGAACGTACGATAAGGGCATCTGCATCTGCAACAGCGGCCAAAAGCTCATCGTTTGAAGTGTATTTCTCCAAAGCTGCAAACTCATAGCCAGCAGCCTCAACTATTTTTCTGATACCGTCTACAGCCACTTTTGCAAATGGCTTCTCGGTTGCTACCAATACTTTCATGATATATTCAAGTGTTTTTTATTTATCCCGATAGATTATCTCCCCTGCGGGGCATATTTACATAAAAAAAAGGGGGTAACTGCACATTGCAATTACACCCTTTCTGAAGTTTCAATTATTTATGAAGCTGCTCAAACTCCTGCATACAAGCCACCAATGCCTCAACTGCCTCTTTTGGACAAGCGTTGTAGATGGAAGCTCTGAAACCGCCAACCGATCGGTGACCCTTGATGCCCACCATACCGCGCTCTTTAGCAAATTTGAAGAACTCATCCTGCAACTCCTCTTTGCCAGGAGCCATTACGAAACATACGTTCATAAGTGAACGGTCCTCTTTGGCAGCTGTTCCTACGAACAACGGGTTTCTGTCAATCTCGTTGTAAAGGATCTCAGCTTTCTCCTTGTTCATTTTGTACATGGCCTCTACACCGCCCTGCTCTTTAACCCATTTAAGGGTCTCGTGCATAACAAAGATAGGGAATACTGGAGGGGTGTTGAACATTGATCTGTTTTTAGCCTCTTCAGTGTAGTGTGAGCGGTAGTCAACCATTGTCTGTAGAGGACGGTCAACTTTGCCAAGAAGGTCTTTGCGTACGATAACGAAAGTAACACCTGCAGGGCCTACGTTTTTCTGTGCACCACCGTAAATCATGCCGTATTTGGTAACGTCTACAGGACGGCTCATGATGTCTGATGACATGTCTGCAACCAAAGTTACAGGAGAATCAATGTCCTCGTGCATCTCAGTACCGTAGATGGTGTTGTTGGTTGTGATATGGAAGTAGTCTGCATCGGTAGGGATGGTGTATCCTTTTGGAATGTATGAGTAAGTCTTGTCCTCAGAAGAAGCCACTATCTCAACCTCACCGTAGAATTTAGCCTCTTTAGCTGCTTTTTTAGCCCAAACACCTGTCTGAAGGTATGCAGCTTTTGTTTTCAAAAGGTTTGCAGGAACCTCAAAGAACTGGGTTGAAGCACCGCCGCCAAGGAACATTACAGCGTAATCTTCAGGAATGTTCAAAAGCTCTCTCCATAGCTGCTCTGTTTCAGCCATGATTCTCTCCCAACCTGGAGTACGGTGAGAAATCTCAAGGATACCAATGCCTGTGTTGTCAAAATCTCTGATAGCCTCAATTGCGCTCTCAATAGCCTGCTTAGGCAATACGCAAGGGCCGGCGTTAAAGTTATATGCTTTCATATTGGTGTATTTTTTTATGTGTTTCTTAAAAATCTTTAACAATTTTTCAAAGATAGCAAATAAATGCTAATTCTCTGATATTATTTTCATATTGTCGGAGCTTGTGTTCTTTTCGCAGTAGCGGCAATGAAGCTTGAGTTCCCCGTTTTCGTAGGTGGTTGTGAATTTTGTGGTTATTGGCTGGTGATTGGTGATGCATTTTGGGTTTGCACATTTCACTATGCCTGAAATTTCGTCGGGAACACGGATAACCTTTTTCTCAATCACTTCAAAGTCCTTTATGATGTTGATTTTTGCATCAGGGGCAACAAGGGCAACCTTGTTTATCTGTGTCTCCTCAAAATATTTGTCTGAAACCTTAATGATGGCTTTTTTGCCAAGTCTCTGGCTTTCCAGGTTCATTCCAAATGTCACCTGGTTTGCGCAGTCTTTCAAGCCAAGGATGCTTATTACTTTAAAAAGCTGGTTTGCAGGTATATGGTCAAGTACAGTGCCGTTCTTGATGGCACTCACTTTCAATTCTTTTCCTCCTTTTTCCATAACTGAAAAATTTTAATCCCGATAATTATTTGTAACCCAATAGATAAGAAATGATTGCCATTCTGGCGTAAACTCCGTTCTCCGCCTGTTTGAAGTAGTATGCATGTTTTGTGTCATCCACATCCTGGGCAATCTCAGTGATTCTTGGAAGCGGGTGAAGGATTTTCATGTTGTCCTTTGCTCCGCCCAGCATTGAGGCTGTAAGGTTGTATGTGTTCTTTACCTTCTCGTACTCCATAGGGTCTGTAAAGCGCTCCTGCTGTACACGGGTCATGTAAAGAATGTCACAGTCATTGAGGCTTCCCTCAAGATCTCTGGTTTCGGTGTAAGGGATTCCTTTGGCATCAAGGAAATCCTTGTACTCCTGTGGCATCTTCAGTTCGTCGGGAGCAGTGAATGTGAAATCAGGGTTGAAGTGTGACATTGCCTGAAGCAAAGAGTGTACTGTGCGGCCGTATTTGAGGTCTCCAACCATGTTTATCTTAAGGTTGTTGAGTGTGCCCTGGGTCTGGCGGATGGTGAACAGGTCGAGCATTGTCTGCGAAGGGTGCTGGTTGGCACCGTCACCTGCATTGATTACAGGTACTGAAGCTACTTCCGATGCGTATCTTGCAGCTCCCTCAAGAGGATGTCTCATTACAATCAGGTCTACATAATTGGAAACCATCTTAATGGTGTCTTTGAGGGTTTCACCTTTGCTTACGCTGGTGTTTCCTGCGTCTGAGAATCCTATTACCCTTGCACCAAGCCTGTTGGCAGCTGTCTCAAAGCTCAGGCGGGTTCTGGTAGAAGGTTCAAAGAAAAGGGTTGCAATCACCTTGTCCCTGAGGATAGGCTGTACCTTGTTCTTCTCAAATTCCTGTGCCACATCCAATACGTGCAGCATCTCTTCCTTTGTAAAATCGTGGATGGAAATTAGACTTTTAGGCATATGTCGTAAAATTTAAATGTTTTCTTCCTGGTCTTGCTGTGGTTCAATTTTCTCTATCCTGCACCCTTCCAGCTTGTCAAAAGCCTCAAGGAATGTATCTATAAGGGCAAGCCTTACATCAACCCTCAGTGAGCAGTTGAGATCGAACTGCTGGTTGGTAGGGGTGAGGCCAAGATCCTTGAGCCTCTTCATTACCGCATTCATCTGCAGGTAATCGAAAATTATGTTGAACGGTTCTGTTGCAATCTTCTCTATGATTGTAGCGTTTGCTATGGCATCGGCTGTGGAGGTCTTGTAGGCCCTTATGAGCCCCGGTACTCCAAGCTTGATTCCGCCAAAGTATCTTACTACCACTACAAGGATGTCGCTCAGTTCGGCAGAAAGGATCTGGCCGTATATTGGCCTGCCTGCTGTAGATGAAGGCTCTCCGTCATCGTTCATTCTCCAGGTGGCACCTGTGTGCCCCAGACGGTAGGCATAGCAGTGGTGGCGGGCATCGTAATACTCCTTCTTCAGCCCCTGTACAATCTCCTTAATCTGCTCTTCTGTAGTGACAGGATACGCAAAAGCGAGGAACTTGCTTCCATTGTCCTTGAACAGGCCGGTTGAAAGCTCTGAAATGCTTTTGAAACAATCTGAAACGGGTGTTTTCTTAGTATCCATACTAAAATGTAAAGATAGTCAAAAAAATGTTTTTTGCTCAGTAATTACGGAAAAAATTATGTATCTTTGGAGTACCAACACTTTAAAATTCTAAACATGATATACAAGTACAAAGCATCTATCCCTGGAAGTAAAGTTTTTATGAGGGAATATGAGATTAAAGGAGAGACTTCGTTGTATAAACTTAATGATTTCCTTATTAATGATCTTGATTTTTCTCCAGACCAGATGGTAGTGTTCAGGGGATTGGATAATGCCGGCAAGATAAAGAGCGAGTATGGCCTGTTTGATATGGGTGACGGTTCCATGGATATGGTTACCATTGAAAAGACAATAAAGAAAGGAGAGACAGCCCTTTTGTATGTCTTTGATCTTAGGAAAGATAGAGTTATCAAACTTGAGCTTGTTGGTGAAGTGGAGGAATCCAGGAGAGCTTCATATCCAAGACTTGTGGCAGAGAAAGGACGCAATCCGGAGCAGTTTGCCAACGGTTATGATGATATGGACCAGTACGCAGAGCCTATTGACAACGGAGGCGACGATGATGATTCGTTCATGGATGACGAATTGCCTGAGGGTGAGGAGTAATGCAGAAGGAACTTACCATCATATTGGGGCCCACAGGGGTGGGAAAGACTGACTATTCCATTGAATTGGCAAAGGAGTATTCTTCTCCCATTATAAACTGTGATTCCCGACAGATTTACAAAGAGATGAACATAGGTACCGCATCGCCTTCTCCAGAGCAGCTGGAGGCGGTGCGGCATTATTTTATTCACACCCACAGCGTAACCCAATACTATACAGCCGGCCTTTATGAATTGGAGGCGATGGCCCTCCTTGAGGAACTTTTCAAGACCCATGACAAGCTTGTTATGGTGGGCGGCAGCGGAATGTACATAGATGCCCTGTGCAACGGGCTGGATGATTTTCCCCCTGCAGATCTGCAGCTCAGGGATTCCCTTATGAAGAGGCTTGAGTCGGAAGGTATAGAATCGTTGCGCAACGAATTGAGAGTTGTAGACCGGGCCTCATATGATACAATTGATATTGCCAATCCGCAGAGGGTGGTAAGGGCTTTGGAGGTAACACTGCAGACCGGCAGGAAATTCTCGGACTGGAAGAGCGCTCCAAAGAAAGTGCGTCCGTTTGCAATCCGCAAGATTGGAATCAACCGCAACAGGGAGGAACTTTACGACAGGATAAACAGGAGGGTAGACATTATGATGGAGCAGGGGCTCCTTGCTGAGGTACAGGGACTTGTACAATATAAAAATCTCCCTGCGCTCAAGACTGTAGGCTACAGGGAGATCTTTGATTATTTTGATGGCGTCCACTCGCTGGAAACCGCCGTAGAGCTCATCAAGCGCAACTCCCGCCACTATGCCAAGAAGCAGCTCACTTATTGGGGACGGGACAAAAAAATAGAGTGGAAGGATTTTTCCACTCTATAGTATCTATTATAATATTTTAGTTGCCCAATTCTGATAGGAATTTGATTCTGATGAGTCTTACCTCTTCTTCTGTATAGTCCGGTCCAAGAGCCTTCATGGCTTCGTTTACAGAATCTGAAGTGGCCTCTTCCTTAAAGTATTCATAGATTTCATCTACCTTGTCCTCATCTATGATCATACGGATGTAGTAGTCTATGTTTATTTTGGTGCCGGCACCTACGATGGCCTCAAGCTCGTCATAAACCTGTTCAAGTTCAAGATTCTTGGCATCTGCAATCTCATCCAACGGAATCTTCTTGTCTACGCTCTGGATGATGTATACCTTGTTTAGAGATTTGTTGGCCACAGATTTTACCACAAGATCTGTAGGACGGTCAATTTCGTTCTCCTCCACATATTTGGCAATGAGTGCAATGAACTCTTTTCCAAACTTGCGGGCCTTTCCTTCTCCTACACCCTGGCAGTTCTTGAGCTCCTCAATGGTGATAGGGTACATTGTAGACATGTCTTCCAATGAAGGGTCTCCAAAGATTACAAATGCAGGAAGCTTGAGTTTCTTTGACAAAGAGTGCCTTACATCCTTGAGCATTGCCAGAAGTGCCGGGTCTCCAGCACCGCCCTGGTTCTTGTTGTTGCCGATCACAGGAACATCGTCATCATCATCTGTGTTGGCAAATACCCTGTCTTCTGTAAACATCACAGATTGCGGGTTGGCAAGGAATTCCATTCCTTTTTCAGTAGCCGATACAAGACCGTATTTTTCAACATCTTTGTACAGGTACTGCATCACAAGGGCCTGACGGATGATGGCAAGCCAGAATTTGCTCTCCTTTCCGGGGATTATGCCAAACCACTCGAGTTCGTTGTGGTTGTATGATTTGATGATGGAGTTCATTACTCCTCCAAGTATGTTTGCAAGGTGGTCTGCCTTGAAGTTTTCTTTTATGCCGGTAACCAGTTCAAGCACTGTTGTGAGATACTCCTTGCCCTCAAACTGTTTTTTGGGATACAGGCAGTTGTCGCAGTTGCCGCAGTTTTCCTGGGTATACTGCTCGCCAAAGTAGTTGAGCAGTGTCTTGCGGCGGCACTGGTTTGATTCTGCGTATGCTATAGTGTCATTTATCAGCTGTTTGCCAATCTCCTGTTCTGCTACAGGCTTGCTCTGCATGAACTTCTCAAGCTTCTGGATGTCCTTGTAGCTGTAGAAGGTGATGCACTGTCCTTCTCCTCCGTCGCGGCCTGCGCGTCCGGTCTCCTGGTAGTAGCCCTCAAGGCTCTTAGGTATATTATAGTGGATTACAAACCTTACATCTGGTTTGTCTATACCCATTCCAAATGCGATGGTAGCCACAATAACCTCTATTTCCTCCATAAGGAAAAGGTCCTGGTTGGCCGAGCGGGTGGCAGCATCGAGTCCGGCGTGGTAAGGGCGTGCCTTGATTCCGTTTACATTGAGCAGCTCTGCAAGCTCTTCCACTTTCTTGCGGCTGAGGCAGTAGATGATGCCCGATTTGCCGGGATTGGATTTGATGAACTTTATAATCTCCTTTTCTGTATTCACCTTGGGCCTCATTTCGTAGTAGAGGTTCTCCCTGTTGAATGAAGACTTGAATACTTTGGCCTCAGACATTCCAAGGTTCTTCTGTATGTCGGACTGAACCTTAGGTGTGGCTGTAGCGGTAAGGGCAATGATTGGAGCTTTACCTATTTCGTTCACTATAGGCTGGATCTTGCGGTATTCAGGACGGAAATCATGTCCCCACTCAGAGATACAATGGGCTTCGTCAACTGCGTAGAACGAGATCTTGCATTGTCTGAGCAGTTGTATGTTCTCCTCTTTTGTGAGGGATTCCGGAGCTACATAGAGCAGCTTGGTGACTCCGCTGAGCAGATCATCCTTCACCTCCTGCAACTGTGTCTTGTTGAGTGAAGAGTTGAGGAAGTGGGCAATGCCGTCCTTATTTGCCACAAAGCCCCTGATTGCGTCCACCTGGTTCTTCATGAGGGCAATCAATGGTGAAATGACTATGGCCGTTCCGGGCATGACCAGCGCCGGCAACTGGTAGCAAAGTGATTTTCCGCCACCGGTTGGCATGAGCACAAATGTGTTGTTCCCTTCTATAAGGTGCCTTATTATTGCTTCCTGGTCTCCTTTGAAGGAGTCGAATCCGAAAAACTCCTTTAATTTTTCGTGCAAGATTTCCGACGTTACCTGCATAGTAATACAAAAATAAATAGGGTGAAGTCTCTTTTTTCGTTACCTTTGTGGCTCTAAGTTACCCATTAGTTTATTTTTTGCAAAATTTTTTATGGAAAAAATGCAAATCGATTTGAAGGAATTGGCGGTGAGTGTAATTGACCAGGAGGCCAAGGCTGTTGAGAAACTGAAACCTTTTATTGATGATGAATTTGTTGAAATTCTAAATCTTATATACTCGTCAAAAGGGCGTCTGGTGATTACCGGAATAGGGAAAAGCGCAATTATCGGGAGTAAGATTGTGGCAACCCTGAATTCTACGGGAACCCCATCAATTTTTATGCATGCGGCGGATGCGATACATGGAGATTTGGGAATTGTGCAGCCCGATGATGTGGTGTTGTGCATCTCCAAGAGCGGCAATACCCCGGAGATAAAGGTGCTTGTACCACTCATTAGAAGAATGGGGAACAGGCTTGTTGCAATGGTATCCAATGTGGATTCCTATCTTGCACAGCACTCTGATTATGTGATAAAGGCTACAGTGGATGCTGAGGCTTGTCCGAACAATCTGGCACCTACCTCAAGTACCACTACCCAGCTGGTGATGGGTGATGCACTGGCGGTATGTTTGCTGAAGATGAGAGGGTTCTCGCCTGAGGATTTTGCAAAATACCATCCTGGAGGATCTTTGGGCAAGAGACTTTACCTCACAGTTGACGATGTGTTTGACAAGGCTTTGAGACCGTGGGTGAAACCTGATGAGACAATACAGAATACTATTATAAACATTTCACAGAACAGACTTGGGGCAACAGTTGTTCTGGATGCACAGGAGAATCTGATGGGCATAATTACAGACGGAGATGTGAGGAGGATGGTGGAAAAGGGCGGTCCGCTTGGTGACCTGAGGGCAAAGGATATAATGAGCCGCAATCCTAAAGTTGTGGAGAAAGGTGAACTTGCCGTGAATGCATTCGGAATAATGGAGAAGAACAAGATTACTTCGGTAATAGTGATGGATGAGGGCAAATATGCCGGACTTATTCATATTCATGATGTGTTGCGTGAGGGTATAGTGTAAAAATAGATTTAAAAATATTATTTATATTTGTCCACCTATAATTTTTACAGATGGCAACAAAAAAGAAAATTTTGACAACCACCCTTGCGGTGCGTAACTATTTTAACGGATTTCTCCACAACCAGTCGGTAGGAGGAATAGTCCTTGTAATTTGTGCGGCAATAGCATTGTTGTGCGCCAATGTGCCGCAGCTGCATTTTGTGCAGGAACTGTGGGAAACCAATATGACAATCTCCATTGGCAGTTTCTGCCTGGATATGTCCCTTGAGCAGTGGATCAATGATGCGCTGATGGCAATTTTCTTCTTTGTTGTGGGACTGGAGATAAAAAGGGAGATGATGGTAGGAGAACTTTCGTCCTTCAAGCATGCTGCCCTTCCAATCCTGGCAGCAGTGGGAGGAATGGTTGTTCCTGCAATTATTTATGCTTGTTTCAACTATAATAATCCCGACAGCATTTCTGGTTGGGGAATCCCTATGGCAACAGATATTGCCTTTGCGCTGGGAGTCCTTTCGCTTTTGGGAAACAGGACACCACTGGGATTGAAGATATTCCTTACCGCTTTGGCGATTGTTGATGATTTGGGTGCAATTATTGTGCTTGCAATATTCTATCCTACACATGCCCTTCATTTTGATATGCTCCTATATGCGGCAATTGTGGTGCTGTTCCTGTTTGCACTCAACCGTTCAGGTGTGAACAAGCGCTGGCCTTATGGCATCCTGGGTATTGTTTTGTGGTATTTTGTTTTCCAGAGTGGAATACATGCAACAATTTCCGGTGTTATACTTGCCCTTACAATTCCGTCAAAGACAGTGATCAATGAGGTTAGGTTTGCAGTTGGCATGCGATACTGGCTTGAGAAGTTCAGGGAGCACAGCAATAGCCATGTTGAAGTGCTTGCAAACCCTGAGCAGCAGCATATTATCCACCAGATTGGTGCCAGTGCAAGAAATATGAATCCCCTTATGCACAGGTTTGAGGCCAGTCTGCATCCTTGGGTTACGTTTTTCATTATGCCTGTATTTGCATTGGCAAATGCCGGTGTGGCAATATCGGGAGATCTGTTTTCGTTGCCGTTGCCTTCGGTGGCGTTGGGAATTTTCTTTGGTTTGCTGTGCGGCAAGCCTATAGGAATATTCCTCTTCAGTTTCATAGCGGTGAAGTGTGGCATTGCAGAACTTCCTTCAGGTACAAAATGGAAACAGGTATTTGCCCTTGGAATCATTGCAGGTATTGGATTTACAATGTCAATTTTTGTTGATGGCCTGGCTTTTGCAGACCAGCAGCTGATTAACATAGGAAAGGTGGCAATTTTGTGTACCTCTCTGGTGGCGGCAATTGTTGGATGTGCAGCCGTATATGTGACATCGTCGGGAGAAAAAAAATGATAAGACAACAATAAAAACTATAAAAAAGATGAAAGTATTTAAATTTTTGGCAGCAGGGGTTGTGGCAGGTACAATGCTTGCTTCGTGTGGAGGATCTCAGCCTCCTATTGAGAGTATTACTAAAGCTGAGCTTGATTCAGTAAGTTATGCTGTTGGTGTAAGTTTGGCAGGAATGATTACAAATGCACAACTTGAGGGCCTTAACTATTCTGAGGTGAAGAAAGCAATGCAGCAGGTTGCTGCCGGTGAGAAGACATATGTGGATCCTTACCAGGCTAATGAGATCATCAACAACTATCTGCAGAAGGTTCAGATGGCTATAGGTGAGAAGAAAGAGAAGGAGCAGGCTGAGTTCATGGCAAAGAACAAGACCAACGAGGGTGTTCAGGAGACTGCCAGCGGCTTGCAGTACAAGATTGAGAATCCGGGCAATGAGTTGAGAGCTACTGCAATTGATACTGTAGAGGTACACTATAAGGGTACTTTGCTTGACGGTAAGGTGTTTGATTCATCTTACGACAGAGGCGAACCTGCTAAATTCCCGTTGAACAGGGTAATCCCTGGCTGGACTGAGGGTATGCAGCTTGTAGGTGAGGGTGGAAAGATCACTTTGTGGGTTCCATTCAACTTGGGTTATGGCGCACAGGCTGCAAGTGCAGATCTTCCTGCTTATTCAACTCTTGTGTTTGAGGTTGAGTTGATTAAGGTTTGCAAGGCTGAGGAGAAGAAGAAAAAATAAATGATAGAAAAGTATGGCAATGGATATAAAATGCAAACTGCTGGACAAACTGGCAGTACAGAGCGGAACGAGTGCAAGGGGACCTTGGAGCAAACAGGATTTCATAGTTGAGACATTGGAACAGTATCCAAGGAAAATATGCATGAATGTATGGGGACAGGACAAGGTGAACGAGCTGCAGGGATTCAATCCGGGTGAGATGTTGACAATTTCAATCAATATTGAGTCGAGAGAATTCAATGGCAGATGGTACACAGATGTCCGTGCGTGGAAGATTCAGAGGGAGGGAGCGGCTGAGCCTCAGGCGGTTCCTGCAGTGGATCCTTTCATGAATGTTTCTGCTGCTGATGCAGAGGATGATGGCGGGGATTTGCCGTTCTAGAAAACAAAATTTGAAAATAAGGCCGGTTTCCAGTTTGGGATATCCAAATAGGAAGCCGGCCTTTATATTTTTTTAGTATATTTGCCAGTTGTAAAAGGAAGATTATTGAATGACAAATAATAAAAAAATGTTGTTGTGGGGAAGTGTGGCAGTGCTGCTTCTTGCAACGGCAACGGTTTTTCTTTTTTTGAATCTTTCCGGCAATTGGAAAAAGGGAAGTTTTGAATTGGGTGAGGGGAAGACATCGGTTTATCACGGAGTCCCCAGTGATGCAGTGGCGGTGTTTGATTTTAAGCGTTTTGGTGATTATGTTGCCATGATGCGTGATACTGCCTCCTTTTTGTACGGCATGCCTGATGTGGGTAGCGGTATAGTGCAGTTGCAGGAACGTTTTGCCAGTATGGAGCAGTTTCAGAGTGCCCCAATGGTTTTTTCTATGCATTATTCAGCCAAGAACAGTGTTTCATTTTTGCAGGTGGTGAGCCTTGCAGAGGGGGTAGCTGACCAGGTAACCGGGGTATTGCAGGGGATGGCAACTTCAAGGAGAAAATACAATGGAGTTGCTGTATACTCCGTATGTGCGGATGCTGTAGCGGCCGTATACGGTAACCTGTTCATTTCAAGTTCCTCTTCTTATGTGCTGGAGAGTTCAATCAGGCATCTTGAAAACAATACTTCCATCCTCGACAAGAGAGAGTTTGAGAAACTGTTGAAAGATAACGGTATCTCTTCAGCTGTGTATGTAAACCACAACCAGATTGGAAAATTCTTCTCGGGTGTTGTGGAGAGGGGTTTTCTGGGGTACTCGGATTTTGTAATGAAATTTGCGTCATGGAGTTGTATGAGGATGTCGTTTCATTCTGGAAAACTTCAGCTTGACGGTGTTCTTGACAACTTCTCGGATGAGGGAAGATTCTCCAATGTCTATAGCCAACAGGCCGTTAAAAAGAGTCTGATGGGGAGGATTCTTCCTGCTTCCACACTTTTTGCAGTTTCAATGCCTGCATCCAATATGCATGAATATCTCAAGCAGCATAACCTGTATCTGGAGATGCAGAAGAAGATTGGTTCTTTTGCGTACAAACAAAAGATGGCAAAAGGGGAAAACGGTATCTCGCCAAGGGAGTGGGTGGATTCATTGGCCATTGAGGAGCTGGTGAGTGCCTATTGCAAGTTTGGGGAGAAATGTGAATGGGTAACGCTGATAAGGGAGAAGCAGCAGTTTGGACTCAACAATATGATCTCCTCTGTAGTGGATAGGGATAAGATTCCGGAAGTTGAGCCATTCGGGTACAAGGGGTATCTGGCTTCTGTATTTGGTGAGTTGTTTTCACATTGCAGTGAGGAGTATTGCAGTAAGGTGGGTGCGTGGACGGTGCTTGGGTCAAAGACTGTGGTTGAAGACTTTGCAAATGGGAGTGCAACATTTTTCAACCTTGAGGATTATATGGTGCAGACTCCTGCCAAGGCAGATATCCATGCAGAATCCTCGCTGAAGCTGGTTGCAAACCTCAAGGAGGCGGGAGATTCCATCATGCAGGTGTTCAAGACATATTATAGGGGGGCTTTTGAAAGGCAGATGACCGGCAGAAACTTTGAATTCGTTACTGCGGACATATTTTTTGCAGAAGGGGAGCCGCAGATAAGGGCGAACTTGTACTCTACAGAAATGGAGAAGTTGCCTCAGCCGCCTGAGCGGGGTGAGGATGATGTGATGACATTCAAGATAGACAGTACGGTGGCCGTTCCTGCAGGACCTTTTGAGGTGAAGGATGCAACCAAGAAGAGTGCGGCATATCTTGAGCAGCTTCCAAACATGAGGCTCAGATATATGGATGCCAATAAAAAAGGTGTGTGGGCAATACCGTTTGAAACCCCCTTGTGCGGTTATGTGGAGCAGATAGACCTCTATGCAAACGGAAGGCTGCAGATGCTGTTTGCATCCGAAGACAAGCTGTATCTTCTCGACAGGTTGGGAAGGTTTGTAAGGGGATATCCTGCCAAGCTGCCAAAGAAGGTGGTGTTGGGACCACGTCTGCTCAAGAATGTGAACGGAATCAGGTACTCAATTCTTGTCCTTAATGAAGACAATACAATTTCATGGTGTGACGTTTCAGGAAAGCCCGTAAAGGGCAGTACTGATATTGTAGCGCCCGAGTTTGTGAAGGAGCTTCCTGAGTTTCTGAAACTTGGAGGCAAGAGGTATTGGGTGTTGAGGGCCCCTTCGCAGTTGTTGCTGTACACAATAGACGGCAAGAGGGTGGAGATGCTTGACAAGAAAAAGAGGATAGACAGGGAATCGGAGGTAACATTGCTTGAGGGTGGTAACCTTAAGGTGAAGTGTACCGACGGGAAGGAGTATTCCTGGAACATTGCCACAGGCAAGATTAAAAAATTGTAATTGATGGAAGGATTTATAACGTTTTTGTTCTTTCTGGTCCTTTTTGGATGGATTATGGGTAAACTCTTCCCGATAATCCTTGCATGGGTGATAAAGAGGAAGATGAAAAAGGGGCAGATGAACGGAGGTTTCACAGGATTCGGGTGGAACAGCGGAACCGGCTTTACAGGGTTTAATGGGTTCCAGCAACAGCAGGAGCCGTATATGGAGAAGAAACAGGAAGGAAAAGTAATAATATCGGATATTCCCAAACAGGAGAAGGTAATTGACAAGGAAGTTGGGGAATATGTGGATTTTGAAGAGAAATAATGGAAGATTTTAAAAGATTGCTGGCGTATGCCAAGCCGTACAAGAGATTTTGGCCGGGATACCTTATCCTGTCTATCCTCTCAGTTATTTTTGGAGTGGTGAACTATGCTTTGATAGATCCGCTTCTTACCGTGCTGTTCCAGCCTCAGACCATGGATGTTCAGCTGGTTAAACCTGAATTTGCATTGGATCCGGCATATTTTGAGGAGATTTTCTCGTATTACCTTACCAAGGTAATGACAGGTAGCGGTATGCTCAAGGGGCTTATGTTTGTGTGTGCCTTCTTTGTGGTTGCATCTTTGCTTTCAAACATTACAAGATACCTCTCGCAGAGAATCCTTGTAAATATGAGGACATACATCATGCAGAACATAAGGAGAGACCTTTTCAAGAAGATCTCCAATTTGCATGTGGGTTATTTCCATAACCAGAAGAAGGGTGATATCCTCTCTTCAATCTCAAATGATGTAACTGAGGTACAGAACGGTGTGGCAGACAGTTTTCATGTCATTTTCAGGGAGCCTCTACTCATTCTGGGATTTCTTGGTGCACTTTTCTATATGTCGCCAAAACTTACTATGGTTACCCTGCTCACATTGCCGTTCTCGGCATTGGTGATTGGCAAGATAAGCCGTTCGCTAAAACGCAAGGCTGCAGATACCCAGTCTCTTATGGGCAGAATTGTGAGCCATTTTGAGGAAGCTGTTTCCGGGGTGAGGATAATAAAGGCCTTCAATGCGCAGAAATATGTGGGTGAGAATTTTGAGGAGACAAATGCCAGCCACAGGAGGAGCAGCAGGAACATGTTCAACAAGCAGGAGATGGCTTCACCACTTTCTGAGTTTCTTGGAATTACAGTTGCTGCGTCGGTGCTTTTCTATGGCGGATGGCTGCAACTGAGAGGTGAGCTTGGTATGGATATGCCTGCGTTTGTAGTGTATATCGGATTTTACTGGAGAGTGCTTGAGCCTGCAAAGGCCATGTCTAAGGCTTATGCCAGCATACAGAGAGGTATGGTTTCGGGAAAGAGACTTTTTGCAATCCTTGATGTTGAGAACCCCATTAAGGAGAAGGCCGGTGCTGAACACTTGAAAGGTTTCAACAAAGGTATAGAGTTCAGGAATGTGAATTTTGCATATGCACAGGAGCCTGTGCTCAAGAATATAAATCTTGAGATTCCCAAAGGGAAGATGGTTGCAATTGTGGGGCCGTCGGGAGGAGGAAAATCAACTATGGCAGATTTGTTGCCAAGGTTCTATGATATTACAGACGGAGAGATTCTGTTGGATGGGAAGAACATTAAGGATTATACTTTGGAGAGCCTTATCTCCGTTATGGGTATTGTTACCCAGGAGGCTATCCTGTTCAACGACACTGTGTACAACAATATTGCATTCGGTATGGAGAATGTTACACAGGAGGATGTGGAGAGGGCTGCCAGAATTGCCAATGCGCATGATTTTGTGATGCAGATGGAGAATGGGTATCAGACAAACATTGGTGACAGGGGTGCGAAACTGTCGGGAGGACAGAGACAGAGACTTTCAATTGCCCGTGCGGTGCTGAAGAATCCTCCAATCCTGATTTTGGATGAGGCTACTTCTGCGTTGGATACAGAGAGTGAAAGACTGGTGCAGGATGCCCTTACCAACCTGATGAAGAACAGAACCTCAATTGTGATTGCCCACAGGTTGTCCACCATAAGGAATGCTGATGAGATTGTGGTGCTTAAGGAGGGAGAGATCATTGAGAGAGGTACGCATGATACACTTATTGGAGCTGGCGGGATGTATTCAAACTTGTGCCAGTTGCAGAATTACAAATAGAAACCAAACCTACAAAACATTTATATTATAAACCTTACACATTATGGAAAGATCATTGAACAAAATTCTGGAGGCGAGCTTCAAGAAAAACTGGAACAGCCCTGCACTTTCGGATTTTAAGGGTGTTACCCTATACTACAGGGATGTTGCAAGGCGAATTGAGAAACTTCATATTATATTCAATACTTGCGGAGTGCAGAAGGGTGACAAGATTGCCATCTGTTCAAGGAACCAGGCCAACTGGGGTGTGGTATTCCTTGCATGTATCACTTATGGTGCTGTACCTGTTCCAATTCTGCATGAGTTCAAGCCGGGAAATGTGCACCACATTGTAAACCACTCCGATTCAAGGGTGCTGTTTGTTGGTGATATGGTGTGGGAGAACTTGGCCGAGAGCGAGATGCCGGATTTGGAGGCCATTATCCAGATTAACGATTTTTCACTTCTTTGTTCAAGAAATGAGCATATTACAGAGACAAGGGAGCATCTGAACGAGATGTTTGGAAAGAAATATCCAAAGAGCTTCGGTCCTGAGGACTTGAACTACTATCAGGAGGAGAGCGGTGACCAGTTGGCTATGATCAACTACACCAGTGGTACTTCGGGATTCTCAAAAGGTGTTATGATCCCTTACAGGGCGCTTCTTTCAAACGTATTGTTCGGACAGGAGGTGGTTCCTATGATAAACAACAGGAGCAATGTGGTTTCAATGCTTCCTACTGCACATATGTACGGAATGATGTTTGAGTTCCTGTTTGAGATGACAGTTGGTGCACACGTGCATTTCCTTACCAGGGTGCCTAGCCCAAGAATCATCATGGAGGCATTTGCTACCATCCAGCCTGATGTGATCATCTCTGTTCCACTTATCATTGAGAAGATATACAAGCAGAAACTTCAGCCTATATTGAACAAGACCAGCATGAAGGTGCTTCTTAACCTGCCTTTCATTGACCAGATGCTGCAGGAGAAAATGAAGAATGAGCTTGTAAAGACATTTGGCGGCAAGTTTTATGAGATTATTGTTGGAGGTGCCGCTTTCAACAAGGAGGCTGATGAGTTCTTCAACAAGATTGGTTTCCCTTATACCGTAGGATATGGAATGACCGAGTGTGCTCCAATCATCTCTTACGCTGCCTGGGACAAGGCAAAACTGTTCTCTTGCGGTAAGGCAGCTCCAAGAATGGAGATAAGGATTGCTTCACCGGATCCGGTTAATGTACCTGGCGAGATTCAGGTTAGGGGTGCAAATGTGATGTTGGGATATTATAAGAATGAGGAGGCTACTGCAGAGTCATTTACTGAGGACGGATGGATGAGGACCGGTGATATGGGTGTAATTGATGAGGACGGTTACCTGTTCATTAAGGGAAGGTGCAAGAGTATGATTCTTGGCCCTTCCGGACAGAATATCTATCCTGAGGAGATAGAGAGTGCTATCAATACAATGCCGTATGTGATTGAGTCTTTGGTAATTGATTCAAACGGCAAGCTTGTTGCACTTATCTACCCTGATATGGAGCTTGCCGGCAAGGACGGTATGGATAAGGCTGCAGTGCTTAAGAAGATGGAGGAGAATATTGCTGCAGTGAATGTGGATATGCCTAATTATTCAAAGATTGCAGGCGTGAAGCTCGTTCCTGAGGAGTTTGAGAAAACCCCTAAGAAGAGCATCAAGCGTTATATGTACCAAAACAGTTAAAGATGGATTCAAAACAGCTTCAGTTTGACAAGAGTTATTTGAAGATGGCCGGAATATGGGCCCAGAATTCATACTGCGTGAGAAGGCAGGTGGGGGCCCTTATTGTAAAGGACAGGAGTATTATCTCGGACGGTTACAACGGCACCCCTTGCGGATTTGAGAATGTATGTGAGGACGAAGATGGTTGTACCAAACCTTATGTGCTTCATGCGGAGGCAAATGCCATAACCAAGATGGCCAAATCAAACAACAGCAGTGACGGGGCTACTTTGTACGTTACCGCTGCACCCTGTATGGAGTGCTCCAAACTTATAATTCAGGCAGGTATTGTGCGTGTTGTATATAGGGATGCCTACAGGCTTACAGACGGGATAGAGCTTTTGCAGAGGGCTGGAGTGATTGTAGAACAGATAGATGCCTCACAGTTGGAGGAGGCGGACAAATAGTGGAGATGGACGAAAAAAAACGGAGAAGACTGTCGCTGGTAATGTGGGCAGTGATGTTCCTGCTGGTTTGCGGACTGTATGTCGGCCAGCTGGGAACCGGACGCAGGGAGTTTAAGGTGAATAGCCACAAATGGGACAAGCTGATGCTTGTACTGGAGCAGATAGAGCGGAACTATGTGGATTCTGTTGCTTACGGTGATCTTGTAGAAAAGATTCTTCCGCATGTGATGGAAAATCTGGATCCACATTCAATGTATCTCCCTCCGGTTGAGCTTGAGGCGGCTGAAGAGTCCCTTGAAGGGAATTTCAGCGGCATAGGTATACAGTTCAATGTGCCGGCAGATACTGCAATTGTTATAAGTGTGATTGTGGGTGGCCCGTCTGAGAAGGCAGGGTTGCTGTCGGGAGACAGAATTGTAAAGATTGACGGCAAAACTGTGGCTGGGGTGAAACTCAACCAGGATTCTCTTGTGAAGATGCTCAAAGGTCCAAGGGGAACCAAGGTGAATGTGGAGGTGAAGAGGGATGACCTGGCAGAACTGATCCCTTTTGAGATAACAAGGGACAGGATTCCTGTGAAGAGTGTGGATGTTGCGCTTAAACTTGAGGATGGACTGGGATATGTGAAACTTTCAAAGTTCAGCAAAACTACCTATGAGGAGTTTATGATGGCGGTTGCATTGCTCAAGAGAGAAGGTGCAGATACTCTTGTGGTGGATTTGAGGGACAACTCCGGTGGATATCTGGGACAGGCTCTGCTCCTTTCTAATGAGTTTCTCAGGAAGGGAGAGGCGATTGTATATATGGAGGGAAGGAACAGAAAGAGGGAAGAGTATAAGGCTGATGGACGAGGACTGTGCCAGGATATGGAATTGTATGTACTTATAAATGAAAATTCTGCATCCTCTTCTGAAATTTTTGCAGGGGCGTTGCAGGATAATGACAGGGCAACTATTGTGGGTCGCCGCTCATATGGTAAAGGACTGGTACAGGAACCGGTATACTTCTCGGACAATTCCGGCATAAGGCTTACAGTGGCAAGATACTATACCCCAACCGGAAGGTGTATACAGAAACCTTACGGTGATGATTACGGTATGGATATAGTGGAACGCTACAGGCACGGTGAGATGTTCTCTGCCGACAGCATAAAGAAGGTTGATTCACTGAAGTATGTGACTCCAAAAGGAAAGGTTGTATACGGAGGAGGAGGTATTATTCCCGACATTTTTGTACCGGTTGACACAACAGGAGTAACCGATTTTCTTGTGGCATGCAACCGCAAGAGCCTTATAGTAAAATACAGCAACCTTCTTGCAGACAGATACAGGAAAGAACTGAGAAAGGTAGAAACCTTTGATGATATGGAGAAGCTTGTTGCTTCCATAGATATGGAAGGGGGATTCCTCTCCTTTGCAAGGAAGAACGGCGTTGTGCCGGTAAGGGGAGAATGGGATGAATCAAAGGAGATAGTGCTGTTGCAGTTGAGCGGACTTTTGGGCAGGTATACAGTGTTGGATGACAATGCTTTCTACTCGTATATCCTGAGAATTGACAATGTGCTGGACAAGGTGAAACAATTGAGGACTGAAGAACAATTACAATAAAAATACATTAGTTATGGCAAAACTTATTGGAATGGCAGCTGACCATGCTGGCTATGAGCTTAAAGAGGCTTTGAAACCCCTTTTGAACGAGTTGGGTTATGAGGTTAAGGATTTTGGAACCCATTCAACAGAGAGTATGGACTACCCTGATGTAGCTCATCCCCTTGCTGATGCAGTAGAGAAAGGTGAGGTTTGTTGCGGCGTTGCAATGTGCGGTTCTGCAAATGGCATCAGCATGTCATTGAACAAGCACCAGGGTGTAAGGGCAGCTATCTGCTGGAATCCTGAACTTGCATCTTTGGCAAGACAGCACAATGATGCCAATATACTTTCATTGCCTGCAAGATTTATCCCGCTTGAGATGGCGCAGGAGATAGTGAAGGCATTTTTTGCTGCTGAGTTTGAGGGTGGAAGACACCTTAGAAGAGTTGAGAAAATTGCCTGCAAATAATTGATGAGCGAGTTTTTGACTGTAGACAAGGATAATCTTCAGCACCTTGGAGGGAATATAGATGATTATCCGGGGGGAATTGTGCTCCCTATTGACAAGCCTTACAGATGGACCTCTGCGGATGTGGTACGGAAAGTGAAGTTCATTGCCCAGCAGCATTTTCACAAGAAGAATCTAAAGGTGGGGCATGCCGGTACGCTTGATCCGCTGGCAACGGGTGTGCTGCTTGTATGTTTGGGCAAAGCCACCAAACAGGCTGAAGCACTGCAGGCAGAGCAGAAGGAGTATATAGCGCACATTGAGCTTGGTGCAACTACCCCGTGCTGTGATATGGAGAAGGAGATAGACCAAAGGTATCCGTTTGAGCATATCACAAGGGAAATGGTGGATGAGGCTGTGAGGGGCTTCATAGGTGAGCAGGACCAGATACCTCCAATCTTCTCTGCCAAGCTGATAGATGGAACCCGTGCGTATGAGATGGCCCGTGCTGGAGAAGAGGTGGTTATGAAACCGGCCAGGATTACAATCTATGATATGGAGGTGCTGGAGTTTGAACTTCCCAAACTGGTGTTGAGGGTAAAGTGCAGCAAAGGTACTTATATACGTTCAATTGCCCGTGACATGGGAGCAGCTTTGGGCAGTGGAGGCTACCTCACCGGGCTGGAGAGGACCATGTCGGGAGGATTCTCGGTTGGGAAATGTCTGAAAATGGATGATTTGGCTGAGATTATGAAAAAATAGGAGAAAAAATGGGGAAAATGAAACTTTCCCTGTTTTTTTTCGTATAACATTTACTTTTTGACTTTTTTATACAAAGAAAAATATGAAATTATCACAATTCAATTTTCCCCTTACTATAGAGCAGATTGCAAAATATCCTGCAAAATTCAGGGATGAATCAAGATTGTTGGTGCTTCACAAGGCAACCGGCGAGATTGAGCACAAGCAGTTCAAGGACATCATCAATTATGTTGAGGCAGGAGATACTTTTGTATTCAATGATACCAAGGTGTTCAAGGCAAGGCTTTATGGAAACAAGGAGAAGACAGGAGCCGAGATTGAGGTATTCCTTTTGAGGGAGCTCAACAGGGAGCAGAGATTGTGGGATGTACTTGTAGATCCTGCAAGGAAAATAAGAATTGGCAACAAGCTTTATTTTGGAGAGGATGATTCTCTTGTTGCTGAGGTTATTGACAATACTACTTCAAGGGGCAGAACTTTGAGATTCCTTTATGACGGAAGCTATGAGGAGTTCCGTGATGCTTTGTTTGCAGTGGGTGAACTTCCGGTTCCAAAATGGATAAGGACAAAACCTGAGGAGATTGACAACGAGAGATTCCACAATATTTTTGCAAGGAATGAGGGTGCTGTAGCAACACCGGCGGCAGGTCTGCATTTCAGCAGGGAGCTTTTCAAGAGGATGGAGATAAGGGATGTCAATTCTGCATTCCTTACATTGCACATGGGCTTGGGCCACTTCAGGAAAGTTGACGTTGAGGACCTTTCAAAACACAAGATGGATTCTGAGCAGATGATAATTACAGAGGAGACAGCTGAACTTATCAACAATACAAAGGCAGCAGGACACAGGGTGTTTGCAGTTGGAATTACCGTAAACAGGGCTCTTGAGACACCGGTTACCACTAAAGGTGAGGTTAAACCTTACATTGGCTGGACCAACAAGTTCATTTTCCCCCCTTACCAGTTTGCTGTGGCGGATGCTTTGGTTACCAATTTCCATATGCCACTTTCAACCATGCTTATGTCTGTGGCTGCATTCGGCGGATATGACAACGTGATGAACGCCTACAAGGTGGCCCTTGCAGAGGGTTACCAGTTTGGTACTTACGGAGATGCAATGCTGATCATCTGATGCAACTTTTTTAGGAAAGAGAAAAAATCCACCCCCGTAAGGTGGATTTTTCTTTTTTATGCATCCCTTTCAATGCGGGTGGGGTAGTTTTACGGCAAAAAAAACTATGGAAGAGGAGATTGTTCTCAGATGTGCCATGGCCCGGGAGTTCCTTTACAGGCCACATGTGGCAAATGGATTGGTACAGGAGCATGGGAGTGCACAAGGTGTCTTTGAAAGCAAAGTGTGTGAGAAAGTTTTTAGTCCCGACAGTATAAAGTGGGCACAACAGGAGGTAGAGTGGTGCTGCAACAAAGGGGTAAAATTGATATTCAATGGGGAGAAGGATTATCCTGCATTGCTGGGGCAGGTGCCGGATGCACCGTTCATGCTGTATTATAAAGGAGAGGCGGATCTGAACATCCCCCGAAGCATATCAATGGTGGGGACCCGCCTGGCATCTGTATACGGGAAGGAGGCGTGCAGTATGGTGGTGGAGCATTTGGCCGAATACCTTCCTCTTGTGGTAAGCGGTCTGGCCTATGGAATAGACATAGCTTCGCATAAGGCGGCGCTGGAAAACGGGCTCCCTACGGTAGCGGTGTTGCCGAACGGATTGGATATGGTGTACCCTGCAAGGCATAGGGATGTTGCAGTTCAGATGGTGCGTGGCGGCGGAGGTCTCCTTACGGAGTTCCCCCGGGGAACCTCTCCGCAGAAAATGAATTTTGTGAAGAGGAACAGGATCATTGCGGCAATGACCCAGGCTCTGGTAGTAGTGGAAAGCAGGGTAAAGGGTGGATCAATGATAACGGCAGAATATGCCAATATGTATAATAAGGATGTATTTGCTGTGCCCGGAAGGATTTCAGATCCCAATTCTTTTGGGTGCAATTATCTGATTTCCAAAAATGTGGCGGCTATATACAGTTCTGCACTCACACTCCCTACCGCGCTGGGGTGGAGTGGGGAACTTGGATTGGAGCCAGGGCTTCAACCCCAATTATTTTCCTTTGATGTTGAGAATAAGGAAAAAATATTGCTAACTTTAAAGTTTGATACAACGGTAGATGTGGAGAAGATATGTGCAGTTACGGGGTTGGATTGGGGAGTTGTCTCCTCATTGCTGCTGGAACTTGAACTTGAGGGGAAGGTTGTGTCAAAAGGGGGTTCTGAATATTGTTTAAGGAGATGATACAGTTTATAGATACGCATGCCCATCTGTATGATGAGGCTTTTGACGGGGACCTTGATGAAGTTGTCGGGAAGATTAAAGGTGCCGGGGTGGTAAAATGCATTTTGCCGGCCATTGATTCCACTTCGTTTGCCCGTCAGCAGGAGGTTGCTGCAAAATACGGGGACTTTACTCCCCAGGCTATGGGATTGCATCCCACTTCAATTGGGGAAAATTGGAGGGATGAACTGGATTTTGCAGTTGCTGAGATAGAAAAGGGGGGGTACATTGCCGTTGGTGAGATAGGAATTGACGGTTATTGGAGCCGGGATTTTATAGAACAGCAGAAAGAGGCGTTCCGGGTGCAGATGGAGCTGGCATATAAGAAGGATCTGCCGGTTATCATTCATGTAAGGGAGGCTACCGATGAGGTGTTCCAGGTGCTGGATTCTCTTGGCGGGAGCATGCCTAGGGGTGTATTCCATGCTTTCAGCGGCAGTTGGGAAACCTATGACAGGATAAGCAGATACGGCAACTTTATGGTTGGCATTGGTGGTGTTGTGACATACAAGAATGCAGGGGTGGCCAAGAGCATTGAAAGGATACCGCTTGAGAGGATTGTGCTGGAAACAGACTGCCCGTATCTTACTCCGGTGCCTATGAGGGGCAAGAGGAATGACTCCTCGTATCTTGCATATATAGCCGAGAAAATAGCCCAGGTAAAGGGATGCACACTGGAGGAGGTGGCTGCTGCAACCACAGCTAACGCAAAAGAAATGTTCAGACTATAATATAGAAGTATTATGCAGAAAAGGATATTGCTGCTTTATACAGGCGGTACAATAGGAATGAAGCAGGATCCGGTTACCCTGGCCCTCAAGCCGTTCAATTTCAATCAGATTCTGGAGGAGGTGCCGGAGCTCAAGAAGTTCGGGTGCGAGATAGATACATACTCGTTTGATCCCCTTATTGATTCCTCCGACATGCAGCCGGAGTTCTGGGTAAGGCTTGCCGGAATGATTCAGGAGAACTACAGCAGATATGACGGTTTTGTGGTGCTCCACGGAACAGATACCATGTCATATACGGCCTCGGCGTTGAGTTTCATGTTTGAGAACCTTTCCAAGCCGGTAGTCCTTACCGGAAGCCAGCTCCCTATAGGCATGCTCCGTACAGACGGCAAGGAGAACCTCATTTCCTCAATAGAGATTGCTTCATCAGCAGATGAAAACGGAAATCCTGTGGTTCCGGAGGTATGCATCTACTTTGATGCCCACCTTTACAGGGGTAACCGCACTACCAAGTACAACGCCGAGAACTTCAGGGCATTCAGGTCTGCAAATTTTCCGGTACTGGCAGATGTAGGTATACATATAAAGTTCAATCCCAACAATATCCTCCTTCCCGACAGCTTTACCGCTCCTCTGAAAGTTTCTGTCAATTTGGATACCCGGGTGGCTGTGTTGAGGATATTCCCGGGAATAACACCTGAGGTTATGGATGCAGTTCTGGGAATGGAGGGGCTCAGAGGTGTGGTACTTGAAACGTTCGGCTCAGGAAATGCCCCAACTGCAGAATGGTTTGTGGAGAGGATAAAGAAAGCGGTGCGCAGGGGGTTGCTGGTACTTAATGTAACTCAGTGCCAGGCGGGAAAGGTAGATATGGATGCCTATGCAACGGGAATTGCTCTGAAGAATGAGGGGGTTATAAGCGGTTATGACAGCACAATTGAGGCGGCTGTAACCAAGATGTTCTATGTTCTTGGTCAAACAGATGATTTGGCTAAAGCTAAAGTATTGCTAAACAGTAATTTGAGAGGAGAGATAACAATTTAGCCACAATTAAATTGCAGTGGTTTGGATTTTTTTACGTAAATTGCGCGGAAATTTATAGTGCGAACACAAAACTATAACTATTTAAATACATTGTTTAATTAAAAATTTCAAAAAAAATTATGAAAAAATTTTTCATGTTTTTGGCAGTTATCGGCTTCGTGGCTCTAGCTGCTAATGATCTAGTAGCTCAGACTAATGACGCTGCAGCTCAGGAGCTTCTTGCAGGTGCTGCTTCAGAGGCACCAGTTTACCAGCAGATCAAAGCTAAATTCATTGATGGTGGTGTAGGCTTCATGGCTTCAGTACTATTGTGTCTTATCCTTGGTCTAGCAGTTGCAATTGAGAGAATCATTTACCTTTCACTTTCAACTACAAACACTTCTAAACTAATTGCTAAAGTTGAGGAGGCTCTTGCAAACGGTGGCGTTGAGGCTGCTCTTGAGATTTGCCGCAACACTCGTGGTCCAGTAGCTTCTATTTTCTACCAGGGTCTTAGCAGAATGGATCAGGGTCTAGAGGCTGTTGAGAAATCAGTAGTTTCTTACGGTGGTGTTCAGGCTGCTCAGCTTGAGACTGGTCTTACTTGGTTGTCATTGTTCATCGCTATGGCTCCAAACCTTGGTTTCTTGGGTACAGTTATCGGTATGATCGGTGCATTTGATGCTATCCAGGCTGCTGGTGATATTTCACCTATCGTTGTAGCTTCAGGTATTAAAGTTGCGTTGATTACTACAGTTGCCGGTTTGATCGTTGCTCTTATCCTTCAGGTATTCTTCAACTACATCACTTCAAAAGTTGAGAGCCTTGTTATCACTATGGAGGATGCTTCAGTATCATTGATCGACATTTTAGTAAAAGCAAAAAAATAATTTAAGATGAAACTAGTAAAATATTTATCATATTTACTACTAGCTGTATCTGCAGTGCTTATCATTGCTTTCTATGCAATGGGTACTCCAGAGTCAATGGTGTCGACAATTTTGGGTTGGGCATACATTCTAATCGGTCTTGCACTTGTTAGCATGATTTTGCTTCCTCTTTTCTTCAGAGATGGAAAGAAAACCAACAAATCAACACTTATTGCTTATGGCATTTTTGCAGTAGTAGTATTGGTAGCAGTATTCTGCTCTAGCGATGCAGCACTTGAGGGTGTTACAACTAGTGTAGAGCCTTCTGCTATGGATTTGAAATTTACCGACGGTGGTGTAATGGCAGCTGGTCTTTTGATCGCTATTTCATTCGTAGCAATTATCGTTGGTAGCCTTAAAAACATGTTCAGTAAATAATAACCGTAAAGAAATAAAGATATGGCAAAATCAACTCCTGCGTTGAATACGACTTCAAGTGCTGATATCGCGTTTTTGTTGCTTATCTTCTTCTTGGTTTCAACTACTATGGACGTAGATAAAGGTGTTCAGAGACGTCTACCTCCTATGCCGGATGATACACAGAAGCAACAGGATATCAAGGTGAATCGTAGAAACATCGTAGTGGTTAGAATCAACTCTCAGGATAGAATCCTTGCCGGTGGTACTCCTATGGATGTTACTCAAGTAAAGGATAAAATCAAAGAGTTCATTATTAACCCAGCAAACAGCGAGTCTCTTCCTGAGAAAGAGATGAAGGACATTGAAGGTTTTGGCCAGTGTGCGGTTTCAAAAGGTGTTGTTTCGTTGCAGAATGACCGCGGTACAAGTTACAGCGCTTATCTACGAGTTCAGAATGAGATCGTAAAGGCATTTAACGAGATCCGTGACGAATTTGCAATGGCAAATTTCGGTTCTAAATATGCAGATTTGGATGAGGATAAACAGAAGATCGTTCGCGAGGCTGTTCCTCAGTCAATCTCAGAGGCAGAGCCTAAAGATGTTTCAAAGAAAAGATAATATTGGAGGATAGAAAATGGCAAAATTCAGTAAAAAAGGTAAAAGAGGGCTAGCAGCTTTCTCTATGTCATCTACCTCAGATATCGTTTTTATGCTTATCTTCTTCTTCATGGTGTCTACAACCATGCGTGAGACTGATAAGTTGGTAATGGTAAAATTACCTGAGGCATCAGAGACAGCAAAATTGGAGCGCAAAGACTTGGCTTCATACATTAATATTGGTACTCCTGTTAAAGACAAACAGGCTGAGTATGGTACTGACGCACGTATCCAGTTGAACGATTCTTTCAGAAACGTTTCAGATATCCGTGACTTCATTGCTGTAGAGCGTGAGGCTATGAGTGAGGGTGACCGTCAGTTCATGACAACTGTTATCAAAGCAGACGAGAATGTTCGTATGGGTATCATCAGTGATGTAAAACAAGAGCTCAGACGTTGTTCTGCTCTTAAGATTATGTACTCTGCAAGAACAGTTGAGCAGGTTAAATAATCAAAAGAGTTTGAATATAAACAAGAAGGGGTGGCTTAGGCCACCCTTTTTTTGTATATTTGCGTTCATCTAAAATTTATAATCATGAGAAATTGTTTGCGTAGAATGCTGCTGGTAGCAGCGGTTGCAATAATGGCTGTTTCGTGTGGAAAAGAGAAACAGGCAAAGTATGTTTTCTTTTTTATTGGTGATGGCATGGGTTTTTCGCATATCTCTTTAACTGAGGGGTATAAGGCTACAGTTGAGGGCATGATAGGCAATGAGCCTCTATGCTTTACGCAGTTTCCGGTAATGGGAATGGCTACTTCATACTCTGCCAACAAGTACATTACCTGTTCGTCAGCGGCAGGTACGGCTTTGGCTACAGGTACCAAGACCAACAACGGTATGTTGGGCACTACTCCCGACAGCTCAAGTCTTACTGCAATCTCTTACAAGATACATAAAGCAGGTATTCCTGTAGGTATTACAACTTCAGTTACAATAGATCATGCAACGCCGGGTGCCTTTTATGCAAATTCTACTGCACGAAGCGATTATTACAGCATTGGAGAGCAGCTTGCAACTTCAGGGTTTGAGTTCTTTGGAGGTGGCGGTTTCTACGGAGCGAAAGATAAGAGGGAGGCTGAGAAATCATTGTATGACCTTGCTGCTGAAAACGGCTATTCAATAGCTTATGGTATTGACGGATATGCTGCGGCAAAAGAGAGTGCAAAAGGAGCGGATGGAAGCCAAAAGATGATCCTTTTCCAGAAGATGGAGAAGAGAAACAATGATCTTCCTTATGTTACTGAGAGGCAGGAGGGTGATCTTGAGCTTCCTCAGGTCGTGGAAAAGGCCATTGATTTTCTTGATAACAGCAACGGCTTCTTCCTTATGGTAGAGGGTGGCAAAATTGACTGGGCAGCACATTCAAATGATTTGGCCGGAACCATCTTTGAAATGCTTGATTTTGACCAGGCAATTGCAGTTGCGTATGAATTCTACAAGAAGCATCCCCAGGAGACCCTTATTGTAGTTACAGCTGACCATGAAACCGGTGGCGTTACCCTTGGAAGGGAAAAGGGTTATGCATATGACCTTTCAGTTGTCAAACAAGCGGAAAAGGCAACTGAAGGTACAGATGTTTCCAATTATATGAATGACATTTCAAAGGATTCCCTTTCAGTAGTGGCTAAGATAGGTTGGACAACCACATCACATACCGGAGGGGCAGTACCGGTGTTTGCAGTAGGTGCCGGCAGCGGAATGTTTGCCGGAAGACAGGACAATACAGATATTCCAAAGAAGATCTGTAAAGCAATGGGTGTTGAATTCTAAAAACTTGATGATATGAAAAAACTGTTTGTAATTATTTTGGCAGCTCTTGTATCTGGAGCTTTGCAAGGGTGTGCAACTGAGGTTCAGGACAACACCGGAAGGGAGTTCAGAGGCGGTTGGATCCACATTGTAGGCAATACAAAAATTAAGGATATGAGCCGCGCAGAGGTTCAGGCAATGTTTGTGGAGGTGCTGGATTCCATGCAGACTGCAGGTTGCAATGCTGTGATTTTCCAGGTAAGGCCTTGTGCAGATGCATTCTACAAATCTGATGTGGAGCCTTGGAGCAGATATTTGTCGGGAGTACAGGGTGTGGCCCCTGCTGAGGAGTGGGATCCTATGGAGTTCATGATCCAGGAGAGTCATAAAAGGGGTATGGAGTTCCATGCATGGTGCAACCCGTACAGGGTTACTTTGCTTGAGGAGGATTCTTTGTGTGCAGAGCACCTCTATTTCCAGCATCCCGAGATTTTTGTAAAGCATGGCAAGCAGTTGTATTTCAACCCTGCCGAGCCGCTTTCAAGGGATTTTACAACCAAGGCAATTGCAGATATCGTAAACCGCTATGATATTGAAGCAGTCCATTTTGACGACTATTTCTACCCATATCCTATTGCAGGAGTTGAGTTCAACGATTCATTGGCATTTGAGAGATATACAACTGCACAGGGTATTGATGTGGCAGATTCTACAGAGTACCAGAGAGTGTTGGGAGACTGGAGAAGGGAGAATGTTGAGTTGCTTATCAAACAGTTGAATGATACAATCAAGGAGATAAAACCTTGGGTAAGATTTGGTATCAGCCCGTTTGGAATCCACAGGAACAAGAAGGATACTCCCGACGGATCGGGCAGCAACACCAACGGCCTTTCAAACTATGATGAGCTTTATGCGGATGTTCCACATTGGGCAGAGATTGGCATCATTGATTATGTAGTGCCACAGCTTTATTGGGAGATTGGCCACAAGAGGGCATGTTATGAGATCCTTATCAACTGGTGGAACGACACCTGGAAGAGAGGTCATCTTTACATTGGCCAGAGCGTTGGTTCATTCAGCAAGCCTGATGTGAACAACCCTGAAATTGACCAGACCGAGGCCAAGATGAAACTTGTAAGGGAGCTTCCTAATGTACACGGTAATGTGTGGTGGCCTGCATGGAGCCTTGTAAGGAACTCGGCAAACTTGCAGTACAATTTGAGGACTAATTACCAGAAGGTTCCTGCGTTGATTCCTGCTTATCACTGGCTAGATGGCAAAGCCCCTAAGGGTGTTGAGGCAATTGCATCTGCAGATGGCAAGATTATCTGGAAGCAGAATGCCCAGGATGCTGCAGATCCTATGCAGAAGTCTTTGTTTTATGCAGTATACTATTTCCCTGCAGGTGTTAAGGCAGACAAGGCCAACAAGGAGTGCCTGATCAAACTGGTTCCTGATGCTGAGTTTGATACAGCAATGAACCCTGCCCATGCAGAGGGTGGCCAGTATGTGGTTACTGTTGTTGACCGTTGCTGGAATGAGAGCAAGGGCTCACAGGTGGTTAAGTTTTAATTTGTCGGGAAGAAAAAATTGAAGATATGAAGAAAATTTTTGCATTGATGCTTGCTTGTATGGTTATGGGTACCGGCCTGTATGCGCAGAAAAAATACAGTGACCACTACTACAAGAGGACTGCCCAGTTTGAGCAGGAGCGTCCGGTGAATTCAAATGATTATGTGATGTTGGGCGACTCCCTTACTGAAGGGGGCGACTGGGCCACTTTGTTCAAGGATTGGCTTCCTACAGGGATTTCTGTGGTGAACAGGGGTATTGTGGGTGATGATGCTCTGGGCATTTATGACAGGTTGCATCAGATCTTGCCGGGCAATCCAAAGAAGATTTTCCTTCTTGTGGGTGTGAATGACATCAGTCACCAGATTACTGCAGACAGTGTCCTTACAGATATTGAGAGAGTGGTTAAAACTATTAGAAAAGAGTGCCCTAAGACCAAGCTTTATATTCAGTCTTTGCTCCCTTACAACTTTGACAAGTGTATCTACAAGACCATGAACAAGGTTGACAAGACCCCTGTAATCAGAGATGTGAACAAAGGTTTGAAGAAGATGGCCCGCAAGTATAATGTGAAGTTCATTTACCTTTACGATTACTTTAAGGCTCCGGGTTCTTTGCATCTTGATGCCCAGTTTACCAAAGATGGTCTGCACATTAATAAGGCTGCATACGAGATTTGGGCAAATGCTTTGAAAAAGTATGTAAAATAATTCTTAACTTTGCGTCTTTCGGTTGATTAAGAAAATTTCATATAAAGATGAGTGAGATCAAAAAAATGAGAATCGCCCAGTTGCTCAGCCAGACTCCAGGTGTTGAGGTAGTGGCAAAAGGTTGGGTAAGAACCAAAAGAGGAAACAAGAACGTAGCCTTCATTGCTTTGAATGACGGTTCTACTGTAAATAATATTCAGGTTGTATGTGATGCTGCGCTTTTCTCTGAGGAGCAGTTGAAGAACATCACTACTGGTGCTTGTATTGCTGTTAAAGGTGATCTTGTAGAGTCTATGGGTAAAGGCCAGAGCGTTGAAATCCAGGCTAAGGAGATTGAGATTTACGGTACAGCAGATGTTGAGACCTATCCTCTGCAGAAGAAAGGCCACAGCATGGAGTTCCTACGTGAGATTGCACACTTGAGACCTCGTACAAACACTTTCGGTTGTGTGTTGAGAATCAGGCATGCAATGGCGTTTGCCATCCACAAATATTTCAATGACAGAGGTTTCTGCTACTTGCACACTCCACTTATCACAGCAAGTGACTGTGAGGGTGCCGGTGCAATGTTCCAGGTAACCACAATGGATTTGAACAATATCCCTAAAACAGAGAACGGTGAGGTTGATTTCTCAAACGATTTCTTTGGCAGACAGACTGCACTTACTGTGAGCGGACAGCTTGAGGGTGAGCTTGGAGCTATGGCTCTTGGCCAGATCTACACCTTTGGCCCTACTTTCCGTGCTGAGAACTCAAATACCCCAAGACACTTGGCAGAGTTCTGGATGGTTGAGCCTGAGATGGCATTCTTTGAGATTGAGGACAACATGGACCTTGCAGAGGATTTCATCAAATACTGTGTGAAATATGCTTTGGACAACTGCATGGACGACCTCAAGTTCTTGAACGACATGTTTGACAAAGAGCTTATCAGCCGTCTTGAGAGCGTAATCTCAACTGAGTTTGTAAGACTTTCTTACACAGAGGGAGTTGATATCCTTCTTAAGAGCGGTGAGAAGTTTGAGTTCCCTGTATCATGGGGCGTTGACCTTCAGAGCGAGCACGAGAGATATCTTGTTGAGAAACACTTCAAGAAACCGGTTATCCTTACAGACTACCCTAAAGACATCAAGGCATTCTACATGAAACAGAATGAGGATGGCAAGACTGTAAGGGCAATGGACGTATTGTTCCCTAAGATTGGTGAGATCATTGGAGGTTCACAGAGAGAGGAGAGCTACGAGAAGTTGCAGGCACGTATTGAGGAGCTTGGTATGGATACTACCAACCTATGGTGGTACATGGATACCCGCCGCTTTGGTTCAGCACCTCACAGCGGTTTTGGTTTGGGCTTTGAGAGACTTCTTCTGTTCGTAACTGGTATGCAGAACATCAGAGACGTGATCCCATTCCCAAGAACCCCTAAATCTGCAGAGTTCTAGAATGAGCTTTCTGGATTCAAAAGAAAAGAAGACAGGATTCTATGCCACCATCATTTTCCATTTG
Organism: Candidatus Egerieisoma sp.; assembly: GCA_045659725.1. Taxonomy (GTDB): domain Bacteria; phylum Bacteroidota; class Bacteroidia; order Bacteroidales; family UBA932; genus Egerieousia. Next base: position 34,734 of record JAZRCK010000037.1, read on the forward strand.
GTGGTACTTATAATATTTCTCCTCACTGCAATCCACGGGGTTGTGAGTGAGGAGACTTCTTTTGTATTGGATTTCTCCAAGCTTGAGGAACTGGAGAAGATAGCCAAGCAGGAGGAGGTGAAGGCACAGGCCAGCAAGGAGATTGACGATCTTCTGAGTGGTAAAATATCTCCAAACGAATACCGTAATGTTGCAGTAGACAGGAATGCCAAGCCTCTTAAGGATGACCGTTTCAAGAACCCCAACCAGGTATACGACGAGGCTCGCGAGCTCCAGCGCAAACTTGATGCCTCCCGCGCAGCCGCCCTCCGAGAGCAGCAGGGAGAGGATGCAGCAACCGCAGGCAATCAGAATCTTCCCGACAGTAATGCTCCCCAATACAAAGGACCATCTGTAATCTCATACTCCCTCGACGGCCGCAAGGCAATGTCACTTCCGGTACCTGCATACAAATGCCAGGGTGGGGGAGATGTGAGCATTCAGATAACCGTAAACAAAAAAGGCTATGTTACCGCAGCCTCAGTAATTGGCAATGTATCCTCATCAGACGAGTGCATTGTCAGATCCGCCATTGCAGCGGCCAAAAGAAGCCGTTTTACCGCATCTTCCAAGGCTCCCGATAAACAGATAGGTGAGATCGTTTATCGTTTTATAGCGCAGTAAAAAGTTATTACTGAAAAATCCAATCAAAAATAGATATGTTTTCTTTAAAAATATTAGTATGCATCATTGTTTGTTCATTAAGGTTATACTCTAATTTTGCTTGCACATACTCTATTTCAGATAATAAGTCAGATATCTCCCAAGATTCTGGTATGTCCATAACAGAAGGCGTTATTTTTATAATATAGTAACCAATAAGACTATCATTAGAACTTTTACATCGTTTTGCCAAGATATACTGATTATCCCAGTAAACGTCTGTAATCCTGTGTTCTAAAATTCCAACACTTATATCTTTATTGGGATAATTGTAGTATATATTAGTTAACTCTGGTAAATTTACCCATTGCACACTAAAATTTGTGCCTGTAAGATTCTTGCTATAGTGATCGCAAGAATATAAAAAGAATATCAATACTGTGAATAGTCTGATTGATAATATATTACTAGACATCATCTTATACTTTTCCATATATAAAATTGATAAGTGTTACTCATAACATTTTTTTCGCCTCTCTTTTTATTCTTGATAAAAGGAATATGATATAAAAAAGAAGTGCGACTCTTACTATCACTGATTACATTGTTAATATTCGTACCATCAGAACTAACGTAGCCATCATATCTATACGAACCAATGAATTAATAGGTTCATTATTGCAATAGTTGTGACTACTAAACGAATAATACTTTTCTGCCAACGGATCCTGTACCATCCACCGGGCAATCTTAGGGTCATACATCCTGGCTCCATAGTCTAACAAGTCAAGGCTATCAATTGTTTGTTGCTCTTTCTTAACTTATTAATGCTAATCAACGTCATTCTCTGTATATTACGTTTTCAATACCATTGCTCTCATAAATGCTCCCGTCTGGTGCTATGTATGTAACCCGTAATGTAGGAAGTATCTCTATCATTTCCTTGAAATACATGTGGCCGTTAGGTTGCCAATATTTTTCATAAAAATCAGTTCCATAAAGAATATGTGCACCAAATGAAATTGATTGTTTTGTAGTTGGCATCAAATAATCCTTCTTGCCGGATTTAGGTATAAATGAGAAAGGGTCTGGAGTTACTTCATACTTATTCTTTTTATATGAAAAAGTAAGAAAAATACCTCCATTGGGATTGCGAATGAATAATAGTGAGTCAAGGCTTGTATTTTCTGAGCTCTGCAATACATATCCAAAAATTTCCAGAGGTATTGAATCATTAGTGGAATTTTCAAATGTGGCGTAGACTCTTACCCAAGGCCCCATGCCCCAATTTTCATCAATATCATTCATTACTTTACCATTATATATTGGTAAAGTATCTATAATTTGCGTAATATATATGCTGTCAACAGTGATTTTTACTTGTGAGTAAGTATTAATGGTCACAAATAATATTGTTATAATTAGTAAAAACTTTTTCATATGTGTTTATCTGTTTTTTTCCCAGTAGTATATTATAGCTTTCTGAAAACATGGTGTTGTCTTCTTAAAAGTCCAATGATCGTATTGGACTTTTATAGCTTTTTTTTCTACGACACTTCTAGGCAACGAATAATAAGCTATTTTACCCAATTTAAGATAATCTTTATAATGTGTAAATTCATGTACAAAAGAGTTGTATATATTATAATAATGATTATAAATATCTCCTTTTCTGTTAGCTTCGAGAGCTATTTTTATTGTAGGTGAATCTTCATCAGGTAAATTATTTGGTCTAATGGAAAAACTCATCCCTGGGGAAGCGTTTTCTGTATCAATTCTTTCAATTAGTGGTAATTTGGTAAAATTGTAATGATCATAAACCTTTAACATTGCTGTTTTACTTATTTCTGCATCCATAAATTTCTTAGATAATTCAGTGCCTAGTATTTCATTAACAATAATATTGCCATCTTTATCTATAATTTGTATTTTGTCCCAGTTTTCTTCTGTAATAATAAAGATATAATCCTTATCGCCATTATCGGAACCCAAATAATCACCTTGATGATTGAAATAATCACTTAAGCCTAAATAATCAACTATATATATAGGATTATTTAAACTAAATCTATACGGAGTAATAGCGTATATTTCTTCCGCCAGCGGATCCTGCACATGCCATCGGCCAATCTTGGTGTCATACATTCTGGCTCCATAATCTAACAAGTCAAGGTTGCCAATTGTTTGCTCCTCTTTGCCGTTGAATTTGTATCGGTTGTTAGTGGCTTGAGCATAGGATTGCCCGAAGGTATGTCTTCCTCCAAACGGGTAGTAGGCATTCTGTTCTATAACCGAGCCGTTGCCGTTGGTTATGGTTCTCACACTACCCAAGTGGTCTTTGTGGTGGTAGTGGATTGTCTGGGTGTTGCCACTCAATGCAATCCTTCCCTGCGAGAAGTCTGTACTCTCAAGCGTAGTGGTTGTATTTGCACTTGTGTTGTATATCAAAGAACCTATGTAGCAGTATCCATTGCCTGCGTTGTCCAAGGCGGTGTACTTGCTTCCGTCTGCAAACCAGGTGTATGTAGCTTTTGTTGTACCATTCTGGGATACCATCTGTGGCAAGTTAAGGATATTGTATGTTGTTTGCAAGTTTTTCAGGCCGTCAGTGGTGGCATTGCCGTTGTTGTCATAGCTATAGGTGGCCGATGCAATTGCTGTGCCGTTGTTTGTGCCGGTTATTGAGGTTATCCTGTTGCCGGTGTAATTGGATGTGTAGTTGTCTTGCAGAGATGAATTGTATCGCTGTAGAGTTTTGATATTGCCGTTACGGTCGTAGGTGATTCCACGCTCGGTGTAACTGTTATGGGCAGATGTAGAAGAACCTGAATGTCGGGAAGAAGAGATAAGTCTGCCTTGTTTGTCATATTGCAGACCGTAGGTCTCCTGCTGCTGTGAAGCCTGCTGTGTGGTCCATTCACTTATGTTGCCGCTGTAGAGAGGGGTAGTACTTTTGCTGGTGCTGTAGTAGCTCAAGGTTTGGCTGTAGATGTTTGATGAACCTTTCTTTGCCTCTTGAGTTGTTGTCCACCCCTGAATGTTGTACTTTAAGGTCTCGGTAACACCGTTTCCGTATGTGCGTTTGGCTATGCGCTCCATATCGTCATAGGTGTAGTTTACCGTTGCTGCGGTGGAGCCGTTCAGCTTTGTGCTTTCACTTATAAGTTTTCCTCTGTTATCGTATGTGTATGTTGTGAGCTTGGAGACAGAGCCTGCAGTCTCCTCCTTGGTTACAATATTCCCAAGGAAATCATATTTGAAGCTTGTGCGCAGGATATTGCCGTTGGGATACTTTGTTACCGTCTGTAGCAGCTGCGCCAGGTTGTTGTAGTGGTATGCTGTCTCTTTGTATTGCAGGGCATTTCCCTCCTGTAACAGCAGATGCCGCTCATATTTCAGTTCGGCATGATTGAGACTAGACAGGTCTGCTTGGGATACTGTAGCAGTAGCGGCAAATGCCAGCTCTGATGGTAAGGTATTCAGATTATTATATGTGTATCCGTAGTACCTTCCGCTATAAAGGACCTTTACAATGGAGATATCCTGCGCATTTGCGGGGATATTGGGATTGGAAAGGTTTTCATACTTATTGTAGAACAATGTGTCTTTGTACAGCTGTTGCAGTGAAGAACGGTTACGGGTGGTAGAGACGAGAGTCTTCTCCACTATGCGGTTGATGTTATCGTAGGTAGTGTATATCCACAGGCCTTTCTCTTTTAAGTTGCCATCCTGGTACATCACATGGCGTTTCCCTTTGTCGTACACATAATGCTCCTCATCCCTTCCGGGCTGCCGTTTCTCAATCAGGTTTCCCAATCCGTCATATGCGTAGATGTAGGAATAATCTTTGGCCAATTCATCTGAATAGGAGTATGTTCTTCCACTGGCAAGTAGTGTACTACCTTCTGGAGATACAACCCAGAGCAGGCGTCCCAGGGGATCGTAGCTGTAGTAGGTATCGGCATAGGTGGAGCCGCTGATGAGGGACCGTTGCAGGACTACATTCCCTTTGTGGTTCTTGTACTCTATGGTCACTCCACCGTCCTCATCTGTGGCAGTGGTTTTGTACAATGATGCTGCAGGGTAGTATGATACGGAGAGGGATGCCGTTGATACTGTTCCTGGAGTGGAGAAAGAGACTTTCAGTCTCAATACTTCATTCTCTGCATTGGCAGAGTAGGTGTAGGTTATCTTCTTTGAGGAGTATGCGCTTCCGCTCTTTTGTTGGGCGTTTACCCTTCCAAGAGGGGATGGTTCGTAGATGTTGCTGTTAAAGGCACGGGCTCCGTCAGCGGCTGAGTACATTGAGGTATAGTATGCCTGCTGGGCAGATAGAGCAGACTGGTCTTTAACCAATGTAGAGCTGCTGCTCTCATACGGCAGATATGCTGTTGCATCTGCTCTCATGTGGGCATCGTAGACTATAGGGGTAACCATATTCTTCCCTTTTGATGATGCCCCTATCTTTATTACCTGCTCCGGATATCCAAGGCCGTTGTAGAAGGTGATGTCATCATACCAGGTTGTGCCGGCAGCATTGGTGTAGATGCGTTTGATTATCCAGTTGCCACTGATGTTGAACTTTACATCTGTTGGGGTATCTCCGCCTGGATCAGGTTCCGGTTCCGGCTCTTCTGCCCCTTCCTGCTCAATAATGAGGGATTTGGAAGAGTTGCCGCGGATAATGAAAGTGCGCCCTTGAGTGAGGGTATTTTCTGGTATGACAAACGTTATGGCAGTAGGGGTAATTTGCTGTACATATATCTGGGCGTCATACTGGTTTTGTATTTCATTATTGATTAGCTCAATATAGTATTCTGCGTTGTAAGGGATGCCGGGCGGTGTATATGTAACCTCCGCGCTTACTGTTGATTCACCACTGCCAACTGTAACGGTCTGCTCATCGGTGAAGGTAATTTGCTCAATGATGATGATTTTCTCTTCTGCCCTGAGGGGATGTACTATAAATGCAGACAGCAGAATGATGAATAGTATTTTGTGAATTATAGTTTTCATTGTTGCAGGAGTTAAGTTGGGTTAGTGGACTATTGTCTGTTGTCGGGAGAATAATAGTTGCTTCCCTGCTTGCTGGAAATATGGTTGAGTATGTCCATCAGCTTTCCTGTGCTGTTGTAGGTGTAGGTCTCTGTGGAGCCGTTGGGGTGTCTTACCTTTGTGAGCCCTATGAGAGGGTTGTAGTGGTAGGTGGTGAGCACCTTGTTGCCGTTGCTGTTGATGTTTTGGGCGATGGCATCGGTGATGGCCCCGGGCAGTGGAGCTGTTGTTACATACTGGTCTATGCTGCTGCGCGGGGTGTTGCCGGCAGATCCCACCAGGTATGAGCCTCCGTATCCCCAGATGTAGGATGTTGGCACATCGTTGGAGTCGTAGCTCTCCAGCAGGTTGCCGTATGTGTCGTATATGGTGTATCTCCGTTCTGTATCCCAGGTACTTGCAACTGGGTTGTAGCTGTATACGGCTGAAGGCTTGATCATGTTGTTTATGGAGGCGTAGGTGTACTTCTTGCCTGCGGACAGTTTTTCAGTGCCGTTTTCCACTATACTTATTGTTTGGGTTACCGGGTATGCGTACATGTTACGGCTGACCATAGTGGTGAAGATTTCTGCTTCTGCTGTATGGTCTGACGGGTATGTATAGCGGGTTATCTCCACGGTGCCGTCGCTGGCTGTTGTGGTGATGGAGCTGGTCTGCCCCATGCTGTTGTAGGCATAGCTTTCGCTGCGGGTTATGGATATGCCGTTGTTGGTCTCCTTCTCAGTCTTGGATACAAGGCGGTAATTGTCTGTAAGGACTATGCTCTGTCCGAACTTGCGGATAAGGTAGACCGGGTGGTAAGTGAGAGACAAGGCTCTTGTGGTATCATAGGTGTACGTGGTCTCCTTTATAGGGGTGGAGTTGCCTGCAGCATAAATCTCATGCTTGAGAAGTTTGCCTCGTTCTGCTTTACGGGAGACTAGAGGAGCCACGATGTTTCTGATGGCGGTATTGGTGCTGATTTCCCATTCCCCTTGCCCAGGAGTCCGTTCGTTTACCACCTCGCTTATCTCTATGGCATCCCTATACTTGTATGATATTGCACTGTTTGAGAAGTGGAATACCTCCTTGCTGTTGTCGGAATTTGTTTGGGTAACGGTGGAATATTCTATATGTGAACCACTATGGGAGAGGAGGCTGTTTGACCAATAGTTGATGTTTTCCTCTATGTGGTTACCTGCGCGGGCTGAGTAGGTGAGCCAGTATTTTGGGAAGTGGAGGAGAATTCCGCTGCTGGAGCCGTCGGGAAGAGTATATGTATATGTCTTCTTGTTTACCTGCGAGCCGTCTTCCAGGTGGTTGGAGACAGATTTGATGCGCAGGCCTCCGCAGGTGCCAGACTCAGTGGCAAGGGTTGGTACAAAGTAATTGGCAGCAGTGCGTTTGAAGGCTTTGCCGTATGAGTGTGATTCATACTCCATCTGTGAGTAGCCTCCTGTAGGGTATGTGATTCTCTTGAGCATACCTTTGATTGCGTGGGTGGCATTATGGTCTCGGCTGGCTGAAGAGAGGCTCTCTTCCAATGTGCTGGAGTTGGTATTTACAATCTTGAGGAAGCTGCTTACGCTTTTGCCGTTGTAGTACCCCCAATGGTCTACGGAGAAGGTGCCAAGAGGTGGAAAGCTGCCGTCACTGAGGTTGTAGTATGCGAAAGAGTATGTTCCTTCACCGCTCATCTCAACTGAAGCAAGGTAGTTTGTTCTGGCTCCATGAGTATATGTGTAAGAGAAATCGGCTGTCTTTATTGTAGGATGTTCTGAAGAGAACGGGTTCTTTACCTGTATCTTGGAGAGCCTGTAGCATTCTGTGAACTCCTTGGCAGATGTTTGAAGTGGGTATACATACTGGTCTCTGATTCCTGCAGGAAGATTGGTGTATGTGAACTCTACTATAGGGTTGCCGCATACAGAAATGCCGGTAAGATATTGGGGCTCTGTTACTGATTCCAGAAGACGATAATCTGAGTAGTTGTTCTGGCATTGAGCTACATTATTTTCATCATCAAAGTCGAATACTCCTCCGCTGTTGGCATAGGTTGAAGGACGGTAGGAGACAGTCTGGTATTCTTGGTATGAAAACTCAACATACCTGCCGTTGGGAGCAGTTATTTTGGTGAGGTTGTATGATGTTTCCTGTTTCATCTCACCGCTGCGGTCCTGTCCTTTGTCTGCATAGGTGTAGAGGAACTCATATAGATAGCCGTATTTATCTGTGATACGGATGGATACATTGCTGGAGCCGGTAACGGGGATGAATTCAATCTTGTGGAGCTTGTTCTCGCAATTGGTATTGTATACGTGTATGCTGTTGTTGGTGCCAAGGTGGAAGGATCCGGAGTAGCCCATAAAGTTGAAATGGAAGATATCAGGCTCAGCATCATATTTTACAGTGTTATCGTTTATGACAGTACTATTCCCCGGAGTGAATATTATTTCAGGGGAAGGGGCTCCAAGTTCAATGTTGGCGTCAGCAAAGCTGGAGTAACGCCAGTAGTTTCCCTCGGTAGGTGGATTTGAGAGTTTATGGTATTGGTAGTAGCCTTTAATGTTGTGTGTGAGGCGTGATTCAAAATCAAACATGCCGTTAATTTCAACGGAGATCTTTCCTCCAGCATCCAGTACCCAGTCCGGGCCAAGGATTCCGGCTCGCATGTTGGCTACAAGGCCATTGCTGGAGTAGTTGAGAACGATAGGTATGGAGAAGTCGTTATCCTGGTAAGTGTAGACAGGAATGGAGAGGTTTACGGTGCCGGTGTGAAGGCTGGCACCAACTTCTCTGTACTTGATGAAGTTCCATGCATCGGTTGAAGGGGCTTTGATTTCTTCTCCAACTTTTAGGTTGCGTTGGGAGTAGGAAGGGAAAGTGAGGAAGAGGGCTGCTATGGCAAGCAGTGTTGCCCTGAAGTGAAATTGTTTGAGAAGATTGTTTTGCATACGCGCTAAGGTTTAAAGGGTTAGTAAATCTAGTGATATGCTACGTCTCAAGTTTTTGGCTTGAGGGATAGGACTTTATGCGGCTACTAAGTAGGCTGTTATAAAGATACGGGAAATTATTGAATATTGAAAAATACACAACCGGACAGGTGTATGGGATGTTGGATATGTAAGAAAAGGAAAGAGAGCGGCCCAATAAAATGAGCCGCTCCCCGAGTCAAATAGTTTTTCAAGTAGTGTGTTTTGTGTAGTTTATACGGCTTGCTGGCCCGCCTCAATTCTGCGCAATGCCTCCTCTTTACCTACAAAGTAGATGATGTCTGCAATGCCCAACCCTTTTGCCTGGCCAACGAAGAACAGGCGGAGGGTATTCATCACTGCACCCATTTTCCACTCGTTCTCCTTGATGTATCCTGTAAGTTTCTCTTCAATTGCGTGTACGCACTCGGCTTTTGGAGTCTCGCCTGCGGTGGCAAACTCTTTTATATCCATTGCGGCAATGAAGGCTTTTACTTTTTCTATGATCTCCATTGTCTCAGGGGTACAGAACTTCTTTACATCATTCTCTGCGTATGCAGTAGGGGAAATGAAGAAGTAGCTGCAGATATCCCAGAAATCAGCCACAAAGTGTGCTCTCTCTTTAATAAGGCCACAAAGCTGCTCAACAAATGCAAACGGGTATTTGGCAACCGCTACACCTTTCTCCTCAAGGATAGGGATAAACTGCTCTGCCAACTGTGCATCTGTCTGTTTTCTCAAGTACTCCTGGTTGAACCATTTTGCCTTGTCGGCATTGAATTTTGCACCTGACTTGATCACTCTCTCAAGTGAGAAGGCATTTACAAGTTCCTCCATTGTAAAGAGCTCCTGCTCTGTGCCGGGGTTCCAGCCAAGAAGGGCAAGAAGGTTTACAAAAGCCTCAGGGTAGTAACCGTCCTCCCTGTAGCCGCGGCTTACCTCTCCCTCAGGGTTTACCCATTTTAGAGGGAATACAGGGAATCCGAGGCGGTCGCCGTCACGTTTGCTCAATTTGCCTTTTCCGTCAGGTTTCAAAAGCAATGAAAGGTGTGCAAAGCGAGGCTGGGTATCTGTCCATCCGAATGCTTTGTAAAGCATATAGTGCAAAGGAAGGGAAGGAAGCCACTCCTCACCGCGGATAACCTCGGTAATCTCCATAAGGTGGTCATCCACGATGTTTGCAAGGTGGTATGTTGGAAGCTCGTCTGCACGTTTCCAAAGTACCTTGTCATCCAGGGTATTGGTGTTTATCTCAATATGGCCACGGATAAGGTCGTCCATCTTTACAATCTCGTTCTCAGGGTTTTTGAAACGGATTGTCCAGTTGGTTGTGGTCTCAAGAAGCTTTGCCACCTCATCTGCAGGGAGGGTAAGGGAGTTTTTAAGCTCTTTACGGGTCTGGTAGTTGTAGATGGAGTTCTGTTTGTTGGCCTCAGCCTCCTTTCTTTTTGCATCAAGCTCCTCTGCGGTATCAAATGCGTAGTAAGCGTAGCCGTTCTCAATCAGTTTCTCGGCGTATGCCCTGTAGATGGGCTTTCTCTGCGACTGGCGGTATGGGGCGTGAGGGTGTCTCTCAGATGGAGTCTCCACTACGTTGCCCTCTGCGTCAACTCCTTCGTCGGGAATAATGCCGCACCAGTTCAATGAGTCAATGATGTATTTCTCTGCGCCAGGGACAAATCTCTGTGAATCGGTATCCTCAATACGGATAATGAAATCACCGCCTGCCTGTTTGGCGTAAAGGTAGTTGTATAGTGCAGTTCTTACACCTCCCATGTGTAGGGGGCCTGTTGGGCTTGGTGCAAACCTTACTCTTCTTTTTCTTTCTGTCATAATTCTAGTCAATTAGGGTGCAAATGTACTAATTTTCTGTAATTATTCCCGACAACTTTTTATTTCTTCTTATATACGCAGGAACCCTCTCCAGCTGGCTGATGTCATCGGTTGGCTCCAGGATAAGTGCAGGTTTGCCTTCAGGCTTGATGTAGACCTGTTTTTCTGTGGTTACGGCTTGCTGGGCATTTTCATTGTCCTTGTTTTTGTTGACCGGATCGTGTGTTTCCCATATTGTGCCTCCCAAAGTCTCGTCTATATCAATTTGAGGCAGACTGTTTATCTCAAATCCGGTTGCTACAATGGTAACACTGATCTTCTTGCCAATGTTGGGATCGTATACCACACCGCGCTTGAACTTGTTGAACACTCCTCCGGTGTAGCTGCGTACCTGCTCCATAATCTGTGAAAGTTCGGCCATGGTAAGGCCTCCGTCCTCCTTGCTTGAGGTGATGTTTACAAGTACACCTTTTGCGGTGGTAAGGTCGCAGTCGTTCAAAAGAGGGGAATCCAGTGCTTTCTGTACGGCGTCAATTGCCCTGTCGGGACCTTCTGCCTCACCCATACCCATGATTGCCATACCGCTGTTGTTCATCACCATCCTCACATCTGCAAAATCCACATTGATGAAACCCGGACGGTTGATGATGTCTGCGATACTTCTTACAGCGGTACTCAGCACCTCGTCGGCCCTTGGGAATGCATCGAATATGGTAAGTTCCCCAAATACATTGTAGAGTTTCTGGTTGTCTATTATAAGGAGACTGTCTACATGTTTCTTGAGCTCATGTATTCCAAGTACGGCACGTTTGATGAAATCGTGTCCTTCGTCGCGGAAAGGGAGGGTTACTACCGCTACGGTAAGTTTGCCCATCTCTTTGGCAACCTGTGCAATTACAGGAGCTGCACCGGTTCCGGTACCACCGCCCATACCTGCGGTGATGAATACCATCTCAGTGTTTCCCAGCAAGGATTTGCGGATCTCTTCAATGGATTCTGTTGCAGCCTTGCGTCCTTTCTCGGGGTCGCAACCTGCTCCGAGGCCTTTGGTAAGGTCTGAGCCCAAACGCAGGGTTTCAGGAACCTGGCTTGTCTTCAATGACTGCATATCTGTGTTGCAGATCATGAAGTCCACATCCTTTATGCCCTGGCGGTACATCTCAGATACCGCGTTGCATCCGCCACCGCCTACACCAATAACCTTAATGATGTTCTGGCTCATGTCCCATCCGTCGGGAATAATATTAAGATCTTCCATAATTATGCCTCGTTGTCTTTGAATACGTTATCTGATTTGAAAGAGTCAATGATGCCCTTGAACCAAGGATTTTTCTTTGTTTCTTTGGACTGCTCTTTACCCTTTTCTGATGCTGCTGTGTCAGGTGCCCCCTTGTCTGCATCATCCTTGTTTTCTTCCTTTTTCAATGGAGTAGTGGCCCTGATGGTCTTGCCCTTCTTCTCCATTTTCTCCATCTCGCCAAATCCCATAAGGATAAGTCCTACAGCGGTTGACATTGACGGTTTGCCTATGTTTACATCTACCTCAGACAGGGTTCTTACAGGAAACGACAGTTTGATGTCCATGCCTGTAACCAGTTTGGCAAAAGACTGGAGGTTTGGTAGATGTGATGTGCCTCCTGTAATTACCAGTCCTGTCCCGGCCTTTATTTGTTCCTTGTAACCCGATTCCTCAATCTTATACATTGCTGCTTCAAGAATCTCCTCAATCCTTGACTCAATTATTTCGGCAAGGTTCTTTACATAAATGAGTTTGTCTTCCCTGCCTCCGATTCCCGGAATGCGTACAGGTTTGTCGGGAGCAATCGAACTCATGCATGACCCTTTTTCAACCTTGAGCTGTTCTGCCACTCTTGAGGATACGCCGCAACCCTGCTTTATATCCTCGGTGATGCAGTTGCCTCCAAATGGGATAACTGCTGCATATCTTACAGCATTCTCGTGGATTATGATGAGGTCAGATGTACCTGCTCCAATGTCGAGCAGTGCAACTCCAATCTCCTTCTCGTCCTCGCCAAGTACAGCCATGGCCGAGGCAAATGGACAAAGATATGTTCCGTTTATGTTCAGTGCAGCCCTTGAAAATACATTTTTCCTCAATTGCAGGGATGTCCTCTTGCTGGTGAACAGCTTGAAGTTTGAGTATATCTGTCTGCCTATCATACCAACAGGTTCACTGTTACCCATATAGTCGTCTATGTTGTACGACTGGGGTACTGCATGTATAACCTCATCACCACTGGTTGAGAAGTTTGAGTACATTGCTTCTGTTATCTGTTCAATCTCTTCAGGTGTTATGTATTCGTCGGGATTGTCCCTTACGGTCTGGTTGGTTCCCTGAATGCATTTTACACCATGTCCGGCTATTCCAATGAATATGTCATTGATCCGTTCACCAATGGCATTTTCCACGTTTCTGATTGTGGGCAACATTGAATCAAGGGCAGACTGGATGTTGATCACTTCACCTCTGGCTACTCCTTTTGATGGGGCTTCGCTAAGGGCGATGATCTTTATTCCGGCATCTGTCTTCTCTCCAACAAGACACACAACCTTGGAAGTTCCCAAATCTATGGCTGCAACTAGTTTTCTCATAACTCCAAGAGATTATTTCTTATTCTTTTTATTGTTTGTACTGCAAATTATCTGGTCTTTGTATTTCAGGTTCACTGCGCTGTATTTGTCCCACCCTTCAGCCGGTATAATGTGCTTGTAGAATGTGTACAGCTTGTTGAACTTGTTCTCTATGTCTGTAAGCTCCCCAAAAATTATCTTGTGGTTTCCAATTCTTGGCGAGAGTATTATTTCCCCTTTGTCATCTACATATATCTGCTCAATCTGTGCGCTCCAGAAGGGGTCGCTGCTGAGGTAGTTGCCCAGCTCCATCATCCTTCCCATCCAGTTGGTGTCATCTTCCTGGGCCTTTCCCCTGTGGCCATCGTTGAGGGTAAACGGAATGTTTCCGCTTACAATGGGTACATACGAGGTAAATGTTGGTACCAGCGGAAATATGTACTGGGTTTCATCTACATAGAATCCTCCATTTTCTCCCTGGATTCTCAATACCGGCTTGCGCTGGGTGATGTTGATGTTCATGCGGCCGCTGCGGGTAATGCTCACCTGAGATTCCTTTATGGCATTCTTCTGGTTGAGCAGTTTCTCTATAAGGTGGGTATTTATCTTCTCCACCGGCATCCCTATGCTTTTGCCGTTGAAGCCGTCTATGATCCCAATTACTTCGTCCCTGGTTACAAATCTGTTGCTGGCGCTGTCGAGAAGAGTGACTGTCACCTCCTTGCACAGCTGTGAGGGCATCCCTTCCCTATAGAGCTTGTCTGCAAAGAAAATATAACACCCTATTGCCCCAAAGGCAACGGCAACAACAAAATATATGAGAACCTTCTTCAGCATCTTATTTTATCCTCTCCTTCAACATTTCTTCTATAGGTACAATGAGCCTGTCAATGTCACCGGCACCAAATGTAACCATAATGTCAATATCCCTCTCTCTGAGGTACTCCAGCGCCTCCTCCTTTTTGAGGAGAACTTTATTCCCGACAGTTACATCCTTGAAGATTATCTCTGAGGTAACCCCCTCAATAGGGAGCTCCCTTGCAGGATAGATATCCAGCAGGATAAGCTCATCCAGCATGCTCAGGCTCTGTGCAAATTCTGCTGCAAAGTCCCTTGTCCTGGTATACAGGTGAGGCTGGAACATTGCTGTAATTTTCCTTCCCGGGAACATGTTCCTAATGGAGGTGATGGCAGAACTGAGTTCCTGCGGATGGTGCGCGTAATCATCTATGTATGCAATCTGAGGGGTGTTGATATGGATGTCAAACCTTCTCTCCACACCCTGGAAAGCGGCCAAAGCCTCTTTTACCTTCTGTGGATCCACGCCTCCCAGCATTGCTGCAGCTGCAGCTGCAATGCCATTTTCCACGTTTACCCAGCCAGGGATTCCAACTGTACATCCTTCAAGTACACCGGCAGGTACAGTCTCACCCTTAAGGGTGGTAAACTGCGGGTATGCAAGGTCAAACCTGAAATATCCCCCCTGCTGCAGTTCTGTATTGCGTGGGCAGAAATCTGCCTCCTCCTTGAACGAGTAACTGTATACCTTTGCCTTTACGTTGCTCAAATCTATGGTTACACCTTTCTTCAGTATAAGGGCACCCTCTTCCTTAATCTGGCCTGCAAACTCTGCGAATGCTTCCCTGATAGTATTTACATCTCCATAGATGTCAAGATGATCTGCATCAGTTGAGGTGATGATTGCCACATCCGGGAACAGCTGCAGGAATGAACGGTCGAACTCGTCGGCTTCGGCAACAAGCACCGGGTTTTTGCTCAGCAGCAGGTTTGTGTGGTAGTTTTTGGATATGCCCCCCAGAAATGCCGAGCAACCTTCACCCGAGTGGGTGTAAAGGTGCGAGAGCAATGTGCTGGTAGTGGTTTTGCCGTGGGTGCCGGCAACGCCAAGGCATTTTTGGGTTGACGCTATTTCTCCAAGTGCGCGGGAACGTTTTATAAGCCTGTATCCCTTCTCCTGAACATAAACAAGCTCCTCCATATCTTTAGGTATGGCAGGGGTGTATATTACAAGGGTCTCTTCAATATCGGCAGGTATAGCCCCAATACAAGGGGAGAAGTGTATCTTTATACCCTCCTTCTCAAGATTGGCCGTAAGCTTGCTCGGTGTGCGGTCGTATCCGCTCACATTATATCCTGCATGGTTATAGTAACGGGCTATTGCGCTCATTCCTATACCTCCAATTCCTATGAAATATACGTTCTTCATCTTATTTCTCTGCAAGTTTGAGGCATTCCTGTGCAATTGTTGCTGCAGCATCCTTCTTTGCAAGTGTGCCTATGTTCTTTTCCAGTTCTTTTATTTTGGCTTCATCCTTCAAAAGTGCCTCAAGGCATGGGAGAAGCTCCTCTGTTGCTGCAGCGTCCTTTACTATCATAGCCGCACCTTTGTTTACCAGCGCCATGGCATTGTGGGTCTGGTGGTCTTCTGCAACCACTGGTGAAGGGACAAAGACAGTACATTTTTCAGCAACGCAAAGTTCCGAGATTGTTCCGGCTCCTGCGCGGCTTACAACAACATCTGCCACTGCGTATGCAAGGTCCATCCTTTGTATGAAGTCTGAATAATATACACCCTCTATCCCTTTTTCTTTCATAAAGGCATCAATCTCCTCCTTGTATATTTTTCCGTGCTGCCAGATTACCTGGTATTCATTTTTCCCACCAAAAAGCTTTCCTTCTGCAACGGCTTTCTTCATGCACTCATTCAGGGTGCGGCATCCGAGACTTCCTCCTACTACAAATACTGTCTTCTTCAAAGGGGAAAGGTTATAGTATTCATATCCCTTGGCTTTCTGCTCAGGAGTGGCTTTGTCAATGTCTTTTCTTATTGGGTTTCCGGTGTTGAGGATCCTCTCTTTGGGGAAGAATCTCTCCATTCCGTCGTAGGCCACGCATATTTTTGCTGCATCCTTTGCATTTTTGCGGTTTACAAGTCCTGCAAAGGAGTTCTGCTCCTGAAGCAGTACCGGAATTCCCATTTTTGCTGCACTTCCAACTATTGCTGCGCTGGCATAGCCGCCCACACCAACAACCAGGTTGGGCTTGAACTCCCTGATTATCCTTTTTGCAAGTCTCCTGCATTTGAGGTAATCGAGGGCTACGGAGATATTTGAAGGCGAATACAGCGGACGCTTCAGTCCTCTGGCAGGAATCCCTATTATCTCATATCCTGCTGCAGGAACCTTTTCCATCTCCATTTTTCCAAGAGCACCTACAAACAGTATCTGTGCATGTGGCCTGGCCTCCTTTATGGCATTTGCTATGGATATGGCAGGGAAGATGTGACCTCCTGTGCCACCTCCGCTAATTATTACTCTCAATTCCTTTTTCATCTCCATTATTTGAACTGGTCTCCCGGACCCATTATTTCATATTCTGTATTCTCTTCATCCTTAACCGTTGCAGGGGTTGGTTCAGGCCCAATCTGTGCTGCAACAGGTGCGGCTGTAAGCTGTTTTTTCTGTGAGTTCACATCAATGGTGCGGCTCACAGAGAGGATTATTCCAAATGCGCAGCTGAGAATTACAAGGGAGGTACCTCCAAGGCTCAGCAGCGGCAGTGTGTGTCCGGTAACCGGAAGATAGCCTACATTTACCAGTATGTGCAGGGATGCCTGTATGGTTATGAGCATTCCCAGCCCGGCAACCGTAAGGGCGGTAAACACCTTCTTGCAGTTCTTTACCAGTATGATGCACCGGAACAGGAACCACATGTACAGCAGTATCACACCTATTCCTCCAACAAGTCCGTATTCTTCAATTATAATTGTGAAGATATAGTCTGAGTAAGGGTGGGGGAGGAAGTAGCGTTGTGTGCTTTTTCCCGGACCTTTCCCCAATACTCCTACAGATGATATGGCAACTTTTGCCATGTCTGCCTGGTATGTCTTGTCTGCCTGTTTCTGTTTCTCCTCTGCCGACATGCTCTCTTCAATCTCCACACCCTTGGTGAATTTTGTGAGTCGGCTCATTGCTGTGTCAAGCCTTGAGAAGAGGGTAAGACCGCAAATGTGAAGTACTACAATAAGGAGCAATGCTCCGGCTGCAATCCCGCCGGCCTTGAAGATATAGTTCCATTTTACCCCTGCAATTATAAGCATGAGGAGACTGATGAGTCCTACAAACAGCGCTGCAGATACACTTCCTATGAGAATGAGTATGCAGGTGATACCTACAGGAATGATTATCCTTATGAGGAACTCCTTGAAAGTGTCGAGCCGTGCCACTTCCAGTGCCCTTGCCAGATAGAGCACAATGGCAATCTTGGCCATCTCCGTGGGCTGGAATGTGGTGAATCCTATGTCTATCCACCTTTTGGCACCATTGATTTCAACTCCTATTATAGGGGTTAGGGCCAGCAATACCACACTTATGCCAAGGGCTATGTTTGCCAGGCCCCTGTACCATCCCAACGGAATCTTGTAGCATATGTACAGGGCTACAAGTCCCATGAAAACAAACTGTATCTGTTTTATGAGGAACGCAAAGTTTGTAGTCTTTTCCTTGTATGCCAGTGAACTGCTGGATGAGTAGATAAGGGCAATGGAAATGAGTGACAGCAGGAATACCACTGTCCATATCACCTTGTCCCCATTGAGCCTGCTCAGCATTGACTCACGTTTTTCTGTTGTTGCGTTCTCCATAATCTTCTTACAAATTCCTTACTGCTTCTTTAAATTGTTTTCCTCTGTCCTCGTAGCTTTTGAAAAGGTCGAAACTTGCACAGCATGGTGAGAGCAGCACTGTCTCGCCAGGCAACGCCAACTGATAAGCCTTGTCAACGGCATCCTGTGCAGACTGAACGTCAAGTATCACGTCAACCTTGTCTGCAAAGTTCTCATGCAGTTTCTCATTGTGAAGACCCATACAGATGAGCACCCTCACCTTGTCCTTAACAAGATTGTAAAGAGGGGAGTAGTCATTTCCCTTGTCCTTGCCCCCTGCAATCCATACAACAGGGGTGGTCATGCTGTCGAGTGCATACCAGGCAGAGTCTACATTGGTAGCCTTTGAGTCATTTATGTACATCACGTCCCTTATCTTGAGCACTTTCTCCATCCTGTGTTCAACTCCGGTGAATGTCATGAGGCTCTCGCGGATCACCTTCTTGTCTATTTTTATGGCTTTTGCCGCAATTGCAGCCGCCATTGAGTTGTATACGTTGTGTTTTCCCTGCAGTGCAAGTTCCTTAAGGTACATGAAATCCATGTCTCCGTTGAATTTCACGCACATCTTGTCGTCCTGCAGATATGCACCCTCTTCAACCTGCTGTTTCTGCGAGAACGGGAGCATCTTGGCCCTTGACACAATCTTCTCAAGCTCCCCAATGGTTACCGGGTCGTCCTGGCAGAAGATGAAACAGTCTTCCTCCTTCATGTTTCTGGTGATGCGGAACTTTGAGTTCACATAGTTCTGCATCTTGTAGTCGTAGCGGTCGAGATGGTCGGGAGTGATGTTCATAAGTATGGCAATGTCTGCCTTAAATGTGTACATTCCGTCCAGCTGGAAACTGCTCAGTTCCAATACGTAGTAGTCATAGCTGCAGGTAGCCACCTGATATGCGTAACTCTGGCCTATGTTGCCGGCCAGTCCTACATTCAGCCCCGCGTTCTTAAGCATGTAATAGATGAGCGAGGTGGTGGTGGTCTTTCCGTTGCTGCCTGTTATGCATATCTTCTTTGCAGAGTCATATCTTCCTGCAAATTCAATCTCAGAGATGATGCTTATCCCCTTTTCCCTTGCTGCAACAAGAAGGGGAACATTGTCGGGAATACCCGGACTTTTTATTATCTCGTTGGCGTTGAGGATTTTCTCCTGGGTGTGGCCACACTCTTCCCACTCAATCTCCCATTTGGCAAGCATGGCTTTGAACTCTTCCTTTATTGGACCATTGTCGCTTAAAAAGACATCAAATCCCTTCACCTTTGCAAGAACGGCTGAACCTGCACCGCTCTCTCCGCCACCAAGAACAACAACTCTTTGCATGATTAACGTATTTTAAGTGTTATTATTGTTATTGCACAAAGCAAAATGGTTATAATCCAAAATCTTACTACAATCTTTGCCTCTGGCCATGCCTTCTCGGGTTTCTGGATTAGGGCAGGCATTCCCTCTTTCTGGAAGTGGTGGTGCAGAGGACTCATTTTAAAGATTCTGCGCCCCTCACCGTATTTCTTTTTGGTATATTTGAAGTAATATCTCTGCATGATAACAGAGAGGCTTTCCACCAAAAAGATACCGCACATTACCGGAATGAGGAGCTCCTTCTTTAGGATGATGGCTGCAACTGCAATGATTCCTCCCAATGCAAGGCTTCCTGTATCTCCCATAAATACCTGGGCAGGGTAGGTGTTGTACCAGAGGAATCCCACAAGGGCACCAATGAATGCCGACATGAAGATTACCACCTCACCGCTGTGGGGGATGTACATTATATCAAGGTATGAAGCATATATTGTGTTTCCCGACAGGTATGCAAGGATGGCAAGAGTAATTCCAATAAAGGCGGAAACACCTGTAGCAAGTCCGTCCATGCCGTCTGTAAGGTTGGAACCGTTTGATACTGCAGTGATTATGAAGATTATTATCGCCACATATATTATTCTGGTAAAGATCTCTCCAAATTCCCCGTCAAAAGGGCTCAGCCATGAATAGTCAAACTGGTTGCCTTTGAAGAACGGGATGTTTGTGAGGGTTACATCCAGGTTGGTCTGCTCGCTCATGCAAAGGGCAATTCCCACTACAAGTCCTAGGGTTACCTGTCCTATGATTTTGTATTTGCCGCTCAAGCCGTCCTTGTTCTTCTTGAATACCTTTATTGAGTCATCCAGGAATCCTATGAGTCCAAGCCATATTGCCGATACTATAAGCAGCTGTACATAAATATTTGTGAGGTTGCCGAACAGCAGCGCCGGAATGAGGATTGACATGATGATGATGATACCTCCCATTGTAGGGGTACCTTTTTTCTGCATCTGTCCCTCAAGGCCCAAATCCCTGATCTCCTCTCCAATCTGTTTCTTCTGCAGTTTCCTGATGATTCTCGGACCGGCATACAATGCCACAAGCAAGGCTGTCATCAGAGCTATCAGAGACCTGAAGGTGATGTACTGCATCAGTCCTATTCCCGGAAAGTCCACTCCCGAGTTGTTCAAGTATTCAAACAGGTGATATATCATTTCTTTCTTCCTTTATCAGTTTTTTGCCTCCTTCTGCATCATGAAGGATTCTTTTATTATCTCTTTGTCATCGAGGTGGTGTTTTACTCCACCTATTATCTGGTAATCTTCGTGCCCTTTACCGGCTACAAGGATGATTGATCCAGGTTTTGCGGTAAGTATTGCAGTGCGGATGGCCTCGGTCCTGTCGGGAATAAAAAGTGATTTTGCCTTCCCTTTTATGTCCATTCCGGCCTTTATGTCTGCAATGATTTCCAATGGGTCCTCAAATCTTGGGTTGTCTGAGGTGACTATCACCCTGCCGGCATATTTTGTTGCAATGGCTCCCATTTCAGGTCTCTTGGTCCTGTCCCTGTTGCCACCGCAGCCGAATACGCAAACAAGGTCACCCTGAGGCTCCAGCTCCTGAAGGGTCTTTAGGACATTCTCAAGGGCATCCGGTGTGTGGGCGTAGTCCACTGCTGCAATGATGTCGTCCTCTCCCTTGAAGTACTCAAGCCTTCCAGCTACAGACTGCAGCCTGCTCATTGCTGTTATTGTCTCCTCCTCCTTGGCTCCCAACAGCATTGCAGTTCCGTATACTGCTGTAAGGTTTGCCGCATTGTGGGTTCCTATGAACCTGCACCATACCTCAGTGCCGTTTATGTTGAGGAGCATCCCCTCAATGGTTTTCTCCAAAATCTTTACCCTGTAGTCTGCCCAGTTGCGGCATGAGTATGTGCTTATGGTTGCCTTGGTGTTCTGTACCATTACCTCACCGTTGCGGTCGTCTATATTGGTAAGGGCGAATGCATCAGGTGCAAGGTTGTCAAACAACCTTTTCTTGCTTGCAAGGTAGTTTGCAAAGGTCTTGTGGTAATCCAGGTGGTCGTGTGTGAGGTTTGTGAACACTGCACCGGTAAAGTGTATACCCTCGGTCCTCTGCTGGTCTATTGCGTGGGAACTTGCCTCCATAAAGCAGAACTCGCATCCCTCGTCAGCCATCTGGGCCAAAAGACGGTTGAGTTCCAGCGGTCCTGGAGTGGTATTTATAGTTTCGTATCTCTTCTCCCCAACATAGTTTGCAATTGTAGAGAGCAGTCCGCAGGAGTATCCCAACATTGTAAACAGCTGGTAAAGCAGGGTTGCAATGGAGGTTTTGCCGTTTGTGCCGGTTACCGCCACAACCCTCAGCTTCTCTGATGGATTGCCGTAATGGTTTGCGGCTATTGCGGCACATGCCTTGCGGCTCTCCTTAATGAGAATGAACTCGGCTTTCCCTTGCACATCTGCAGGAATTTCTTCGCATACGATATGCGATGCGCCGTTCTCAATTGCCTTATTGATATAGGTGTGGCCATCTGTGTCGGCACCCCTTACTGCAATGAAAAGCGAACCTTTTGAGCATGAGCGCGAATCACAGCTTATATGCCCTATCTCTGCATCGTTGAACGGTGAGCAAAGCTCCACATTATGTAACAGTCTGCTTAGTTTCATTTTTCCTTAAGTATAAGTCTCACAGTTGTACCCCTTTCAAGTTTTGTTCCGGCTGCCGGCTCCTGGCTCACAACCTTTCCATATCCTTCAAATGTTACGTTATATCCGTTGTTCTCCAAAAGATATACGGCATCCTTCAATCCCATATTCACAACATTGGCAAGGGAATCGTTGTCTGTAGGGTAGTTCATTGCCAAAAGCCTTCCAGTGGAATCCTTTTTGAATCTTGCCCATCCCGACGAATTGTTCTCCCTTATGTCAATCTTGTCATATTCAATACCCAATTCAGCCATAACCTTATTTTGGGCATCCATCCTTCCGGTTGCAATGTCGGGTCTGCTGCTGCATTTCTTCTTGCCGTCGAGAACAGGCTCCCAATCATTGCTGGTTGAGTAGATGTGGTCTGCAATCTGTTTGAAAACAGGACCTGCCCAGTTTCCGCCGTAGAAGTTTCCTCTGGTTTCTCCTGAGTACAGCACCACTATTGCCGAGTATTTGGGGTTGTCGGCAGGGAAGAATCCGGCAAATGATGCCTGATATCTTCTGAATCCGTTCTTCTCATATCCTATTTTGCCTCCAAATGCTATACGGGATGTTCCGGTCTTTCCTCCAATTTTGTATTTGTCGTTCTTCATGAATTTTCCGGTACCAACCTCAACAACATGCATCAGGGCTTTTCTTGCTTCCCTTGCTGTTTCCTTTGAACAGATTGAACCGCTCATCTCCTGTGGCCCGAAATCCTTTACAACCTCTCCATTCTCCTGGTAATTCTCAATGAAATACGGCTTCATCATCTTTCCGTCATTTGCAATGGCGTTGTAGAATGTGAGTGTATGCAGCGGGGTAAGCAGCGTTGCGTAGCCTATGGCCATTGATGAAAGGCTGGATCTGCTCCACATTGCATCTCCCGGGCCATAAATTGAGGCGCGGGCCTCTCCCTGTATATCAAGATTGAACCTCTCTCCAACCTTCATGCTGTTCAGGCGGTCTACATATTGCTGTTCCTTTCCTTCGTAGTAATGGGTGGCAAGTTTGGCAAAAGCCACGTTTGATGATTTTGCAAGGGCTGTCTTCACATCCATCATTCCGTAGGCATGGGTATCAGAGTATGTGTGTCCGCCGTAGCTCCATTTGCCGTTGCCGCCGTCTATAGGGTCGTCAAGTGTAACATGGCCGTCTTCAAGCAATGCTACAAGGGTCATCAGTTTGAAAACGGAGCCTGGCTCAGTTGCGTCTCCAATTGCGTAGTTGTATGATTCGTCATAGCCGTTACCCATCTTTTTCATGTTGGCAATGGCCCTCACTGCACCGGTTGCAACCTCCATCACTATGGCTGTGCCACCCTCAATGTTCATTCCTTTGGCAAGCTGCTCCCTCAAGGCTTTTTCTGCTGCCTCCTGAATCTCAATGTCGATGGTGGTCTGAATGTCGTATCCGTCTTTAGGGGCAATACCCTCCACACCTGTTACCGGTCTCCATTCGCCGCCAAGCATCTTCTGGATTGTCTGTTTGCCCGGGGTTCCCTTGAGATAATAATCGCAGGTTCCCTCAATACCTACACCAACACCCTCTGTATTGATGAAACCTATTGTCCTGTAGGCGAGTCTGCCGTAAGGGTTGTTCCTCTTGTATTTCTGCTCAACAATAATTCCGCCCCTGTTTGCGCCAAGCCTGAAGATGGGGAATTTCTTTATCTCGGCAAGTTCTGCATAGTCAACAAGCCTGTTGCCTATTGTCTTGTATCTTTTGCCCTCTTTTCTGGCTTTCACAAGTTCTTTCTTGTACTCTGAGGCTTTCTTGTTCTTGTAGAACGAGGCAAGCGACTTGCTCAATGCGTCTATATATTTGTTGAATGTATCCTGATTTGATACAGTGCAGTCCATTCTTATCTGGTAGTACGGTACAGATGTGGCCATAGGCCTGCCGTCCCTGGCAAGGATATCACCCCTTATGGCCTCAATTGTCTCCTCTTTGTATGCAATGTCCACAGCCTTTGTGTCGGTAGGGTTGATAAACTGCAAATAGACAATCTTGCC
Organism: Candidatus Egerieisoma sp.; assembly: GCA_045659725.1. Classification (GTDB taxonomy): domain Bacteria; phylum Bacteroidota; class Bacteroidia; order Bacteroidales; family UBA932; genus Egerieousia. The sequence continues at coordinate 58,517 of JAZRCK010000037.1, forward strand.
CACAACAGCCACTGCTATGAGTACAAACAGCTTATAGAGCAAAGCCATATTCTTGAATATTCTGTCTATCTTTTCCATTATCTGTGTCTTTTGGCCAATTTTACAGCCTTGGCCGGGGTTATAGGTTTGTGTAATGATGAGTTGTGTTCTTTCAGCCTTTGTTCAACCTCGTTCCTTTTGCTCAAATACTGGAGTCTTGCAGCCTTGGCAGTATAGTCTGCCTTAAGGTTCTTCAGTTCCCTCTGGTTGCGTCTCATTGTCATCTGGGTCTTCTCCACACCAAGGTTGATTGAGATGAATGCAATGACGAGAACAAACAGATATATAATGAAATATTGGTCAACCGTCTTTAATCTGTTCAAGATTTGGCCGCCCAATATATCACTTGCAAAATTGAATCTGCGTTTGTCTGTGCTGTTCTCCATTATTCCGTTATTCTTTTTCTGTCAGTTCCGCTATTCTCAGTTTGGCGCTTCTGCTCCTTGTATTTGAGGATATCTCTTCTTCAGTAGGAAGGATTGGCTTTCTGCTTACCTGTGTATAAGGAGAGAGGCTCCTTCCGTAAAAATCTTTCGCCTCATTTCCCTGGATATTCCCAGTTTTTATAAAATTTTTCACCATTCTGTCTTCAAGGGAGTGGTAAGTGATTACCGAAAGCCTTCCCTGTGGTTTCAGACAGGCCAGTGTGCCGTTGAGGAAATCTTCAAGAGCCCTCATCTCCATATTCACCTCAATCCTCAATGCCTGGTAAAGTTTTGCCAGAAACTTGTGTTCATTGAAACTGTTGTAAAGTTTGGCTACAGCCTTGCTCAAGTCTCCTGTTGTTTCAATGGGGGCACTTTCCCTTGCCTTGCATATCATCTCTGCCGCTTTCCATGGCTTGTCAAGTTCTCCGTATATCCTGAATATGTTCCCCAGCTCTTCCTGTGAATAGGTGTTCACAACATCTGCAGCGCTTTTTCCCCCAAGCTGGTTCATCCTCATGTCAAGCGGAGCGTCAAACCTGAAAGAGAAACCTCTTTCTCCAGTGTCAAACTGGTGTGATGAAACTCCAAGGTCTGCAAGGATGCCGTCAATCTTCCCGATAAATCCCAATGCCCTCACAAAATTCTGCACAAACCTGAAGTTGTTGTGCACAAGAATCAGCCTCTTGTCCTTTGGGGCATTCTTTATGGCATCGCTGTCCCTGTCAAATGCTATAAGTTTTCCTTTTGGACCCAACCTTTCCAATATCTCGCGGCTGTGTCCGCCACCTCCAAAAGTGGCGTCTACAAACACACCGTTTCTGTTTTCCTCAATATTGAGGGCAGAAACGCTTTCATTAAGCAATACCGGTACGTGATACTGGGACATAGTGTTGTGTTTTTTATGGGGTTATTCTATTTCTTAGCCCAAAATGCTTTGGGCAAGGGCAATGAATTCATCGGAACTCATCTGTTTCCGGTCATATTTCTCTTTGCTCCAGATCTCAATCTTGTGGTCATTTCCCACAAAAATCATCTCCTTCTGGGCTCCTATGCTTGAAAGCATCTTTTTTGGAATGGTGATCCTTCCAAGTTTTTCATCCGGCTCAACAACCGCCCTGTTCCTCATATATTCCCTCCAGAAATCGGCATGCTCCCTTCTGAAGAAATTAAGCTTTGCCTTTACCTGGTCCGACTCCTCCTCCCACTGGCTGTAGGTGAACATCTGGAGACAATCCTCAAACATATCCTTCTTCACTACCAATGCAATTTTCTCGTCGGGAGCAAAAGCAGACTTGAAGGCAGAGGGGAAAATCATTCTCCCTTTGTCATCAATTTTTACGCTGTATTCTCCTATGAATTTTGCCATTGGTCCTTCTTTTTTTTATAAAGTGACGGTTGATGCAAAAATACAACACTTTCTCCATATATTTCCAAAATTTTCCACTTTTTTACACAAAATTATCAACAATTGAAAAATGAGGTTTATCTTTACATTCCCAGCAGGGGTAAAACAGATTTGACCAATCATATTAAGAGGATTTTGCCATGAGGTTTCTATCATTGATTTCAGTATTTTTGCTAATTGTAAGTTGTTCATCGCCAGATGGGAAGGGTGGAAATGAGGCGGTAGGGGAGACTGCTCCGGTACAACTCAAGTACGGTTTGGAGGCAGAGAGGTATTTCATTGAACCGGGAGAGGTGAAAAAGGGGGACTTTTTTGGCACAATCATGGAGGATTGCGGAGTTGGGGCAAGTGGGGTGCAGCCCATCATACAGGCGAGCAGGAACGTGTTTGACCTTACCAAAATAAGGCTGGGCAACAGGTATGAGATTTTCAGGGAAAAGGATTCTTCCGGTGCAGCGGCGTTCTTTGTATATGAGCTTGACAATATCAGTTCGGTAGTTGTTTCCTTAAAGGATTCTCTATATGCATATATCAGCAAAAAAGAGGTGGCGCCGGTGCTCAAGAAAGCCCAGGTGACCATTTCAACATCTTTGTGGAATGATGTGCAGAAAGCCGGCATCCCGGCAATGATGGCCCTCAAACTTTCCGATGTATATGACTGTACAATAGATTTTTTTGGCTTGCAGAGCGGAGACTCGTTTGAGGTGATGTATGAGGAGCTGCAGCATAATGGGGAATATATGGGGTTGGGAAACATATACTATGCAGAATTCATGCATGCCGGCAAGCAATATAAGGCTGTGAGATTCAATGCTGGGGAGAACAGCAGCATTTACTGGAACGAAAAGGGGGAGAGCATGAAGAAGGCCTTCCTTAAAGCCCCTTTGAACTTTACAAGAATCAGTTCAAGATTTACATACGCACGTAAACATCCGGTGTTGAGGATTGTGCGCCCCCATACAGGTGTGGATTATGCAGCGCCGAGCGGCACTCCGGTAGTGGCGCTTGGTGACGGAGTGGTCACCCACAGGGGATGGGCCGGAGGTGGCGGAAATACCATAAAGATCAAACATCCCGGCAATTATGTAACATCATACATGCACCTCAAAGGGTATGCAAAAGGGATAGTGAAGGGGAGCAGGGTAACCCGCGGGCAGCTTATAGGTTATGTGGGAAGTACCGGCCTTTCTACAGGCCCTCATCTGGATTTCAGGGTGTACAAGAACGGCAAGCCTATTGATCCTTTGAAGATGGAGAGCCCAAGTGTGGAGCCTGTATCCAAAGAAAAAATGCCCGAGTTTCGCGCCCAAATGGAAAGATATGCATTCCAGATGGACAGCCTTGGAACAATGGGGCATTTCTACAGGTATCTGAATATTCTCAAGTAACTATTTCTTGCGGATAAGGTTCATTCCGTCCCTCAGCGGGAGAATCACATTTTCAACTCTGGGGTCATCTTTCACCATTTGGTTGAAACGGATGATTCCCTGGGTCTGGGCATCCTGCGGTACAGGCTCCTGATACACCTTGCCGTCCCACAATACGTTGTCTGCCAGGATGTAACCGCCTGATGGAACCATGTCAAAAACCAGGTTGTAATACTCCGGGTACTCCCTCTTGTTTGCATCAATGAACACAAGATCGTACATCTTCCCTTCCTGTTTCAGCTTCCCGACAGTCTCCTTTGCATCACCGAAATGCATGGTAATCCTGTCCTGTAGCCCGGCCTTCTCATGAGCCTGCAGAATGAGGTCCTCAAGTTCATCGTTCAGCTCCAGTGAATCCAGATGCCCGTCTTCCTTCAGTCCCCTTGCAAGGCAGATGGCCGAGTAGCCGGTAAAGGCGCCTATCTCAAGGATGTTTTTGGGGCGGATCATTCTGCTGATCATTTCAATAAGTTTTCCCTCTACAGGGCCACAAAGCATTCTTGCGTGGTTGGTTCTCAGATTGGTCTGTTTCTGAAGCCACTGCAAAACAGGATCCTGCTCCTGTGAGAAATTCAAAAGATATTCGTTAAGATTCATTGTTCTTGGTTTTAATTGTAAATAAGGGTGCTCATCCTGTCCCATGAGAGGATCTCCTTGGCTACCTCCTGAAGCTCTTGGGCTGTGATGGATTCAATTTTCTGTCTCATCTGCTCAAATGAGCTTATCTTGCCGTAAGCCAGCAGCGATTTTCCCATAGAAAGGCACTGTGCCTCCGCATTGTCCTGGGCAATTGAGAGTTGTCCAATGAGCTGCTTCTTGGCGGCTTTGAGTGCGGCAGGGGAGAGCGGGGTCTCCACAAGCTTGTCAAGTTCCTTCTTTATAAGTCCAAGACACTTGTCAATGTCTTCTTTGTCGCATCCAAAGTAGATGCTGAAGATTCCGGTATCGGAGTAGGGGGTATAAACCGCTTCAACATTATATACAAGTCCGTGCTTTTCCCTCAGGGACATGTTCAGTCTTGAGCCTGAAGCGGGGCCTCCAAGGATATTTGTCAGCAGCGATAGGGGTATCCTCTTTCCTGTGTATGTGCTGTATGCACGGCATCCCACAATGCAGTGTCCCTGGTGGCTCTTTTTGGCTGCAACTTTGTGGAATGGGGGTGCATCAGGTAAGGTACTGTCGGGATTAAGGAGAGATGGCCTGTTGGAAGGCATTCCCTCCTCAATTATCTCAAGTCCAATGCTTTCCCCGTAGTATTTGGCTGCTGATTTCTTTACAAGCTCCACCACTTTCCTTTTTGATGCGGCCCCCACAACGGTAAAAACCATGTTGCTTGGGGTGAAAAAGCGCCTGTTGTACTCCTGCATTATCTGCGAGTTTATCTTCTTGAGGGTTTTCTTCTCTCCAAGAATCTGCATCTGAAGGGGGTGCCCCTCAAACAGCAGCTGCTCAAAATGTTCGTAGATGCAGTCTGCGGGGATATCTTTGTATGAAACAATCTCCTCCACAATCACATCCATCTCCTTTTCCAGTTCCTTCTGGGGGAAAGTTGAGGTGAAAGCCAGTTCCATAAGGAGGTCTATAGCCTTTGGCAGATCTTCTCCAAGAACGGTTGTGTGCAGTACAGTCTCTTCTTTGGTAGTATATGCATTCAGCTCTCCTCCAACCCTTTCCAGTGCATTGTTGATGCTGCTTGCCTTCCTTTTGAGCGTTCCTTTAAAGAACATGTGCTCAGTAAAATGGGCCAGTCCGTTGTATGCGGGATCTTCATCTCTGGTGCCGCATTTTGCAGACAGGGCGCAATATGCAACCGGCGAGCTGGTCTGTTTGAATGCAATTCTCAATATATTGTTTTTTGTACTCTCCATAGCGTTATAAAAATCTCTGCAAAATTAGAAATTATTCGTATTTTTGTAGATTATGGAGAAATTTATAGTATCGGCACGCAAATACAGGCCAAACAACTTTTTGAGCCTGGTTGGACAGGACAGCATAGCGGTAACACTGAAGAACTCTATCAAGAGGGACCAGTTGGCGCATGCATATCTGTTCTGTGGTCCAAGGGGTGTGGGAAAGACCTCTACAGCCAGAATATTTGCAAAGACAATCAACTGTATGAATCCGGGTGCAGACCTGGAGCCTTGTGGGGAGTGTGAATCATGTTTGTCATTTGCCCAGGGCCGTTCATATTGTATCCATGAACTTGATGCGGCATCCAACAACTCTGTAGACGATATCAGACTCCTAACAGAGAAGGTGATGATCCCGCCGCAAATTGGCAAGTACAGTGTGTACATTATAGATGAGGTGCACATGCTCTCATCTGCAGCATTCAATGCCTTCCTCAAAACCCTTGAGGAACCGCCGGCACACGCAATCTTCATCCTTGCCACAACAGAGAAGCACAAAATCCTCCCGACAATTCTTTCACGTTGCCAGACATACGACTTCAACCGTATCTCTGTAGAGGATATTGTGAAGAACATCTCCTCAATTGCAAAACAGGAGGGGGTGAAGATTGATCTTGAGTCTCTGCACGTGATTGCCCAGAAGGCCGACGGTGCAATGAGGGATGCCCTTACCCTGTTTGACCAGTGCGTGGCATTCTGCGGAACAGAGATTGAGTATGCTTCAGTAATCAGAAACCTGAATGTGCTCGACCACGAGTACTATTTCAATATAATGGAGAGTGCCCTAAGTGGCAACTTTGCCAAATCACTTCTTTTATTTGACGAAATCCTTTCAAAGGGATTCAATGCCCTTTATTTCATAACAGGCTTGAGTTCACATTTGAGAAACCTGCTTGTGTGCAAGGATGCATCAACGGAGAAACTTCTTGAGATGGCACCTGCATTGGCTCAGAGGTATAGGGATCAGAGTGCAAAAATGTCTGTGAGATATATTTATGAGGCACTTGGCCATACTGTAAAATGCGAGAGTGACTACAGGGCAAGCAGCAACCAGAGACTTCTGGTAGAGTTTTTGCTTGTGAAACTGGCACAGTTGCAGACTACAGCAGCCCAGGCTGCACCGCAAGCTGCAGCTCCGGTTCAGCCTACAGCACCTGCGGCGTCATCTGTTTCATCGGCGCCTGCCCCTTCATCGGCACCGGCACCTGCCCCTCCTGTGGAAACGGCGGCTCAGGTGGAGGTGGCACAACCTGTACAGGCAGCGGCAGTAGAGACGGCAGCTACACAGCAGGGTGAGGCAAAAGAGGCGGCTCCTGCATCAAATGTGATTGCAGCGTTGGGCTCAAAAGAGCCTGAAACACCGGCCGGAGAGAAGATTGTAAAGAAACCTCAGGGTGGAATATCAATAAGCAGCATCATAAAGAAGGCGCAGAGTGTTCCAAAAACCCAGCAGCAGGAGGCTGTTGCAGGGAATGAGCCCGTAACAATGGAGAAACTTAAGGAGGCCTGGACAAAAATGGCCCAGACCCAGAGCCAGTATCCTAGACTCGCCACTGCAATCAAGCAGACCGAGCCTATACTTAAGGAGGACGGAGTTACAGTTGTGTTCAAGGTGGGCAACAGCGCACAGCAGAGCTGGATAGAGAAGAACTCGTTGCCTCAGCTTATAGGATTCCTGCAGAAGGAGCTCAATAATGGTGAGGTGATGATTAAAGTTGAGGTGATTGAGGCTACGCAGCAGAAAAAGGTTCCGTACACCGCATATGAGAAGGCGGAGCAGATGCGCAAAAATTACCCGCAAGTTGTAGAACTTACCAAAGATTTGGATTTAGACATTATTTAGAATATGCGTTTATATTGCACAGACCTTATAAAGATTTATGGAAAACGTACCGTTGTAAAAGGGGTGTCGTTTGAGGTCAACCAGGGAGAGATTGTAGGTTTGTTGGGTCCTAATGGAGCCGGCAAGACAACCAGTTTCTATATGATTACAGGACTGATCAAGCCTAACGGCGGAAAGATATTCCTTGATGATGAGGAGATTACAGATCTTCCAATGTTCAAGCGTTCGCAAAAGGGACTTGGGTATCTTGCACAGGAGGCTTCCGTTTTCAGGAAGATGAGCGTGGAGGACAACATCATGTCGGTGATGGAACATACAGACCTTACCAAAGAGCAGAGGAAGGAGAGGCTTGAGAGCCTCATTGCTGAATTCAGGTTGGAGAAGGTGAGGAAAAGTTACGGTATACAGCTCAGTGGAGGAGAGAGAAGAAGATGTGAGATTGCCCGTGCACTTGCGGTTGATCCCAAATTCATTCTTCTCGACGAGCCGTTTGCCGGTGTAGACCCAATTGCGGTGGAGGATATCCAGCATATCATTGCCAAACTGAAGAACAAGAACATTGGAATCATCATTACCGACCACAACGTTCACGAGACCCTTGCCATTACAGACAGGGCATACCTTCTTTATGATGGAAATATCCTTGAGAGCGGTACTCCGGAGCAGTTGGCAAACAACCCTGAGGTGAGGAAGAGGTATCTTGGCCAGAACTTTGAGTTGAGGAAAGCGGTGTTGCGCAAGCGCGATGAGGATGAAGAGTAAATTGTTGCAGTGATGAAAAAGTTGATCTTTGCAGTTTTTGCAGCCCTTTTGGCTGTTGCCTGTGGCCATCAGAAGAATGAACTTGAAATGATAAGGCCGGCCTATCTCCAGCCTGGTGATACTGTGGGACTTATGATAGTTTCATCTCCTATGGTTCACAGACCGGGACAGACAGATACCCTTATTGAGGTAGTGAAATCTTGGGGTGTAAATGTGAAATGCGGCAAGAATCTCTTCAAACACGAGGCAACTCCGTTCAATGTTACTGACCAGGAGCGAGCCCAGGAGTTTATGGAGATGATCAATGACCCTAACATTAAAGCAATTGTCTTCTACCGTGGAGGCTATGGCGCTATAAGAACTCTTGAATATGTGGATTTTGAGCAGGTGAGAAAGAATCCAAAATGGATTGTAGGTTTCAGTGATGTAACCACTTATCATCTTGCACTTCAGAGACATGGCATAGAGAGTATCCACGGCCCAATGTTGAGCTCATACTGGCAGACAAAACGCCCTGATCCTGCAGCCAATTCAGTAGGTGATGCGTTGTTTGGAAGGGTTAAGGGCTACAAGATTGATCCGCACCCATACAATAAGTATGGTACAGCAACCGGCAAACTGGTTGGAGGTAACATGACACTTATCTCAATTGCAGAGGGAACGCCGTACGATATGCCTGTTGATGACAATACCATCATCTTCATTGAGGAGATAGGGGAGAGTATGAACGCCATTGACGGCATGATGCAGCAGATGCAAAAGAGTGGAAAGCTTGCAAAGGCAAAGGCGTTCCTTGTAGGACTTTTTACAAACATATCAGATCTTGAGGATCCTTGGGGAGTACACCCATACGACCTTATAAAAAGATATACAGATACATTGGATGTTCCGGTAATCTTCGGATTCCCAGCCGGCCATGGCAGACCGAACTTTGCCATGTATACCGGCCGCGAAGTTACAGTTACTGTTGACGAGAATGGCGCGGAGATAATTTTCTAGGTTGTATATGCCTTTATATCTTCCCAAGAGCCTGTGCGACACCTTCGAGTTGCCATTTTGGGGTGGAGGTAGCGCCGCAGATTCCTACGGAGTCGCCTTCCATGAACCACTGCGGGTCTATCTGGTCTACTGTCTGGATGTGGTATGACCTTGGGTTTACAGATTTGCACAGGTCATAGAGCACTTTGCCGTTGGAACTCTCTTTGCCGCTGATGAATACAATCACTGAATGTTTGCGGGCAAAAGCTACAAGGTTCTTGTGCCTCTGGGCAACCTGTCTGCAGATTGTATCGTGGATTGTAAAGTTTTCCAATGAGCCGCCTGCCGCAACAATGCGTTCCTTTATGGCATCACATATTTCAGTGTATTCCTTAGGATCTTTTGTGGTTTGTGAGAAAATTCTGATCGGCTTTAAAAAGTCAAGTTTATTAAGGCTGGCAATGCTGTCTACCACAACAGCATCCCCGCCTGCCTGGCCCACCAGACCATTAACCTCGGCATGGCCTATTTTTCCAAATATTACTATCTGTCCTTTTCCAGCGGCATATGTTTCCCTTATCCTCTCCTGAAGTTTAAGTACTACAGGACAGGTGCAGTCTATAAGAGAGATATTGCGCTCTGCTGCCAAACTATAGGTTGTTGGAGGCTCTCCATGGGCGCGGATAAGAACTGTAGTGTCTGAAAGTTCCTTCATCTGCTCCAGGTCAACCACTTGCAGTCCAATGCTGTTGAGCCTCTCCAACTCTGAGTTGTTGTGTACAATGGCTCCAAGGGAGTACAGTGAAGATGTCTCCTTCAATCTTGATTCAGCTTTCTCAATTGCTCTGATCACTCCGTAGCAGAAGCCTGAGCCTTCATCTATTTCTATTGCAAGGCGCATATCCATCTCTTTTATTTCATTTGCAGTCCAAAACGTTCCAGCAGGATGATGTTAAGCCATACGAACTGCTCCGGAATGCTCATGTGGCTATTGTCAAGCAGAAGTGCATCGTCTGCTTTTCTCAGAGGGGAAACCTCTCTGGTCTGATCCAGGTGGTCGCGTTCCTTGAGGTTTTTAAGAACATCATCAAAACTCTCTTTTCCGCCAGCTTCCTGTATCTCTTTAAACCTTCTCTGGGCCCTTACTTCAACAGATGCTGTCATGAAAATCTTGAGTTCTGCGTTAGGGAATACTGCTGTACCAATATCACGGCCATCCATTACAACACCTTTTGTCTGGCCAAATTTGCGGAGAATGGAGTCAACGAACTCCCTTACAAATGGAAGGGCAGCAATCTTGCTCACCTTGTTTGAGATATTCAGGGTGCGGATCTGTTTCTCCACGCAGGCATTGTTGAGCCAGGTCTGAGATTTGCCGTCGGGACCAATCTTAAAGGAAATTTTGTTTGCAGGGAGGGTGAGTTTCAATCCCTCTTCGTTGATTTTTCCTTTGTTGTCTATAAAACCGTTGGTAAATGCATAGTATGTTACTGCGCGGTACATTGCGCCGGTGTCTACGTGTACGTAGCCGAGTCTTGCAGCAACCTGTTTTGCAAAGCTGCTCTTTCCTGTAGAGGAGTGGCCGTCTATGGCAATTATAATTTTAGATTTTTCCATAAGGGCAAAAATACAAATAAAACTTATCTTTGTAAAACAATGTTTTAAAGATAAAGGTGAAGATGAGAAAGGCTATTCTTGATTTGGGCACCAATGTGTTCAACATGATTTTGTGCGAATTTACCCCTCAGGGTGAGTGTAGGACCGTTAAGGAGTACAAATGTGCCGCCAAACTTGGTGGTGGAGGGCTTGCAGACGGACTTATTGCACCGGTTGCATATGGGACTGCCACCGCTGCGCTGGAGAGAATTATGGAGCAGATTGAACTGGCAGGAGGTGCGGATGAAATTATTCCGTATGCCACTTCTGCAGTGAGGGATGCCAAGAATGGCGCAGAATTTGCTGAGTATCTCAACCGCAGGTTCGGGTTCAAGGTGAGGATTATCCCTGGAGAGCGTGAGGCGGAACTCATTTTTAAGGGGATAATGGAGAGTGTTGGGGGGCTGCGTGGGGCAGACGGCAGGTTTGCCACCGGAGAGAATGCCCTCATGCTGGATATTGGAGGTGGAAGCAATGAATTCATCATCACCAACGGAGCAGAAATCCTCTGGAAGAAAAGCTTCCCGATAGGTATGGCACGCATGCGCGAGAGGTTTGCATACGAAGATCCCATTCCACAGGAGGTTGCTGCTGAGTTTATCAAATTCAACGAAGAGGTGCTGGTGGAGCTGTGGGAGATGGTGGAGAAGTTCGGGCCAAGGATTTTTATAGGGTCGTCGGGATCATTTGATACCTTCAAAGACCTTATCTTCAATTGCGGCTATGGGGAACTCCCTTCAATTGAGCTTGCAATGGAGGATTTGATAAAACTGGATGACACTTTGGTTGCATCTTTGGCCAGTGAGAGGCTGCAGATGCCGGGTATGTCTCCAATAAGGGTTGATTACATTGTGCTGGCTTCCATTTTTACCAGATATGTTCTGGAGAAACTGCAGCCAAGGATAATTTATCAATCGTCATTCTCCCTTAAGGAGGGTGGCATGAAAGAAGAGTTTGACAATTATTTAAACAGTAAAATATGAAGATACTGATTGTAGATGACGAGAAAAGCATCCGCTTTGCACTCAAGGATATAATTGAGTTTGAGGGGCATGAGGTGGCACTTGCTGCAGATGGCAAGGAGGGGTTGGAGATGGCCCTGGCAAACAGTTATGATGTGATTTTCTCAGATATCAAGATGCCTGTGATGGATGGTGTAGAGATGCTTGAGAGGATTGTGGAGAATGGTATTGACACAGCTGTGGTTATGATTTCCGGCCATGGTACCATTGATACTGCGGTAGATTGTATTAAGAAGGGGGCATTTGACTTCATTCAGAAGCCATTGGACCTTAACCGCATACTCATTACCCTAAAGAATGCTACAGACAAGACTTCCCTTGTAAAGGAGACCAAAATTCTTAAGAAAAAGGTTGAGAAAGTTGCCGGAATACCTCAGATTGTAGGTGAATCGGAGGCTATTGTGAGGATTAAGGAGATGATAGAGAGGGTTGCACCCACAGATGCACGTGTGCTGATTACCGGTTCCAACGGTACAGGTAAGGAACTGGTGGCAAGATGGCTGCACGAGAAGAGCAACCGCAAGAGCATGCCGTTTGTTGAGGTGAACTGCGCTGCAATACCTGGAGAACTTATTGAGAGCGAACTGTTCGGACATGTGAAAGGTTCGTTTACGGGTGCGGTAAAAGACCATAAAGGAAAGTTTGAGCAGGCCGATGGCGGCACATTGTTCCTTGATGAGATTGGAGACATGAGCCTCAGTGCCCAGGCTAAGGTGCTTAGGGTGCTGCAGGAGAACAAGCTCAGCAGAGTGGGCTCAGACAAGGATATAAATGTGAAGGTAAGGGTGGTGGCTGCCACCAACAAGAACTTGCTTGAAGAGATTGCCAAAGGGAACTTCCGCGAGGACCTTTACCACAGGTTGAGTGTCATTGTAATCCATGTTCCGTCACTTGCAGAGCGCAAGGAGGATATTCCTCTGTTGGTGAACCATTTCATAGAACAGATTTGCAATGAAACAGGTATGGCTAACCGCGCCATAGCAGATGATGCGGTGGCAGAGCTGCAGAAGCATGCCTGGACAGGAAACATCCGTGAGCTTAGGAACGTTACAGAACGTCTGCTTATCTTGGGCAACCAGACAATTACAAAGGAGGATGTGCAGATGTACGCCTCTCCGCTATTCAGATAAACATGAAAAACAGAAGATATATGGCAACACAAGTACTTATAAAGACTACATTGGGAGATATTAAGGTTGAGCTTTATGACCAGACTCCTCAGCATAGGGACAATTTCATCAAATTGGTAAAAGAGGGCTATTACAATGGTACCCTTTTCCATAGAGTAATCAAGAATTTTATGGTGCAGGGTGGCGACCCTGATTCAAAGGGTGCCCCTGCAGGCAAATCTCTTGGCACAGGTGGCCCTGGCTATACTGTTCCTGCAGAGATTGTTTACCCTGAGCTTTTCCACAAGAGAGGTGCCCTTGCTGCTGCAAGACAGGGTGATGAGGTGAATCCTCAAAGGAATTCGTCGGGAAGCCAGTTCTATATTGTGTGGGGTGATGTGTATGCAGGAAGCAAGCTTGGTCAGATGGAGAAACAGATGACCATGATGGTGGAACAGGAGATTTTCAACCGTCTTGCTGCAGAGCGCAAGGCCCAGATTATGGATCTGCGCCGCAACAGGGACCAGGCTGGCCTTATGGAACTTCAGGAGGAGCTGATTACCCTTACAAAGGCTGAGGTTAAGGAGAAAGGGGGATTCAAGTTTACTGAGGCCCAGAAAGAGGCTTACAGCACTGTAGGCGGTACACCTCACTTGGACAACCAGTACACCGTTTTTGGAGAGGTTGTTGAGGGACTTGATGTGGTGGAGAAAATCCAGAACTGCGCCACTGCCCGCGGTGACAGACCTAAGGAGGATATTTCAATGACAATGGAGCTTATTTAATGTTACGTCGTCTTTTTGTACAAAATTCTAAAAATCAAATAGATACAAAATAAAGTTTGCAAAATAAATGCAAACCTTATTTTGTATAGTATTAATAATCAGCGTCTTATACAAAAAGACGACGTAACTTTAATGGTTAAAAAAAATTATAGATACTCAACATTCATCTTGTATTTCCAACGGCCAAAGTAAAGGTTTTCACCTTTCCACTCAACCTCGCCGCGCTGGAAGTCTACCGGTTCGCTGCGCAGGTGGGTCTTGGCAGGGAAGAACTCTCCTGAGTAGTCTTCGTTCACGTAGTAGCGGTGGCTGTCTATGCTGCCAAAGTAGAAGTGGCGCACTTTGTCATTATCGCTTTTGCACAGACCGAATGATGCGTCTACAGGTACCCAGCCTATTCCTTCAAAGAAGATTTCACACCAGTCGTGCATGCCGCCCATACCGGGGTGGGCTACAAAGCCGCTCTGCCATTTGGCGGGGATGCCGGCGTAACGGGCCATGGCTATGAATGTGAGGCTTACCTGGCCGCAGTCTCCGTGCCTGTTCTTGAGAACATATTCAGGGATGTTTTCAAATGTGGTGTATTCCCTTGCGCTTGCCCATGGGATGTTCTCTGCTATGAAGTCAAAGATTTTAAGGGCCTTGCTGTAAGGGCTTGTTTCACCAGCTGTGATGCTGTCTGTAATCTGTTTGAGTTGTGGGGTGAAGATTACATGAGTGTTGCGCTCTGCAGTGTATTTTTTGAAGAGTCCGCTCTCAGTATTGTAAGGCTTCACATCTTCAGGGCCAAAGTTGAACCAGTGGTCTCTGGTTTCAAGCTCCAGCTGGTAGCCGAATTTCATTGCACTGTCCTTTATGGCAGGAGACTCCATGTAGATACTTTTGTGGGCGTAGTTGTCGGGAGCAATGATATAGTTCTTGTCTGTTGTTGAAAGGAGTTTTATGTTTCCGCTTCTCTTGTTCTCCCTTGGGTAAGGCATCCATACTCTTATCATCTCACCTTCAGGTACCTCGTTGGGTTTTACGGTGATGGAGTAGGTGATCCTCATCTTCTGGGGTTTTGAGAGGTGCTCAATCTGTCTTTCCCTGGTCTGGGCAATTACAGGTGGAATGTGGCCGGCCTTGAAGATATCAAGATCGTCGGGATGAATACCTTTAACTTTGTCCCATGCCGCCTTGGCCTCGCGGTCTATTCTGAAAAGGTTCCTTGCGGCTCCCCAGAAGTATTTCTTGGTGCCGTCTATGGTCATGCATTCTAGGGCACCGGTGCTCTCCCAGCGGGCAATCTGCTCCGGAGTGACATCCGGAATTATCCCCTTTATGTAGGCCATTACCGTTGTGTCATCTTCTGTGAACTCCCCTCGGGTGCGGCGCATTGTCTCAATTTTTGCCTCCAGATCCCAGATTTCTCCAGGTGTAAGCTTTTCAGTGGTAATCTTTGTCCTGATCATCCGCTCTGCGCAGGTGAAGTTGCCCTCAGCAATTGCTTTGGTGATAGATTCATCGCTTATTTGTTTGGATTTGCAAGAGAATGCTATAAATGCAATAAGGAGAATTTTTAAGAAGCTTTTCATATTTTATTGGCGTAGCGTTTTTACAAAGTTATTAAAACTTATCTCATTCCATTGGCGGATTAGAAAAAATACAATACCTTTGCGGCGTATATGTAAGTCGTGAACAGAAGATGCATATGGGTAGTGCAAAGTCCCCGCCAGCATAGCATCACACGCAAGTGTAAACCTCTTTCATGCATTTGGGGCAAATATAAAGAAGGATGTGCCTGGCACATCCTTCTTCTTTTTACTTACTAGTGATAGCTGTGATACAGTATTGCACTTTTTCTTGCGTCCTTCGACGTATCCCAACTGTCATTTTTACAGTACCTATCCCTATTAAATCGTATTCCATAATCATCATCCTTTCAAAAGGCTGTTGGTTTTTATTACCTTGCTTTGGCTTCTTTATGGATATTTTTCTAGCACCAATCAATATCGCATCAAGTTGGAGAACCGCTAATGTTGAAAGATAATTTTTAGCGGCATGCTCACTTGTTTCAACTATAGATACACATCTTTTAATGTCTCTCCCCTTGGAATCATATTACTGTCATTAAATTAAACAGCAGTAAAACTAAGAGGTAACGGTTAAAAACCTTGCCAAAAAAAGATAAAGTTTTCATCCCGACAGAAGATTTTTCTTTTTTCTAAAAGATACCCAACCGTACAGGAACAGGCGAGGTTGGGTATATATAAAAAGCAAAGAGGGCAACCTTTTTGGTTACCCTCCGTCTGCTTATTGGAGAATCTTATAGATACTCAACATTCATCTTGTATTTCCAACGGCCAAAGTAAAGGTTTTCACCTTTCCACTCAACCTCGCCGCGCTGGAAGTCTACAGTCTCGCTGCGCAAGTGGGTTTTTGCAGGGAAGAAGTTGCCTGAGTAGTCTTCGTTCACATAGTATCTGTATGCGTCAATGCCGCCAAGGTAGAAGTGGGCAACGTTGTCCATTTCGTTAGGTACACGGCCGAATGATACGTCTACAGGTACCCAGCCAATTCCCTCAAAGTAAGCCTCAGCCCAGTCGTGAAGATTGATCTCGCCCGGATGAAGCATCCATCCGCTCTGCCATTTTGCAGGGATACCTGCGTAGCGTGCCATTGTAATGAAGGTAAGTCCAACCTGACCGCAGTCTCCGTGGTTGTTCTTGAGAACATATGAAGGGATGTTTTCCAATGTTGCATACTCTCTTGCACTTGCCCAAGGGTAAGTTTTGGTAATGTAGTCGAAGATTCTTCTTGCCTTCAGGTACGGGTTGGTCTCTCCTGCAATAAGTGAATCGGTAAGTTTCTTTATCTCCGGAGTGAAGATTACGTGGGTATTGCGCTCTGCTGTGTATTTTTTGTAAAGTTCGCTCTCAGTATTGTAAGGTTTTACATCGTCTGCGCCAAAGTTGAACCAGTGGTCTGCTATGCTAAGCTCAAGCTCGTATCCGAACTTCATTGCGCTGTCCTTAATTGCTATGGCCTCCATGTAGATGCTTTTGTGCTCATAGCTGTCGGGAGAAATGATGTAGTCCTTGTTGGTGGTGGAGATGAGTTTTACATTTGTGCTGCGTTTGGTTTCCCTTGGGTATGGCATCCATACTCTTATCATCTCGCCTGCAGGAACCTCGTTGGGTTTTACGGTAATTGAGTAGTTGATTTTAAATTTTTTAGGCTCGCTGAAGTTCTCAATCTTGTTTTTTGCAGTGTGCGCAACTACTGATGGAATATAGTCTGCAAGGAAAAGGTCAAGCTCGTCTGACTGTCTTCCTTTTACATCCCAATGGGCCTGAGCCTCCTTGTCAATTCTGAAGAGGTTTCTTGGGGCGTTCCAGAAGTATTTCTTTACGCCGTCTATTGTCATGCACTCAAGGGCTCCGGTGCTCTCCCAGTTGGCAATCTGCTCAGAAGTTACATCAGGAATTACCTTTTTGATGTATGCCAATACAGTGGTGTCATCTTTTGAGAAGTCCTGGCGGATGCGAGCCATGGTCTGGACTTTGGCTTCAAGATCCCATATCTGGCCAGGGGTAAGCTCCTCTGTGGCAATCTTAAGTTTGATCATCTGTTCTGCCTGGGCAAACTGACCGCCCTTTATTGCAGCATCGATATTCTCGTCTGTGATTTCAGGCATCTGGCATGCGTAAATGGCAAATGCCATTGCCAATAGTGTAAAAAGTTTTTTCATAAGGTGTGTAAATTCGTATTTGTACAAAGTTAATAAAATTTCTTACGGAGAGTCAGGAACGGGTATAAAAAAGTGCCCATAGGGACGACGTCCTGATGGGCACAAAAAAAAGGTAACCCGTTTTTTGGTTACCTTTCAGTCTGTTTTCTGTTGCAGAGATTATCTTACGCGCTCACCGTAGCTTCTGTCCTCAACTTTAACACGGATTTTCTCACCCTGGTTGATGAACAAAGGAACCATGATTCTTGCGCCGGTCTCCAAAGTACACTCTTTCTGAGCGTTGGTAGAAGCTGTGTCACCTTTAACAGCAGGCTCAGTGTAAGTTACCTCTAGCTCAACGAACTGTGGAAGCTCGCAAGTAAGGCATCTCTCCTCGTCTGCAAGGAACATCATCTCAACATACTGACCCTCTTTCATAAGGTCTGCGTTGTCTACGAAATCCTCCTCAAGGTGAATCTGCTCAAAAGTCTCGTTGTGCATGAAGTTGAAACCTGTCTCATCTTTGTAAAGGAACTGGTAAGGTCTTCTCTCAACAGTGATGATCTCAATTTTCTCACCTGCACTGAAAGTGTTCTCAAGAATTTTACCGTTCTCAAGGTTTCTGAATTTGGTTTTTACAAAAGCAGGACCTTTACCAGGTTTTACATGCTGGAAATAAATCAACTGACAAGGTTTGCCATTGTAGTTGAAGAACAAACCGTTCTTAAAATCTGCAGTAGTTGCCATATCTTATTATCTGTAAATTATTTGATTCTTGTAAAAGCGGGTGCAAATATACTACAAGTTTGTGATTTTCAAAAATTGGCAACTATTCTCTTTCAATGCGCAGTTGCTGTATCTGGTTCCCCTTTTCCTGGGTCATTACAAAGAGTGTAATGCGGAATTTCTCACCGCCGGCACTCAGGCTGCCTATTGCGTATGTGAGGGGAGCCTTGCCGCTCTTGTGGATTACCGAGAAGGCTTTTGGCGTGTAGTTTACAAAAAAATCTTTCATTATCTGGGTTGCCTGTACCTTGCTGCATGAACTTACAGAGCCAAGGATATCCAGTTCCAGATTGCTGGCAAACCAGGCAGAGAGTTTCTCGGCATCGCCCAACTGGATGTATTTCCCTATAGGGACAAAAACATCCGCCTGTTTCTGCTGTGCAGACAAGCCTGTGAATGATATGATTGCGGCCAATGCCAAAAGTATTGTTCTTTTCATATGTATGCTTGTATTTAATTGTGCAAATAACGGCATTAAACTTGCAAAAAACAAGCCATATTCCTACTTTTGTTTATATGAAGATTACTTTGTTGCTAGTTGGAAAAACAGCCTTCCCGTATATAAATGAGGGGATTGCAATTTATGAGAAACGCCTTGGCCATTACGTGAATTATGCCAGGGTAGAGATTCCCGAGCTCAAGAATGTACAGGCCCTGAGCCAGGACCAGATAAAGGAGAAGGAGGGGGAACTCATACTCAAAAATATAAAGAACACAGATGATGTAATCCTGCTTGATGAGCGTGGAAACACCTTTACCTCCCTGGAGTGGGCAGCCCATCTGCAGAAGAAGATGAACTATGAAGGGAAGGATATTGTATTTGTGATAGGTGGAGCCTACGGGTTTTCACAGAAGGTGTACCAGAGGGCAAACGGCAAAATATCGCTTTCAAAGATGACATTTTCACATCAGATTATAAGGGTAATTTTCCTGGAGCAGCTTTATAGGGCGTTTACCATAATGAAAGGGGAGCCATATCATCACGAGTAATATAAAATGGAGAAATTTGCAGAGGAGATAAAGAGAGGGTTGCGCAATGCATGGCAATTGCTGCTGGGGAACAGGACATCGGTGCTGTTCGTGCTGGCGGCGGCAATGGCTGTCCTTTCGTACTTTGCAGTTCCGTCGGGAATAGAGATATATGAGGAGGCTGCCAGACTGGAGGGAAAGGTTCAGGACAGGCAAGAGATTCTTCGTGGGTATGTTCAGCAGGCCCTTGAGATTCCGGTTGATGAGTGGATGAAGCTGGATGGTCTTCCCGACGATATGGTAATATACCGTTACAATGCAGATACCCTGCAGTCGTGGGCAAACCAGTTCCCTGTGGCAAATGATGAGGTGGATGTGCTCACTTTATGGTACAGGATAAACCATCTCAACAGCAGGAGCCTTTTCAATGCCCCGTTGGCGTATCTTACCGAGCAGGAGCAGTATGTGAATCTAGGATCAGCCTGGTATGTGGTAAAAGTGTACAGGAAGGATGCCATAAAGATAATATCGGGACTCCTCATAAAGACAGAGTACCTTTCAAACAACACTATCCTTTCCAGCAGGATAAACCCTGAACTTGGGGTAAAGAGAATGATGACCATAACCCCTGTAACGTTTGATGAAGGGGCAGTTGTAAAGGGGCTTGACGGTGGTGCACTGTTTTCTCTTGGTGATGATTTGAGGTCATATCCGGGAGGTGCTCCCATGACATTGAGATGGATGGCCATCCTGTTTTTCTGCGGTGCAATGTTCTCGTTCATACACGGAAGAAGGACATTCAGGGTGTTGGGGCTGTATCTGTTGGGGCTTACCGGTGTGAGGGCTGCCTGTTTTGGCCTTGCATCTGCCCTCAGGTTAAGTTCGGAACTGTTTTCTCCAACATTGTACGCAGATGTGGGACTGTTCTCTTCATTTGGAAACTTCCTGCTCAATAACCTTTATGTTTCGTTGGTAGCCCTTGGCGTATATCTGTTGAGGAAGAGGATCCTGCACCTGTACAGCAATAGTGATACATGGACAAGGAGGGGTGTGGTGGCACTCTCTGTGGCCTTTGTTGCAGCACAGATATTTTATATAAACTATGTTTTTGTATCCCTGATCAACAACTCAAGCATTGTACTTGAACTGTACAGATTGGAGGAGTTGAGTGTATATTCCATAATTGCGTATGCCTCATATGCATTGCTTTTTACCGGGCTGCTGTTCTCCATCCAACTTGTGCTTCCAATGTTGCCTTTTGCACGGAGATACTCCATACTCAGGCCGCGTAACCTGTTGGTATATATTGCTGTGGTTTCGCTATATACAATGTTGGTTGTTGGCGGTATGGGATTCAGGAAAGAGCGGCAGGTAAGCAGTGTATGGGCCAACAAGCTTGCTGTGGAGAGGGATATAGGTCTGGAGTTGCAGCTGCGCTCAATTGAGGCAAAACTTGTAAGGGATCCTATAATTGGGGCAATGCTCTCATTGCCTCAGGAAAGGTACAACCTTATACAAAGCAGGATGGAGGAACTGTATCTGAAAGGTGTAAGCCAGAAGTATGAGATAAGCATTACAATATGCAGGCCCAATGATATGCTGCTCGACAACAAATGGCAGCAGATGGTGGATTGTTCCTCGTTTTATCAGGATCTTATCCAGGGAGGTGTGCCCCTTACCGACGGATCAAATTTCTTCTTCCTCAACAATTACAACGGAAGGGTAAGCTACTTGGGTGTCCTTTCATATAATACCATCCAGGGCCCCATAACTATGTACATAGAACTGGAATCGAGGTATACCAGGGATGCTATGGGATACACTGCCGTGCTGTTCGGCTACAAGGCATCAGACAATGTGAACATGCCACAGGCGTATTCATATGCAAAATATATGGACAACAGGCTGGTAATTTACAAAGGAAGCTATGTATATCCGATGGTTTCCAACCCGGAGAATTATGCGTATGGAACATCCGTGGTGAAAGAGGAGAATCATCTCCATTTTGTAAGCAGGTCTGACAATGACAACATAATTATCATAACCCGTGAAAAGAGGAATGTATACCATTATGTGGTGTCGTTCTCTTACCTGATGCTGTTCTATTCAGGGGTGGCTTTCATGTTTGTAAACGGAAGGAAACTGGGCAAGAGGAGCCTTAGGATAAGATTGCCAAAAAATTCCTTCAGGAGAAAAATCACATACCTTATCACTTCGTCGCTGGTAGTTTCCCTTATCTGTATGGGATTTGGAAGTGTGTTGTTCTGTCTCAACTACTATCGGGAAAACAACCGTACCCAAATGGGGGAGAGGATGCAGACTGTGCAGCAGACTCTCAATGACCTGTGCAAGTATGCCGAGAGCTACAACCAGATAAATACATCCAGTGTCTTCCAGGCTCTGGAGAGGATTTCAAAGAATACACAGGCTACAATCAACCTGTTTGATCCGCACGGACGCCTAATCCGCTCTACCCAACCTGAACTGTTTGACAGATATCTGCTTGCCAGCAGAATAAATCCACAAGCCTACTACCAGCTTGTGCATGAGAACAGGATGCAGGTAACGACCGGTGAAAGGCTGGGAGAACTGGAGTATTCTTCATTGTATGCACCTATATATAATGTGGAGGGCAAATTGGTGGCCATTGCCAATATACCGTATTTTGCAAAGGATTCGTACATTGCAGGAGATGTTTCATCCATTCTGGCTACCATTATAAATATATATATCCTGCTGGTGCTGGCTGCAATTTTTGGAGGAACGGCACTGGCTAACCAGCTTTCAAAACCATTGGCGGAGATTGGCCGCAAAATGAAGCTGATTGATGTTTCCCAGAAGGCTGAGCACCTGAATTACCGCAATAAGGATGAGCTTGGTGAACTTGTTGGGGCCTACAACAAGATGGTAGATGCCGTTGAGGAGAGTTCCCGCAGGCTGGCACAGACAGAAAGGGAGCAGGCCTGGAGCGAGATGGCCCGGCAGATAGCCCACGAGATAAAGAATCCGCTTACCCCTATGAGGTTGAGTATCCAGCATCTTATCCGTCTTAAACAGCGTGGAGTAGAGGGTTGGGAAGATAAGTTTGAGGATGTTGCATCGTCAATACTTGAGCAGATAGATATCCTTTCCGAAACGGCATCTGAGTTCTCAAGTTTTGCAAAGTTCTACTATGAGGAGAACTCAGTAGTGGATCTGGCTGAACTTATAAACGATCAGAGGGTATTCTTTGATACCAGGGACAATATAAAGATCATCTATACCTATACCCACAGGGATTGTCTGGTTCAGATTCGTAAAGGGCAGATTATAAGGGTGCTAGTAAACCTGGTTTCCAACGCTATACAGGCAGTGGAGGATAAGGGGGGCTATATAAGGATTTCCCTTGCCCAGGAAGATGGGTGGTATACCGTATCAATTGAGGACAATGGTCCTGGTGTAAAACCGGAAGATGAGCAGAAACTCTTCAAGCCAAACTTTACCACCAAGAGTAGCGGTACCGGACTTGGACTTGCCATCTGCCGCAACATCATTGAGCAGAGTGGCGGCAAGATCTCATACAGAAGGTCTGATCTTGGCGGTGCATGTTTCTCGTTCACATTGCCGGTGTATACTCCAGAAAACTGATGTGCGGAATGGATGACTCCAACGTCTCCCCATTTGACAACAGCACCCCGCCAGGACAGATTCTGACGGGGTGCTGCTTTTTGTAAATGTGACTTTGAGGTCACCTTTATTTCTGTCTCAAGAAGATCTGTACAGGAACTCCGTTGAAGTTGAAATGCTCTCTAAGCCTGTTCTCAAGGAAGCGTTTGTATGGCTCCCTTATGTACTGAGGGAGGTTACAGAAGAACGCAAATGAAGGGCTTGGGCTTGGAAGCTGTGTGATGTACTTGATCTTGATGTATTTGCCTTTCCATGCTGGTGGAGGGTAGTTCTCAATCTCAGGAAGCATAGCCTCGTTCAACTGTGAAGTAGGGATCTTGCGTGAGTAGTTGTCATAAACCTCGGTTGCAGCCTTGAGAACGTCAAAGATTCTCTGCTTGTTGATAACTGAGGTGAAGATGATTGGAACATCGGTAAATGGAGCAATTCTGTTGAGGATATCCTCCTTGAATTTCTTCATTGTATTGGTGTCCTTCTCAATGGTATCCCATTTGTTCACTACAATCACCACACCTTTCTTGTTTTTCTGGATGAGGTTGTAGATTGCCATGTCCTGGGCCTCAACTCCGGCCTGGGCATCAATCATGAGGATACATACATCAGAGTTCTCAATTGAACGTACGGCACGCATAACCGAGTAAAATTCAAGGTCTTCCTTAACCCTGTTCTTCTTTCTGAGTCCTGCGGTGTCTACAAGCATGAAGTCGTAGCCGAACTTGTTGTATCTGGTTGCTATTGAGTCTCTGGTTGTACCGGCTATATTGGTTACAATGTTGCGGTCCTCACCAAGGAGGGCGTTGGTCATTGATGATTTTCCTACGTTAGGTTTTCCTACAATGGTGATTCTTGGGATGGTCTCATCCTCGTGGTCTATCACTACATTGTTGTCGTCGGGAAGAAGTTCGCAGATTTTGTCCAACAGGTCACCTGTGCCGCCGCCGCTTGCCGCTGCAATGCAGAAAGGCTCGCCAAGGCCAAGGGCATTGAACTCGTATGCACCGTACATCTTGTCGCCGGTGTCAATCTTGTTTACTGCAAGGATTACAGGTTTCTTGCATCTGCGGAGGATTGAAGCAATCTCGGAATCGTAATCTGTAATGCCGGTTGCCACCTCGCACATGAAAAGGATAACGTCTGCCTCCTCAATGGCAAGGGTTACCTGTTTGCGGATCTCGCCCTCAAAAATATCATCCGAGTTGCTGGTGTAACCGCCTGTGTCTACAACAGAGAACTCCTTGCCGCACCACTCGCTCTTGCCGTAGTGCCTGTCTCTGGTTACACCTGCAGTTTCATCAACAATGGCCTGTCTCATACCTACAAGCCTGTTGAAAAGGGTTGATTTGCCTACATTAGGTCTTCCTACAATTGCTACAATTCCCATATAATCTCCAATTTATGAGCAGCCCATACCGCAACTTCCGCAGTCTGAGTTGCACTCTCCACTATTATTTTTGCTTTTCTTGCCCCAAAGTTTCTTCTCTTCCACTTTGGCGCACTGGATTCCCCGCTTGCGCATCTCCTTGTTATGCTCAATTTCGGTATCGGGGAACTTACCGTCTTTCTTGAATATGATGTTGAAACAGAGCCCTATAACGCAGAGCCCTACAATGAACAGTGTAAACAGGAACAGTTTCATCGTTTACAAAAGCCACTTGTCTTTAAGGCCAAGAGGTTTCTCGCTAACATTGAAAATAGGAGGAATCTGGGCAGCCTTGAATGCAGCCCCTCTCTTGAGCCTTACAATTTTCTCAACAACATCTTTGTCTGCACCCTCAGCAATCACCTGCTCAGGGCTCTTGCCTCCCTCCTGCATTGCATAAAGGATGGCATCCAGAACCGGATAATCAGGAAGTGAATCGGTATCTTTCTGACCCTCCCTCAACTCTGCAGACGGAGCCTTGGTAATGGTTGATACAGGAATCACCACACCGTTTCTGTTAATGTAGTTTGCAAGTTCGTATACTTCACATTTATAGAGATCTGCAATCACCATGGCGGCGCCTGCAAGATCTCCATATAATGTGCCGTAACCGGTGCTCAGCTCACTCTTGTTTGAAGTGTTGAGCAGGATTGCACCGAATTTATTTGAATAGGCCATAAGGAGAGTACCCCTGATTCTGGCCTGAAGGTTCTCTTCAGCAACATTCCATTTGTTGTCTGCACCAAATACGGGGGCAAGCTCTTTCATGAACTTGTTCCATATCTTCCCGATAGGTACAATGTCATAACTCATCCCAAGGTTGTCTGCAAGATCAACTGCATCCTGCACCGAGTGCACTGTAGAGAACTCGCTTGGCATAAGGAAGCCATGCACATTCTCCTTGCCAAGGGCCTCAACGGCCAAAGCGGCAACAACGGCAGAATCTATTCCTCCCGACAGTCCAAGGCAAACCTTTGAAGCGCCGATTGAGTGTATGAAATTGCGCAACCCCTCAACAAGGGTTTTATGTACATCTTCTATCTGAAATTTTGGTGACAGCATAACCGGAATGTTTTACAATTTAGAATACAAATGAACCGCTGATAGATTTGTCTGTGTAAACTTTGTTGATGATGTCTGCGAACAGGTCTGCAACAGAGATAACCTTAATCTTTGATGTATCCTGGCCCTCTTTGGCTCTTAGAGGAATGGTATCGGAAACTACAAGCTCGCAAAGCTCTGATTTTGCAATGTTCTCATATGCAGCACCACTCAATACAGGGTGAGTAGCTACGGCTCTTACGCTAAGGGCACCTTTCTCCTTAAGCATGTTGGCAGCCTTGCAAAGGGTACCTGCTGTATCAACCATATCGTCTACGATAACAACGTTTCTTCCCTCTACATCACCAATGGCAGTCATTGAACCTACAACATTTGCCCTCTCCCTTGATTTGTGGCAAACGATAAGCGGACAGCCAAGGATTCTTGAGTATGCATTTGCTCTCTTTGCACCACCCATATCAGGAGCTGCAATGGAAAGGTTCTCAATGTTCAGGCTTCTCAGGTAGTTAAGGAACAAGCCGCTAGCGTACACGTGATCAAATGGGACATCAAAGAAGCCCTGAATCTGGTCTGCGTGGATATCTGCAGTCATAACGCGGTCGCAACCTGCTGCTGTAAGCATGTTGGCAACAAGTTTGGCGCCGATTGAAACTCTA
Source organism: Candidatus Egerieisoma sp. (assembly GCA_045659725.1). Classification (GTDB taxonomy): domain Bacteria; phylum Bacteroidota; class Bacteroidia; order Bacteroidales; family UBA932; genus Egerieousia. Next base: position 84,149 of record JAZRCK010000037.1, read on the forward strand.
GGACGGTCTTTCCTGTCCTGTCTTGCCCAACCGAAGTAAGGCATAACTGCAACAACTTTGTATGCCGAAGCTCTCTTTGCAGCGTCAATCATAAGAAGGAGCTCAAAAAGGTTCTCTACAGGTGGGAAGGTAGACTGAACGATAAATACGGTAGCACCTCTGACGCTCTCGTCAAAAGCTGGCTGGAACTCGCCGTCGCTGAAAACGTTGACAATAGATTTTCCCAAATCAAGTTTTAGAGCCTTTGCAATTTTCTCGGCAAGATACTGTGATCCTCTACATGAGAAAATTTTAATCACGTGATTATGATCCATAGTTTATAGTGTATTTAAAATTGTTTGTATATACTCAAGCACTTCTTCCCTTCCAAGATGTTTCTCGGAAGAGGTTACGAATACCGGCGGAAGCTCCTCCCAATACTGCAGCAGCTCCTGTTTGTTCTCTTCAATCTGCTTTTCAAGGGCAGTCTTGCTCAATTTGTCAGCCTTTGTAAATATGATTGAGAACGGAATTCCGGCAGCGCCAAGACTCATAAGGAACTCAAGATCTATTTTTTGTATAGGATGCCTGCTGTCCAGCAGTACAAAAAGGAGTGCCATCTCCTCTGATTCGTTGATGAACTCGTTGATCATCTTGTGGAGTTTCACCCTGCCGGCCTGTGAAATTTTTGCATAGCCGTAGCCTGGGAGGTCTACAAGGTACCATGAGTCATTGATGAGGAAATGGTTTACAAGGAGAGTCTTGCCGGGGGTAGCAGAGGTCTTTGCAAGCCCTTTGTGGTTGCATAATGAGTTGATAAGCGAAGACTTGCCCACGTTTGACCTTCCAATGAAGGCGAACTCGGGGAATTTAGCCTTTGGCTTGTCTTTCAGTTTCTGGGAACTGCCGGCAAAAATGGCCTTGGTGATTTTCATAAAATGTTCCGGTATTAGACTGCAAAGGTACAATAATTTTTTGTACCTTGTGCGAAAAATAAGACAATGGAAGAGAAGTTGACATTGCTGGATTTGCAGGAGAAGATAAAAAGGGGTATTGAAGGTGCAGTTCCCGGCACAGTATGGGTTACTGCAGAGATTGGAGAGCTTAACAACCATTATAGCGGACACTGTTACCTGGATCTGATAGATTATAAGGAAGGGGGGCGCGGGGTTGCAGCCAAGGCAAGGGGTGTAATATGGAGCAATGTGTGGCGCATGCTCAAGCCGTATTTTGAAACTGCGGCTGGGGTAAGGCTGGAAAAAGGGCTGCATGTGCTGCTGAAGGTGCAGGTGAGCTTTTCTCCGGTTTATGGATTGTCCCTCAATGTGTTGGATATAGATCCTTCCTTTACCGTGGGCGAACTTGAATTGCGCAGGCAGAAGACCATTGAACGGCTGAAGGGAGACGGATGCATGGGGATGAACCCTTCGTTGCGGTTGCCGGCGCTGCCCCGCAGGATAGCGGTGGTTTCTGCCGAAACTGCTGCCGGTTACAGGGATTTCATGAAGCAGCTGCACCAGAATGAGAACGGGTTCAAGTTCTTTACTGAACTGTTTGCGGCACAGATGCAGGGAGACGATGCGCCTGGGAGCATCATCTCTGCCCTTGAGAGGATAGCGGAAAGGGTGGATGAGTTTGATGTGGCAATAATAATAAGGGGTGGAGGCGCAGCCATGGATCTGGTGTGCTTTGATGATTATAATCTTGCCCTCAATATTGCACAGTTTCCTCTGCCTGTGATTACGGGAATAGGGCATGACCACGATTTCCACATTGCAGATATGGTTGCCCATACCTGGCTGAAGACTCCTACAGCTGTGGCTGACTTTTTTGTAGGGCTTTTTGTAGAACAGGAACAATATATAATGTATTTGTTTCAGAGAATTTCATTAACTTTATCACAAAAAATTTCAGCAGAGCGGCAGAAGCTTGCCTTGTTGCACAATACTATGGCCCAGGGGGCAGCAAATCTTGTTTCCAATGGACGCAGAACGTTGGAAATGTTGCAGTTGAGGATAAATGCGGCAAATCCTGCCAAGATATTGGGCAACGGTTTTGCCATTGTGGCTGTTGATGGGAAAAGGGCCTCTGTGGAGGATATCCGTGAGGGATGCAGGGTGAGGATGGTGCTGGCAGACGGTACGGTTGAGTTTGTGGTGGGAGAGGTTGCTTCTGTGGAAAAGAGGATGGAACAATAAATTGTCGGGAAGAAAATATCGGTTATGGAGAATAAATTGCGTTATGAGGAGGCTCTGGCACAGTTGCAGGAGCTGGTAAAGGTGATTGAGGCCCCTGATGCACAGATTGCCGGGGTGGAGAAGGAGCTTAAGAAGGCTATGGAGCTGCTGGATTTTTGCCGCAGGGAGCTTGACGGTTATGAAAATGATTTCAACAGAATATTAAACAAACAATAATTATGATATACCATACTGACCCCTATCTGGAACCGTTTGCACGTGCCATCAAGGGAAGGCACGAGAGACTGCTTATAAGAAAAGGTGAGATTGCCGGATTTGGCAAACCATTGAAGGATGCCATCAATAACCATCTGTATTATGGAGTGCACAGGGAAGGTGACAAATGGGTGTTCAGGGAGTGGGCCCCTAATGCCACTTCCATTTATGTTAAAGGTGATTTCAACAACTGGGAACTCTCTCCAGGTTACAGGATGACCAATAAAGGCGGCGGCATATGGGAGTTGGTGCTTCCCAAAAGGGCAGTAAAGCATGGAGACCTTTTCAAATGGCATATCTTCTGGGATGGTGGAGACGGTGAGAGGCTCCCTTCTTATGCTACAAGGTGCGTGCAGGATGAGGTTACACATACCTTCTCGGCTCAGGTCTGGGCCCCTTCAAGGGAGTACAAATGGAAGAATCCGCGCGCTCCAAAAGTGGAGAATCCCCTCATTTATGAGACACATATAGGAATGGCCGGTGAGGAACCTGCCGTTGCCACATTCAAGGACTTTACAAAAAATGTGCTTCCCCGTATTGCCAAACTCGGTTACAATACCGTGCAGATTATGGCTTTGCAGGAGCACCCTTATTACGGGTCGTTCGGGTATCAGGTTTCAAACTTCTTTGCATTGAGTTCCCGCTTTGGTACCCCTGAGGAGTTCAAGGAGCTGGTGGACAAGGCGCACAAATTGGGCATTGCGGTGATTATGGATATTGTCCATTCGCATGCTGTGAAGAATGAACTTGAGGGTTTGAGCAATTTTGACGGTACATCAACACTGTATTTCCATTCCGGGGAAAAGGGAGAACATCCGGCTTGGGATACCCGCTGTTTTGATTACGGCAAGGATGAAACCCTTTATTTCCTCCTTTCAAACTGCAAATACTGGATGGAGGAGTACAATCTTGACGGTTTCCGTTTCGACGGCATTACCAGCATGCTTTATTGGGATCATGGCCTTGGCCGTGCCTTTGGTGGATATGAAGATTACTTTAACGGTAATGTGGATGTGGATGCCCTTGTATATCTGGGCCTTGCAAATGATATGATAAAGGAGATCCATCCCGATGCATTTACCATAGCGGAGGATATGAGCGGAATGCCTGGCCTTGCGGCACCTATCCACCAGGGAGGTTGGGGATTTGACTACAGGATGAGCATGGGTGTTCCCGACAACTGGATAAAATGGATAAAGGAGATTCCCGACGAGAACTGGAATGTCTGTGACATATGGTGGCAACTCACCAACAAGAGGGCAGACGAGAAGACTGTGAGTTATGCCGAGTGTCACGATCAGGCTATGGTAGGCGACAAGACTATCATTTTCAGACTGATGGACGCCTTGATGTATACACATATGGATTTGGGTATGCAGAGCCTTGATGTAGACAGGGCAATGGCACTGCACAAGATGATAAGGCTGGTTACAATAGCAACAGCCGGCAACGGATACCTTAACTTCATGGGCAATGAGTTCGGACATCCGGAATGGATAGATTTCCCAAGGGAAGGAAACGGCTGGTCGCATGCTTATGCGAGGAGACAATGGAGTCTGGCAGACAGTCCGTTCCTCAGGTACGGCAAACTGCTGGCTTTTGACAAGAAGATGATACACCTGTTCAGGGAGAACAATATACTTTCTCACGTCCCAATCTCAATCTACAACGATGAACCAAAGCAGATTCTTGTAATGGAGAGGGGTGAGTTTGTATTCGTGTTCAATTTCAGCCCTGCAGAATCGTACAACAATTACCGCATAAATATCTTTGGCGGGGAGTATTCTATGGTTCTGGATACAGATTGGAAAGAATTTAACGGGTATGAAAGAAACCGTAAAAAACAGGTACATTACACGCAGGAAGATGCTCAGGGGACGTTTTTGACCCTTTATCTCCCTGCCCGAACAGCTTTTGTACTTAAACGTAAATTAGTTAAATAGAAATATTTGTTGTAATTTCGCGCGCAAAATATCTACACATCATATGGCATACTTGGAATTTAACAAAGAGGAGCTGGTAAACCTTGAGTATTCTTTGGAGCGTGAGATTCTGCTCAGCAACAGGGCGGGAGGTTACGTCAATACAACCATCGTAGGTTGCAACACCAGAAAATACCATGGATTGCTGGTTGTTCCAATTGAGAACTTTGGAGGAGACAAGCATATTCTCCTATCTACATTGCACGAGTCCCTGATACAGCACGGACAGAGTTTCAACTTGGGTATCACATCTTATGGAGATGTATACGAGCCAAGGGGACACAAGTACATTGTAGATTTTGAAATGGATTACGCTTCAACCATCACCTATAGGGTTGGCGGTATGAAGTTCAGCAAAACCATCATGTTCTTGAGGGATACCGAAGAGGTTCTTATCAAATATACACTTTTGGAGGCACACTCGCCTACAACTCTAAGGATCAAACCTTTCTTGGCATACAGGAACATCCATGCCCTTACAGCAGCCAATACTTCTGCCAATACCAGATACAATGAGGTTGACAATGGAGTGGCTTTTAACCTTTATGAGGGTTTCCCAACACTTAATCTGCAGTTGAACAAGAAGAACGAGTGGATTGCGTCACCTGACTGGTACAAGGGTATTGTATACAAGGAGGAGAGCAGAAGAGGATTCGAGTGCAAGGAAGATCTGTTTGTTCCGGGTTATTTTGAATTGCCTATAAAGAAAGGTGAGAGCATTATCCTTTCCGCATCAACCGGAGAAGCTGTTCCTGCAAAATCACTCAAGACCAGATTTGAAAAGGAGGTTCTCAAGAGGGACAATACCAGAAGCAACTATGAGGCATGTCTCAAACTTGCTGCAGGACAGTTCCTTATCAAACATGCCGGTGAGTACAGCGTATGTTCCGGCTACTCTTGGGACTATGAGAGCCTGAGGGAGTCGTTCATTGCCCTTCCAGGTCTTACTCTATATAACAATGGTGATACAGAGAGGTTTGAGAAGGTGATTGACAGCACAATCAAACGCCATAGAGACAACATGCTTTCTGAGAGTGAGTGTCCCGACAGCGGCTTGTGGTTCATCAGGGCTATCCAGCAGTATGTTGATTATGGTGCGGATGCTGCACAGGTATGGAAGAAGTACGGCAAATGGCTTGTAGATATAATTGAGTCATTCCTTAACAACAGCAGAGAGAGTGTAAGTCTTCATGAGAACGGTCTTTTGTGGGCCCAGAAATATGGTGTGGCACTTACATGGATGAACACCTATGTAGACGGCAGACCTGTAAGCGAGCGCTGCGGTTACCAGGTGGAGGTGAATGCCCTATGGTACAACGCGCTATGCTTTGTAAGGGATCTTGACTTGAGATTCGGTAAAGGTAAACTTGTACAGAAGACAGACAATATTATATATAAGATAAGGGAGAACTATACCAGAGTATTCTGGTGTGAGGAGAGAAACCATCTTGCAGACTATGTTGATGACAGGGGTCAGAATGTGTTTACAAGACCAAACCAGCTTATGGCTTGTTGTGTAAAATATTCTCCACTGGATGACGAGACAAAGATGGCTGTGCTTACTGCAGTGAAGAAAGAGCTTCTTACTGTAAGGGGTATCAGGTCGCTTTCTCCTAAGAATCCTTTGTATAGAGGTGTATATGAGGGTGACCAGGGAAGCAGGGATATTGCACACTTCAACGGTTGTGCGTTCCCATGGCTTTTGGGACCATATATTGAGGCAAACCTTGCACTTACAGGCAAGAGCTTTGTAAGAAAGGCCAAGGAGTTGCTTGATGCGTTTGAGGAGGATATGGAGGTTCATGGCATTGGCTCAGTTGCTGAGATCTATGACGGTGATCCATCACACAAGCCTCACGGATGTATCTCGTCTGCAATAAGTGTTGCAGAGATTTTGAGAGGAAAGAGCATGTTGAACAGAATTAAAAAGTAAAGAGCGATGAAAGTTTTGATGTTTGGATGGGAGTTCCCTCCACATATTGCCGGTGGTTTGGGTACTGCATGTTACGGACTTACAAAAGGTCTTGCAAAACATGATGTTGAGGTTCTGTTTGTTATGCCTTCAGCTTCTGGCGATGAGGACCAGAGTGCTGTAAAGATTATAAACGCAAGTGATATCTCGGTTGCTGAGGTTTGGGGAAAGACAGACTTGAGCAGACTTGAGAGTTTCTTGGATAAGGTAAGTTTCTTCAAGGTTTCTTCGGGCCTTGTGCCTTATATAGATCCTGAGTTGTTCTCTTCTATGGTAGAGACTACAGAGCAGAGAAACCGTTGGGAGGAGTACGAGCAGTTCAAGATCCACTATGGTGGAAAATACAAGTTCTCCGGAAAATATGGTGCAAACCTTATGGAGGAGGTGCAGAGATATGCAATGGTGGCAAGTGCAATTGCACTTGAAAATGACTTTGATGTCATCCATGCGCATGACTGGCTTACATATGCTGCTGGTATTGCTGCCAAGAAGATATCGGGAAAACCGCTTGTAATCCATGTGCATGCAACTTCATTTGACCGTGCAAGTGACAATGCAATTGATACAAGGGTATTTGCACTTGAGAAGATGGGTATGGAGGCTGCAGACAAGATTATGGCTGTAAGTAACCTTACCAGAAATATAGTTATCAACAAATATGGCATTGACCCTTCAAAGGTTGTGGCTGTGCACAATGCAGTTGACTTTGACGAGTTCAAGCAGATGGAGGTAAAGAGGGGAGTGGATGACAAGATTGTCACTTTCCTTGGCCGTATCACTTACCAGAAAGGACCTGAGTATTTCATTGAGGCTGCCAACAAGGTGCTTAAGAAATGTGATAATGTGAGGTTTGTAATGGCCGGTAACGGTGACCTTATGAACCGTTCTATCAGACGTGTTGCAAAATTGGGAATTGCAGACAAGTTCCATTTTACAGGTTTCTTGCGTGGAGATGATGTGAAGAAGATGTTTGCGTACTCGGATGTGTATATAATGCCTTCTGTTTCTGAGCCTTTTGGTATTTCACCACTTGAGGCGATGAAATCGAATGTGCCAAGTATCATTTCAAAACAGTCGGGTGTAGCTGAGGTTCTAAGTTACGCAATCAAGACCGATTTCTGGGATATTGATGCTATGGCTGACGCAATTTACGGTCTGCTCAAATATCCTGCATTGGCATCAATGAGTGCCAAATGTGGTGTTGAGGAGGTAAATAACCTCAAATGGGAGAATGCCGCCCTTAAGATGATTGATGTTTATCAGGAGGCTATAGATAACTTAAAGTAAGAAACGAATAAAAAATATAACATATATGGAAAAGTCACTATGTCTTTATTTTCAAGTGCATCAGCCAGACAGGCTAAGATTGTATAGATTTTTTGATATAGGCAATGATTCTCAGTATTTTGATGAGTTTGCCAACAGAACCATCCTTAAGAGAATTGCGCAGCGTTGCTATCTGCCTATGAATGAGGTTATCTATGACCTTATCCAGAAACACGGCAAAAACTTCAAGGTTGCATTCTCTATCTCGGGCGCTGCCTTGGAGCAGTTTGAGCAGTATGCTCCTGAGGTTTTGGAAAGCTTCAAGAAATTGGCCTCTACCAAATGTGTGGAGTTCTTGGCAGAGACTTATTCCCATAGCCTTGCTTCCTTGAAATCTGAGAAAGAGTTCAAGAATCAGGTTAAGGAGCATAGTGCTGCCATCAAGAAACATTTTGGTGTAAAACCAAAGACTTTCAGGAACACTGAGCTTATATATTCCGATACTATCGGTGAGGCAGTAGCCGCAATGGGCTTCAATACAATGCTTACTGAGGGTGCTAGGCACATTCTTGGATGGAAGAGCCCTAACTTTTTGTATACCAATGCAATCAATCCTAAATTGAAACTTCTTCTTAAGAATTTCAATCTCAGTGACGACATTGCTTTCCGTTTCTCTGACAGAAGCAATCCTAACTGGCCTGTAACCAGCGACAAATATGCTGCATGGTTGGCAGAGAGCGCTAAAGAGGCTGATATCATCAACCTTTTTATGGATTATGAGACATTTGGTGAGCACCAGAATGCTTCTACAGGTATTTTTGAGTTCATGAGAGCTTTGCCTGATGCTGTACTTGCAAATACAGAGCTTAAATTTGTGACCCCTTCTGAGGCGGCAGCAAAGCACCAGCCAGTGGCACCTCTTCATGTTCCATACGCAATTTCATGGGCAGATGAGGAGAGAGATACAAGTGCATGGTTGGGTAACGAGCTTCAGAATGAGGCATTTGAGAAACTTTACTCTTTGGAGAAAGGGGTAATGGCAGCTAAAGATGAGGAGCTACTTGCAGATTTCAGAAAATTGCAGGAGAGCGACCACTTCTATTATATGTGTACAAAATTCTTCTCTGATGGAGCTGTACACAAATACTTCAACCCATATGACACTCCATATGAGGCATTCATCAACTATATGAATGTATTGAGCGATTTTGCTCTTAGGGTGGAAAAAGCAAATAACAAACCTAAAAAAAAATAAATTAATACTTAAAAAGTAAGCGGATTTGACTCAAAAGGACAGGATTTTCAACGATTCTGCCCTTTTGAGTCAAATTTGAGTTAAAAAACAGAACGATAAGAATGGTAATTGAGAAAGTAATCAAACCCGATTATCTGTTTGAATCGAGCTGGGAGGTGTGCAATAAAATAGGTGGAATCCACACTGTAGTTGCTACCAAGGCACTCAATCTTTCCGGAGACTATGGCAGGAACCATATTATGATTGGTCCTGATGTGTGGAGAGACGAGAAGCCTAACCCGGAGTTTGCGGAAGATCCAATCCTGTTCAGGGCTTGGAAGAAGCAGGCGGCTTCAGACGGATTGCGAGTGAGAGTGGGAAGATGGAATGTGCCTGGAAATCCAATAGCCATACTGGTTGACTTTACATCGTTCATTGCCAAAAAGGATGAAATCTGCGCCCGGATGTGGGAGATGTTCGGATTGGATTCCTTGAGCGGGCAGTGGGATTATTATGAGTCACTCCTTTTCGGCTATGCTTCAGGCAAGGTGATAGAGAGTTTTGTGAATTTCAACTTACAGCCGCACCATAAAATAGTTGCCCAGTTCCATGAGTGGATGACGGGTGCCGGTGTACTGTATTTGAAGGGGAAGAACCTTTCTATTGGAACTGTCTTTACAACACACGCAACGGTTGTAGGCAGATGTCTGGCATGCAACAACATGCCACTTTATGATTCTCTGCATGACTACAATGCAGATGAAAAAGCAAAGCAGTTTAATGTAACGGCAAAACACTCACTGGAGAAGTGTGCAGCAGTCCAGGCAGATGTGTTCACTACTGTAAGTGACATTACTGCAATTGAGTGCAAGCAGTTCTTGGGCCGCGAGGTGGATATCATTACCCCTAACGGCTTTGACAGCAGCTTTGTACCGGTCCCGGAGGCATTTGATGCCTGCAGGACACAGGCAAGGGAGAAGCTCCTTGATATTGCTTCAAAGATGCACGGTGTGCAGTACTCAGACGATACTGTGATTGTAGGTATTGGCGGAAGATATGAGTACAAGAACAAGGGAATTGACATTTTCCTTGATGCGTTTGGAAGAATCAAAAGCAGCAGTTACAGCGGCAGGAAGGTTCTTGCATTCATTATGATTCCCGGTTGGAACAGTGGTCCCGACAAAGAGTTGTTGGCCAGAATCAATGGAGAGTGGAATGGTGATTATACCACCAATACTACCCATTACATGATGGAGCCAAAGTGGGATGCCATATCGGGAAAAATGAGATACTACGGATTTGATGCCCGTACTGACAATGTAGGTGTGGTGTTTGTCCCCAGCTATCTTACAGGCGATGACGGTATTTTCAATATGAAATACTATGATTTGCTTATTGGTATGGACCTTACGGTATTCCCATCATACTATGAGCCATGGGGATATACTCCACTTGAGTCCTTGGCCTTTGGTGTTCCTACAGTAACTACTACCCTGGCAGGTTTCGGCCTTTGGGTTAAGGAGTACTGTAAAGGTGCACACCCTGGCATTGAGGTTCTTGAGAGGAACGATGCCAATTATGATGCAGTTGTTGAAGGGGTAATTGCCAGAGTAATGGAGATTGCAGCCCTTGATGCAGATACAATGAAAAAATACAGGGAAAATGCGGCCGAGGTGTCATGCATTGCCCTTTGGAAAAACAATATTGAATACTATGTGAAGGCATATTCTGCTGCTCTTGATAAAGTGGTGGCAAGAAACGGTGCTTTCCCGCAAATTAAAGAAAATAAAGAGATGACTTATCAGAGATACAGAGTGAACTCTCCAGAGTGGAGAACACTTTTGATCAACAAAGACCTTCCGGCAAAACTTAAACACCTTGATACAATTTCAAAGAACTTGTGGTGGTGCTGGAACCAGGATGCAATTGAACTGTTCAAAATGGTAGATGCCCAGCTTTGGAACAAGGCAAACGGCAATCCTATTGCAATGTTGGACATGGTTGACCTTAAGAGATACAAAGAGTTGGCACAGGATGAGGCGTTCCTTGCAAAACTTGACTCAGTTTACCGTGAGTTCAAGAAATACATGGATGCAAAATCAAAACCTGTTACTCCTCAGATTTCATACTTCTGTATGGAGTACGGTTTGGATACATCGTTGAAAATCTACTCAGGCGGTTTGGGTATTCTTGCAGGTGACTACCTTAAAGAGGCAAGTGACATGAACGTGAACATGAACGCTGTAGGATTCCTTTACAAATACGGATATTTTACCCAGCAGCTTTCAGCACAGGGCGAGCAGGTTGCAAACTATGATCCGCAGGATTTCACCAAGACCCCTGCAACTCCAGTAATGGATGCCAACAACAACTGGGTAACCATCTCTGTTGCATTCCCTGGCAGAAACATCTATGCAAGAGTATGGAAAGTGGCTGTAGGTAGAATTGACCTTTACCTTTTGGATTCAGACATTGACCAGAACCTTCCTGAGGACAGATGTGTAACCCACCAGCTTTATGGTGGTGACTGGGAGAACCGTTTGAAACAGGAGCTTCTATTGGGTATTGGAGGTATCAGGGCTTTGAGAGCGTTGGGCATTGATTCAGAGGTTTACCACTGCAATGAGGGTCACGCAGCATTTATTGGCCTTGAGAGGATGAGAGAGTATGTACAGGACAAAGGCCTTTCTTTTGACGAGTCTTTGGAGGTTGTAAGAGCTTCTTCATTGTACACTACACACACACCTGTAGCAGCAGGTCATGATGCATTCTCTGAGGATATGTTGAGAACTTACATTTCACACTACCCTGCAAGATTGAACTGTGACTGGACTACCCTTATGGCTTTGGGTAAGATTGATCCTAACAACTACAACGAGAAATTCTCAATGAGTAACCTTGCTGCAAACTTGAGCCAGGAGGTTAACGGTGTAAGCTGGCTGCACGGTAAAGTGAGCCAGGATATCCTTGGCAACTTGTGGCCAGGCTACCTTCCTGAGGAGAACCACGTAGGTTATGTTACAAACGGTGTACACTACCCAACCTGGACCGCTCCAGAGTGGAAAGAGGTTCACGCTGAGGTATTTGGCGAGGAGTTCAAGACTCACCACTATGACAAGAGCTGCTTTGGCGGCATCAGAAAGGTTGCTGATGAGAAGATCTGGGGTATCAGAACTGCCCTTAAATCAAAACTGATTGCAAAAGTTAAGGAGGTTATCTCAAACCCTTCTGCAACCAACCACTACTCACCAGCGCAGATTGTGAAGATTAAGGAGACTCTAAGGGACGATATCCTTACTATCGGATTTGCAAGACGTTTTGCTACATATAAGAGAGCCCATCTGTTGTTCAGAAACTTGGACAGACTTAACGAGATTGTGAACAACCCTGAGCATCCTGTACAGTTCCTGTTTGCAGGTAAGGCACACCCTGCTGACAAACCTGGCCAGGACCTTATCAAGCACATTGTAGAGGTTTCAAAAATGCCTCAGTTCATTGGTAAGATTGTATTTGTACCTAACTACGACATCACCATTGCCAAACACCTTGTGCAGGGCGTTGATATCTGGATGAATACTCCAACCCGTCCTCTTGAGGCTTCAGGTACTTCTGGAGAGAAAGCTGTAATGAACGGTGTAATGCACTTCTCTGTTCTTGACGGATGGTGGGTAGAAGGTTACAAGGAGGGCGCCGGCTGGATGCTTCCTATGGAGAGATCATACGACAACCAGGGATTCCAGGATGAGCTTGATGCAGCAACCATCTACAACATCATTGAGGGCGAGATTGCTCCAATGTACTATGACAAGGATGACAAGGGCATCTCAAAATTGTGGATTGAGACCATCAAAAACTGTGTGGCAGAGGTTGCCTGCAACTTTACAACCAACAGAATGATGGAGGATTACATCAGACAGTATTATCTTCCTCTAGCAAAGAGATCAGGCAAGATGGTTGCAAAAGAGTTTGCAATGGCCAGGGAGATTGCAGCTTGGAAGAACAAGATGAGAGTTGAGTGGCCTATGATTGAGGTTCTTGAGTCTACAAATGTTGACAATCTGTCGGGAGCATTGTTGTTGAACAATGAGTACAGTGCAGAGATGAAATTGTCTGTAGGCGAGATTGATCCTAATGATATTGGAATTGAGATCCTTCTTGCAGAGCCTGACAAGAAAGGCAAGCTTTGCATCAAGGAGACATTTGAGTACAAGGTTAAAGAGAGCAAGGACGGCATTGCAACTTACAGATGCAAGATTGTTCCCGACAAGACCGGTGCATACCATACTGCAGTAAGAATGTATGCAAAGAACAAACAGCTTCCACACAGACAAGACTTTGAGTTGGTAAAATGGTTGTAGCAGCAACAGGCTTTTTTGACGGAGTACACAAAGGACACAAGAAAGTACTTTCTCTCCTGTGCAATATTGCAGCACAGGAGGGGAAAAAAAGTGCGGTCATAACTTTCTGGCCTCACCCAAGGAATGTATTGCAGCAGCAGGCTTATAGCCTGCGGCTCCTTACATCCATTGAGGAGAAGAAGCAGCTTGTAAAGGCATTGGGAGTGAACAAGTTCATTACCATCCCTTTTGGCAAGGAGTTCAGCCGCAATACAACAAGGGATTTCCTGAAGAATTACCTTAAGGACAAATACGGGGTTTCTACACTCATCATTGGCTATGACCACCGTTTCGGGTGTGACAAGGTGTCGCACGAGGAGATGATTGAAATGGCCAGGGAGATAGGAATACGGATTGTAGAGGTAAGTGAGTTCATTCAGGACGACAATGTGATAAGTTCCACCAAGATAAGGAACCTGTTGCAGGAAGGGAAGATTGAGAGGGCAAATGATTTTTTGGGATACAGATACGGCCTTAAAGGGGTAGTGGTATCGGGGCAGAAGGTGGGAAGGACCATTGGTTTTCCTACGGCGAACATGCAACTGTACGAGCCGCTAAAACTTATCCCGGCAGATGGTGTCTACAGTGTTTTTGTTGAGGTTCTTGGCAAGGTGTATATTGGGATTTGCAATATAGGCACCAGGCCTACCGTTGGCGAGAACAACGAAAGGACAATAGAGACCCATATCCTCAACTTTGAGGAGGATATTTATGGACTCGACATAAAGATTGAATTTGTCGGGAACATAAGGGCCGAGAAGAAATTCCCGTCATTGGATGCCTTGAAGGAGCAGTTGGGCAAGGACAAGGATTATGCGTATAATCTTTTGAAAGACAAAATTGTTAAAAAACTTAGATAGTTATGAAGCTTCTTGATTCTGATTTGCTGGGTATTTTATTGGCGTTGGCCACATTTATTGTGCCGGCAGTTTCCGGTGTGTTGGAAAAGAAGCGCAAGGAGAAGAAGAGAAGGGAGGCGGAGCTTTATTCACAGGCTCAGCCGGAAAATCCTTATAAGCAGGATGCCGCCGAATCTGAGGAGGAAGCGACATCTTTGAATGAGGAAATTGAGGAGCTGTTCAGTGTCCTTATGGGCAAGGAGGTTGCGCAGGAGGAAGAGATTCTTCCCGACAGCCAGCAGGAGCCCCAGCAACAGGAATTCCAGTATCAGGAGCCTGTGCAGGGAGAAGACCATGAACAGTGGGAACCTGCAAAAGGTGCGATTCATGAGCTTGCCGCAGAGGAGATTCCTGAGCCTATGCACAGTATGGTGGAGGAGCAGGTGATACCTCAGACAGAACAGATGGAGGCAATGGCCCAGCCGGAGCCCCGTGAGGAGAATTCTCTTAAGAAAAGGATTAAAGGCAACCCTAAAGAGGCTATAGTCCTTTCGGAGATACTCACTCCAAAATTTAAAGAATACAATTGAAAATTAGAAAATTAAAAAATATTATGTCAGGTAAAGTACACTATTTCACAGAAGAGGGTCTTGAGAAAGTGAAGGCTGAGTTGGCCCACATGATCTCTGTAGAAAGACCAGCAATTTCAAAAGCAATTGCGGAGGCAAGGGACAAGGGAGATTTGTCGGAGAACGCTGAGTATGATGCAGCAAGGGAGGCACAAGGCCTTTTGGAGCTTAAGATTTCGCAGTTGCAGGATATTATTGCAAATGCAAGGGTTATTGATGAATCAAAGATCAATACAGACCAGGTACAGCTTTTGAACAAGGTTAAGATCAAGAATCTCGCAAACGGTGCAATCATGGAGTACACTATTGTAGGTGAGACTGAGGCTAACCTTAAAGAGGGCAAATTGGCTGCCCAGACTCCTATTGGAAAGGCACTTATCGGGAAGAAGAAAGGTGAGGTTGTTGAGGTGAGTGTTCCTAGCGGAATCATCAAATTTGAGATTGTTGACATTTCAATCTAAGAGTTATGGCATCTATTTTCAGCAGAATCGTAAAAGGTGAGATTCCTTCGTGGAAAGTTGCGGAGGATGAGAACTACTATGCATTTTTGGATATAAATCCATTGGCAAAAGGACATACGCTTGTAATCCCAAAGCTTGAGGAGGACTATATCTTCAATCTTCCAGCAGAAACTTATGCCGGCTTGTGGGAGTTTGCCGGCAAGGTGGCAAAAGCCATTGATATTGCGGTTCCAAACAAAAGGGTAGGAGTGGCTGTTCTTGGAATGGAGGTACCACATGCTCACATCCACCTTGTGCCGCTCAACAGTGAGCAGGACCTTGATTTCAGAAAGGATAAACTTTCGCTTACAAAAGAGGAGTTTGCAGCAATTGCTGAAAGTATATCAAAAGCATTTTCAACACTTTAACCAATGAGAAAACTAGCAGTATTGGGCCTTGCTGCACTTATGGCAGTGGGCTGTTCAAAGAATAACGGTGCGCAGATAAGTGCACAGATTGAGGGTGCGGGCAACGCTGAGATTGTTCTGTACCAGTTGGCGGTAAACCAGGTAAAGACCGTAGATACAATCAAGACCGGATCTGACGGAAAGTTCAGCTACACAGTGGCAATGCCTGAGGCGGCTCCTGATTTCTACTACCTTACTTATAAAGGCAACAAGCTTGCTTCACTTGTGCTTAAGGCAGGTGACAAGGTAAGCGTAAAGGTTGACACTTTGGGTGCAGGTCTTGCAATTGAGGGTTCGGAGGAGTCATTGCTTCTTGGCCAGTACGAGAATGGTCTTGTAGCGGTGTCGGCACAGATGGCGCAGATGTCTGAGCAGATGAATGCAGCCATTGAGAAGAAGGACCGTGCAACTGCAGAGGACCTCAAGATAAAGATGGGCAAGAGTTATGTAAACTACAGAAGGGATCTTATCAAGACAATTATGGAGAATCCATATTCTTTTGCAAACATCAATGCCTTGTACCAGCAGATTGGTCAGCAGCTTCCTGTATTTTCGTCTGAGAATGACTACCTTCTTGTGGAGAGGGTTCATGATTCATTGGCTACCCTATATCCGACATCGGTATATCTGCAGTCATTGAAAGAGCAGATCAGTGGCGCAAAGAATGCAATTGCATTAGCTGAGAAGATTTATCAGGCAGAGACAAAATCTTTCCCTAACCTTTCTCTTCCCGACATAAATGCAAAGAATGTTGAGCTTTCATCGCTTGAGGGCAAACCGTTCATCCTTATGTTCTGGACCATTACCGAGCCAAGCCAGAAGATGTTCAACAATGACCTTAAGGATCTTTACAGAAAATACAGCAAAAGCGGCCTTGAGATTTATCAGGTGAGCCTTGATGAGGACAAGACAGCATGGGCATCGGCAGTTAAGGACCAGCAGTTGCCATGGATAAGCGTTTGCGACGGTAAAGGCGCTGCATCACCTGCTGTAGTGGCTTACAATCTTCTTACTGTGCCAACAATGTTTGTATTTAATGCAAAAGGTGATTTGGTGGCAAGCGGTAACCTTACCGGTAAAGGAGAGATTGAGGATGCAATCACCAAGGCTGTGAAATAGAAGGCGATTCGGATAGTGCAGCGGCAAAAGCCTATCATTTAACGATAAAACCCCGTCAGAGAACATTCTGATGGGGTTTCCTTTATTATAAAAGTAACTTTTGGGTCATTGTATCTGCCACACAGTTCCGCTCCTTGTTTTAAAGGCCGCGGCCCCGTCTTAAGGGGTGGAGCCTATTTTTTGGGGGAGCAGGTTGGTATGTTACAGCAGTTTCTTAGGTTTGCCGGCTACGAAGTCCTTAAGGTAGAACGGCTCAAAGTAGGCAATGTCTTCAAAGTCACCGGCCTCAAGTTTGGCTGAAGCTATGGCTCTCATACCATTTGCGTGAGGGCTTTGCGGTGCAAAGAAAGCGTTTGGATTATCTCCAACAAGTTCCTTGAATTTTTCGGCACCGTTGCCGGTAAAAAGGACCGGACCGGCAGCAAGTTCTGCTGCGTAACTGTTTTCATCAAGTATTTTTGCCTCAACAGGGGTCAGCTGCTCCCCTTTGGAGTTGAAGTTTGCGGTATAAACCTCCATGCGGCGGGCATCAATCATCGGGATGATGAGGAAATCCCCCTCTCCGGTGTATAGGTTGTTGTCAATGGCCAGTTGGGCTATGGTTGCCAGGGTGCATGCTGAGATAAGTGGTTTCCCGGCTCCGTAGCAGAGCCCTTTGGCTATTGATACGCCTACTCTCAGTCCAGTATATGAGCCCGGACCCTTGCTCACTGCCACAGCGCTGCAGTCTGCCATTGTTATGCCGTTTTCTGCAAGGATGTCCGTTACGTATCCACCTATAACGGAGGCGTGGGCTTTGGGTTCGTTTATGTATTTCTCAGCAATTGTTTCCGAGTTTTTTGCAAGTGCTACCGAGCATGCGTCTGTAGCGGTTTCTATAAGCAATATGTATTTGTCCATCATTATTTTGTTTCTCTTACCGGTGAACCGTTGTAAAGGTCTCTGCTGATTGCGGTGTAGGGGGCTGTAACTATGCGGCAAGCAGTATCAAGACCGCTAAGCACCTCAATCCTGGTCATATCCTGTATTCCGGTTTCAATGCACCTTGCCTTTACTGTCCTGCTGGTACTGTCGTATACGAATACCTGTTGCAGGATAGTGTTGCCAAGAGTGTCTACAAGACCTTTTCTGGTGGTTATAGACTGCAAAGGTATTGTAATTATGCCATTTTTCTTAATTGTACAGATGGAAACTGTAGCACTCATGCCCGGACGGAGAGGAATTGGACTCTCTTCAAGCAGATGCGAGTAGGATGCCGGGTCTATCATTACCTTCACCTCAAAATTGGTGGCCTGGTCGGCAGTGATAGTGCCGCCGGAGTTTTTTGAGGAGTTGGCAACATGGGTTACGGTGCCCGAGAATTTTTTGTTTGGATATGCGTCTATCTCAATTGTGGCAGTATCGCCTGCACTCAAGCGTATGATATCCATTTCGTTCACATCTACCAGCACCTCCATACGGCTGAGGTCTGCAATTCTGAGCATCTCGGTACCGGCCATCTGGGATGTACCCACAACCCTCTCGCCAATCTCTACGCTCAGCTTGGAGATTGTACCGTCCATAGGGGAGTAGATATTGGTTTTGGTGAGGTTCTCCTGTGCCTCCTTGAGGGATGCCTCAGCGCTCAGCACATTGTACTCTGCTGCTGTAAGCTGGCTTTTGGCTATTTCGTATTCTGCCGTTGACTTTTCCCATTCAGCGGCCGATATTGTCCCTTTTTCATAAAGGGCCTTGTTACGTGAGTGGTTCAGTCCGCTCTGTATGAACTGCGCCTGCTGTTGTGCATACTGGGCTTTCACTGCATTGAGCGAAGCCTCTGCGCGGTCTCGGGCAGAGATGTACAGATCCTGCTTTATCTGCAGGATAAGGTCCCCCTTCTTTACAGCGTCACCCTCCTCAAAATTGAGCATTATTATCTCACCCGAAACATCAGGACTTATTTTAACCTCCGTTACAGGCTGAATCTTTCCGTTTGCCGGGATGGATTCCTCTATGCTTCCTACATGAGGCTTTTCAAGTGTTACCCCAATTCCTTCTGAGGTGTTGCTTTTGCCTATAGCAATGAGGATTACTATGATTGCCGCAGCGGCAATGAGGACTATCTTTCTTTTGTTCTTCTTTGGTGCCATGTGAAAATGTTTGGGCTGTTAGAGTGTAAGTGGCAAGTTCCTGTAGTGGTCCAGTATCTTCTGCTGGAATATATACTGGTACTTGCATTGTATGTATTCCGATTCTGCCTTGAGCAGGTTGGATTTTGCTACGGAGTAGTCTGTAGCACCAACCATTCCAAGGTTGAATTTTTCTTCAGTCTGAGAAAATGATTCCATGGCTGCCTCTTTATTGGCTTGTGCGGCTTTCAGTTTTTCATAACTTCCCTGAGCCTCGTTGTAGGCAAGCCTTATCTGCTTTTCCAGCTGCTGGCCAGCCATATCAACTCCAATTTCAGATTTTGCCACATTTGCCCTGGCATTGCGGATTGAGATGCTGTTCCGCCAGTTGTTGAAGATAGGGATACTCAGGCTCAGCCCTACAGATGGGTTGCGGTTGTTGTTGAACTGGGTGAAGAAGGCTGCGTTCTGGCTGTCGCTGTAGTAAGTGCCATAGCCTGCACTAAGCGAGAGGGTAGGGAGTGCCGCCCCTTTCTGTATCTTGTGCTGGATTCTGCTCTGCTCCAAAGCCAGTTCCGCTTTTCTCATATTCGGATGATTGGCGGCAGCCTCTACAGTTTCCTGCAGGGAGGCTGTAAGGCAGGTTGTATCAGAATCTTTTTCTTGTGGAATCTCAATTTCAAATGATACGGAATCCGGCAGATTCAGCATCTGAGCCAGTTCAAGCAATGCAGTGGAGGTGTTGTTGCGTGCGGTGGCCAGTTGCACGTTCCCGTTGGCCAGCTGCGACTTCATTTCCAGCAGTGCGCTGTATGGCTGGCTGCCGGAGTTTACCAGATCCTCAGTCTTCCTCACCTGTGCCTGGAGGCTGTTGAAGTTTGCAGCTGCACTTTTCTCCATCTCCATGTTCAGAAGCACCTGCAGGTAGCCTCTGGCTATAGAAATGGAAATTTCATCCTCAAGTGCTTCAATGTTCACATTGGCAATCTCCAGCTGCTTGAAACTGCTTTTTAATGTGTTCAGTTTGCGCATACCCTCAAAAAGAGGGATTGATGCCGAAAGGTTCATTGATGAACTCTGGGATAATTTGTTCTCAACAATCTCAAGATCGTTGAGGTTTACCGAGCGGCCCCAGCTCATGTTGTGCCCCATGGAGGCATTTACCGATGGGAGATACTCCATCTTTGAACCGGTTACATTGTTGCGGGCAATCTCAATGTCCTGTTGCATCTGCCTAATCTGCAGATTGTGTTCCCTGGCATAAGAAATGCATTTCTCCAAAGACCATTTTTCTGCCGGTTTCCCCGTTCCCTGGGCCATTGAGATGTGTGGCAGCAGCAAGGCTGCAAGCGCAAGAGCGCACAAATGTTTCCGGAATACTGTGTACATATTGCAAAGTTAAACAAATATTGAAAAGGAGGGGCAAGGGATGTCAAAATGTTGATGTGCAACTAACTCCTTGCCCCTACATATTAGCCGGTTATAGGGTTCCTGGTGAAGTGAACATTTTCTTCATTCTTGCGGCCAGCCAAATCATCTTGGCAATTGAGCCTATACATTCAGCAATGAATTCCACAATTTTTGCAGTAGCCTCATCCTTTCCTCCAAAAACCAAAGCTGCAGCTTTGGAATCAATTTCAATAAAAGTGTTCATTGTTACCTCCTTTCAAAATCTGTTCCATCCTTTTTTCAAACCACGTATAATCTCATCCTTGTACTCTTTCAGAAATCTGATAGCCCTGTCAATGCAATCTCCAAGGTTGAATTCATACACGGCAGCAGTTCCGCCTCTGATTTCCTGAAGCTCCTTCTCAAAACATCTTTCCATAATACTTCAAATTAAATCCCTACCGATAAGTGCTGCGTAGGTTACCACTTTGAGCATGCTCTATTTCAATTGTACAACGTTGTCTGCAACGATGGCGCCATCTCTTTTGTGCGAAACGGCAATTATTGTTTTGCCGCACTCCTTCAAACGGTGGATGCATCTGGCTGCGCACTCCTCGCTTTCGTGGTCCATTGAGGAGGTGGCCTCATCAAAAATGTATATCTTGGGGTCTTTATAGAGAGCCCGTGCAATCCCAATTTTCTGGCATTCTCCTCCCGACAGCCCCATACCGCCGTTCCCTGCATTGGTGAGGAGCCCTTGAGGGAATCTTGAAATCATCTCCTCCATGTTCAGTTCCCTGCATATTTCCAGAACCCTTTCTATATTGGGATCACCTTTTCCAAGGGTTATGTTTTCCAGAATTGATGCATTGAGGATGGCAGGGCGCTGGTCAACATATGCAACCATATCCCTCCATTCATACAGGTTGAACTGGGTAATGCTGATCCCCCCGTAACTGATGGCTCCCTCCAGAGGGGGATAGTCCCCCATCATGAGCTTGAGCAGCGTGCTTTTGCCACGTCCGCTCTCCCCGTCAATCCTGGTAATCTTTCCCCGTTCAATAACCAGTGATATGCCACCAAAGAGCATCTCCCTCCCAGGATACTTGAATCTGATGGACTCAATGGCAATATCCCCTTCAATCCCTTTTGGAGAGATCTTTTCCTTCCCCTCTTCATCACCTTTTATGGAGAGGATTTCATAAATTCTCTTTCCTGCCACCGAGGCCTTGGCCATGGCGTTTACGGAGGAAGTCATGTCATCCAGCGGAACAGTGAAGAAGGAGCATAATGAATAGAAGCCCACCAGTTGCCCCAGAGTTATCTCTCCCCTGAACACGTAGAACGTACCCACGGTAAGGACCAGGCATACCAGCATCCTGGATACCCCCTGTACTGCCGTTTCAAACAGGTTTGCGGCTCCTGCCGATTTCTGCAATGCCATTGCCAGGGCCGCATATCCGGATTCCAGCCTCCTTATGGCAAATTCTCCTGCGTTATAGTGCCGGAGTACCCCGGCAGCCCCCACCCCTTCCAGCAGGGTACTCTCAAAATCGGAACTGGCCTTGGCCAGGCTTTTGCCCAGTTTTCTGTTTATTCTTCCCGACAGCCTGTACAGAACCCAGTATGCCGGAATGAAGCACAGTACCATTGCGGCCAGGCGGATGTTGTATCCCACCATTACAGCAACCGCGGCAGCAATGGTGAAAGCTCCGGTAATCATCCCTATAATTCCCGTGGTGATGAATGAGCGTACAAGGTGTATGTCATCACAACGGGAGGAGATGTCTCCTGCAGAGTGGCTGCTGAAGAAAGCTGGAGGGAGCCTGAACAGTTTCCCAATGTATGCCGACAGCATGGCGTATTCAATCTTTATGCTGCTGTTGATTATATATTTTGTGGCACTGTATCCGATAAGCAGTGAAAGGTACATAAGCAGACATACAGCAGGGCATGCAACCGCTACGAGCCCGGTATCCCCCTTGGGTACAACCACATCTATTATCTGCTGGAGCAACAGGGTGGTAGCCATGGCGGTACATATGCATATGATGGTGCCGCACAGGGCAATGAGAATATCCTTCATGTTCCCACGGAACAAGGCAAAAAGGAACTCCCTGTAGCCACTCCCGCCGGTGTCTGTAGAGAGGTTGGCTGACGGTACAATCCTTATGATGTAGCCGCTCCACATGTTGCAGAACTCATCAGCCGATATTTTTTTCATATCCCCTTCTGCCGGATCCATAACCTTCACATGTTTGCTGGAAATTCCATATATCACCACATAGTGCAGGTATCCATGATGGTCCTTAATGTGAGCTATGGCCGGGAGGGTGAATTCTCCAAGGGTATGGAGCTGTTTCTCCTTAGATTTGTAGCAGTTGGCCTCAAATCCAAGGGATGAGGCTGCATCAAGGATTCCCTGCAGGGATATTCCGTCGGGAGTACAGCCACATAGAATTCTGGTGTGGGCAAGGGAGAGCTGTACCCCATAATAGGCTGCTACGGAGGCCAGGCAGGCTGCCCCGCAGTCATACTTGTAGTGCTGTCTGATTTTTGTCTTCCCCTCAAGAAGCAAGTGCTGTGCGAACGTCTCCATACCTGAACCTTTTTTGCAAAGGTGGGAAGGGCTGGAGATTTATGCCAACTTTTGAGTAAAATTTACTCCAAGAATTTTTTTTAAGAAAAGATTTTATGCAAAAAAGGGAAAAAATCCTGCGTGAAATGCATCAGGAAGCCATATCCCTTTGACGAGGC
This sequence comes from Candidatus Egerieisoma sp., assembly GCA_045659725.1. Classification (GTDB taxonomy): domain Bacteria; phylum Bacteroidota; class Bacteroidia; order Bacteroidales; family UBA932; genus Egerieousia. Next base: position 107,180 of record JAZRCK010000037.1, read on the forward strand.
AAGCAATTCCTGAGGTATTATCTTTAATGTGCCGTTAAGGTAATTTACAATGTATGCCACAATTCCAAGTATGATGATGGCCTTGAGCGCCCCAAACAGCAGCCCCAGGATGCGGTTCAACCAGCCCAGCATTGAGAGTTTGATGAGCCCTTCAAGTACTTTGCCTATGATTTGGGCAAGGATTAGGACAAGGATGAATATTACAATGAACATTATTATGTGCAGGGTGTTCTGGGCAATATCCAGGTTGAACCAGTCTGCAACCTTTAGGGTAAGGAATCCGGCAAACTTGAATGCGCACCATGTGCCCAGAAGTATAGCTGCAATGCTTACAAACTGATTGATGAATCCCTTGAAAATTCCCATGATTGCGGCTATTGCAACAAGGGCGATGATGATGATATCCAGTGTTTCCATATGTGTCCTATATTAAATTTCTTCAAATGTAACCAATAAATGTTATCTTTGCGGATTAAAATTTAAAAATTATCTCAAAAATGGGTTTCGCTGAATATAAAAATCTTGATTTAGTAGAGATTAACCGCAGTGTTCTTGAGAAATGGAAAGCAGAACAGTGCTTTGAAAATAGCCTTAAGGCAAGAGAGGGAGCAAAGAAATTCGTGTTCTTTGAGGGACCTCCTTCTGCAAACGGTATGCCTGGTATCCACCACGTGATGGCCAGGGCAATCAAGGATGCGTTCTGCCGTTTCAAGACGCAGAGTGGATATCTTGTACAGAGAAAGGCAGGATGGGATACACACGGCCTTCCTGTTGAGCTTGGCGTTGAGAAGATGTTGGGCATTACTAAAGAAGATATCGGGAAGAAGATTACTGTAGACGAATATAATGATGCCTGCCGTAAGGAGGTAATGAAATATACCAAGGAGTGGGTTGCCCTTACCGAGAGGATAGGTTATTGGGTGGATATGGACAATCCTTACATTACTTATGACAATAAGTATATTGAGACCCTTTGGCATCTTTTGAAGGATATTTATGGGAAGGGCCTTTTGTATAAAGGTTATACAATCCAGCCTTATTCGCCTGCTGCAGGTACAGGCTTGAGCTCGCACGAGCTTAACCAGCCTGGTTGCTACCGCGATGTTAAGGATACAACTGTTGTGGGTCAGTTCAGGATAAAGAATCCTAAGGCGGAGATGGCACAGTGGGGTACACCTTATTTCCTTGCCTGGACAACAACTCCATGGACCTTGCCTTCTAATGTGGCTCTTTGTGTGGGTCCTAAGATTGAGTATGTTGCTGTACAGACATACAACTCATATACAGGTGAGAAGATGACAGCCGTTCTTGCAAAGAACCTTCTTTATTCACACTTCAACAAGAAAGCCGAGGAGATTGCACTTGAGGACTACAAGCCTGGTGACAAGCTTGTTCCGTTCAAGGTGGTTGCAGAGTACATGGGACCGGATTTGGTTGGCATGGAGTACGAGCAGCTTATCCCTTGGGTGAAACCTGTATCAGTTGATGCAGACGGCAAATGGAGCGATGCTTCTGACAAGGCGTTCCGTATCATTCCTGGAGATTATGTAACTACAGAGGACGGTACCGGTATCGTTCATATTGCACCTACTTTTGGTGCTGACGATGCTTTTGTAGCAAAGGCTGCAGGTATCCCTTCTTTGTTCATGATAAACAAGCTTGGCGAGACACGCCCTATGGTAGACTTTACAGGTAAGTTCTACTTGATGGAGGAGCTTGATGAGGAGTTTGTAAAGGCTTGTGTAAATGTTGAGCTTTACAAGGAGTACCAGGGCAGATGGGTTAAGAATGCATACGATCCTCAGTTTACAGTAAATAATGTGTTTGATGAGAAGGCTGCAGCTGCTGCTGAAAATTTGGATATCTTCATCTGTCTTATGATGAAAGGTGCCAACAAGGCATTCAAGATTGAGAAGCATACCCACAACTACCCTCACTGCTGGAGAACAGACAAGCCTGTATTGTATTATCCGTTGGATTCATGGTTCATCAGAACCACTGCTGTTCAGGATGAGCTTATTGCATTGAACAAGACCATCAACTGGAAACCTGAGAGCACCGGTACAGGCCGTTTTGGCAAATGGCTGGAGAACCTTCAGGACTGGAACCTTTCACGTAGCCGCTATTGGGGTACACCGCTTCCTATCTGGAGGACAGAGGACAAGAAGGAGGAGAAGTGCATAGGTTCTGCACAGGAGCTTTACAATGAGCTTGAGAAATCTGTTGCTGCAGGCTTTATGGCTTCAAACCCATTGAAAGATAAAGGATTTGTTCCTGGAGACTTTTCTAAGGAGAACTATAATAAGATTGACCTTCACAGACCGTATGTAGACGGCTATATCCTTGTTTCAGAGAGCGGACAGCCTATGAAGAGGGAGCTTGACCTTATAGATGTATGGTTTGATTCGGGTGCAATGCCATTTGCACAGGAGGGCTTGGAGAACCTTGGCAAGGAGCAGTTCGGGCAGACAGCAGATTTCATTGCAGAGGGTGTTGACCAGACACGCGGATGGTTCTTTACACTTCACGCAATCTCTACAATGGTGAACAAGCGCATTGCATACAAGACTGTGCTTTCAAACGGTCTTGTGCTTGATAAAGTAGGCAACAAGATGAGTAAGAGACTCGGCAATGCCGTTGATCCGTTCAAGGCATTGGACGAGTATGGCGCAGACTCATTAAGATGGTATATGCTAACCAATGCACAGCCTTGGGACAACCTCAAGTTTGACTTTGCAGGTGTTGATGAGGTTAAGAGAAAATTCTTTGGAACCCTTTACAATACATACTCATTCTTTGCGTTGTATGCAAACGTGGACGGATTTGACAACAAGGCTCCACAGGTACCTGTAGAGAACCGTCCGGAGATTGACCGATGGATCATCTCTTACCTCAATACTTTGGTTAAAGAGGTTAAGGCATGTTATGAGGATTATGATGTAACAACTGCCGGCAGAAAGATCCAGGATTTTGTGTGCGACCATTTGAGCAACTGGTATGTACGTCTTAACAGAAAACGTTTCTGGGGCGGTTCAATGACAGAGGACAAGCTTGCAGCTTACCAGACACTGTACTCTTGCCTTGAGACAGTAGCTGTGCTTGCAGCTCCTATTGCTCCATTCTTCATGGAGAGACTGTTCCTTGATTTGAATGCAGTTTCAGGTATGCATTCAGAGAACTCTGTACACCTTGTGCTTATGCCTGAGGTTGAGGAGAAATATATTGACAAGGATCTTGAGGAGAGAATGGCTCTTGCACAGCTGAGCACCTCAATGGTACTTGCACTGAGAAAGAAAGTGAACATTAAGGTAAGACAGCCTCTTGCCAAAATCATTATCCCTGTCCTTGATCCTAAAATCCAGGAGCAGCTTGAGAAGGTGAAGAACCTTGTCTTGAACGAGATCAACGTTAAGGAGGTTGAGTTCATTACCAATACTGAGGGACTGATTACCAAGAAAATCAAACCTAACTTCAAGACATTGGGCAAGAAGTACGGCAAGATGATGAAAGATATTGCTGCAGCATTTGCACAGTTCTCTCAGAGCGATATCTCTGCAATTGAGGCGTCTGAGAACTATACATTTGCATTGCCTGCGGGTGAGGTTGTACTTGATAAGGCAGACTATGAGATTACCTCAGAGGATATGCCGGGCTGGTTGGTTGCAACAGAGGGCAAGCTTACCGTAGCAATGGATATCACCATTACAGATGCACTCAAGAAAGAGGGTGTGGCACGTGAGTTGATAAACAGGATCCAGAACTTGAGAAAAGAGAAGGATTTTGAGATAACTGACAAAGTTGAGGTTGCAATTGTAAAACGTGATGATGTGGCAGAATCCCTTGCAGAGTACGCTACATACGTATGTGAGCAGACTTTGTGCGGAAACATCTCACTTGTTGATTCACTTGAGGGTGCAGAAGAGGTTGAGTGGGAGAATGGCGAGATGTTGCATATATCAATTAAGTTATTAACTTTGTAATAACAAAATCAGATAGTTATGAATACAGAAGAGAGAGTAAGGTATAGCGATGCCGAGTTGCAGGAGTTCAAGGAGCTGATTCTTCAGAAACTTGAGACAGCAAGGCAGGACTACGAGGAGTTGAGGGCAGCAATTACCCACAGCTCAAGCAATGGTGTTGAGGATACATCTCCAACATTCAAAGTTCTTGAGGAGGGGGCATCTTCACTTTCTAAAGAGGAGTCGGGCCAGTTGGCACAGAGACAGTACAAGTTCATCCAGAACCTTGAGGCTGCTTTGGTAAGAATTGAGAACAAGACCTATGGTATCTGCAGAGAGACAGGAAAGCTAATCCCTAAGGAGAGACTTATGCTTGTACCTCATGCAACCTTGAGTGTAGAGGCTAAAAACAAGAGGTAATATATGAGATTGTCCAAAGGTGGCTGGATTTCTCTGTTGGTAATTTTATTGCTGGTAACAGACCAGGTAATAAAATTTGCAGTAAAGCTGAATATGACAATAGGGGAGAGTATCCCTGTATTTGGAAACTGGTTTCAGATCTGCTTCATAGAGAATAACGGCATGGCGTTTGGGATGCAGTTTGGAGGCTCTATTGGAAAACTTGCCCTGAGCCTGTTCAGGGTAGTACTTATAGGATTCCTGATTGTATATCTCAGAAGACTGATAAAAAGGACAGACACCCCCACAGGAGTACTTGTGGGGCTGGCCCTTGTCCTTGTAGGGGCAATAGGCAATGTAATAGACTGCCTGTTCTACGGAGAAATATTCAGTGCATCAACATACACCCAGGTAGCCCAGCTGTTTCCTCCCGACGGAGGCTACACAAGCTTCCTCTACGGTAAAGTGGTTGACATGTTCTATTTCCCGATAATTGACACTACATGGCCTACTTGGATGCCGTTCTGTGGAGGGGAACATTTCATCTTCTTCAGTCCGATATTCAATTTTGCAGATGCCTGCATATCGGTCTCAGTAATTTATATGCTGATATTCCAGAGAAAGTTCTTTACAAAAGAGTAAAAAAAAGACCCAACCGCCGGCTGGGTCTTTTTTTGTGATTTATTTCTTTATTTTTTCAATAAGTTTCTGTCGGGAAAAATGGATTCTGCTCTTTACGGTGCCAAGGTGGAGACCCAATTCATCTGCAATCTCCTGATACTTGTAACCGCTGTCATGCATCTGGAAAGGGATTCTGAATTCAGGCTCCAGTGAGTTTACCATTGCGGTAAGCTCCCTGAAGTTGTAGTCGCTCTCGGGGTTTGCCTCGGATGGGCGGCTGGTGAGGACAAAGTCCTGTACATCCTTGTTGAAGATGGCCTGCTTCTTTACTCTCCTGCGGTAATCGTTGATAAAAGTGTTTTTCATGATTGTATACATCCAGGCTTTGATGTTGGTCTGCTCATCAAACTTGTCCTGGTTGTAGAGGGCTTTGAAATAAGTTTCCTGAACCAAATCTTTTGCATCATCCATGTCTGCTGTAAGACTGTAAGCATACCTGGTAAGAGACGGCTCCAAGCTAATGATCTCCTGGTTGAAATTAGCATTACCCATAATTCCAAAATTTTAGTAGAATAACCCAATAAGTGTTTTAAAGTTTAAAATGTCTTGTAGTTTTTTAAGTTATTGGTAAGCCGGCTTTTCTTATTGCGAATGTAGCGTTTGATTTTGGCAGAATTATTAACGGAAAATTGCGTTATTGTTAAGATTTTGTAACATTGTGACATAAAAGTTACGAAATGTTAAAGGGGACTTTCTGGCATTTCCCCTTACTTCCCTACAGAGATTTCTGTTATTTTGCAGAAAAAATTAATTTTCTTGAAAATAAATTTGGAGAAACAAAAATAATTCCTACCTTTGCAATCCCAAAGCAAACGCGGAGGATTTGGAGAGGTGGCAGAGTGGTCGATTGCGGCGGTCTTGAAAACCGTTGATCTGAGAGGATCCGGGGGTTCGAATCCCTCCCTCTCCGCAGAAAAGGGTGTAAATCAAGTAGTTACGAGATTTACACCCTTTTTTACACCCAAAAATCAAGATTGGGTGTATATTTTTTGAATTTTTAAGATAAATGCTGGCGAAAAAAGGGGAATGAGCGTCTTTCTCTTTTCGCCAGCATCTTTTTTGAGTGCTGCCAACGCGAAAATAAGTTTAGTCCGTTTTGGGTATATAGCCAATGGAATAAACTAAACTTATCAATTAAAAATCCTTCTGAATCCTCTCTAAAGATATTATTCGTGTATATAACATTAACTTATCTCCTTCGGAAATTTCGGTATTAGCAATATGCTCCATACTAGATATAAAATTAACCATGTCTGAAATCTCGTCTTCTTTGGAAACAATGATAAATGCTACATCTTGAGCAGTAAATCGTAATTTCTCTCTAATTAGTGCTTCGTTGGGTTCTGGTTTGTGAGTTGTATTACGATCGCCCCTCCATTCGTCATATCCAGCTTTATTCCAAAACCATGGAGTACATTCTGCATCTTCAACTAAGTACCTCCACTCATTTTCCTCGTAGTTTATCTGAATATTACCATCATATTCTCCATAGTATTTTTTTATCATACCATGAATACTCTGATTAGCGGAGTGTGCATTTATGCGATTAACAAAAGCGGCTATCTGAGGTTTAGGCCCAGGAGTTAAATCAAATGTAACCCGTCTTTCGTTTCCACCATGCTGTTTCAATTCATCCGCAAATCGTTTTTCAATAGCTTTTTGGAAACTCAAAGAGATTAGAATATTTTCATCTTTTGCATACAAAATAGGATTTATTCTCTTGTCCTCTGCCCATTCCTTAGTCAATCCAATAGCGTACTTTCCGTATCGCTCAACGAATAAATTAGTTTTTGATAAAGGTATATCACAAAAACTAACCATTGGCACTCCAATTCCTCTGTCGGGATTTCGTTTATATGATAAATCCTCGTAGCAATAGTTTGGAATTAACCCCTCCATTAGAATAGAATATAGAATATCTATTGATTTAGTATAATGAAATAAGGATGATGTTCCAAACTACCCCATATAATATATTTTAATATATGCTATCACAACTATAATAACAGCATAAATTATAGTAGTTTCTTTAATTCGTCAATATCGGGTAGTGCGTTGCGTAATCGTTCGGGCATATCTTTTGTCGCCCTATAAGTTG
>JAZRCK010000038.1:0-29776 GCA_045659725.1 Candidatus Egerieisoma sp.
CAATATTCTGCAGTTTATATTTAGCCAAATTCCTTATGGCCAAAGCAATATAATGTAAAAACATATAAACCTCCCCCTACTACTCCTGCTGTATAATCCTGGCAGGATTGATTTTTACAATTGCAGAAACTTTCCAGAAGATTGTAATCCCCACGAGTACAGCCAGTACCATAAAGAGCGAGATCCAGAACACCGGACCGCAGTTGAAGAACTGCACATACATCATCCTCCAGAAGTGGAATATCACATACAGCAGCGGGAAAGCAACCATGGCACTTGATACAAGCAAAATTGCATAAAGCCTTGTGAATTTCCACGCAATATGTCTGCCCTGGGCACCGTTCACCTTCATAATGGCAACCTCCTTCACCCTCTTGGCGGTATCCATGCTTATGCTTGAATAGACTCCCAGCAGAGTAATAAGGATGCACACCAAGGCAAAGAATACAAACACTTTCCTCAAGCTGTATTCTATAACCTGTACCGCATAAATATCCTCCATCAATGTAGTTGAACGGTAATCTATGGTAGCAGGGAGCTCTTTGCCCAAGATATCATCAACATATTTTCTAACCTTACCGGCATCACCAGGGGTACATTTGAGATAGCAGTGCCCTATATAATCTTTCTCCTTTCTTGGAACAAAAACAAACCCGGCCCCATCCGAATCATATAAAGAATAGGTATAAGTCTCACACAAACCTTTTACAGTATAAGGACTGTTGCTCATGGAGAACACTTTTCCCACAACTTCTTCTCCGCAGTTCTGCTGGAACCTCCTGTCAACTATCACCTGGTCCGATGTTTCAAACATATCCCCCTGCTCAATATCTATGTTCATAAAACTGAAGAAATTGTCGGGAACAGTCAAAAGCAGCACATCAAACCATTTCTCATAATCATTCTCATCCCCTTCCCAAAAGATACGGGAATTTCCGGAGAAGCCTTCACATAAAGATCCGTCGGTAAGAAGCATCTCCTGTACAGATGAGTGTTTTGAGAACTTGTCAATCATCACCCGTTTCCACTCTTCATTTACAAATGAATAATTGAGGTTTACACTCACAATGGAACTTTTCGTATCTTTTGGAAGTTCAGAGAACATTATTCCCGAACTCTTTCTGCTCTGCATGTAAAGCCCCCCAACAAGACCCAGGAATATCCAGCAAATGAATATCTGCCACCAGAGCATAATGTTCCTCCCGACAACTTTATTTGAAACAACCTTCTTCCTGATACCTGTATAAACTGATATCTTATAGAGTCTTATTGTTACAACCAGGCAAATCAATGCACAAACGCCCAACAGCATTGCAGTATATTGCAGCGCGTGAGCAACCAGAATCCGTTTGCTTACAAGGAAATTCAGTTCAATAATATCTATTGTAAGGCTCAATGAACCGCCAATGATCTCTATGATTGAGAGCATTAAAAGGCAAGAGACAAGCACAACTATGGCAGCCTGCACATACAGTTGCCTGAACAGATGCCAGAACTCCCCTCCGTACACTTTTCTTAGGGAGAACTCTCTGGTCTTGTTATAGAATACAGAGACAAGGAAATTGAAGAAGTTCAACAATGAAATTGAGAGGATCAATATTCCTATTGCTCCAGTAATGAATGCAATAAGATAAAATGATTCTTGTACTCCAAGAGGAGTTGCATCAACAATGGCATCCATCCCTAATGTTTTGTAGGAATAGTCATTTTTAATCAACCATTCCCTAAAATCTTTACCGCTGAATCCCTCATTCAAAAGCACATAAGTATTTGTACCGGTAGTGTTCTCTTTTGCAGAAGGGTTCCGTTTTACATAATTGATTACACCTTCTGAATCATTGAGCCTGAGGGCATCCAATGAATTCATAAAAATGAGGGAGTTGTTTCCGGGAAAATCCCTCATCACCGCAGCCACTGTATAGGATATGCCACCGTTTTTTGGGGTAGATTTAGGAGAAGACCATATCCTGTGGGTCAATACCAGATTCTTTCCAAGAGCATCTGGAGAGCTTCCAAAAATCCTTGTTGCAGCAGATTCTGAGATTACAATGGAATTTTGCATATTTACAGCACTCTCCCATGTACCGGCAATAATTTCAGGGGTAAACACATCCAGAAACTCCCCATCGGTCTCAATTGACTGCAGAGTATAAGGCAAAACAAGATTCTCAGACACGGAACAATTGAAAGTCATCTCCCTTGGGTAGGCAATGGGAACAATACTCCTGAGCTGAGGAATGTTCATGCTCCTCAATTCATCAACCATTGCGGTACAAGTGCCGGCAAAACTGGTCCTGTCGTCCTTACTTACCATACGGACATGCGCAATTCTCTCCTTATTTGAAAAGCACTCATCAACAGAAAGCACATAACGTGTACAATAAAGGCATATTGTAAAGCACAACACGCCAACGGCCAGGCCCAGAATGCAAATTAGATTCTGTACCTTGTACTTGGCCAGGTTCCTTAAAGCTAATGTCAGATAATGTAAAAACATGGATTATTTGATTTTCAAATTTAACTATAAATGCCAATTATTCACCCAAACCCATAAGGCCAAATGCATGCCAAAAGCACACTCCACTCATTATCTGCAAGATACAGAAACAGACAAAACCAAAACAATGTGCACAAACAAACACATCATGTGCGCAAACGCACATTTTTAACCGCAACAATACATTATCTTTGCACAAAGGAAACCAAAGGGAAATATGGAAAATTTAGGAAAGGTACTGGTAGTTGACGACAACGAGGATGTCCTCTTTGCCCTCAATCTGCTTCTGGAGCCATACGCAGAAAAAATTCGTGTAGCCAAAACCCCGGAGAAGATAGATTTCTTCATGAAAGAGTATCTTCCCGACATCATCCTCCTCGACATGAACTTCCGTAAGGATGCCATCAGCGGCCAGGAGGGGTTTGAATGGCTGGAAAAAATACTCAAGACAGACAAGGATGCCGTGGTTATCCTCATGACAGCATACTCAGATACCGAAAAGGCTGTGAGGGCCATCAAATCGGGAGCAACCGATTTCATTACAAAACCTTGGGAGAATGAAAAACTGCTGGCAACACTTTCGTCGGGAATAAAATTGAGAAGGAGCAGGAAAGAAGTAGGTACACTGGAGGAGCAGGTTGCTGTGCTGGCAAACGGAAAAACTCCCCTACCCCAGATAATTGGGGAATCGGAAGCCATTTGCAGAATATTCTCCACTGCAGAAAAATTGGGCAGCACAGATGCCAACGTGCTCCTGTTGGGAGAAAACGGCACCGGAAAAGACCTCATAGCCCAGCTGCTGCACAGGAATTCGCTCCGCAACAACAGGCCTTTTGTACATATAGACCTTGGAAGCATCCCCGAGCAACTCTTTGAGAGTGAACTCTTCGGCTACGAAAAAGGGGCATTTACAGATGCCAAGAAGGCCAAACCGGGAAGGATGGAAATTGCCAACAAGGGGACAGTGTTCCTCAATGAGATAGGCAACCTCCCCCTCCAGGCCCAGGCAAAACTCCTTACCGCCCTGGAATCCAAACGGATAACCCGCTTGGGCGGGACATCCCCAATTGAAATAGATGTAAGGGTAATCTGTGCCACAAATGCAGATCTCCCTTCAATGGTGGAGAACGGCACATTCAGGGAAGACCTCTTCTACAGGATAAACACCATTGAACTCAACATCCCCCCTCTGAGGGAAAGGGGCAACGATATCATCCTCCTGGCAGAGCATTTTACAGAGAAATACTCCCACAAATACGGGAAAAAGGTTCCCCGCATCACCCGTGAGGCAAAAGAGCATCTGCTCAAATACACTTGGCCGGGCAACGTAAGGGAACTGCAGCACATTATTGAGAGGGCTGTGATTCTTGGCAATGGCCTCTCCCTTCATCCCGACGACCTTGCCCTGAAACCATCCCAGCGCAGCAAAGGGAAAGAGCCAGCAAACCTTAACCTTAAAGAACTTGAACAGCAGGCAATTGACCGTGCAATGGAGCTCAGCGACGGCAACATGAACAGGGCAGCCGAACTGCTTGGAATAACTAGGTATGCACTCTACAGGAAACTCAAATAGGAAAATGCAATGAAAAGATACTCCACAACCGTAATCGCTCACATTTGTGCCATAGTACTCCTTTCGGCAGCCGGATTCTTTGCATTCAGCCACAGGATGCCGTTTACAGGAATCCTCCTGGCTCTGTTCATTGCAGGATTGGGAATCAACCTTTACAGGCTGCAGATGATACAGCTGCGCCTTATGAAACAACTCTCCCAGAATATCCGCTGCGGAGATACCGCCCTGAGTTTCAGAAGCAAATACAGGAATGCACAACTGGAAGAACTCACAGATGAGTTGAGGGAGGCCATGAGGCTGTACAAAAAACGGACAATGGAAGCCAACGAAATAGAATCGTGGCAAAAACTCATAAGGGTAATGGGACATGAAATAATGAACTCCATTACCCCCATCATCTCCCTCTCGGAAACGCTGAGCACCAGAGAGGTGGAATACAGCCGGATGCAGCAGGGAATGCAGGTAATCCACAAACGGAGTAAGGGGCTCCTGGAATTTGTGGAAAACTACCGCCGCATAACCAGAATCCCAGCCCCCGTAAAGGAAAAAGTAACCCTGGCAGAACTGTTCAACGGCATTGCAGAACTTATCCCCAATGATTACATCAGTTTTGCACAACCTGCTCCACAAATATCCATAAAAGCAGACCGCACCCAAATAGAGCAGGTACTGATAAACATCATAAAAAATGCCATTGAAGCATGTGCAGAAGTACCCTCTCCGCAGATACAGGTAAAATCATCCGTATCTGAAACAGGAACAGTATCCATAACCGTCTCAGACAACGGCCCCGGCATACTCCCCAATGTACTTGACAAAATATTCATCCCGTTTTTCACCACCAAGGAAAACGGCAGCGGCATAGGTCTGAGCCTTTGCAAACAGATCATGCACCTGCACGGAGGCAACATCACCGCCCGCTCCACCCCGGAACAGGGCTCAGAGTTCACCCTATTTTTCAACTGACAGGGTATTGCGCATAGTTTCCCCCATAGCCTTTACACCTTAAATGACAAGAGGGCAACCCTTCACAAACGGGCCGCCCTCTCTTATTATGAAAGCATTTTTACAGAATTGTACACCAGCCGTGCTTGTCCTCAATCTCACCGTACTGGATTCCGGTTAGGGTCTCGTAGAGCTTGCGGCTCTTAGGGCCACACTCCTGACTGTAAGCATATGAAGCGGTAACATTCTCTGCAGCAAGGGTCTCCTTGTCTTCAACAAGTTTTACAGGGGTAATTACCACAGCAGTACCGCACTGTCCTACCTCCTCAAATGTTGGAAGTTCATCTACCGGGATATCCCTGCGCTCAACCTCCATACCCAAATCCTCTGCAACCTGCCTCAATGATTTGTTGGTAATGGAAGGGAGAACTGTTTTTGCACATGGGGTAACATATTTGTTCCCTTTAATTCCAAAGAAGTTTGCAGATGAGAACTCGTCAATGTTCTTGGTCTCAGGGTTGAGGAACAATACATCCTTGTAGCCCTGTTTTACAGCAACTCCGGTTGCATACATTGCACATGCGTAGTTTCCTCCAACCTTGAACGAGCCACTTCCGTTAGGTGCTGCACGGTCATAATCCCTTGCAATAACAGTCTTTATAGGATCAAGTACCTTGCCTGCGTATGAACCTACAGGGAGGGTGATTACCATAAAGAGGATACCGTCCTGCTGGGGAACAAGGTTGATTGAAGGGATTGTAGTGATAAGTATAGGACGGATATACAAGGATGCCCTCAATTCGTAAGGAGGCAAGAAATCCAGGTTCTCCTGAACCGCCTGCTTGCACATTTTAACGAAGAGCTCCTCTGAAGGACAAGGGATACCAAGGAATCCTGCAGAACTCTGCAATCTTTTTGCGTTTTCATCCGGACGGAAAATCCTAACTTTGCCGTCTGCTCCTCTGAAGGCTTTTAGGCCCTCAAAGCATGACATTCCGTAATGCAATGATGGTGAGAACACTGTAAGGTTCAAAGTATCTGCACTCTGGCTCTGGATAGGGCCCCATTTTCCGTCTTTATAAAGACATGTAAGTACTGTATTGGTTTTGGAATATGAAAAGGACAAATTTGTCCAGTCTTTAGTTGCGCTCATAGTGTAAGTGTTTTTAAGTTACAGTTAAACAAGGAATTCAAAAAGATGAGGTTTGTCATTGAGATACTCATATGCAAATCCGTTCTCCTCCATCTTTGCCACCAGGGTATTGAAATCATCCGGCTGCGAAAGCTCAATTCCAATTACTACCGGTCCCCTCTCCTTGCTTGTCTTTTTAGTGTATGAGAAATGTGTGATGTCGTCTTTTGGTCCAACTACGTCTGTAATGAAACTTCTCAATGCTCCGGCACGCTGAGGGAAGCGGACTATGAAATAGTGTTTCAGGCCACGGTAAAGCAATGATCTCTCCCTTATCTCTTCCATGCGGGTAATGTCATTATTGCTGCCGCTGATTACGCAAACAACATTCTTGCCGACTATCTTCTCTTTGTAGAAATCGAGCGCTGCTACCGAAAGGGCTCCTGCTGGCTCAACTACAATTGCACATTTGTTGTACATCTCAAGAATAGTGGAACAAACTGCCCCTTCAGGAACAGTAATTATGTCATCAAGAACTTCCTTACAGATATTGTATGTATAGTCGCCAACCCTTCTTACAGCAGCACCATCTACAAAATTGTCAATTCTAGGAAGTTCAACAACCTTTCCGGCCTTGAATGATTCTTTCATTCCACTTGCTCCCGACGGCTCAACACCAATCAGTTTTGTACCGGGACTCATCTGCCTGATGCAGGCTCCAAGTCCTGAAGCAAGTCCGCCGCCACCTATCGGGATGAAGATATAGTCTATTGTCTCTTTGGTGTCATGAAGGATCTCCATGCCTATTGTTGCCTGGCCTTCAATAATCTGCGGATCATCGAACGGAGGGATGAATGTCTTGCCCTCCTGTGCTGCAAACTGCTTTGCCTGGGCATTTGCCTCATCAAAATTGTCTCCGAAAAGTACAATCTCAATATTGCCGTTGCCAAACATCCTCACCTGCTCAATCTTCTGCTTTGGAGTGGTCTTTGGCATATAGATATAGCCCTGAATTCCAAGCTTATTGCAGGAGAACGCTACTCCCTGGGCATGGTTTCCGGCACTTGCACAAACTACACCTGCCTGGCGCTGCTGCTCCAACAGATTGCGTATCTTGTTGTATGCCCCTCTTATCTTATATGAGCGTACAATCTGCAAGTCCTCCCTCTTCAACATCACATCTGCACCAAACTTGCCGCTCAGATACGGATTTGAGGCAAGAGGCGTTGGGGAAAGAATCTCCCCCAACGTTATCTTAGCCTGCGAAATTTTGTGCAATTGCGGAAAATATTGTGTATTGTGTATTGTCCATTACAGTTTCAAATAGTTAATTATTCTCCGGGCGCAACGACCTTACGGTTGCACCAGCCTGCCACATCTCGCTTTCACGCATCTCTTTCAACTCAGCCTCAAGTTTTACCCTGTAATCAGGTTTGCTGTTTGAATCAATTGAAATCTGGGCCTCGTTACCGCATTTAACCTCATTGTAAAGTTCGTTGAATACAGGTTTGGTTGCATCACGGAATTTCTTCCACCAGTCAAGTGCACCTCTCTGCGCAGTAGTTGAGCAGTTTGCATACATCCAGTCCATTCCGTTCTCAGCAATAAGCGGCATAAGGCTCTGTGAAAGTTCCTCAACTGTCTCGTTGAACGCCTCCGAAGGGGTGTGTCCGTTCTCCCTCAAAGTCTCGTACTGAGCCGCAAACAATCCCTGGATAGCACCCATCAATGATCCGCGCTCACCGGTAAGGTCTGAATATACCTCACGTTTGAAAGTGGTCTCAAACAAGTAGCCGCTTCCAATGCCAACACCAAGGGCAATAACCCTGTCGTAAGCTTTTCCTGTAGCATCCTGATAAATTGCGTATGAAGAGTTCAATCCCCTACCCTCAAGGAAAAGTCTTCTCAAGGATGTACCAGAACCTTTAGGTGCAACAAGGATAACATCTACATCTGCCGGAGGTACAATACCTGTACGGTCATTGTAGGTGATGCCAAAGCCATGTGAGAAATAAAGCGCCTTGCCAGGGGTAAGATGTTTCTTAACTGTAGGCCATACAGCAATCTGACCTGCGTCTGAAAGAAGATACTCAATGATGGTAGCCTTCTCACAAGCCTCCTCAATCTCAAATAGAGTCTCACCAGGAACCCAACCGTCAGCTACAGCCTTGTCCCAAGTCTTTGAGCCTTTTCTCTGTCCAACAATTACTTTAATGCCGTTATCTTTAAGGTTCAACGCCTGTCCAGGACCCTGAACACCATAACCGATGATTGCCACTGTCTCATTTGCCAATACTTCCTGTGCTTTCTCCAAAGGAAACTCAGCGCGGGTAACTACCTGCTCCTCAACGCCACCAAAATTCAATTTTGCCATTTCTGTGTGTATTTTTTAAGTTTTTCAAATCTTGTTTATATGAATGCCAATTACATTGTGTAATAAGCTCTCTTAATCTCAACTATGTTGCTTATCTGGTTTACAAGCCTCTCAATCACATCCTTACGCTCGCTCAGGCAGGTAATCCTGTAAGCCCCCTGGTCCGGAGCTGTCCTGCTGTACTCAAAGGTCTCAACCTGAATCCTTTTCTGCAAGTACAACGTTGCTATCCTGTTCATTACGTCAAGTCTATCCTTGCCCTCTGCCAATACTGTATATCTTTCCATAGTGTTAAAAGTCTATTCAAAAATTATGTCATCAAGTGTTTTTCCTGCAGGAATCATCGGGAAGACATTCTCCTGCTCTGTCATTGCCGCCTCAAGGAAGAAAGGTCCTTCATGTTCCATCATCATCCCCACAGCTTCCCCAAGTTCCTCCCTGTTGCTCACCTTGGCATATCTTATGCCGTATGCCGATGCCAGAACTCCAAAATCTGGGTTTGCCAGGTAGGTGAAGGAGTATCTTCTGTCAAAGAAAAGCTCCTGCCACTGCCTTACCATTCCCAAATATGAGTTATTCAAAAGAACTATCTTAACCGGAACCTTGCTCTGGAGTATGGTTCCCAACTCCTGAATGTTCATCTGCAGGCCACCGTCTCCGGTAAAGAGGACCACATCCTTGTCGGGATTACCAACCTGTGCCCCTATTGCTGCAGGGAGTCCGAATCCCATTGTTCCAAGTCCTCCGGATGTAACCCAGCATCTGTAACCGTCCAATTTGGAATATCTTGCTGCAAACATCTGGTTCTGCCCCACATCGGTAACAACTACCTTCTTCTTGCTGCCTGCTTTGGTAACTGCATCTACCACCTGTGCCATTGTCAATGAACTTGAATTGAGTTGCGGATCCTTCACCATTGTCTGTTCATGATCCCTTTTATCTTTATAAAGTCCAAACCACTCATCCCTCTGCCTGAACTCAAGTTTCTGATACAGCCCCTCCAGGAATACCCTTGCATCGCTCTCAATAGCCAAATGGCACTTCACATTCTTGTCAAACTCCGATGCATCAATGTCTACATGTATGATTTTTGCTTTAGGTGCATATCCTTTAACCTCTCCTGTAACCCTGTCTGAGAATCTCATTCCAATTGCCAGGATCACATCTGCATTCTGAGTCATCACATTAGGTCCCACATTTCCATGCATTCCCACCATTCCAACATATTCAGGATCTGTCTGGTCCATGGCCCCCATTCCCATAAGGGTAACCGCTACCGGAATATTTGCCTTATCTGCGCAATCCTGCAAAATTCTGTTTCCTCCCGACAGTATCACGCCATGTCCTGCAATTATCAGAGGCCTCTTTGCATTGTTGAGGTCATTTGCAGCCTCTTCAATCTTCTCTGCCAAAGTGCAGGTAACCTCAACCCCTTCATGCTCCAGCAATTTCAGCGCAGCCTCCCTGTCATATGAGTAATCCATCATCTCCACCTGAGCATTTCTGGTAAGACTTATAAGAACCGGCCCCGGTCTGCCGCTCTGTGCAATATGGAATGCCTGGGCAATTACTGTTGGAATCTCTGCAGCCTTTGAAATCTGATAACTCCATTTGGTAATTGGGATTGTGATTCCAATCATATCAGCCTCCTGGAAGAAGTTTGTACCAAGTTTGTCGGCATTTACCTGAGCTGTGATGCATACAAGCGGAGTTGAATCCATCATTGCATCTGCAATTCCCGTTACAAAGTTTGTTGCTCCCGGCCCTGCTGTTGCCATACATACACCAACCTTGCCTGTACTCCTTGAATATCCTTCCGCTGCATGTACCGCCCCCTGCTCGTGCCTTACAAGAATATGGTTCAATCTGTCTGTATAATCATACAATCTGTCGTACACCGGCATTATTGTTCCCCCCGGATATCCGAATATCGTATCAACTCCCTCATCCAAAAATGCATTCATCAGAGCATCTGCCCCTGTCATTCTTCTCGTTTCCATAGTGTTCTTTCCAAATTACTCTATAACTCTTACTCCACCTATATCTGCACTTCCTGCCAATGAGGCGTAAGCTTTAAGTGCCCTGCTTACTTTTCTATCTCTTGCTTTAGGCCTGTAGCCTGTTTCTGCCTCAAGTTTCTCTTTTCTCTGTGTGAACTCTTCATCCGAGAGTTCAACATTAATAGTTCTATCGGGAATATTTATCACCACTGTATCTCCATCCTCCAAAAACGCTATCGGCCCTCTGTTTGCCGCCTCTGGTGAAATATGTCCAATTGAAAGTCCGCTTGTTCCTCCAGAAAATCTTCCGTCTGTAATGAGGGCGCAATCTTTGTCAAGCTTCATGCTCTTGAGAAAAGAGGTTGGATAAAGCATCTCCTGCATTCCCGGACCGCCTTTAGGTCCCTCATATCTGATTACCACCACATCCCCTTTCTTCACTTTTCCGCCAAGGATTCCATTTACCGCATCCTCTTGGCTCTCAAACACCACCGCTGTACCTTTGAACTTCAGAATATTCTCTGCCACACCGGCTGTCTTTACTATACATCCTTTAGGAGCTATGTTCCCGTAAAGGACTGCAAGGCCTCCATCTTTGGAGTAAGCATTTTCTATATTTCTTATGCAGCCTTTCTCTCTGTCTGTATCAAGTTCCCTGTAAAGGCTCTCATTCTCTCCCAGCTTCACTGTCCTCACTCCACAAGGGGCAGACCTGTAAAGGTTCTCGTTGTCCGCTTCAAGTGCTGCCTGTAATGTAGGATAATCTACCCTTGCCACATCTGTCTTGAGTATTCCTCCTTTGGCCATCTCCCTCATTATTCCCATAATTCCACCTGCCCTGTTCACATCCTGAATATGGTAACTGCTGTTGGGAGCAACCTTACAAAGTACCGGAACCTCTTTAGAAAGACGGTCAATATCTTTCATTGTAAAGTCTACACCTGCCTCATGGGCAATAGCAAGAAGATGCAATACTGTATTTGTAGAACCTCCCATTGCAATATCAAGCTTCATTGCATTCTCAAAAGCATCTTTTGTTGCAATGGAACGTGGAAGGACAGCCCCGTTATCATTGAAATAATAATCATTTGCCAATTTCACCACAAGCTCCGCTCCTTTCCTGAACAATTCCTTTCTGTTGGCATGAGTGGCAAGCACTGTACCGTTACCCACCTGTGCCAAACCCAAAGCCTCAGTAAGACAGTTCATGGAGTTTGCAGTAAACATTCCTGAACAACATCCGCAAGTAGGACAACCGAACTCCTCGTACTCCTTCAAATCCTCATCTGTAACATCAGGAGCAGCACCTTTAACCATAATGTCTACAAGATCGCAATCTGTACCTTTAACTCTGCCTGCCTCCATAGGACCTCCTGAAACAAAAACAGCAGGAATATTCAATCTCATGGCAGCCATAAGCATGCCGGGTGTAATTTTGTCACAATTTGAAATGCAGATCATGGCATCGGCACAATGGGCATTGCACATATATTCAACGCTATCAGCAATAATCTCTCTTGAAGGCAGCGAATAAAGCATTCCGTCATGCCCCATTGCAATACCGTCATCAATTGCTATGGTATTGAATTCAGCCGCAAAACACCCCGCTCTTTCTATCTCATTCTTAACGAATTGACCAATCTCATGAAGATGCACATGCCCTGGGACAAACTGGGTAAATGAGTTCACCACTGCAATCACAGGCTTTCCAAACTGCTCCCTCTTCATGCCGTTTGCTCTCCAGAGTGCCCTTGCACCCGCCATTTTCCTTCCTTCTAAAGTTTTATTGCTTCTGAGTTCCATTTTGCTTACAAATTATAACCAAATGAAAAAACCTGCTTAACGGTCAAATCCATTAAGCAGGTTTTTAATTATTACTTAAAGGATTCTACAGCATTATGGAATAATAATGGCACAAAGCATAATAATAGAAATAGAGTGCAGAATGCTCTCCATCATGCTAATTCGCCCTATTATAATGCCGTTATGCAATTTGTTATTCATAAATGTGTAAAATCTGTGGTTTCAATTACAACGAAACAAAGCTATAAAACTTTTCAATACGTTGTACTCCAAAATTCAAAAAAATTTAAAAAAAGTTACAATTTGTTACATACTGCGGATAAAAATGGTCCAAAGCTCAGCTTTTAGGTCCTCCCAGGTCTTTGCAGTAGTTGATGCCCACTTCTGAGTGTATTTATTCAAAACATCAGCAGCCTCCTCAGCTTTACCGGCTTTCACAAGCTCTGCAACCTCTTTCTCCACTACCGGATTCTCCTGCATCATCTGTTTCTCAAAATATGCAACTTTTGGCTCCAAAAGGCCTCTTGTCTTATGCCAGTCAATTGTAGAGATTCTGTTGGTCTCCCTGAAAGACCAGATGGCAGCATCTGTACGGTATCTGTGCTGGCCGCAAACATCAAACTCATTAGGAAGCTGTGTAGAACCTGCATAAATAGGAATACGAGGACTCTGCGCAGGATTGTCAAACGAGAAGTAAGCTACACCACCAACCTCATCTGGCAACCAGTCGCGGCACTGCATAATGTGTGAATAAGAACACTGGATAACGGCAATGGTCCTTGTCTTCTCCGTTACACCTGGTTTGATGGTATTCAAAAGGGTTCTCATATCGCCTGTCATGAAAGTAGATACAGGGCAAGCAATCTCCTTGTAATACTCAGTCTCACCTTTCTCATTTTTTCTCTTTCTCTCAACCTCTACATAAAAATCCTTAACCTGATCAAACTCTGTACCCTCATAAGTCTCCCTATAGAAAGCAAACATCTGCTCAGGAGAAACTTTCTTGTCGGGTTTAACTGAGAAAGGAAGCTCATCTGCATCATATTTGAGATTCAATGATGGAGCAAGTGTGCTCAAAATGAAATACTCTCTCACAGAGAAAGGTTTTGCGCCGTCATGGGCAACTTTCCAGAATACGTAGTCTCCCTCACCGTTCCATAGGCCAAGAGCTTTAGAACGCTCTCTAAGGTCTTTTGAGAACATGTAATTCTCAGTATCCTCAAAGTCAACCTTTCCAATTCTCGGGATATTTGCAGAAACACCTACATGATCGTCGGGAATACGTACTGCTGCCCAAAGTGCACCCGCCTTGTCAACCGGGGTTTTCTTTGATTTCTTTGCCTTTGGATCTACAGGAAGGGTTCCGTTTCCATAAATCTCAAAATGCCATACCTCTTTTTTATCTGCAACTGTAAGGCACTCACCGCCATCTGCATAACCGTACTCCTCAGCAAGAGCACCCATAAGGGCAATGGCCTCACGCGCAGTTGAACATCTCTCAAGGGCAACCCTCTCAAGCTCCTCAATCATAAATAAACCGTCTTTTCTCTTCAATTCCTTTCTCCCCACAGTTGTAGTCTCACCAATAGCCAACTGTTTCTCATTCATACAAGGGTAAGCCACATTAAGGAATCTGTAAGTAGGAGTTGTTGGAGCTGTAATGTAACCTTTAACCTCAAGGTTCCTCAAATCATCATGCTCCTCTGTATGAAGCATACCCCAATAGATTGGCTGTTTGCCGTATGCGTAGGTTTTGCTCTCCTCCATGGTAAGCCATGTACGGTAGTTTGAATCGCAAGAATGGGCTGTCATTACAGAACCGTCTGTACTGGCCTTCTTGCCCACCATAATTGAAGTACAGCTCTCGGCATAGTTCTCATCGTCGGGATGCCACCCTCTCTGCTGTGCTACAGCCACTGTTGCAAACATCACACAGATTGCTGCAACAAATAGTCTTCTAAGTTTCATAGTATTGATTTTTAAGTGTACATAAAATACTTGTCAGTGCCGGGGCCACATGATGACCCCAAACAAAGATAAACATTTTTTTCACACCGTAAAACCAATCTTCCTTCGGGCTACAGATGAAGACTTCTCAAATCTGCGGCGCATTTTCTCAAACTCCTCCACCTGCTCGCGGGAAACGGAGTATCTTGTCACCTTCATTTTATCAAGAAGGGCCTGCATCCCCACAGGCTCACCATTATAGGCACATTCAAAGGCACATTCATTTACAATAAAGTTAATATCACTGGCAACATAACCCTCCGACTTCTGGGCAAGCAAATCATAATCAACATCATCCGACACCTTACGTCCCATGAGAGCCAGTCTGAAAATCTCTTTTCTGGCAGTCTTGTCCGGCATTGGCACATAAAACATGTAATCAGTCCTGGAAGTCCTCAAAACCGCCGGATCAATCTTATCTGGGCAATTGGTTGCAGTTATCACAAAGATACCCCTCCTGCCACAGTTGTTCATCTGCACAAGAAATTCGTTCACCTCATTGGCATAATGCTCTGAATTGACATTTCTGCGGTCAGGCACCATAGCATCAAACTCATCCAGAAACAGCACCGAAGGGGCCTTTTTCTCCGCTTCCGCAAACAGTTTTGCAATATTCTTCTGCGTATCATGAATATAATGGCTCCCCAGATCAGACGCCTTGGCACAGACAAAGTTCATATCTGCCTCCCCGGCAAAGCACTCTGCCAGAAAGGTCTTGCCGCAGCCGGGAGGCCCATAAAGCATCAGGCTATTGGGCATCTGCAACTTGTATTCCCTGGCAAGTTCCTGGTTGGAGAGCACGAACAGCACCCTTCTGCGCAAAACCTCCTTCACATCATCAAGCCCTGCCACATCATCAAGACTCCTTTTGCCTTCCATGCCAAAAAAAGCCCTTCCGGCACTTCCCTGCCTTACCCCCTTTTTGCCGTCAGACTTGTTATTTTTCTGTTTGGAGCTCCCCTCCTGCTTCTTTACAGCCTCCCCCTCTCCAGGCAATCCAACAAGTGTTTCCAACGCCTCTTCCGCTGTCTGGAACCTCCTGTCGGGATTAACTTCAAGAAGTTTGCACAGGAACTCCTTATGTCCGTCTGACAGGGTAATGAAAGGCAGAATGGCAGATTCGGCAATCTGCTTGTGAAAATAGGCAGCATCAGGGTTCTCAATGAATGTTCCTGGAGAAATTACCATCTTTCTGATATCTTTCCCATAAAGCATAGTGAACATCAATGCTCCAACTGAAAAGAGATCTGTCCTCTTGTCATACACCCCCTTAACCGTCTCCGGAGCAATATGGGAAAAATCAAGTGACTTGTAGAACACATCCTGTCCAACTCCGTCAGGTCCACCCTCATAGGTAAATCTGGAAGTACCCAAAAGCACAACCTCATCATATACCGTATCATCAACCAGCACAGTAGAAGGGTTGATATGATTATGGATAATTGCCTTCTTGCGGTTATGCAGAACCTTCAGGGCCATAAGGACCTGGAAAATGATAAGTTTTGCCTCCTGCCAAGTGTAGATCTTTCCCTCCTGCATAAACTGCCCGACAGTTTTCCCTCTTGAATTCATACGGGTAAAATATGTATAATCCACACCATTGAAACAGCACTCCCCTGCAGTACACACACCGGGAAACGGGCCGGGCTCATCATCCATGAACAAATTGTACTCCCTGAATTCCACCGGCAACCTCCTCTTCAGATTACGGCACAACTTGAGCACATATCTCTCCCCGCCACCTGCAGACGACTCCACATCATAGCACTCCACCTTCCCCCCGTTGTAGGATTTGAGGAATGACTTTACCCTGTAAATTGATATTATGTCCCCTTCCTTTAAAACTGTTCCTGTCTTTTGCATAATTATAACTGTTATTGTTTTTACATAATTATAGAGTGCTCTACAGGGGGAATCTTGCGGGGAAATGCATCAACCGGTAAAAAAGAAAAAATTTCTATAGGATTTGAAAAAATACGGTAAGATTCTTCAATTGCCCAAATATATGTTTACGAACAAACACAGAAAAGTTATGCTGTTGCCATTGAACCAGAAATTTGAGCACTACACCCCTGTTGAGGTATTGCCCCAAAGCACTCCGTACCGTGAAGAATACATTGCCACTGATATTGCCGGACGGAGAGTGACACTTATTGTATATAATATTCATGCACTTCCTGAGCATTATATAAACAGGGAGATTCCTGAATATGAACTTTATGACAAGCTAAAAAGCGGGCCATTCAGCCTGTTTATGGAGAAGGGTGAATATGATGACGATTACATTCACCTGAAATGGATAGCCCTCCAAAACAATGGCGGAATGACACTTGCCCAATGCATAAAGGAGAACAGGGACTTCAGCCTGGACATCAACGGAACACTTGAACAGTTCAACGGGATTGTCAAGGCCATGATTGAGTTGTCATACCATCTTAAGAATGGAGGTCACAACAATATTAATCCCAACAATATAATAATTGACAAAAACTGCATGGGTGAAGATGTATGGTACCTTACAGGGCTGGGGTGCATATGTGAACCTTGTGACGGAAAAGTTCCTTTTGATGAAAATGTCCTGAATGTTGAGTTCAGGGCACCGGAAACCGCTTTGGGCAAATTCAACCAGTCATCCGACATTTTCTCTTTAGGTATGGTTCTCAGCTATTTGCTGCAAGGGAAATCTCCATGGAGCAATTTCATGCTTGAATTCAAGCCAAAAAACATGATTCCATACGTGAAACATGTGAGAGAAAATTCCCCTATGGTGGATGATGTAGCCCACAATAAATGTCGGGAAGTCATAAAGAAAGCCACTGCTGCCAGAATATCATTGAGATACAGGAATTTGAATGAACTGGAAATGGCTGTAGGTAAAATTTTGGGCTACAAATATTCCGGACCGGCTAAGGATGAAACAGGGGAAAAGGTCAAAGAACCGGTAAATGGACAGCCGGCAACGACAGCAAAATTTGAACGTATTTCCACTGGAAACGGGTTCAGGGATGTGGCCGGTATGGAAGATCTGAAAAGTATCCTCTCGCAAAGTTTTGTTGACATTGTCAAAAACAGGGATATGGCAGAGAAATTTGGAATCAAACCAGCAAACGGAATCATTCTGCACGGGCCTCCCGGTGTAGGTAAAACATTTATTGCCAGTAAACTGGCAGAAGAAAGCGGTCTACAGTACTCATTGATAGCACCAAGTGATCTAGCAAATATCTACCTCCACGGATCCCAAAGCATGATTGCCGACCTGTTCAGAAAAAGTGAAGAGATGGCAATAAAAAACAAGTGCGGAGTGATGCTGATTTTTGATGAATTTGACAGTCTTGTACCAAAGAGGGGTTCTGACAATGACAACAACCACCAGGCAAATGAAGTGGCTGAATTCCTCACAAGACTCAACAACTGTGCAGACAAGGGAATCTATGTTGTGGCAACTACCAACAGAATAGATGCAATAGATCCGGCAGTGCTAAGACGAGGGAGGGTAGACAGCATCATTTATGTAGATCTACCCTGCTGTGAAGCACGTAAGGAACTTTTTGCCATGGAACTGGCCAAACGTCCACACAATGAGATTGACCTGGACCTGATGGCAAAATTGACTGAGGGATACACATCAAGCGACATCAGTGCAATAGTAAAGGAATGCGCAAGAAATGCCTTCCAGTGCAGCATTCTCAGTGGCCATATAGTTGAGATTTCTCAGGAACTGATGGAAACTGCAATAAGGAACAACCGCTCATCGGTAACAGAAAACGACCTCAAGTACTATGAACAGATGCGCAACAGGTATTCCAACGATAAAAAAGAACAGAAACCCCGCATAGGTTTCAAGAAATAAAATAATTAAAACCAACATTATGGACAAGACAAAAATTATTCTTAAAACACTGCGCCATCTTGGATTTGAACCGGTGCAGATTGATGAAGACCAATACAAATTCGAATACCAGATGGTAACAATGACCTATTTTCCCGACGAGGATGACCCATCATTCTTCCGTATTTCAATTCCTTATGTTGAGGAGATTACCTCTGAAAATGAGGAAAATATAAATAAAGCCATTGCACACACAGTCAACGCAATCAAATATATCCGAATCAACTCGTATGAAGACATTCATATATGGTTGCAATATGACCATTACCTGCATCTTCCCAACAATATCAACGAAGAGGAACTTATTGCCGGTCTTGAAGATCTAATTGAACATATGATCCGGGTACTATATTACTCGTACATTACATTTAAAGGTGCAATGCCTGACACGACTGAGGAGACTCCACAAAGCTCTGACACAATGGGCAGCACCAGTGATCCGGAGAATCTTGAAGAAGAATTCCAGGCAATGCTTGCAAGATATATTGAGCAGAAAGAGATGGAAGATATTGAAAGCAATGTATTTGATGTGGATTACACAGACGCAAATGATGATGACCAGGAGGAGGACAATGAGGACGATGAGTTTAAGGAGGATGATGAGGAGGAGGATGACTGGGTCAAGATTGAAAGAGAAATTGTAAAAGACATTATTAACAAAAAACAATAATTTTATGGATTGTATTGAATTCGCCAAGGAGTACATCACCAGTAAAGGGTTCAAAATTGAGGATGAAAATGAGAATATCATTGCTTTCAAATACCAGATGCATGTACTGCACGTGTGGAAAAACGAATCAGATGAGAGATTTGCATGCATTGCACTTACCAACTTTACAGACATCACACCGGAAAACAAGCCACTGATAAAGGAAATCTGCAATGAAATAAACACAAATATCAAACAGGCTAAACTGTATGTAATGGATGAAACCATCATGGCTACAGCCGAAATGTATTTCAGGGATCAGGAAGACTTCAACTTCCAGACAGAAATAGCATTAAGGAACCTGATGGGTGCAAAAATACAATTCAAAAAACTTGAACGGCTGACGACTGGAGAGTGAAACAAGAGGTAAAATGGGCATTATAGGGAGGATGCGGAAAATCATAAGGACTCCAGAGCTGACCGATTGTCACAATGTGCCAATCGGTCACTTTTGCATATAAAAAAGTGTGAAAATTGCTTTGGAAACCAAATAATATTTTGTAGTTTTAGGGAATTCAAAACCTACTTGATTATGCTGAAAAAACTGAAAACTAAAATTGGTATCATGACCGGTAAATATGGCAATTATCCCACCAGATATATTCTATGCAAAAGACTTGAATATTTGTTTGAACTCAAAACAAAATGGAATGTAAAGACAATGGAAAATCTTATTGCTTTGGCTCGCGAAGCAGGACAACAGCAACATTACTTTGAACAATTGCACATTTTGGCAGAGCTGGCAGAAATACTGCTGACTAATGAATACGACCGCTCCAAATTGAAGGAAATCTCAAAGGAAATATGTTCCCTTGAGAAAATCTTCTGTATGGACCATGAAGAATTCGGAAAAATGTACACTGCGGTATATCTTTCCAACAACAACCCCATAATACACAAGGAACTGCAGGAATACCTCAAAATATGGTTCGACATATTCAACAGGATTGCTGATACCTTTGTGGAGTACCTTCATCCCCAACTGGGAGTCATCTGCGGTAAAGCTGCCCTGCAGATTACCCACTTGTCGCAAGGAATTCAACTGGAAGACATATTGGAAACATACTTTATGGTTGGGACATATTCCATACATACAAACGATATAGATGGAACAATCGGATATTACTCCCGAGGACTTGATAAAGCCATTGAGTCAAATGACATTACCTACCAATTTATAGCAGCACTGCGGATAATAGGTATCATTCAGTGTTCCTATGATTTTGCATCCGTACTGGATTATGACCGTACAATAGACAAGGCCATGCAACATCTTGCGGGAATTGCGGATAATCTTCATACCAACTTGTCAGATTTGGGTATGAAACTCATATCGCTGGAACTTGACAATCCCAATGACATGACCGAATTCCGTATAGAGAGACTGTATGAAATAATACCCACGCTGGGATTCACCCAATCCCTTGCTAATGGGAACAGGGAGGCAGCACTTGCCTGTATAAAGGATCTGGATATTGCAGAGCAGAAAGCCGGAGGCTCTACTCCCGGAATCAGTACTGCAGACCACTTCAGGAAAATATTCATGAATATCTTCACTTCTCCGTATAGAGAAGAATCAGCCAGTACCTGTAAAATCTCCTCTCAAACAGACTTTGCTGTAGAGGATAGGGAACTCATGTTGAATTTGCCGGAAGGGATATCTCCTGCACAAAAATTGAAATGCCTCCATACATATATCTCGGAAGTCTCGGCACTTGATATGCCTCTTGGTACCAGGAGCCTGTGTGCACAAGCTTTAGAAATCACAGATGATTATCTCTCGGACTACAGCGCAGCAACAATTTATTCGTTACTTGGACAAAGCGAAAGACTTGCCGGTAGAGTGGATCTTGCAATAAATGCACATAATCAAATACTTGCACTAATGCCCAAAGACACTCTTAGGTACACCCAGTCTCTTCTTGAACTGGGGGACATGCTGAAAGAAGACAATCCTGAGGCATCTGTTGATTATCTTACAGAGGCTCTCAATCTGGGATATGCCCCAACTCTATTGAAGGCCTCAATTCATATAACCCGTGCAAAAGCATACCAACTGATGAACAATCAGGAACAAGCGGATAAAGACTGCATTGAAGCTTTGATACTCATAATGGAGCAAATACGGGGAAGAGCCCCTTATGTTAAAGGTGAATTCAAGGAGAAACTATGGGAAATTGTGCGCAAGCTGATAGGGGAAACCGCATCTCTAACCGTAGAGGAAAGCAGTAACGGACTCAAAACTGGTCTGTACAACGCTGTCCTTTGTGCAAAAGGATTCCTGTTGAGTTCCGAGCGCTCAATAAAAGATGCCATATACACAGAACCTGAACTCTCAGAGTATATACCTTTATACGAAAAATGCCGTAATTTTTATGATAACAGAAAGAAATGGGGAGAACAGACTGAGGTATCTGCAGAGGAATATGTGAATCTGTTTGCCGATGAAATGAAGTTCACAATTGCAGCAAACAAATTTATAGACAAATACTGCAGCTATCTGAACATTTCATTTGCAACGGTAAAGGAGAAATTGCCCGAAGAGGCAGTTGTTGTTGACTACTTCAACTTTATGAATCTAAAAAATGAACAGGAGTACATTGCTTTTGTATACAGGAAAGAGAGTGAATTCCCTCAAATTATACGAGTATGTGAGGAAACTGATCTTGCGGAGATTTTCCATAAAATGAAAGCAGACCACAACTCCGGATACCACTCATCTTTACTTTACAACTGTTCACTCCCATTTGGGCATTCCATGCGGAAAATCATTTGGGATAAAATTGCATCCCAAGCCGGGATATCCGCTTGCAATCAAATATATTTTGTTCCGTCGGGATCAATAAACAAAATTGTACTGGAGTCATTGCCTGCAGGTGAGTGTGATGAATATGTAACTTTGGAAGAATGCTACAAAGGGTTCAACCGTCTCAGCAGTGCCAGGGAAACATTGAATTCAGGAGAATTCAAGTTTAAGGATATTGCATTGTTCGGAGGTCTCGATTATGAGGAGGATTGCGGTTGGGAATCCAAACAGAGGGGATATTGCGTAAATGAAGCAGATGGTGGTATTGTCATACCGCGCCCTTGGGGTAATCTTGCCATGACATCGCTTGAGGTCAACCATATAAGTATGCTATTGGAAGGTCATGGCAAATCAGGAATACCTTTGAAATATATGGGCAAGGATGGTACCGCCGAACAATTCCTGTCACTTTCTGAAAGTCAACCTACCATTGTCCACGTTGCAACACACGGATTTTTTGAAACTCCGGACTCAGCTGCACATATTCCGGCATTTACAGAAAAATACCGGCCAATGGACCTCTGTGGTCTTGTAATGAGCAAGGGTAATCTGGGTTGGCTATATGAAGAGAATAAAGGCAAAGGGATACTCACTGCTACAGACATTTCGCATATGGACCTTGGCAATACAGAGCTGGTGGTACTGTCTGCTTGCAACACTGGCGACGGAAAAATACACGCCGCAGAGATTTATGGACTGCAAAGAGGTTTCAAAAAGGCAGGTGCACACACTCTGGTAATGTCTCTATGGAACGAATATGACCATACCGGATACAAATTCATGGCATCCTTCTATCATTTGCTTGCACAAAACGGATTCAATGTAAGGAAAGCGTTCTACGGAGCAAAGAAGGAAATAAGGGAAACTTACCCTGATCCTGCATATTGGGCCGGTTTTATTCTCATAGATTAACTAACTTTGTACAACAACACAATACAGGAAGCAATATGACAGCAGATTTGAAAACAATTGACCTTCAAAGCAGTAAGTTTGCACAACTTATTACAAGGGAGCACGGTCTTGACACCCTTAATGACGGTACGCTTTATGTAATCACCGGCAACAATCCCCAATGGGAAGAAATGGTGGAAAAGATAAAGGTACATATTCAGGGTAGTATATTTGCCCCAATGTGGCACCTGCCCTACAACATTGTAGCACTCAAAGACCTTTACATTCTGGAAAAGGATGAAATATTGATGCGACATGCCCAAGGCAAATCAAATCTGCTTATGCCATTGACAACTCCCGACAGGGATACAAAATTATATTTCACCGCAAATCTCTCCGATGTCACCAATCTTGAAGCTATGTTTGCCATAATGACTGTAGATGCCGACAAAATATACCAGGAATGTTCATTTGCAGAATTTGCCTCAACAATTGGAAGAGACATTGAAGCTGCGCGGAAAAAGTGGATGAAACTCATCAACTCCAATAAAACCATAGACTTGGGCCGCACGGTCCAACCGGTATTTCGTGGAATCAACAAAGACAAAAAGGTCAGTTCATGTCCATTCCTGGGAGAGGGATATGAACAAGGCCGTGATACCAGGAAACTTGGATACAGCGAACTGGTATCAAGTCTGAAAAGGTTACCTGAAAACATCTCCGGAACCAAAGAACTCTCAAATGAACATAAGAGCGAATTTGCAAGCATATGTGACAGCCTCAGCAATGTAGACAAAAACCATCTGTTGCTGGAACTTATGAAGAGGATTGGAGACAAGGAGGCCTTTAAGAATGCCATAGATGCTGTTGTAGACAAAGGCAAAACCTGCAAACTGAAAATTGAGTTGAGGTACAAATACAAAGCAGAAGCTAAATATGGAGAAAGAATCCACGGCGATTGGCATCCGTACCTTGTAGACACTCAACAAGGCAAGGCAAGACGCATCAAGCTGGAAAAAACCACCAATATCATATATATAATGAACCTCATTCATAAGGTAAAGTATCCCGACAGGGATGAAGTTGCAGATATCCAGAAAAACAGTGAGCAATTCATCAAACTATACAATGAATTATATGGCGACGAAAAAGGTAAAGAGAAGTATATAAAACTGTTTTACTCTACAGACAAGAAAAAGCATCCGCTCACTGATATATACAGGGAAATAACAAATTCAGTAAATGAGGAGGCCATACTGCTGGGACACGACCCGGCGCCATACGTTGTAAACCTTGACAAGCCACTGACATTAAAGGCTGATATGATAATACTGCCATCATCCAAAGAGCTTAAAATACTGGATTCTTTCCTGAAATAAAGGGAAACTTCAGGGGTGCTCCCCCTTTAAGAAGGGCCATTTCTCTATCTCCGTAAATTGCATCAAAACAATTAACGGAGATTTATTATGAAAACATCAACCCTAACAAGACCCTCTTATTCAAACGCTACAATTGTTTCCTCACTCATCAACTCAGAGGATTTTGCCTCAAAATTTTTCTTCCCTTCACAAACGGAATCCAACCTCAAAGTTTCGTTCACCCCTATCGCGTGCTCAATTGCACAGTATTATGCAAAATCATTCAAAATTCGCATAAACCCAGATGACTTGGCCACTACCGTCTACACTCATCTTTGGGCCGGCGGAACTTGGGAGCCACTTTTGACTTACCATGGAAAGAGTTCATTTTTCACTTGGTTGAGAAAAGTTTCCAAGAACTGCGCCGGTGAAATGTTGGTCAAGGAGGGATTTTTGCCAAAAAAGGAAAATGCTCCTGAACATGACTCTGAACATATAATGGAGTTTAAAACCTCTCATGATATGCTCATTAAAAAAGCATATACTTTAGTAGAGGAAAGCGATGACCCTTACCCAATCTTCAATAAGCTAGGAATTGATCCAACCGATCCATACGCTGATGCAAAAGTGAAAAAATTCCTCAAATCTTTTACTGAAACCCATATGAAGCGCTGGACTTCCAAACAATTCCTAATTTGGGAAAGCCGTCTTCTTGATAACATTTCACCTGAAGAGGTTGCAGAAATGGTCAACGCAAAGCGTTGTAATATTGACACAACCTTTAGCCGTCTGAACAACAAATTCAGAAAGGCTATAAGAAAAGAACTAAAAAAGTGCAACAAAAATAAATAAAATTTCTAAAATTTTTGAAAGATATGAAATTGGGTAAGTATATTAGGGGTAAATAACAAATATTACTTACCCAATCATTAATTAATATTAGGATACCATGTCAAGAGAAAACAATTTTGACCCCAACCTGTACGCTGCGTTTATTGAAGGTAAAACAACAAATGAACAGACCAGAATGGTATTGAAAAGAATATTGAGAAGTCAAAAACTTGCAATGCTACTTAATTCAGCAGCCTTCATCTGCTGCATGAATGAGAACAAACCGTCCAAAATGGTAAATCTCCGGTAATTTTTTCTGAAAAAACAAGATTTTTCAATTTTTTGGGATTTTTTTGTGAAAGAATTCCACGGCCGGCAGTATCTACTATATACGTAACTTAAAAACAGCCGCCATGAATTCTTTTTCCTACAACTCTGCCAAAAAAACTGAACACAAAATCTGTCCGCTAACCGGTTTAGAAATTGCTGAACTCATCATTAAGGATAAACACTTTGCACAAAAGTTCTTCTATCCGGAAGATCCATATGCAACCCCGTCAATTGGGCCGTTGCGTATAAAACTGATTGGTGAAATCAAAAGAAATTTCGGCATTTCACTCAATCCGCATGACGTTTCAACTATCCTCTATGAGCATCTTTGGTCCAAAGGTGACTGGAAGGTTTTGCTTTCATATAACGGAACAAGCTCAATTTTCACCTGGCTCTCAACTGTTGGCTACCGGTGTATTGTGAGTTATCTGATTAAAGACGGAACAATTGACGAACCACAGCCAAAGCCAACCATGAATGCGAGCATAGATTTTGACAAGTTGGAGACTGCATATCTCTACACAATGATAACAGAGACAATGCACATCCCCTTGCTCAGGGATATCCTTTTGGCCCGCCATGTGGATAAATTGAGTGAAAAGAGTATCCAGAAAAAATTTTCTATGGATGAATCACTTTACAAACTTGCACTGGCGGCTGCTGAAAAATCATTGCTGGTTGTCCTTCTGAACAGCCAAAGCACTTTTATTGAAGCAATTACCTTCACCAAAAAGAGAAGAAAAAGAGTTTCCGGCGATTGCCTCGCACTCATGGCTGCCCAGAATGAGGAACAACCTGAGCCCAACCGATATGCAAAACTCTTGGGCATCAGTCCTGATGACCCGTATCTTGAGTGCAAGACCGCCCAGATTTTAAGGGATTTTTCCCAAAATCACATGAATTGGCAAAACGCGCGTGACCAATACATTTGGGAAGCCCGGGTTCTGGATGAAATTCCATCAGAAGAGGTAGCAGAGAGACTGGGATGTACAACTCAATGGCTATATGTCAGACTCTTCCGCCTGAAGGAAAGATTCAATGCTGCATTCATTGAACATATAACCAAGAACAATAGATAACTCCACACAGCCACTGCCGCAAATTGCTATACAACAGCATTTGCGGTTTTTTTATGTACTGAGTGAAATAATCCCTATATTTGGTAGACAAACCGGATACAAAATGAGAACATACATAAGGAGATTTTTCAACACAGCATTTATTCTGGCCGTTATAACATTGGCCTCCACTGCATTACACGCCCACCAAGCAAAGAACATCTACACAATCAAACTGCACAATGAGATTGACGCATCCTCTGCAAAGATGTTTACCGATGCCCTCAGGGAGGCCCAAACAGCAAAGGCAGATTATGTCATTCTCAACCTCAACACCTATGGAGGGGCACTTGATGCGGCCGACAGTATCCGCAGTGCAATCATCCAGTCACCGGTACCTGTCATCTCATTTGTAAATGTACAGGCAGCATCAGCAGGAGCTCTCATCTCCATAGCATGCGACTCCATCTACATGCGCAACGGCAGTTCCATAGGGGCAGCCACAGTGGTAGACGGCAGCGGCAATGTTCTTCCCGACAAATACCAGTCATTCATGCGGGCGATGATGCGTTCCACTGCAGAAAGCCACGGCAAAAAAGCAATTGTAAAGGGACATGACACCACCTGGGTGTGGTACAGGGATCCTGAAATTGCACAGGCAATGGTAAGTGCAGACAGCGTACTGAGTTTCACCCCAAGCGAGGCCATAGAGAACAGCTACTGCGAGGGAATGGCTGAAAGCGTTGAGGATGTAGCAAGGATACTTGCCGGAGAATCAACCGGATACACCATTACTGAACACAAGATTACCTCTACAAACAGGATCATATACTTCTTCCTCAACCCTGTAATTCAGGGTATCCTTCTGATGCTCATTATGGGAGGACTCTATTTTGAGTTCCAGAGTCCAGGAATAGGCTTTCCGCTTGTTGCGGCAATTGTGGGCATTGTACTCTATTTTGTACCGCTGTACCTTAATGGACTGGTACAGAACTGGGAGATAATCTTCTTCTTTGCGGGCATACTGCTCCTTGTACTTGAGCTGTTTGTAATACCCGGATTCGGTGTGGCCGGAATCAGCGGAATCATACTTGTTATAATTACACTCGCCT
The DNA here is from genome assembly GCA_045659725.1 of Candidatus Egerieisoma sp. Lineage (GTDB taxonomy): Bacteria > Bacteroidota > Bacteroidia > Bacteroidales > UBA932 > Egerieousia. The sequence continues at coordinate 27,316 of JAZRCK010000038.1, forward strand.
TTGCAATGATAGACAACCAAATTGTTTTTGAGGGGGGTGATTTCAATTTCACACCTCTTGTAAAACCGTTTGCAATAGTGCTGGTTTCAAGCACAACTACGCTGTTCCTGTCAATCTTCCTTTTGAGCAGGCTCTTCCCTACCGAGGCATTTTCACACATTGCCCTAAAGACAAACCTATCCTCTGACAATGAAGGTGTTGTGGGAGTTGAAAAGTCAGGGCTTGATAAATTTGTCGGGAAGAAAGGAGTTGTTGTTGCAGACTTGAAACCTCAGGGGACAATAGAAGTGGATGGTATCCGCCAGCAGGCCCAACTGGTTGCAGGATATGCTCCAAAGGGTGAAATTGTTGAAATTTTCCGCCATGAGGGTGGCAGATTATATTGCAAAAAATGTAATTAATCAGTAATTTTGTCCAATTTTGTTAATAACTATACAATATTATATAGATGCAGTCAATTAAAAAAGCAAAACTGGTATTGGAAAATGGTCTTGAGTTTCAAGGATTTTCCTTTGGTTATGAACAACCTGCATGTGGAGAGGTTGTTTTCAGCACCGCAATGGTCGGATATCCGGAGTCATTGACTGACCCTTCTTATTCAGGTCAGATCCTTTGCGTTACCTACCCTATTATCGGTAACTACGGTGTTCCTTCAGATGAGTTGGTTTATGGTATTTCAAAATATTTTGAGTCAGATAAGATCCAGGTTAAAGCATTGGTGATATCTGACTATTCTTTTAATTACAGCCACTGGAATGCTGCAAAAAGTTTGGACCAATGGCTTAAGGAGCACCAGATACCGGGCATCTTTGGCATTGATACCAGAGAACTTACCAAAACAATTAGGGAGAATGGCTCAATGATGGGCAAGATTGTTCAGGAAGACTGCACTGCAGAACTTGCATGTGTAAACCCTAATGTAGTTAACCAGGTAGATGAGGTGAGCTGCAAGGAGATTATCAAATACAATGAGGGTAAAGGCAAGAAGGTTGTCCTTTTGGATTGCGGTGTAAAGACCAGCATTCTAAGAACCCTTGCAGGCAAGGATGTTGAGGTTATCAGAGTTCCTTGGAACTACAATTTCAACAACCTTGAGTACGATGGCCTTCTCATCTCAAACGGTCCGGGCAATCCTGATTTCTGCACTGAGGCTGTTGAGAACATCAAAGTTGCAATGGCTGCAGAGAAACCTATTTTTGGTATCTGTATGGGTAACCAGCTTCTTGGAAAGGCTGCAGGCGCATCTACACTGAAACTCAAATTCGGCCACAGGTCACAGAACCAGCCGGTAAGAAGAGTTGGCACTACCACCTGCTACATCACTACACAGAACCACGGCTACGCACTTGATGCCGCTACACTTCCTGCAGATTGGGAGCCAATGTTCGAGAATTTGAACGACGGCAGCAACGAGGGTATCAGACACAAGAGCAAACCATTCTTCTCTATACAGTTCCAGCCGGACGGTGTAGAGTTCCTATTTGATGAATTCATTAAAATGTTGTAATATACAATGGAGAAAATTAGCAAAGTACTACTTTTAGGTTCCGGTGCACTTAAAATCGGTGAGGCCGGAGAGTTTGATTATTCCGGTTCACAGGCTATCAAAGCCATGAAGGACGAGGGAATAGAGACAATCCTTATCAATCCTAATATTGCAACAGTACAGACATCTGAGGGTGTTGCAGACAAAATATATTATCTTCCAGTAACCCCTTACTTTGTTGAGCAGGTTATCAAAAAGGAGAAACCACAGGGTATCCTTCTTGCATTTGGTGGACAGACCGCACTTAACTGCGGTGTTGAGCTGTACAGGACAGGTATTCTTGAGAAATACAACCTGCAGGTTCTTGGCACACCGGTTCAGGCAATTATGGATACAGAGGACCGCGAGCTGTTCAACAGGAAACTTGATGAGATTGATGTAAAAACCATCAAGAGCCACGCTGTAGAGAATCTTGAGGATGCTGTAGCAGCGGCAAAAGAGTTGGGCTATCCTGTAATTATCCGTGCAGCCTATGCATTGGGCGGCTTGGGTTCAGGTTTCTGCAACAATGAGGAAGAGCTGGTAAAACTTGCAGAGAAATCTTTCACATTCTCTCCACAGGTTCTTGTAGAGAAATCCCTTAAAGGTTGGAAAGAGATTGAGTTTGAGGTTGTAAGGGACAAATATGACAACTGTATCACAGTTTGTAATATGGAGAACTTCGACCCTCTTGGAATCCATACCGGAGAGAGTATTGTAGTTGCCCCTTGCCAGACCCTTACAAACTCGGAGCTTCACAAACTTAGGGACATTGCAATCAGAATTGTAAGACATATCGGTATTGTAGGTGAGTGTAACGTACAGTACGCATTTGATACAGAGAGCGAGGATTACAGGGTTATTGAGATCAATGCCCGTTTGAGCCGTTCATCAGCCCTTGCATCAAAAGCTACCGGTTATCCGTTGGCATTTGTA
>JAZRCK010000039.1:0-17071 GCA_045659725.1 Candidatus Egerieisoma sp.
TTATGTTCTGGGAGCATAATTTGTATTGACCTTTTCCAAGACCTCCCAGATCGCCAATTACAATTGGCGATTTCCATCGAAACACCCATCAGTCCATTTCATAAAACCCCGTTAAATTCCTGATTTTTGAACCTTAACTGCCAAATTTGTGAAAATTTCACATAAAAGTGAGTTAAGATTGCGATTTTGAGAACTCAACTCGAAAATTGTGAAATTGAATATGTTCCAAAATGGAACAAGTTCGGCAGGTGTACCTAATGATACATTATCCCTGATGATGCGCTGTCAAGCCCGGAATTTGCAGTAAAATATCCGGATTTCTTGTCCAGTTCGTAAATTTGAGGGGAGGATTGTGCCGGAATCTTTATTATTAATCATAATGACAGGAGTATGCTGGATATTGTGACGGGTTTGCAGATTATGCTTATTGTTCTGGTGGCGATGACGATCTTTGCCGGGGTTTGGATTATTGGGGAATGCTTTGATTCGTGGGGAGACTTTATCAAGCCCTTGACGGATAATGAGTACAATTATCTTTCATTTGTTTTCCGGAAGGGAAAGCATATCCGTTTCATAACTGATTTCCCGAATGATCTGCGGAAGGAATGTCTGGGGAAGGAATCATATTATGCTGATAAGGAGGATGACAGTGCGGGTGCCAGGAAGACCAAGATGCTTGTCAGATGTGTGTTGGGCAAAGATGCCATAGTCAATGAATATTTCAAAGGGCAGTATTTCACCTACAAAGACTTCCTCGAAGTGAAGGAACTCTGCGACCTGCCTGAATATGATGAGACCTCGGAACTGCTGGATGAACTTGGTTCTCATCTGAAGGAGCCGAAGACGGCAGTGATGATTATGGAACTGATAATAGGAGTTATGACCGATGGTCTGGTGGAGTTCAAGGCCGGGAAACGGGAGGCCGCTTTGCTAAAGGCAATGAACAAGTCCGAATGTACGAAAGTGCCTTGGGAACAGAAGAATTTCGTGGCATTTATGATCAAGTTAGGCATCAACAGCGGTAAATTCAAGGGCGTGAAGGAGAGTACAGTCGGTACATATTCCACAGAAATACAGAAAAATATGGATATTGAACTATGTGATTATTCCGTTCATTTACAGAAACTTATAAATAAGAGAATCCAGCAGTTTCTCGAAAAGCAGTGGAATTCGATACGTGATTCGATAATTCGAAGGTAAAGCATTTGAAAATACCGAACATTGTAGCCGTTTCCAAGGTGGAAGCGGCTTTTTCGTATGGTGCGATAAAGTCAAGTGAAATCAAAATCAAATGAGAGATGGTCAGAAGAAAGGTTCAAATGGAGATGGTTGCGGAGAGGATGAACGATGATTTCATCAATTATGATAATGAAATGGTTATCCCGGCTGTGTATGATTATGTTGTTGATTATGACTATATATTTGAAGATGGAATATGTGTTCTCGTAGACGGCCTGACAAACAAGTATGGAGCAATCGACCGTCATGGCAATATGAAGCTTTCGATGGAATATTCACGCATCTTTAAGGCATACAATGAGAGTACCTGGTATATCAGGAAGGACGGCAAATGTGGCCTGACAGATGCTGATATGAATATTATCTTTGAGCCTGTATATGATAATATCCGATCTAATTCGAGTGACAACAACGCTTATCTGACGCTCAATGGAGTTAAGCAGTTGGTTTCATTTGACGGGGAGGTTATCCTGTCATTCGTGATCGATCAGACCTGGCCGTTGAAATATATGGTCAAATGTCACGATGATATGGTACATGAATACGAACTACACCATTATCTTGTCAAGGTGATGGTTGATTATAATTGCTTCGGTGTGATGGATTCCAGAAACGGAAGGATGGTTATCCCTGCTATTTATTCAGATATTACTATGATTTCAAAGGACCTGCTGATGGCCGAGGTCGATGGTGATGAGGAGAACAATGTAGTTTTCACAACGGATGGAAAAATGCTGAAATAGAGATTCGGACACACCACAATAAACACTATTCACTAGTGACAAACCGGATAGATGTTGTCCAAATGTTGTCCAAGTTGTAAAAAATAAGCCTCTCAGGTATCTGAAAGGGCGATTAAAGTGATTCGGTTGGGATTATAAAAGTCCTGCCTCCTCAAAAACCTGCCTGATTGAAGGGTAGGTCTCTTTCAGCAGTTCTGGAAGTTCTGTGGCTGGTACCCATCTGCACTGCTGGATTCCCTCTTCAACCTGTGGCACAACAACGGAGCAGTCTCCGGAGTATTTCATATTGTACCAGTAGGTGTGTTTGAGCATGTGCAGCCCGTGCATGCGGTAGGTGTGGTGGGTAATGCAGAGCAGTTCCCCCTGCTCAAGGTTGCTTATGCCGCACTCTTCCTCCACCTCGCGCAATGCAGTGAGGGCAATATCCTCCCCCTCTTCCTGTTTCCCTTTTGGCAGGTCCCACATACCGTTGCGGTGGATGAGAAGATACTCTCCTGCGCTGTTCTGTACAAGGCCGCCGCCGGCGTTGATGTGGGTGAGGGTAGAACATAGGGCATTGAGGGTACTCTGCAATTCACTGTCGGGAACAGGAATGTACAGCATTTTTATGTTTTCACACTTCTCAAATAAACCAGGAAGCTCCTCAAGTGTTTTAGTATCTGCATGGTGCAGCACTGTGGCATTAGGATTGCATGAGATTGTTTCTGAAATGTTACAAATACGTAAAATTCTATTGTTAAAGTAGATGCTGTACATAAAAAGTCAAATGAATTTTTTATCTTTGCATACAAAGATACAGATGAATTATGGAATCTATAGAAAAAATTGTTGCTAAACAGCTTTTGGATATCAAGGCTGTTAAGTTGAATCCTGAAAATCCGTTTACATGGGCTTCCGGCTGGAAGTCTCCAATTTATTGTGATAACAGAAAAGTTTTGTCATATCCTGCAGCACGTAAGGTTGTTTACGAGGCGTTTGTAGATATCATTAAGGAGAACTTCAAGGATGTTGAGGTGATTGCCGGTGTTGCTACCGGAGCAATTGCATACGGTATGATGGTGGCAGAGGTTCTTGGTCTTCCGTTTGTTTATGTAAGACCAAAACCAAAGGATCACGGTACAGGTGCACAGGTTGAAGGTGACCTTCCGGATAAAGCAAGAGTGGTAGTTGTAGAGGACCTTATCTCTACCGGAGGCAGTAGCCTTGCAGCTGTTGATGCATTGCATAAGGCGGGTGCAAATGTGCTTGGTATGGTTGCCATCTTCTCTTATAACTTCATCAAATCGAGAAGAGCGTTTGAGAATGCAAATGTGGAACTTCATACTTTGAGCCACTACGAGGCTCTTTTGGAGAAGGCAGTGGAGGAGAACTACATTAAGGCAGAGGATCTTAATGTTTTGAAGGAGTGGAGAATCAATCCTGAAATCTGGGGGAAATAGGATGGGATTCACACAGGTGAAAGGGAAGGTTGTTACAGTGGAGCAACCTTCCTATGTATTATATACCGCCTTCTCGGATATGAGGAATTTTGTTGCAGCCCTTCCTCCCGACAAGAAAGAGGGTGTGGTTGCAACTGAAGATACCATTGAGGGAGAGGTGCAGGGAGTTAAAATGGGTCTTAGAATTTCCCACAAGACTCCGTTTTCGTCATTGATGTTCCAGAACTATGGCAATACTCCGTTTGAGTTTGCAATAACTGTTTTTTTTGATGCAATAGACTCATACAAGACAGCATTCCATCTTGAACTGAATGCAGACCTTCCAATGATGGTAAAAATGATGCTCGGCAGCAAACTGCAAGCTGGAATTGATCAGATAACAGAGCAGTTGGGAATGGCTATGAGCGGAAAGTTTGACCCTTCAAAAATAGATCCGGAGGCTTTTGCTGAGGAGATGAGGAAACGTTACAGTTAAGATTGATGAAGATTAGAAACTGGTTCTTTGCACTTGTTGTACTTTGTACGGGCGCTGCCGGTTGCGGCCAAAAGGAATTTGCGGCTGTTAAGGTCAACGCAATTGTACCTCACCCTTCAAGTGTGGAGATTTTGGATAATGGGGCATTCCTGTTGGACAGGAGTGCCGCTGTTGTTTATGAGGGTGAGGATCCGGAGAATTCTGCAGCATATCTGCAGGAATATCTACAGAAGCATTATAATCTGAAGTTGCGGGAACGGGGCCGCAGGAAAATACACCTCAAGGTTGCACAGGATACCTCCGCAGTGGAGGGGGCATATTCGCTGGAAGTTCTTCCCGACAGGATAAATATTGAGGGCAAGAACCCTGCCGGACTTTTCTACGGAGTGCAGACGCTTTTGCAGCTGTTGCCTGTTGAAGATACCGTGGGGAAGATACTTGTACCTTCTGTGAAGATTGAGGATGCTCCGGCGTTCAGCTACAGGGGTATGCATCTTGATGTGGCAAGACATTTCATGCCGGTGGAGTTTGTGAAGAAGTACATTGATTATCTGGCGTTGCACAAACTCAACTATTTCCATTGGCATCTTACCGATGACCAGGGGTGGAGGATAGAGAGCCGCAAACACCCACGCCTGAATGAGGTGGGCTCCTATAGGGACGGTACCATCATTGGCCTGTATCCGGGCACGGGGGTGGATTCTACCAGATACGGCGGGTACTACACCGTGGAGCAGATGAAGGAGATTGTGGATTATGCTTCCCAGCGATACATTACCATTGTTCCGGAGATTGACCTTCCGGGGCACTGCATGGCGGCTTTGGCAACGTATCCCCATTTGGGAACCGAGTCCAATGCAGATGTGAAGCCGGCAATAACCTGGGGCATCTACAACAAGTTGAACAATGTGCTGGCCCCAAGTGAAGAGGCATTTGCGTTCCTTGAGGATGTGTTTGGAGAACTGATGGACATTTTCCCGGGAGAGTATATCCATATTGGTATGGATGAGTGTTGCCACAGGTGGTGGAAAGAATCTCCAAAGACACAGGCATTCATTAAGGAGCACAACCTTGGGGATGAAAAAGGGTTGCAGAAATATTTTGCCCAGAGGGTCTCCGCTATGGTGAAGGCCCGCGGCAGGATTGCTGTAGGCTGGGATGAGATGGTTGACAACGGACTTGAGGAGGGGGTTACCCTTACCGTATGGCGCGGCGGCAACCGTTGGGTTCCTGCGGCACAGGCGGGGCACAAGATAATCATGACCCCTAATGCCAAGAGTTACCTCAACTACAAGCAGAGACCGGATGAGAAACGTCTGGCACACATGTTCAGGCTTGTGGCACTTGATACAGTGTATAAATTTGATCCTACTCCCGATACCCTTTCTGCTGCTGTGCTGGAGAATGTCATAGGAGGCCAGGGATGTTTGTGGACAGAGTATTTCCCAACTCCCCAGGCTGTGGAATATGCCATCTTCCCACGCCTTTCAGCCATCTCAGAGGTGTATTGGACCCGTGAGGATCTTAAGGATTATGAAAGGTTCCTTGAGGCTATGCCCGTGCAGTTTGCCCGCTATGCCCTTTGGGGTGTGGAGGAGCCTTGCAGATATATTTTTGAACAGCAGGAGGGACAGGCTCCGGGAGAGGAGACCAGGGTTGCCAAAACTGCTGAAGACGGAGATTAAATTATTCGGTTTATGGAATTGCCATTGGAATTTAGGGAATATGCAGCAGCGGCACTCGGTGAGGAGATTGCCGGGGAACTGTGTGCAAATATTGAGAGCCATGAGGAGCTTACTTCGGTGAGGGTTAATCCGTTCAAGGGGGGATCGCTTGAGGGGGCATTTAAGGGTACTTCCGGTGATGCTTCTCAGGGAGAGCCAGGAGAGGCTTCATGTGGTGCGTCATATGGCGCTCTTGAAGGGGGGGGCATAGCAACTGAGCCTGTTCAGTGGAGTACTCTGGGCCATTACCTTTCAAGCAGGCCTGTCTTTACATTGGATCCGCTGTTCCATGCGGGGGGATACTATGTTCAGGAGGCCAGCAGCATGTATATGGAACTGGTTAAGGATGCTATAGAAAAGGATTATGGCAGTAGAGATGATGCTGGCAGCAGAGATGATGCAGGCTTCAGAGACGATGCTGCGGAAGGCGGTTTCTTTGCGCAGAAACTGGCAGCGCTTGATTTGTGTGCTGCTCCAGGGGGCAAGTCTACCCACCTGGCTTCCATTTTGGGTTCAGACTCGTTGCTTGTATCCAATGAGGTTATAAAAAGCAGGGCGGTGATTCTGGCCGACAACATAGCCAAATGGGGCAGGGAGAATGTAGCGGTTACCAATAACGATCCGGCCGATTTTGGAGCGTTTGAAGAGCTTTTTGATCTTGTAGTGGTGGATGCACCATGCTCGGGAGAGGGACTCTTCAGAAAGGATCCGCAGGCAGTGGAGGAGTGGAGCCCTGCAAAAGTGAACCTTTGCGCCCAGAGGCAGCAGAGGATCCTGGCCGATATCTGGCCGGCACTGGCTCCGGGAGGCTATCTGGTGTATTCAACCTGTACATACAACAAATTGGAGAATGACGGCAACCTCAAGTTCCTTTGCGAGGAACTGGGAGCTGAAGCTGTTGAACTTGTTGCACCTGAAGGTTCGGGAATCATTGAAACCCCTGCAGGCGGATTCCAGTTTGTTCCAGGACGTGTGAAGGGGGAGGGGCAGTACATAGCCCTTGTCCGCAAGAATGGCGAGTGGGAACCGGGTGCATTTGCATCAGCGGCTGGCCATTCCAAAGGTGGAAAGAAGCACAAGGGTGGCAAGGATGCTAAAGGGAAGAACCAGGTGCAGTTTGAGAAAGGATGCAATTATCTTCCCGATAATTATATCAAAATTCTTCAGGGAGACCTTGTTAAAGGTTACAGGGAAGACCTTTATGAGAGGATAAGGTTTGTGGAGGAGAACTTGAAGACAGTACTGTCGGGAATAGCAATAGCGGAGAAAAAAGGAAAAGATTATATACCTCATGCCGATTTTGCCCTTACTGGAGTTGTGGCTTCAATGGTGGTTTCTTCATCGTTGCCTTCCGGAATTTCTGCGGTTGAGGTTGGCAGGGAGGATGCCCTGAAGTTTTTGGCCAAGGAACCTCTTGTGTTCCCTGGTGCTCCTATGGGGTATTTGTTGCTTGTTTATTGTGGGCTTCCGCTGGGTTTTGTGAAGAATCTGGGGAACAGGAGTAACAATCTGTTGCCGATGGCCCGGAGGATAAGGATGAGTTTAAAGTAAATAATTAAAAATAGAGTATTATGCTTACATCTAAAACGCAAGTTATCATAGCTGGTGTACTGGTACATTTGCTTTGTTATTATGGATTGTTCAAATATTTGCAGCCTATGGAGTGCGGTTGGCTGTTTTATATTGTTGCGGCTTTCTTTGAGCTTGCATTTGTTATGTGGGTGGGGATTAATGAGTATATGTCAGAATCCGAGGTTGAAAAATTGAACGAATCTTCTGCCTCAGGATATGACAATAAAGATATAAAGTATAAATCTGACGGGGATTATAGGTTGGCGGCAATTCTGTCAATTGCGGTTTCGGTTATTCCTGTTGCCAGTCTAATGGTTGCAATGCACTTTAACCAGAGTGGTACATGTGAGATAAAGTGGTATCATTTTATTGGTATTTGTATATTGGGAATGATAGTAATGTATTCTGTGCCAATATTACAGGGATGTGTAGGTTCTATGAAATGGGCCAGCGAGGGTAAACCGTTGGAGAAAAAGAAGGAGACTTCGGAGACCGGTCCCCTCGACTTGTCTTTCATTATGCATCTAGAAAACGATTATTCTCCCAGAATTTCACCGAAGATAATGGAAGGGATTTCAAATTTGGAGAAAATGATGGACAGGAATAGAATTTTAAACTGCAAGCAGTCATGGGTTACTGTAGATGAGTACAAAAGAGCAGAGGAGGCTGTGACAGAGGCATTGCATAAGGTTACTGGAGGACGTCTCAAGGGTAAGGTACTTCTTCCAAGCCACACTCTTGTTTCTGACCTTGGATTAACAGGCTCCCTTATGGAGGAGCTTGATGTGGAGTGCTTTTCCTCTATACTTGTAGAGGAGTATATACTTTTCTGTTCATGGATGTCAGATGAATCTTACGATGGAGAAATTCACATCAAAACGAATAAGCACTTTAATAACACTATGAGGATAATGTACTGGAACATGATTTCAAAAGGATTGAAGGTAGGTGTAAAGCCGCTTCCTAAACCGGAGAAAGTGGAGAGTATTTTGCCTACCTTAAAAGATTGGTATGAATGTGCAGCAGATGTTTTACATTATGCAAATATTGTGAAGTCAGCTTAAAGAATCAAGAAGTCTGACTTAAAAGTCCTCTGTTTAAGCAAATACCCCCGTTAGAATGTACTCTAGCGGGGGTGCTCATTCATAGAGGCTGCTTTTGGGTCATCCTCTCTTGACCAATCAGTTCTGCTTATTAAGTATGACAAGTGCAGCAATCACTCCCGGAACCCAACCGCATAGGGTTAGAAGGAAGGTGATGAGGATTGATCCGCAACCCTTGTCAATAACGGCAAGGGGCGGAAAGATGATTGATAAAATAACTCTCCAGAAACTCATAATTACCACATGTAGTCCCAAGCAGGAAGAGTGATAGGAGCCTGTTTAGCGGCCTCAATTGCCTTCTCGCCAAGGTATTTTTTATTGATTACTATACGGAACATAAACTCGTCAAACCATTTGTCGGTGAAGGTAAGGTAACCGTTGTGTCCGGAACCTGCACCCCAGCTGTTCTCAAACTGCCATTTTATAGGTTTGTCGTTCTCATCTGTGTCGCATGCCATAAGAAGCATAGCGTGTGACGAACCGCTGTAGCGGGTAAGGATCCTTGCCTTCTTGTCCATGCTCAAGTCAATTCCAAGAAGAGACTCATAATCGTACATTCCTGTGTTGCATACGCCTGCTTTGGTATCGCTCTCTTTGCCAACGTCGCAAGATGCATACATAGGCTCGTTTGCCTTGATTGATTTTAGGGCAGCCTCCTTAATCTCCTCGTTTGGAAGATTAAGGTAAACCCAGTTTACACCCTCAATTGTGTTGCGGTAGTTTGCAATGTCATAAACCTTGTAGTACTCGCGGGTAGGGTCATTCATGATCATGATGTAGGTCTGAGGGTTGTAGTTATCGGGAATAAGACCTTTATAGAATTCCTGTGGGGTAGAGGTTACCGATACAACCTCACCTTTGTTGTTCTTGTATTTCCATGTGAACTCTACAGGTGGCTCGCCAAGGCAAAGTACAAGAATGCGGTAAACATCTTCAAGTGCCTCCATCTTTGCTGCCTTAAGTGCTGCTGCAAGCTCCTCCTGGGCTTTCTTGTTGTTCTTCTTTACATTGGCAGTCTTCTGCTCATAAACCTGTCTGATGTCCCAGCCTGCTTTCTTCAGTCTGCGGTTGATTACACCAGTCATCTGGCCGGTGTTGTTTGAATGCACGGTTTCAGGCATCACCTCTTTAGGAACCACACCGTATTTCTCTCCAATGTTGTGGAACAGGTTCCATACGCCGCCGTCACCAACAGGGCTCTGAAGGTACCATACAACCTCCTGATCTGTAATTTCCTTGCCGGCAGTTCTGATGATATTCTCAAGATAAAGGTTTGATTTCTCAAGGATATCCCAGAAATAGTTGTAGTTGTGCGAGAAATCAAACTTGCTGTAGTCATATTTCTTCTGTGCTGTGGGTCTCAATGCGTTCATTGATGTGAACATCCAGCAACGTCCGGATCCCTGCTGGTCTGTAATCCCCTTTACATCTGCACGGTATTTGAAGAAATGGTCTACCTCCTGCACCTTTGAAAGGTCTTTGGTCTTGTTCTTGATGTTGGCATCGCCCAAAAGGATATTCTGCACAGCAGTAGTGTGCGCATCCTTTACAAAGCTTCCCTTAAGCTGTGCAAGTTCCTGCTCGCCAAGGTTCTGTGCAGTAACAGCTGTAGCGGCACCGCAAAGAAGTAGGGTTGTGAATAGATTGTTCAGTTTCATATGTTTAGTATTTGTTTTCTTGTCTGTCTTTTTCAATTCTGCCGTAGTGTATTATTTCTGCTGCAAGATTAATCCAAGTCTCTACGGTAGGAAGTATAGTAAGCAATTTGCGGGGACTGTCTTCACTACAATAAAAATCATAGTAATCAATAGTGGTTTTGTACATTATGGTTTCGCCATTCCTGTCTTCATCAAAAAAATCGAAGAACAGATCAAATTCATCTTCAAAGAGGTATGGCAACATGTTATTCAGATCACTTGCATCAAGTTCATCCATGTTAAGGTCGTGAACGAGCGAATGCTTGGGCAAAATCTTCATTTCACCACCAACGAGTTCTTTAAAAGCCTGCAGAATGATTTCTTCTGCCTCCTTAATCTCCGAGTCTTTAGGTCTGGTCATGTTTTGGGTTATTACCCTGGTCTGATTCTGTGTTTTTTCCAAATCTTCAAGTCCTTTCAATGTTTCTTCACTCAATGTTACTATAGGCATTTTTTGAATAGCTTCACTCCATGCCGGGTCGTAAGTGGAGAAACTGCTGTATTTTGAATCTGATTTCTTTACCGGTTCAGATTTCTTTTCAGCTATCTTGGTTTCACCAATGCACTCATAAATCAATGAGGTTGCAAACATCAGTGAAATTCCCAAGAAGAATATGGCAATATGCCAGTACCATTTTATCTGGCAGATATCATTCTGGTTACAGTACATAGCTGCAGCGGTGAGTGCCACCGGAACCAACGAAACTATACCAGCCAGCAGTCCTGCGGTCTGGTATTGTGAATCGGTCTTGTATCTGATTGTCTCAGTCTCTATCTTGTAGCTCTTGGAAGAGTTCCTGAGCTTCTCAAGTCCGTACTCTGAAAGGTGGCTGTGCAAGCTTGCAAACAGGGCAAACTCCAATGCATACATTGCCGCAGCCACATAGAACATGAATCCGAAATGTACAGATTCCATAGCATTGCAAAGCACCAGCACCATCAATGCCTGAAGCACCAGTCCGTAAATTATAATACCTGTCTTATTCTTAAGCATAACCCTTTGTATTTATTTTTTCCCTCTCTGGATTTTTGCGTAGTGGATTATGTCTGCAGCACAATCGTACCAGTGCTGCACTGTAGGCAATTTCCTTTCAAGTTCGTAAATACTGTTGTCGTTTTCGTAAAAATTATTGTAGTAGTCATGTGCGGCATTACTTGACTCTATCCCATTATCAGAGTTGTCCGAAACGTACATGGAAAAATCCATAAAATCTTTAAGCACCGCCCTATCAAAATATTCGTGAAATTTGAGCATTTCTTCTGTGCCGAATTTAAAGTCATGGCGTAACTCAGATACTGGAAATATATAAATATTTTCCATAAGTTTTCCTCCAGCCTCACGGAGAGCTGTATCCACTTTTATCTTGGCATCCAATGCCTCCCGTTCTGTAATCCATGAATTCTTCTTGGTTTTGCGGGAATTTTGGGTAAATATATTGCAACCTTCCCCAATTATATCCATTGTTTCTTGAGATATTCCGTATGGGGAGCCTGTCATACCAGTATCTTTTCTGGCTCTTTTTGCTTGGCCAATCTCATGTACCAGGAGAATGGAGAACATAATCATCAAACCTGCAAAAGCTATGGCAATCCACCAATACCATTTTACCTGGTATATTTCATTTTGATTGAGATACATGCCGGCAATTACAAGGGTAACAGGTATTACAGAAATTATAACAGACAGCAAACCTGCCCACTGGTAAGCGGAGTTGGACTTGTATTTGATTTTTTCTGTCTCCAGCCTGTTGCTGCTTGAAGATTTTCTTATCTTGTCAACCTCATACTGGGAATAATATTCATTTATTCCTACATAAATCATAAATACGAGCGCATAAATGGATGCTGCAGCGTAGAACCATGCTCCATAATGTAATGGCTGAAGTAGATTATACAATCCATAAATGCATAGTACCTGCAGTAGCAGTCCAATGATGATGATACGTGTTTTTGTCTTGAACATACCAGGAGTTTTTAAGTGCTTCCAATTTTACAAATTTAGCATAAATACGGTAATAATAAAATGTTTGCTTTTCCAGATAGGGGTGCTTGCTTCCGCATGTGGTTATTGTGATGGTTTTGCTGTTTGTTCTACTGCCGGTGCTGCGCCCGCTCCTGTGCTGTTTTTGTGCCGCTCCTGTGCTGTTTCTGTGCCGCTCCTGTGCCGTTCCTGCAATTCATCGTGGGCAGCACCCCCTTCCAGAATGCTTTCCCACAAGGGGTATTGCCCATGACAGAACAATTTTGTTGCATCGTGGGCAGGACTATGGCCTAGAGACACCTCCAAGTCGCACCGCTGCCCACGGTGAATTGCAGGAAGTGAACTTGATATCTTATCTCAAATGACTACTCTGGGATTTTGAATGAGGAGTGTGTTGCTACAAAGAAAAACGGAGGAAAACTTTATACCCTCCGTTAATTTTTGAATACCCTTTAAAGCTGCTCTATCACATCTTCAGGAATGCCGGTGCACTCAGCTATGAGCGAAGCTGCAATTCCTTTTTCTTTCATATTTTTAGCAATTGCCGCCTTTTCTTCCGCTTTACCTTTGATTTCTGCAAACTCTATGCAACTCATGGTATCCATGTAGTTTTTCAGGTCGCTTTCGTAACGCATTCTTTGGCTCTCAGACAACCGGCTCTCATCTGCTGTATCCAATACCTTATAGAACAGTTCTTTCGTGGCCTGCGGCAGTTTTGTCTCGGCTACCTCTTTCTTCAATTGCTCTACTGTTTTCATACCATTTTGCATTTCTTTAAGCAAATATAACAAAAATTCGTAGTTTGCATTGCATTCAGCCATGCTTCCAGCCTTAAGACAAGGCAATTGGAGCAGTATGATGTTTATTTTGTCTGAAAAGGCTTTATGTTCCTCTATATCATACAACTGGATGTCACGCCTAAGTTTGGGATTCTGCTCAAATGTGAATGTCATCAGGCATATTGAGTATACGCGTTTTATATCCTTGTAATCCCATTCAGAACCTCTTTTACCCATCCTGTCTATAAGTCTACATGTGTAGTAAATGATTCTGTCAACTATGTTTACAGACTGAGAGGTCTGTACCTCTATTAAAAATCGATCGCCGTTTGTGTCTTTACAAATGATATCGAATACGCACCCCTTCATGTTTGGACCAGCAGGGAGTGACTCATTGTTCATGAACTGTAAATCTACTATTTCAGAATCAGGGGCCAGCATAAGATTGAGAAATCCTATCAGATTAGGTTTTGACTCCTCTGTACCAAACATATACTTGAATGACCAATCCAAATACGGCTTGATTGCATTGCTTTCTGTCTTCTTCACAAATCTTTCCATAAGCTCTATAAATTAACCTGTATTCAACATTGGTCAATTACGCATAGCGGTATTATAACTTTCTCTTGCGCTCATACCTCTCATCATCATATCAGAAGCAATGGCATAAAGCATCTTTTCATCATTTGTCACATGAGTAATGTGGACGCCGAAACTGTCAATGATATGTCCCATATTGTTGTTTTTCTCATACAATAAAGCACATACCTTGTCAGTGAAATTTTTAGCCTGCTCTTGGCTATCACATAAGGCCAGTACTTCAAATCCGGTAGGAAATGAAGAATAACATTTGGTAATTACGCCGAAACTCTGTGCAGACTCTATTACAGATTGCAAAAGAAAATTTTCGCCTTTGAAAGTTTTTGGAAATAACAATGTGTCATCAATAGTCTTGGCAGACACATGAAAATGGTTCTGTCTCATATTACAGCATTTTAGCCCTAAGGCAATTAAACATTATTTTACTGCAATTTGATCGAGGACTGCGAACCTGAAACGTTACTGCAAATGTAAGCAATTTGTCTGTTATAATACAACAAATTTTACAAACAGATTTCAAGAACCCGGTTCCGGAACCGGATTTGGAAGTTCTCCACTATAGGGGAAGGATAGGGAAAGGTTTTATCAATTGCCTTTTAAAAGGTCGCAATGCCTTAAGGCTGTCTTTATTAAAGCGATACAAGGAAGAGTACAGTTCTATTGCGTTCCTTAATGTCCATCCGCAGGCAAATGTGAATTTTCCATCTACCACAGCAGATACAGTATAAGCAGTATGAGTGCACATCAGGTCAAAATCCCATGCTGTGACTGTCTTTACATTTAGAGCAAGTGGAGTTTTCATGTAAAACTGTTCTGCTGTTGGCTCTTCTCCCAAACTGAATCTGAATGATTTCATCTCCCTCTCTGTCATGATAAACCTCCGTTAAATTTTCTCTATGCAAAATTAAGAAAATTTCACAGCTCGGTGGGTCCAAGAAATGTTGATGCAACAAAAAACGTGTATGGAAGCAGGAATCATTCTGCTTATGCTCCAGGTCTTTTGAATGATGAGGGTGGAGAGTACGTTTCTTCAAAAACAACAGAGCTTAAGCGTTAAACTTTAATTATAGTTAATGATAACAAGATTGGTCTAAATACAAGTATGTCAATCCTCTTTTTAAGGAGATGCTGGAGAAAATTCCAGTTGAGGAGAGACGTGAATCTGATCTTTCTGCAGGTATCGCATGTAGAATAAGTGATATATTGAGTCGGTGCTGGAGGAAAGTATTCTTTCTGTGGGGGAATGACATTGCTGTGTTGACATTTCCTCCCGGAAACGGAGTATCTTTAAGGAGGAAATACTTCTCCAGAGGGGAAATGTCCCAGAAAGCGCCCCAAAACCTGGAGAAAATGCAGCTCAAGGAAGAAATATCCACGAAAAGGTACCAAAACATGGAGGAAATGCACCCCAAGAGAAAAATATCCATGAAATGACCTCAAAACGTGGAGGAAATGCAGCCCAAGAGAAAAATGTCCTGGGAAACGCCACAAAACCAGGAGAAACCGCAGCCGCAGAGGGAAATTGTCCTGGAAAACACCACAAAACCAGGAGAAACCGCAGCTGCAGAGGGGAAATGTCCTGGGAAACGCCACAAAACCAGGAGAAACCGCAGCCGCAGAGGGAAAATGTCCTGTGAAACGCCACAAAACCGGGAGAAACCGCAGCCGCAGAGGGGAAATGTCCTGGGAAACGCCACAAAACCAGGAGAAACCGCAGCTGCAGGGCACAGAAGGAGCACAGATGCAACAAAAAACGCCATCCCAACTAAGGGAAGGCGCTTTTTATTTGAACGGCAGCAGTGAATTAACCGCCAAAGTTATCGAACAGGATGTTCTCTGAAGGAACTCCAAGGCTGTCCAATAGGTTTACTACAGACTGGGCCATCATTGGAGGTCCGCACATTAGGTAAAGGATATCCTCCGGAGCCTCGTGGTTCTTCAAGTATGTCTCGTAAAGAACGTTGTGAACGAAGCCTGCTACGTATGGAACGCCGGCTTTGTCGGCCTCTGGATCCGGTCTGTCAAGTGCCAGGTGGAACTTGAAGTTAGGGAACTCTTTCTCAATCTGTGCGTAGTCCTCAAGGTAGAATGCCTCTTTCAAGCTGCGGGCACCGTAGAAGAAGTTGACTTTTCTGTTGGTTTTCTCAGTCTTGAACAAGTGCATGATGTGAGAACGCATAGGAGCCATACCTGCACCTCCACCAATGAATACGAACTCCTGGTCGTCCGGACAGTTGTCTGGAACGAAGAACTCGCCGTAAGGACCTGAGATGGTTACTTTATCGCCAGGTTTCAATGAGTAGATGTATGATGAGCAGATACCAGGGTTAACGTCTGCAAAGCCACCTTTCACTCTGTCGAATGGAGGGGTAGCAATACGTACGTTCAACTTTATGATATTGCCCTCTGCAGGGTATGTAGCCATTGAGTAAGCCCTTAGGGTAGGGGTAGGGTTAACCATCTTAAGGTTGTATACGCCCATCTTCTCCCAATCCTCACGGAACTGAGGGTCTACGTCAATGTCTTTGTAGTCTACGGTGATTGCAGGAACGTCTACCTGAATGTAACCGCCTGAACGGTAGTTGAGGGTCTCTCCATCCGGAATCTTAACGCAGAACTCCTTGATGAAGGTTGCAACGTTATTGTTTGAAATAACCTCGCACTCCCATTTCTTAACGCTCAATGCGCTCTCAGGTACCTCAATCTTCATATCCTCCTTAACCTTAACCTGACAACCAAGTCTCCAGTTGTTGAGGATCTGTTTTCTGTTGAAGAAACCAACCTCGGTAGGAAGGATAGTTCCACCACCCTCCATTACGCGGCATTTGCACTGTCCGCAGCTTCCTTTACCTCCACAAGCAGATGGAAGGAAGATTTTCTCGTTACCAAGAGTACCAAGCAATGATCCGCCTGGAGCTACCTCCAAGACTTTAGAACCATTGTTGATATCAATTTTTACTGTACCGCTTGGGGTAAGTTTAGCCTTTGCAAATAGCAACAGCCCTACAAGCAATAGGGTTACCACCAAAAAGGCTACTACTGAAATTACAATAATTTGTGTCATATCTTTTTACCTTTTTAGTGATTATAGCTGAATACCCATGAAGCCCATGAATGCGATACCCATTAGGCCTACAATAATGAATGTGATTCCCAAGCCTTTTAGAGGGGCAGGCACATTTGAGTATGCCAGTTTCTCTCTGATGGCTGCAAGTGCAACAATTGCAAGGAACCAACCGATACCTGAACCAAGACCGAATGTTGTAGCCTCTGCCAAGGTCTCATAACCTCTCTGCTGCATGAAAAGAGAGCCACCCATGATGGCGCAGTTTACTGCAATAAGAGGAAGGAAGATACCAAGCTGTGAGTAAAGTGCAGGAGCAAATTTCTCCACAACCATCTCTACAAGCTGTACGAACGCTGCAATAACGGCAATGAAGATGATGAAGCTGAGGAAGCTCAAGTCAATTGAAGCATACTCCTCGCCCATCCATGCCAAAGCACCTGCTTTAAGAACATACTCGTTCAAAAGGTAGTTAAGTGGAACAGTTACTCCCAATACGAAGATTACTGCCGCACCCAAACCTACTGCGGTCTTTACGTTTTTAGATACTGCCAAGAATGAACACATTCCCAAGAAATAGGCAAATATCATATTGTCCACAAAAATGGACTTTACAAACAAACTGATTAAATCTTGCATAATAGAATGTGTTTAT
>JAZRCK010000040.1:0-37335 GCA_045659725.1 Candidatus Egerieisoma sp.
CTTAAATTGCTTGCTCCTGCTCTATTGTTCCAATTATTTATTTATAAAGGAATTTACGCTCTTATAATAAATGTGAATATTTATTATACTGCTTGTCTTTTCAATATTTTCAATGAACTTTTTCCCTTTCATTCTTCCGGGCTGACCGCCCTTCCGTTTTGGGACCGCAAAGATACGGACTTTTTCGTTATCTCCAAATTTTTTCGCAACTTTTTTTTGAAAAAATTTTTCGTTTCAAAATTTCGAAGAACTTGTCCCCTGCGCCTCTCTCATTTGCGGGCTGCAAAGGTAGACATTATTTCATATTCTGCAAACTTTTTGTGTAAAAAATTGAACAATTTTACATTTTATGTATCATACCTATTATATAATAAAAAAATGTACTATATTTGCATCCCAATGAAAACAACAGGTCACATATCACATTTCCGATTTAGTCTCGGTGTCCGACGACGCTGTTAGTGTGTGGCATATTCTTACCCCAATCCGGGGCAGAGAAGGGACCGCTCAGGTCCGTTTAAAAATTTTCAATATACATAAATTGTCGGGAAGACAAATCCCCACTTTAAATCAGCCCAAAGGGCATTTCATTTTAATTGTTCAGGAAAACTATGAAAGTTGACGTAATTGTTGCAGATGAATCCCACTTGGATTATGCAGAGAAAGTTTGTGAACTTATTTACATATCGGCTCAGGAGAGAGGTACTGGCATTGCAAAACGTACTCCGGAGTACATAAAGGAGAAGATGAGGGACGGCAAGGCAGTGATTGCCATTGCAGAGGACGGCACTCTTGCCGGCTATTCATACATTGAGACATGGGGCCATACCAAGTTTGTGGCAAACTCAGGACTTATAGTGGCTCATGAGTACAGAAAGACAGGTCTTGCCAGAAGAATCAAGCATATGACTTTTGAACTGTCGAGAAAAATGTTCCCGTATGCAAAGATTTTCAGCATCACCACAGGTCTTGCAGTGATGAAGATCAACACAGAGATGGGATTCAAGCCCGTTACATTCTCGGAACTTACAGATGACAAGGAGTTCTGGGCAGGCTGTGAGGGTTGCAAGAACTTTGACATCCTTGAAAGGAACGACCGCAAGCTTTGCCTGTGCACCGGACTTCTGTATGACCCTAAATGGGAAACTGAGAAAAAGCCTGAACAGAAAGAGAGCACAAATCTTATTGCAAAGGTGGGAAAAGGGATTGCAAAACCATTCAAGGCAATGGGCAAGAAACTGAAAGGATAAGCAAACAGACAAACAGAAAAATAATAACGTAATAATATATAATCATGAAAGAGAAAGTAGTTTTGGCATTCAGCGGAGGATTGGATACATCATTCTGCGTGCCATATTTGAAAAATGAAAAAGGTTTGGAGGTTCACACAATTATGGTGAACACCGGTGGATTCTCGGCTGAGGAGGTGAAGAGAATTGAGGAGAGGGCGCTTCAGCTTGGTGCTGCAAGCCACGTAACTGTAGATGCTGTAGAGAGCTACTACAACAACGGAATCAAATACCTTATCTTTGGAAATATCCTTAAAAACTCAACATACCCGCTTTCAGTAAGCTCTGAGAGAATTTTCCAGGCTCTTGAGGTACTGAGACACGTTAAGAAGATTGGCGCAACCAGCGTAGCTCACGGAAGTACAGGCGCCGGCAACGACCAGGTAAGGTTTGACATTGTATTTGAGATCCTTGCACCAGAGGTAAACATCATTGCCCCTATCAGAGAGCTTCAGCTAAGCAGAAAAGAGGAGATTGACTACCTTGTAAAGAACGGCTTCAACTTCAGCTGGGAGAAGAGCAAATACTCAATCAACCAGGGTATCTGGGGAACCAGCATTGGAGGTGTTGAGACACTTAACTCAAGCGGATACCTTCCAGAGGAGGCTTACCCGCATCCGGTAGTGAAAACCGGCGAGGAGAAAGTTACAATTGAGTTCCGCAATGGAGAGCCTGTAGCCCTTAACGGTACAGAGATGAAACCGGTTGACCTTATCCACGCTTTGGCAGAGATTGCAAACGGCTACGGCTGCGGAAGGGACATGCACGTGGGCGACACCATCATAGGTATCAAAGGCCGCGTAGGCTTTGAGGCTGCAGCTCCGCTGATCATCATTAAGGCACACCACCTTTTGGAGAAACACACTTTGGTTAAGGAGCAGCTTTACTGGAAAGAGCTTATTGCAAACTACTACGGCCAACTGATGCACGAGGCACAGTACCTTAACCCTGTAATGAGGGATATGGAGAAATTCCTTGAGAGCACCCAGGGCAGCGTAAACGGTACAGTAGAGGTACTTCTAAGACCTTACAACTTCTTTGTATTGGGCTGCAAGAGCCAGTACGACCTTATGAGCTCCAAATTTGGCGAGTACGGCGAGATGAACAAATCATACACCGGAAGAGATGTTGTAGGATTCACCAAAGTACTTTCAAACCCATTGAAGATCTACTACAGCCTTCACGAGGATGAGAAAGAGCAGGCAAGCAAAAACTAATCCCCACAAGGCATGAAGAAAATCAAAGCAGCAATTGCAGGAGGCACCGGCTACACAGCCGGTGAACTTTTGAGAATCCTCATCTACCACCCCAACGTGGAAGTAACAAGTGTCCTCAGCACCACCAGTGTAGGCCAGAGCATCAGTTCTGTACACAGAGACCTTTTTGGTGAAACAGACCTATGCTTCACAGACCAGATTGGTACTCCCGACGTTGTATTCCTCTGCCTTGGCCATGGCCTGTCAAAGGAGTTCATAGACAACACCCCTCTTCCCGACGGTTGCAAGATCATTGATTTGGGCAACGACTTCCGTCTGGATCCGCACTACAAAGGAAGGGAGTTCATCTACGGACTCACCGACACCTTTAAGGAAAAAATCCTTAAGGCAGACAACATTGCCAACCCAGGATGCTTTGCAACAGCAATCCAGAGTGCAATAGCCCCACTTGCAAAAGCTGACGCTATAACTGACGACGTTCATGTAACAGCAATCACCGGATCTACCGGAGCAGGAAAGAAACCTGGCGAGAAGAGCCACTTCAGCTACCGCAACAACAACCTTTCAATCTACAAGAACTTCACCCACCAGCACCTTGGTGAGATTGGACGTACAATGAAAGAGCTTAGCGGCAAGGAGCCACAGATAAACTTTGTGCCAATGAGAGGTGACTTTGCAAGGGGAATCTTTGCAAGCGTATACACCAAGTGGAACGGCATAAAGAAAGCAGACGGCACCGTAGGCACCACATTGGAGGATGCAGTTGAGTACTTTGAGCAATACTACAGGGAGTCTCCGTTCATCCATGTTTCAAAGGAGGACGTGAGCCTTAAAGAGGTTGTGAACACAAACAAAGTGCTGTTGCACATTGAGCTTCACAACGGCTACATCCACATTGCTTCAATCATTGACAACCTTGTAAAAGGAGCCAGCGGACAGGCAGTTGAGAACATGAACATGATATTCGGCCTTGAGCAGACCACCGGTCTGAGATTCAAACCGAATGCATTCTAACAAGAAAAGAGATGAATTTATTTGACGTATATCCGTTATGGAACATTGAGCCTGTAAAAGGCCAGGGTTGCAAAATCTGGGACAAGGACGGCGTTGAGTACCTGGATCTTTACGGCGGACACGCTGTAATAAGCATAGGCCACGCCCACCCTACCTATACCAGAATGGTTTCAGAGCAGGTGAACAACCTGGGTTTCTACTCAAACGCAGTGCAGAACCCATTGCAGAAACAGCTTGCAAAAGAACTTGGTGAGATCTGCGGATACCCTGAGCATGCACTATTTTTGTGCAACAGCGGTGCTGAGGCCAACGAGAACGCCCTTAAAGTGGCATCATTCCACACCGGCAGAAAGAAAGTCCTTGCTTTGAGCAAGGCTTTCCACGGAAGGACCAGCGGTGCCGTAGAGGCAACCGACAACCCAAAAATCCAGGCACCGTTCAACCGCAATGGCAACATCACCTTCATCCCGATGAATGACATTGCTGCCGCAGCCGCAGAACTGCAGACAAAAGAGTATGCCGCCATCATCATTGAGGGAATTCAGGGTGTGGCAGGTATCTTCACACCGGAGGCATCATACCTGAAACAGGTACGCCAGCTTTGTAACGAAACAGGCACCGTACTTATCATGGACGAGATCCAGAGCGGATACGGCCGCAGCGGCAAATTCTTTGCACACCAGCACGCAGGTGTAGAGGCTGACATTGTATCCATGGCAAAAGGCATTGCAAACGGATTCCCTGTAGGTGCAATAATCGTATCTCCAAAGATTGAGCCTTGGCACGGAATGCTGGGCACCACTTTTGGAGGCAACCACCTGGCATGTGCCGCTGCACTTGCGGTACTTAAAGTGATCAGAGAAGAGAACCTTGTGGAGAATGCAGCCGTAATGGGCAGATACTTCATGGAGGGACTTTCAAAATATACCGGCGAGGGAAAACCGTTCAAGGAGCTGAGGGGCGAGGGCCTTATGATTGGAATTGAGGTTAACCCGGGTTTTGAGGAGACCAGAAACAGGCTCCTTTTTGAGAAGAAAATCTTCACCGGCGGTGCAGGAAAGACAATAATGAGGCTTCTGCCGCCGCTATGTGTAGGCAAGGCTGAGGCAGACAAGTTCTTCACAGCCCTTGATGAACTGATTGGATAACAAGCAGTTGAGGGCGGCTCTGAGGTTGAAATTGAAATAGACGCAATATTTGCCATTTTGAGCCACCCCCGTTTGGAAAAATTACGGCATATGAGAAATTTCATTACAGTAAAAGATATGGGCAACCTTGAGCTTGCCCTTGAAAAAGCAAAATACGTTAAGGAAAACCCTTATGCAGACTGTGAACTTGGCAAGAACAAGACCATGCTCCTTATCTTCTTCAACTCAAGTCTCAGAACCAGATTGAGCACACAGAAGGCCGCATTGAACTTGGGTATGAATGTGATTGTACTTGACATCAACCAGGGCGCGTGGAAACTTGAGACAGAGCACGGAGTGGTGATGGACGGCGACAAGCCTGAGCATATCCTTGAGGCTATCCCTGTTATGGGAAGCTACTGCGATATCATAGGTGTAAGGAGTTTTGCAAATTTTGCCAGCAAGGCAGATGACTATGGCGAGAAGATCATCAGCCAGTTCATACAGCTGTCGGGAAAACCGGTAATCAGCCTTGAGGCGGCTACAAGACATCCTCTTCAGAGTTTTGCCGACCTCATTACCATCAATGAGTACAAGAAAGTTGCAAGGCCTAAGGTTGTGTTGAGTTGGGCTCCACATCCAAAAGCTCTTCCACAAGCGGTTCCAAACTCTTTTGCAGAGTGGATGATTGCTGCAGGTTATGATCTTGTAATCACACATCCAAAAGGATATGAGCTTGATCCCCAGTTCACTCAGGGTGCTACCATTGAGTACGACCAGGACAAGGCGTTTGAGGGTGCAGATTTTGTTTACGGCAAGAACTGGAGCGCATATGCAGACCCTAATTACGGCAAGGTGCTTTGCACAGACAAGAGCTGGACAATTGACGAGAGGAAGATGGCCCTTACCAACAACGGCTACTTCATGCACTGCCTTCCGGTGAGAAGAAACATGATTGTAACCGACGGCGTTATTGAGAGTCCCAACTCCCTTGTTATTCCGGAGGCGGCAAACAGGGTTGTTTCTGCACAGACTGTAATTAAGGAGATATTATTGGGTTTGAAATAATATGGAGAAGGTAAAGATTGTAAAGATTGGTGGAAATATTGTAGACAACCCGCAGGCACTTGAACAGTTTCTGGGCAATTTCCACAAACTTGAAGGTCCCAAGGTGCTGATTCACGGTGGCGGCAAGATTGCCAGCCAGCTTTCAAAGGAACTTGGGATTGAGGTGAAGATGCATAACGGCAGAAGAATCACCGATTACGAGACTCTAAAGCTTGTAACCATGGTTTATGCCGGACTTATAAACAAGCAGATTGTGGCGGCTCTCCAGCAGATAGGCTGCAAGGCTGTAGGCCTTTCAGGTGCAGACGGAAACTCCGTTCCTGCAGTAAAGAGGGCTGCAAACCCTATAGATTGGGGGTTTGTCGGGGATGTAAACCCTGCTGACATCAATGCAGATTTCCTTCAGTTGCTGCTTGAGGGTGGGTATGTTCCAGTATTCTGTGCAATTACCCACGATTCAAACGGTTCATTATTGAATACCAATGCAGATACAATGGCATCAAGCCTTGCCAGAGCATTGTCGGGAAGATTCCAGACATCTTTGGTATACTGTTTTGAGAAGGATGGTGTACTTGCCAACCCTGATGATGATTCTTCTGTGATTCCTCTCATTACAAGGGAGAGCTACAGGGATCTTCTTGAGAAGGGGATGATTGTTGGCGGTATGATTCCTAAACTTGACAATGCGTTTGCCGCTTTGGAGAACGGTGTGGCAGAGGTGTTCATCAAGCACGCAGACAATTTGCTTAACAATAAGGAGACACTGCTGCAGTTGTAATATGGAGAAGATTGGGCATATGACAGCCAGTGCAGTGGAACTGCTTAAAAGGATGGTTGCAATCCCTTCCCTCTCTTTCCATGAGGAGGAAAGGAGTGCATTCCTTTTTTCTGAACTTTTGCGCAGGGCTGAGCAGGCATCGGCACAGGGCGGAAAGATTATTGTGGAGAGGCTGTGCAACAATATAATATTGTATAAGGAGAATTTCTGCAGCAGCAAACCTGTACTCATGCTCAATTCCCATATAGATACCGTACCGCCGGCAGCCGCATACACTTTTGATCCTTTTGCCCCTTTTGAGAAGGACGGGACCATTTACGGATTGGGTACCAATGATGACGGGGCCAGCGTGGTGAGCCAGATTGAGGCGTTCTTCCATCTGGCAGAGGATGAAGGGCTTGCAGTAAACCTTATGCTGGTGCTGAGTGCAGAGGAAGAGAGAAGCGGGGCCTGTGGTATGGCAAAGTTTGTGGAGGAGTTCCCTTTGCAGCCCGATTTTGCAATCATTGGAGAACCTACAGGAATGGAGGCTGCCGTAGCAGAGAGAGGTCTTCTTGTTCTCGACGGCACAGCAACCGGAGTGAGCGGACACGCAGCCCGCAATGAAGGGGTGAACGCCCTTTACATTGCTCTTGACGACATCAACACGCTGCGCAATTATAAATTTGGGAAGGAATCACCGCTGATGGGTGATGTTAAGCTTACCGTAACCCAGATGAACTGCGGCACAGCACACAATGTAGTTCCCGCAGAGGCAACCTTTGTTGTGGACATCCGCCCAACAGAACAGTACAGCAATAGCGAGATTCTGGAGCTGCTGCAAAACCTGGTAAAGAGCCGGCTGAAGGCAAGGAATCTGAAGAACCGCTCATCTGCAACCCCTCAGGGACATGTTCTGATGCAGACTGTAGAGGAACTTGGAATAGTGAAACAGATTTCCGCCACCACATCAGACTGGATGAAAATCCCCTACCCTGCAATAAAGATGGGCCCGGGACAATCTGCCAGAAGCCATAAGGCAGACGAGTTCATAAAAATTGGAGAGATTCAGGGGGCAATAGAAGGATATATTAATTTTATAAAGCATATAAAATAAGTTTATGGGAACTTTATGGAGCAAAGGAACCAGCGCCACCCAGATTGTGGAGGACTTCACAGTTGGAAATGACAGGGTACTGGACCTCAGACTTGCAAAACATGACGTTATGGGATCAAAAGCCCATATTAAAATGTTGGAATCAATAGGACTTCTTGAGAAAGAGGAACTTGAGACACTTACAGCAGGCCTTGACGCCATTCTTGGAGAGATTGAAAGAGGCGAGTTTGTACTTGGTGACGATGTGGAGGATATCCACTCCCAGGTAGAATTCCTCCTTACCCAAAGGTTTGGGGAGATTGGAAAGAAGATCCACTCCGGAAGGTCGAGGAACGACCAGGTTCTTGTAGACCTGAAACTGTTCCTGCGTGAGGAGCTTGAGATTATCAGAGACGAGGTTGTTGCCCTGTTTGATACCCTACAGGTATTGAGCGAGAAACACAAGAATGTGCTTCTTCCGGGCTACACCCACGCACAGATTGCAATGCCTTCATCATTCGGACTGTGGTTTGGCGCATACGCAGAGGCTTTGGTGGACGACATGCACATGCTCAAGGGAGCATACAATGTAGTAAACCAGAACCCTCTTGGATCTGCTGCAGGATACGGCAGTTCATTCCCATTGGACAGGGATATGACCACAGAACTTCTTGGATTCTCAACCATGAACTACAACGTTGTAGCTGCACAGCTGAGCCGTGGCAAGAGCGAAAAGGCAGTGGCATCTGCCCTATCACAGTTGGCTCTTACCCTCAACAAGTTTGCTGCAGACTGCTGCATGTACATGTGTCCTAACTTTGGATTCATCAAGTTTCCCGACGAGCTCACAACAGGTTCAAGCATCATGCCGCACAAGAAAAACCCCGATGTGTGGGAAATCCTCAGAGGTATCTGCAACAGAATCCAAAGCCTTCCAAATGAGATAAGCCTTATGACCACCAACATGGCTCACGGCTACCACAGGGATTACCAGCTTCTGAAAGATGTACTCTTCCCGGGGCTTGAGCAGATGCACAAATGCCTTTTCATGGCAAAATACATGCTTGAGAACATCTCTGTAAACGGGGATATCCTCTCTGACCCAAAATACAAATACCTGTTCACCGTAGAGGCTGTAAACAACAGGGTACTTGAAGGAATGCCTTTCAGAGACGCCTACAAGAGTGTTGGAATTGAGGTAAACGAAGGCAAGTTTGAGTTTGACGTAAACACCGGACTCAACCACACCCACAAGGGAAGCCTTGGAAATCTCTGCACAGAAGAGATTAAGGACAAAATGAAAAAAGCAGCTTACTAAGCTGCTTTTTTCTTTACTCATCTATTCTATCTCCATTGGTATGGAACCATTCCGCCTGCAAAAGGGTATATTCAGTATTTTCTTTTACCTTGATGCTGCAGCCGTATTTTCTGCACCATCTTCTTCTTATACTTGTAAACCACCCTTTTGTAAGGTAGGCTCCCAAAATTGGATTTACCTGTAAGATAAAGAAGTTGATATTTCTCTCTTTAACGTAGTAGGCCAATTGTCTCTCCAGGGTTTCATCAATCAGAATGCTTGATGCAATTTCACCGGTTCCCTTACACATCGGACACTTCTCGTTAACGTTAATTTCAGTAGCGGGTCTTACTCTCTGCCTTGTTATCTGCATAAGGCCAAACTTTGTAAGAGGAAGCACATTGTGTTTTGCCCTGTCGGTTGAAAGCAGCTCCTGCATATATTTGTGGAGTTTCTGCTTGTTCTCATTGCTCTCCATATCAATGAAGTCAACAATGATTATTCCTCCCATATCCCTCAGGCGCAACTGCCTTGCAATCTCCTCTGCCGCATGAAGGTTAACCTCCAACGTATTCTGCTCCTGGTCTACCCCCTGCTTGGCCCTGATTCCGCTGTTTACGTCAACAACATGGAGTGCTTCCGTATGCTCAATTACAATATACGCACCCTGTTTGAGCGGAACAACCCTGCCAAAGGCCCCTTTAATCTGTCTGGTTACATCAAACTGGTCAAAAATGGGTGTGTCACCTTTATAAAGTTTCACTATTTTCTCCTGCTCAGGTGAGATTGTATAGATATAATCTTTCACCTCTTCATAAACCCCCTCGTCGTTTACATAGATATTGGAGAAAGAATCGTTCAGCAGATCCCTCAGAATTGTTGTGGTTCTGCTGTTCTCCGTAAACAACAGTTGTGGAGGCTTGCAGTTAATGAGTTTTGTCCAGCACTCTTCCCATTTTCTTATCAGCATCTTTATCTCGGCATCCAGAACGGCCGCTTTCTTGCCCTCGGCAGCGGTTCTTATGATAATGCCGTAATTTCTTGGCAAAATGCTGTATACCAGACGCTCCAGTCTACGCTTTTCCTCCTTGGAGGAAATCTTCTGCGATACACTTACCTTATCTGCAAAAGGGAGCAAAACTACGTTTCTCCCCGCTATGGATATTTCTGCAGTAAGCCTTGAGCCCTTTGTAGAGATAGGTTCTTTAACTATCTGAACAATAATTGGCTGTCCGGGCTGTAGAACATCCCCTATCTTACCCTCTTTCTCGAGGATACTTCCAATTTTAATGTTGGAGTAGAAGGTTCTCAAATCCCTGTTGGGATTAATCTGTTTGGTAAAACAGTCAAAGGCTCTGAAATTGAATCCAAGATCCAGATAATGGATGAACGCATCCTTGTCATCACCTATGTCTACAAATGCGGCGTTGAGGGCAGGCATTATTTTCTTCACCTTGCCCAAATACACATCGCCCACAGAATAGGATCCGTTGTTCTGTTCCTTGTTCAGTTCCACCAACCTGTGATTGTCCAGAAGAGCAATTGATATCTCTGCCGGACTGACATCAATAATTAGATCCTTCTCCATCACTTCATTAAAAAATTAGGAGAGTGACTATGGCCACTCTCCCAGTTAATCTTCAGACCAAATGCCTACAAACTATTTACGCTTCTTATGTCTGTTCTTACGAAGACGTTTTTTACGTTTGTGAGTAGCCATCTTATGTCTCTTTCTTTTCTTTCCGCTTGGCATAATCGTATTGTTTAAAAATATTTGTTAATTAATTTGTCCTTGCTACAACTATATTATTTTGATGAACCCTTAACCTTGTTCATGAAAACCTTTGCAGGTTTGAATGAAGGGATATTGTGCTCAGGGATGATCAAAGTAGTATTCTTAGAAATATTTCTTGCTGTTTTTTTAGCACGTTTCTTTACAATAAAGCTACCAAAACCACGCAAATACACATTATTGTCCTGTGCCAATGAATCTTTAACGCTCTCCATGAAAGACTCAATTACGTTCTGCACTGCTATCTTCTCAATACCTGTTGCTTTAGCAACCTCGTTAACGATATCTGCTTTAGTCATAATATTTTATAATATTTTAATGTTAGTTATTTTTTGGGACAACAAAAGTAGGGTATTTTTTCTGATTTGCAATGACAAATGTCATTTTTTTTCAGTTTGGAGGGCATTTTTGCGGTTATCTGAAGTTTGGCATATATATTGACCATACATAAGACTCCTCTAAATATATGAAACGGGGAGATTGAAAACTGACATTTTGACATATTTACAATATACACAACATGAAGATTCCAAAATTTTCAATAAATCAGATGGATAGCGGAGAGATCAATATCATTCCCGTGCTTGACATTAACGGGAATGCCAATATGGATGACGTTGATATGCCAAACACTCTGCCAATCCTGGCACTGAGGGATGCCGTGCTGTTTCCTGGAGCAATCCTTCCAATAACAGTGGGAAGGGAAAAATCCTTGAAGCTTGTAAAGGCACTGCACAAATCTTCAAACATAATAGGTACAGTAACCCAGAAAGATGCTGTGGTTGAGGAACCTGTAAAGGATGACCTTTTCCATATAGGAACCTGTGCAAGGATAGTAAGGGTACTGGAAATGCCTGACGGAGCCTATACTGTAATCCTGCAGGGAATAAAGAGATTCTCGCTCGACAGCATCATAGCCGAGGAGCCGTATCTCATTGGTACAGTAACATATAGGGAAGATATACTGAATGACACACAGAATGTTGTGGAGCCCCTGATGAGTTCAATCAAGGATGCTGCACTGTATGTTATAAAGATGACCCCTCACATGCCGCAGGAGACTGCTATGGCAATAAAGGGGATTGGGGACATCAAGTTCCTTGTGAACATGATTTCCACAAATCTCGACAATGACCTTACTCCCGACAAACTTGACATCTTGTCGGCAGATGATATAATCACCAGAGGCTACAAACTTCTGGGGGCACTGAACAAGCAGGTGGAGATTCTCAAAATCAAGGATGACATACAGCAGAAGGTAAAAACCGAGATAGACCAGCAGCAGAGGGAATACTACCTCAACAACCAGCTGAAAACCATCCAGGAGGAACTTGGCATGGACGGCAACGGCAAGGATGCTGCAGAGATGCGCCAGAAGGCAAAGAAGAAAGAGTGGCCGGAGTGGGTTGCAAAGACATTTGAGAAGGAGCTTGCACGCCTTGAGAGAACCAACACCACTTCTCCTGAGTACAATGTACAGCTCAACTACCTTGAGTTTATCCTGGATCTTCCATGGAACCATGTGACCCAGGATAACCTTGATATGAAACATGCTCAGAAAGTGCTTGACAAAGACCACTTTGGACTTGAGAGCGTAAAGGAGAGGATAATTGAGTATCTTGCTGTACTGAAGCTGAAAGGAGACATGAAGTCCCCTATCCTTTGCCTGTACGGTCCTCCGGGTGTGGGAAAAACCTCATTGGGCAAATCAATTGCAAAGGCCCTTGGAAGGAAATACGGCAGGATTGCCCTTGGCGGTCTTCACGACGAGGCTGAAATCAGGGGCCACCGCAAGACATACATTGGTGCCATGGCTGGCCGCATAATGCAGACCATTGCAAAGACAGGTTCATCAAACCCTGTAATTGTTCTTGACGAGATTGACAAAATAAGTTCAGACTACAAGGGAGACCCGGCATCAGCATTGCTTGAAGCGCTGGATCCTGAGCAGAACACCACCTTCCACGACAACTACCTGGATATGGACTACGACCTTTCAAAGGTACTGTTCATAACAACTGCAAACAACATAAGCACCATCCACCCTGCACTGAAAGACAGGATGGAGATGATACCGGTAAGCGGATATCTTGCAGAGGAGAAATACCACATTGCCAAGGATTACCTTATCCCTAAACAGCGTGAGGCTCATGGTCTTAAGGCTGCACAACTGAAAATAAACAAAGGCGGCATTGAAACTATCATTGACAAATATACAAGGGAGTCGGGCGTGAGAAGCCTCGACAAGCAGATTGCCAAAATTGCCAGAAACGTTGCCAAGAGAATTGCCCTTGAAGAGGAACTTCCTGCAAGCATTGATGCAAAACTTGTACAGGAGATTCTTGGCCTTCCTACAAATAACCATGATATGCAGAAAGGGAACGAGGGAGCAGGTGTGGTTACCGGCCTTGCATGGACCGAAATGGGTGGCGAGATTCTGTTTGTTGAGACAAGTTTGAGCGAAGGCAAAGGGGTGCTTACCACCACCGGTAACCTTGGAGACGTAATGAAGGAGTCTGCCATGATTGCATACCAGTATATAAAGGCTCATCCGCAACTGCTTGGACTTAAAGCGGAGGATATCCAGAACAAGGATGTACATATCCACGTTCCTGAGGGTGCTATTCCAAAAGACGGCCCTTCTGCCGGCATTACAATGGTGAGTTCAATGGCTTCTGCCTTTAAGGGAGAACCTGTAAAACAGGCAATTGCAATGACTGGAGAGATGACCCTTAGAGGCAAAGTGCTTCCTGTAGGGGGAATTAAGGAGAAAATTCTGGCTGCCAAGAGAGCCGGCATCAATACAATCATCCTTTCACAGGAGAATGAGAAGGACATTAAAGACATAAAGGAAATTTATGTGAATGGCCTTGAATTCCACTATGTGAAAACAATGGAAGATGTTATAAAATTCATTTTCTAGAGATGGACGTAAAGATTCAGCAGGAATGGAAAGAGAAGCTGCAGGGGGAGTTCGGCAAGGAGTATTTCAGAAACCTTGCCAGCTTTCTTCATGCAGAAAAGGGTGCAGGAAAGACAATTTACCCTCCAGGCAGCCTTATCTTCAACGCATTTGAGCTCACACCGCTGAGCAAAGTGAAGGTTGTAATCCTTGGCCAGGACCCTTATCACGGCCCAAACCAGGCCCACGGACTCTCCTTTTCTGTTCCCGACGGGATACCTGCGCCACCATCCCTTAAAAACATCTACAAGGAGATAGAGAGCGACCTTGGCATAAAGATAAACAAAAACGGAAACCTTGAGAACTGGGCAAAGCAGGGGGTATTCCTCCTGAACGCTGTGCTTACAGTAAGGGCCTCAGAACCTGCATCGCACAGCAAAATAGGATGGACCGAATTTACAGATGCAGTAATCAAGGTCATTTCAGACAACTCCGAAGGTATAGTATTTATGCTATGGGGAAATTTTGCAAGGGGCAAAAAAGAACTGATAGACAGCACAAAACACTACATTCTTGAGGCTGCCCATCCATCTCCATTAGCGCGTGGCGCGTTTTTTGGATGCAAACATTTCTCAAAATGCAATGAAATACTTAAAAGCCTGGGGAAATCCCCAATAGACTGGAGTTTATAAAAATGAGAAAAATGATTACACTTTTAGTTATTGCACTGATATCGGGCATATTTGCCATGTGCGCACCCAAAAAAGAGATTCCTGTAGAGAGCAACTGGGCATTGGAAACCATCTGCACAGACGGCAATGAGATTTCCGTACCTGAAGGGCACTCCCCTTATCTGGCATTCCTTGCCAACAAGAAAATATCGGGAGAAACAGGATGCAACAGATTCTTTGGAGACTATACTGAAAAAGGTAAGAACCTCACCTTTACAAATGTGGGTTCTACAAGGATGATGTGCCCGGATATGGCATTTGAGAATGCATTTATGAATGTCATAAATGAGACAGCACAATATACTCTCACAGACAAGAGTCTTGCTCTAAAGGATAAGGATGGAAACATAATTGCCATTCTTAAGAAAATTGAACCCACAGCTGTAGAAAATTGATTACATTTGTGAAAAGAAAAGTTTCACAGATGCGTACAGCAATATTTCCCGGATCTTTTGATCCTTTTACCGTAGGTCACTTTGATGTTCTGGAGTCTGCACTCCAGTTGTTTGACAAAATTATTGTGGCCGTGGGCTACAACAGTTCAAAAAAAGGGTTCCTTACCCCTGAGACAAGAGTGGAGATTATACAGCAGGCTGTAGCGCACCTTCCAAACGTGGAGGTGTGCACTTACAGCGGCCTTACCATAGACCTTTGCCACAATCTTGGGGTACACCATATCATAAGGGGACTCAGAACCACCACAGACTTTGAGATGGAGAGCGTAATTGCCCAGGCCAACAAGAAGATGGCACCGGATATCTCCACTGTCTTCATCCCTGCATGCCAGGAGTACTCGTTCATCTCCTCAACAGTTGTAAGGGATATCCTTATCCACAACGGGGATGCGGCACAGTTCCTCCCTAAAGGGGTTGACATTCACAAAATCATAGGCCGCTCAGGAATCTCAAAATGAGAAAATCCATTCTTCTCCCACTCATTGCCCTGTTGACACTCCTTGCAACAGACGCCGGCGCCTTGGGGCGCAGGAACAATCTGTCTGCACCTGAGAAAGAGACACAGAGTGCACTGCAGACAACCGCACCGGCACAAGACTCTGTAAAACTTGATACAGGGATTGCAAAAGAGAGGGTGGAAGAGTATTTGAAGGAACTTCAGTTCAACCACACGGACACAATACTGTCCAAAGTGAACAACCTTATCCTGAGGGGAGAAAATGAGAAGACCAGAAGTTTTCTGGCATATACTGCATACAATTTCTTCTACAACTCCAAACTTATGGGGCAGGAAGGTATTGCAGTAAAGATTGCCCAGGAGTGGTTCCTCAATGACAGGCTTCCATGGCCTAATGCAGAGGGTAAATTTCTTCTCCGCACCTTTGTGGAGTTCAACAGGCATTCCCTCATTGGAATGGAGGCACCCGAGCTTGAACTGCAGGATACCCTGGGAGAGAAAATATCCCTCAATTCCATTGCTGCAGAATACACCATTGTATATTTCTATTCCAGCGGATGCTCAAGCTGCAAGGTGCAGACTCCCCAACTTGTGGATTTTGTGAACGGATATGAAGACGGGGTGCTGGCGGTTTATGCCGTATATGCAGATTCAAATGAAAATGAGTGGAAAAGTTATATTGATGAGAACCTCCACATCTACAATCCGTTCGTCTTCTGGCACAATGTATATGACCCCGATTTCAGCAGCGGGTTCCATATGCTTTACAACGTAATAAAAACCCCACAGATGTTCCTCTTGGACAAAGAGAAGAGGATCATAGGGCGCGGACTTGACACAGAAGCCCTCAAGGAACTCCTTGAAAAGAAAAATGAGGAGAGGAACAGTCTTTACCAGTTCCTCGGATCGATATTCAACCCAATTAAGGAGAACCGTGAGGAGGTTTTTGGGGTGATTGACCTCATTGCGCAAAGGTCTGTGGATGATACGGACACCTTCCGCGACATTATGGGTGGCATGTTCCAATGGCTGGCAGTGGATGAAGAATACACCCTTCAGGAAGGGGCTGCATATCTGGCAGAAAAATACATTGTAAATCTTCCCGACAAATGGAGCGGCAACTATGTTGAAAAGATGAAGCGCACCGTAGAGGCCTTCAACAAGAACAAGTTGGGGGAAAAGGCTGCCGACCTTCAGCTGGAAAGGGTGGACAAATCTCCAATTAATATCCATGATGTTTCATCAGAACTCAAAGTTTTGTATTTTTACAGACCAAACTGCGGAATGTGCTCCCAGGTAACACCAAAGATGGCAGAGCTGTACAATGAGTTTAAAAACAAGCTTGACATACAGTTCCTTGCAATAAACCTTGGAGGCGGATACAGCGAGTGGATAGAGTACACACAAGGGATTGGAACCGATTGGGAGAACCTGAGGGGTTCGGACGGGGACTCCGCTCCCATCTATGCGGAATACCATCTGGAAAATATTCCGGCAATATACCTTTTAATCAACAATATTGTTGTGGCAAAGGGGATAAATGAAATTGACTTGAAAGAGATATTAAACAGCATCAAACCATGATAACCGGCAAATACAGGGAGTTTTACAACAAACTCAACACAGCAATACCCAAAGAGAGACTTTTGCACGATGCTCTAAGCACCCTTGCATTTGGAACTGACGCTTCATTCTACCGCCTTATTCCCAAACTGGTGGTGAGGGCACAGAATGCAGATGAGATAAAACTCATCATGCGTACTGCGCATGAGATGGGGATTGCAGTAACCTACAGGGCAGCAGGTACTTCACTGTCGGGACAAGGAATTTCAGACTCTGTGCTGGTTATTGCCACCCATGGATTCAAGGAGTACAGGATTCTTGAAGACGGTCTTAAGATTGAACTGCAGCCGGGTATCCGCGGAGGGGCGGCAAACAGGTATCTTGTAAAATATGGCCGAAAGATTGGTCCGGATCCGGCATCCATTGATTCTGCCATGATTGGAGGTATTGCGGCAAACAATGCCAGCGGAATGTGTTGCGGAACCAGCGAGAACTCCTACAAGACAATTGCCGACATTAAGGTTATCCTGGCAGACGGTACAGAGCTTGATACCGCAAGCGAAGCCTCGCGCAAAGCTTTTGCAGCCAGCCACGGCAAGATGCTGAAGCAGCTGGAGGATATTGCCCGCAGGATTGATGCAGACCAGACCCTTAAGGAGAGGATACAGCGCAAATACAAGATAAAGAACACTACCGGTTACAGTCTCAATGCTTTTGTAGACTATAAAGACGGTTTTGACATTTTAAAGCATATTATCATTGGTTCTGAGGGAACCTTGGCATTCATATCGTCAATTACCTACAACACTGTGGTTGAACACAGGCACAAGGGATTGGCACTGATGATTTTCCCTACCATAAAGGAGGCTTGCGAGGCTGTGCAGATATTGAAGCAGCAGCCGGTTTCTGCAGTGGAGATGATGGACAGGGCAAGTATCAGATCTGTGGAGAATGCTGCCGGTGTGCCTGAATATATAAAGACATTGTCGGGAGGAGCAGCAGGATTGCTTGTGGAGGTTAGAGGTGAGGATGATGCGGCAGTGGATGCAAAATGTGCACAGATTGCCGCTGCAATTAAGGATATCCCTACTGAGTTGCCATACGCATTTACAAAGGATGCCAAGGAGCAAGCAATTTTGTGGAAGATAAGGAAAGAGACTTTGCCTACCGTTGCAGGTATGAGAAAGGCCGGTACCACAGCAATTATTGAGGATATATGTTTCCCTGTACCACAGCTTGCAGATGCTGTGCTGGATTTGAGAAAGATTTTTGAGGAGGACGGTTATGCAGATGCCGTTATCTTTGGTCACGCCCTTGAGGGTAACCTCCACTTCATGTTTAACCAGGATTTTGGTACAGAGAGCGAGGTTGAGAAATACAGCAAGTTCATGGACGACATTGCAGACCTTGTTGTTAACAAATATGACGGTTCATTGAAGGCTGAGCATGGTACCGGCCGCAATATGGCCCCTTACGTGGAGAAAGAGTGGGGTGCACAGGCTTATGCCCTTATGAAGGAGGTAAAACAGATATTTGACCCTAAAGGAATCCTGAATCCTGGTGTTATTCTTAACAACGACCACCAGGCCCATATAAAGAACCTCAAACCTTGCCCCGATGTTAAGGAGAGCGTGAACAAATGTATGGAGTGCGGTTTCTGTGAGGGGGGATGCGTTGCAGAGGGTCTTACACTTTCACCACGCCAGAGAGTTGCCTCATTCCGCGAGATGGAGAGGCTCAAGGCTACCGGAGAGGCTCCGCACATTGCAGCCGAGATGCAGAAACAGTACAAATACTGGGGTATGGAGACCTGTGCAACAGACAGTCTTTGTGCAGTAAAATGTCCGGTTAAAGTGGACACCGGTAAACTTATAAAGGAGTTGCGCCATGCAGAGCACTCGCCAAAAGCCGAGGCAAATGCCGTAAAACTTGCTTCAAATATGGACAAGGTTACAGCAGGAATGCGTGCCGGACTGAACATCACCTACGCAATGCGTGTGGCAATGGGTAAGAAGGTATTCGGCACTCTTGCCATGGCAGCGCGAAAACTCACCTGCGGTGCAATACCTATGTGGAATGAGCATTTCCCTAAGGCAGCCCACAAGATAAACTACACCAGCGTGGAGCCGGCTCCTGAAGTGAAGCCTGCAGACACAGTGGTATACTTTCCTTCTTGTATCACCCGTTCAATGGGAGTAAGCAAGGCATACAGCAACGAAGTGGAGATTACCCGCCTTACAGAGAAACTGCTCCTTAAAGCAGGTTACAGGGTTATTTATCCCGACAATCTGAACAAACTCTGCTGCGGAATGGCATTCAGCAGCAAAGGATATGTGGAGGCAGGCAAAAAGGCTTCCGACGAGCTTGAGGCAGCATTGCTCAAGGCATCAGAAAACGGCAAATATCCTGTTCTATGCGATATGAGCCCTTGCCTTTACACCATGCACAACAATATGGACGGCGGCGCGTTGAAACTTTACGAGCCGGCTGAATTCATTTTGAAGTTCCTTGCAGACAAACTTAAGATCAAGAAGCTTGACAAACGTGTAGCAGTATTTGCAGTATGCTCAACCAAGAAACTTGGCGTAGACAACATGCTGTTTGATGTGGCAAGACTGTGCGCAAAAGAGGTAACTGTAATTGACAGCAACTGCTGCGGCTTTGCCGGCGACAGGGGCTTCACCTTCCCGCAACTGAACACCCACGGATTGAGGATGCTCCGCTCACAGGTAGAAGGTACCCTTGTTGACGGAACAAAAACCTCCCCTTGCGTGGAAGGTTATGCCACCAGCCGCACTTGCGAGATTGGTCTGAGCCGCAACAGCGGAATTACATTCAAATCCATACTGTACTTGCTGGATGAGGCGAGTGAGTAAATGAAAGGCCCTCCTAGAGGGTCTTTTTTTGTGCATCTATAGCAACGGTAAGTGCGCTTAACCTCTTGACAATCCCCACAATTGCTTCCACAGGCAAAAGATAAAATACAGGGAGTCACACTTGAAGCGTTTGCAGACGCCCTGATTGAGGCATGTGATGGAGAATACAAACAAATTTTTGAGAGATTTAAGAAAAGATACCTTTCCTTTGCCCACTACAATCATCTTGGAATAAATGCATAAACATTATTGGTTGCATTTACTGATTTGAACTCCAAAATGGATTTCTCAGATGCTGCGCTCGTATATAGGCTTCATAGGAATTTACAGTTTTAGGATGATCCTCCCCAAGAATGTTTTTCCTTATAATAAAAGCTTTCATATAGTTTTCCATAGACATTCCATAATCACCACGGGTTTCATATAAGCTCCCTAACAGGTGATAACAGAATGCCATTTCAGTATGCTGCTCTCCATATGCTTTTCTGAATGTATCCATTGCCATCAGACAATAATAAAGGGCCCTGTCACTCACCCCATTTTCAAGCAGTATAAGTGATATTGCCGCCTGGGCCACCGCTGCATTAGGATGGGATATTCCATATTGTTTCTGCTCGAGTTCCAGCACTCTGAACATATATTCAAGAGCCTGGTCATATTCACCCTCTACTCTGCATATTTCTGACATTTCAAAAAGGATATGGGACAATTCATAATTGGAATCTCCCCCATCCTCCACTGCAAACTTGTATGCTTTATCCAGCAATTCCATGGCCGCATCCAATTTGTCCATTGTGCGATATACCACAGCCATTCTTACATACAAATTTCTAACCATACCATGCGCCTGTCCAAAATTCCTTATGAGTATATCTATTGATTCGTAAAAACATTCATATGCATTTTCCAGATCATTTACAACTAAATAATACTCTCCCATGTTGGTCAGGACATTGGATATATCGGGATGAAACTCCCGCAAATTCTCCCTTCTTATTTGAAGTGCTTTTTTGTAATTTTCTATAGCACCTTGCAAATCACCTGTTTCTTTGCACAACACTCCCAATTTATTGTATGTGGCAGCTGACTCAACGTGCATATCGCCATAAAGCTCCTTCTGAATGCTGAGGGTTTTCAACAGACATTCATGAGCCTTTACATAATTTGCCAACTGTAAATAACAGTTTGACATATTGCTGTATACCACCATCAGTGAGCGGTGTTTATCTCCATACTTGCGGAGCAGAACCGGCAAAGCCTTCCAATAGCACGCCAAAGCCTCATGCAAGCAATCTGCAGCATATTGGCACCTGCCCATAAGCTTATAGCATTCAGCCACTTCTTCAGAATCTTGACCATAATTACCTTCTGCAATACTACAACACTTTAAGGCATATTTTTTTGCAGCATCAATATGCCCCAATTCAAGATTGCAACAACTTATATTGTTGTAGATGACCCAAAGTGTATCAGTGTAATTTTTTGGAAAATTCTCAAAAAATTTCACCGACATTTTAAAATACTTCAATGCCTCTCCATATTCCGCGTTGTTAAGGTAATTAACTCCTATATTGTTAAGCCTTGCAGCATACTGCACAGTATTTTTGCCATACCTTACTTCTGTCATCTCCAGAATCTTCACGCACACATCCATTGCATCTGAAAATCGTGCAAGAAATTCCAACACATTTGAACATTTATCCAAGTATTGAATTGTATCCGGATGATTCTTTCCAAAATACTCTTCTGAAGCCCTGGCAGCCTGTTGGAAAAATTCCACAGAAACGTCATACTCCTTAAGGGCATATCTGGCACAGGCCATACAATTGAGGCTACACACCTTATGGTGACCCATAACAGGATTTGTATAAACATCTGTATTTTCATATAAGCTGAAATACCTTTCCAAAAGGGTACACGCCTTATCAAACTTCTCACACAATATCAGGAACTCGGCATAAAACTTAAGGATATGAAGTTCTGCAACTGTATCTTCAATGGCAGAACACACCTCCAATGCTCTTACAAAACAGAATTCTCCTTTTTCTATGCTCTCCTCATATTCCAGATTACAACTGAAAAAGGTTTCATATGCCAACAGACAATTAGAATAAGCAGATTCATCAATGATGGGATTGGAAGAGTGTCCCTTTAACCTTTTAACGAAATCATAATTTAAAAACATGATTTCCAAAAATGACAACTGCTTTCTCAGAAGAGGAATCTGAACCCCCTCCTCGTCAAAAGGGGCAAGCTCTTTTATCTTCTTTCTCAGCCGTAAAATTTTCTCTTCACATCCAAAATAAATGACATTATCCAGAAAGGCAATTCTCTCACCTTCGATATATATTTCGGAATTACCAACTGCTATAACATCATACAACCTGTAATTGAACCTGACACTCAATTCAAGTATAATATCATAAATGAGAGTGTCTGTATTATGAAACTCCAATTCCACATGTTCTATTCCTTGAATCTCATCCTGTTTATTATCTCCAGCAAAAACAACATTTATCCCCCTTGGCACCAGAACCGGTGTCATCAGCATCTTAGCCTCATCCAACTGGCGTGATATGGCCTTGTCTGAAACAAGGGTTACATATAACG
Source organism: Candidatus Egerieisoma sp. (assembly GCA_045659725.1). Classification (GTDB taxonomy): domain Bacteria; phylum Bacteroidota; class Bacteroidia; order Bacteroidales; family UBA932; genus Egerieousia. The sequence continues at coordinate 22,252 of JAZRCK010000040.1, forward strand.
TAATATTCTGCATTCGTGTATCCATTAACACTTTACTAGCGAAAGCTACAAGAGAATCTTTGAAATGATGAAGGAGTTCATACAGAAATCTTAAAGGACGGACTTTTAAAAGAATATTCCAGCTTTGATCTGAACAGCTGTCAATACTCCCCTTTCGCTGCCGGTAACAGTTCTGTCCATAAAATTCTGTACAGAATATCCTACCTGGAATTTGAAGTTGCCTATACCCAATCCAACTGCCGGAATAACAAAGAACCCCCCGTTTTGGGATGGTATTGAATATCCGGCATCCAAAGATATATGCGGAATCATTTTCGGATTGGAAACAAAATATCTTTTCATATTTATACCAATAGGTACAAGCATATTGCTGTCTATGAAAGACCTCTCCCTATCATGTTGGATGTACCACTCCAAACCGAACAGCAGACCGCATGAAAACTCATCCTTTATCTGCTTGCCCAATGAAAAAGTAATTCCACCCCTATCGGCCGGATAATCTCCAAAACCTACTGTATAAAAAACGTCAAACTCGGAAAAGCTCCTGTAGCTGTTTAACTTTGCATTACACTTTTCATAAAATTCAGAAGACCGTTCTTGACCCCAAGAACAGCTTACCGCAACAAACAGTAAAACCAATGATAATGACAATCTCTTTCCCATTATTGATTTTTCCAATATTACTCACCTCCAAATTTAAGGAAAAATAGCCAAAAACCAGTACATTTGCAAAAACACTTGACATTATGAAAAAAACACTTCTGATTACCATTGCTTTTGTGGCACTGCTCTCCTGCTCAAAGAAAGACTTCAACCACGTGGAGGCATTTGAGGGGATAGTTGCAGATTTGGCATCACCAGAATTTGCCGGCCGAAGCCTGTACCAGGATGGCGAGCTGCGTGCGGCCAATTACATTGTGGAGAAATTCAATGAATTCTGCACATCAGACTTTGTGGTAAAACCTTGTTTCCAACAGTTCAACTACCCGTTGAACACCACCCGTGAGGATATGTTCTTTGCTGTTGACGGCAAGGAGTACAAAGCATTTGAAGATTATGTTGTGAAGGAGTTCTCCACCGGAGCAGACCGCACAATGCCAATAATTTATGCATTGGAGGAGGGTATTTATACTCCCGACAAATTTGCAGCCCACTTGGGTTCACTGAAAGCAGAGAATTCATTTGTGGTACTGGATTATGACAAGTTCCACACCCTCCCTTCCGAGGGTGACAGATACTTCAAATACCTTAAGGATCTGAACATTGGTGGAGTAATCTTCAAATTCAGCAAGAAGCCGAATTACTTCAAGGCACGTGCATTCTTCACTACCCCGTTTCCGGTAGTTTGCGTTGGGCCGGAGTTCCCTGCAGAAGCGAAAGAGGCAACTGTAAAATTCCAGAACGAGTTCATTGAGGATTATACTTCACAGAATGTATTTGCAAAAATTGAGGGTACATCAGACTCAGACAGTTGTTGGATGTTCATTGCCCACTACGACCATCTTGGAATGATGGGGCGCGACAATGTATGCCTTGGCGTAAACGACAACGCTTCAGGTACCGCAGCAGTCCTTACTCTGGCACAGTACTATTCACAACCAGAGAACCGTCCTGAACTTGACATGGTATTCCTTTGGGTAGGCGGCGAGGAGGCAAACCTGCTAGGTTCGAGATACTATGTGGAGAATCCGCTGTTCCCATTGGAGAACATCAAATATCTCATTAACCTTGATATGATTGGCGACACCCCTGATATGCTATACTATGAGGGTGGCCCTGAGGCAGACAAAGGACTGGAACTGTTTATGGAAATCAACAAAGCCCACGGCTATTTCCCTAACCCTCACCGCGGTGAACTGGTTGACAATTCAGACCACTACTACTTTGCCAAAGCCGGTGTTCCTGCAATGTATTTTGAATCAAAAGGGGAATTCTACAAATACTACCACTCCCCTGCCGACAATCTTGAGCACTTTACCAGCGAAAGCTACAAGAGAATCTTTGAAATGGTGAAGGAGTTCACACAGAGATATTAAGAAAAAAATGCCCTTTTGGACGTCGTCCCAAAGGGCATTTTCTTACATCATTGTCTTTTGTAACGTCGTCCTTTTGTACATTTCGCTGAGTATCAGCGAAATAAAAATAAGCATGAGGAAAATTTTTCGCATGCTTATTTTTTAATTATTTGAGAATCAAATAATTGCACAAAAGGACGACGTTACATCTTTTTCTTACATCATTCTGAGCATGCTTCGGGTGGCGGCCCTGTTCTTTGCTGTATTCATCTTTCCAAAGTTGAGGGTAACGCCAAGGAGGAATCTCCTTCCTATAATGCCGGTATATCTGTCCTCAACATAGTTCGCATTGTTAATGCGTGAGAATGTGGTTGTCTGGTTGAGTACATCATTCACTTTGAGGCTGAGGGTTACCGCTTTTATACTCTTATGCAGTTCAAAGTTCCACAACATGTGGGATTTGCCGTAACCTTCTGAATACCCTTCATACCATCTGTAATCAAACTTATTGAGAATATTGAAGTTGTTTTTGGTCTTTATCTCCAGCATTCCGTCAATTTCGTAATCCCAGGTATTCATATTGGCTTTTTTATTAAGGGAATATTTCCTTATTCCGTGATCTGCATGTCCTCCAAATGAAACCTCAATAAAATCTGTTTCATAATAGAAGTTTCCACCCAAGCTCAGCGATCCGGAAGTGGTAGCGCTCTCTTTAAATCCGCTTTGCCCGCCATAGAACTTGTCTCCATTGGCATTGCCCCAGAACTTCTCCATAAACTGGCCGTAATCAAAGTTGTCCATATCAACACTTTCACTTTGGGCCACATTCTGGTAAGAGTAACTTTTTGACATGCTTGCCTGCGCACTTAGATTCAATCTGAAAGTTCTCTCCTTATTTAAAGGTATGGCATTCATGTAGCAGTATGCTGTGAGATTGGTTACCCCTTTCTTTGAATTCACCGGAATATTGTACTGTACACCCTCTGTATCAAACCAGTTTGCGTAAACCACTCCATTGGTTGAACGTGAACCGCTTAATACTGCACTGAGGAAACTGAAATTCTTCTTGTTGTTGTAATTTGTATAAACATTGAAACGGTGTGTTGCAACAGGCTCCAGATATATGTTTCCAAAGGTTATGTATGTAGGGTTGGAAATGTCGGGAACAGGAGACAGCTGGCTACCGGTAACATTCTCCATATAACCGGTGTAATTGATGTTGTACATGGCACCTTTCTTACCTGAAAATCCTATCCTCAAAAAAGGAGACCAGTTCCACAGCCACTCCCCTTTACCGGTGGTTTGGGAAATTCCGTAAGTCTTGCTGAAGGTTTCGTTGTTTACCACAATGGCAGTTCCTCCAAACTGTACTTTGGTTGTACCTTTGGAATATTGTGCCAGCAACTGTCCACCATTTGTCAAATACCTGTTTTCTGAGACTGCAGAGTAATAATCGTCGTACACGGTATATTTGTTTCTGTCGGGAAAACCTGCAATGAAAGAGTGTTCCCCTCCTGTGTATTTGTATGCATCTGTTGTTATATTGTTCTGCTGCAGCGAACTGGCCAACTCCGTACTGATTCTCCAGTTCTTTCCAACTGGCTCCACGTAGGAAATTGTTGCTGAATAACTTCCTCCATCAGATTTGGTATTGTAATACAGGTCCTTTGTATTGGAAACGGTTGAACCGCTGTAGATGATATCAGAAAACTCCTTGCGCCGCTTGTCCTCTCCATTTATGTTGAATGATCCATAAAAGGTAATGCTCCTGTTCTGCTTGCCCCAGTTTGAACGTCCTACAGTGGCATTTGCACCATAATTAAAATAATCAGACTCCGAATAATCCTTTGCAGTAGAGGTGTTAAGCAATCCGCTTGCGCTGTTGTAATCCGCCATCTCCCTTGAAGTTGCAATATCTTTATACGACTCGCTTGACACTTTTCTATAAACCAGTTTAGGGGAGATTTTTATAGTGTATTTCTTCCTGTCTGTCTTATTGAGCTCAAAAGAGAGGTTCAACCTGTCCTGAACCGACTCACCAAGATAACTTGTGTTTGTTAAGATTGAAGGGGCATTGTCCTGCACAGTTGTACGCATGGTAAGTGTCTGGGCATCAGTCTCTATACCGTTATAGTTTACAGAAGTGGTGAAATCAAACCCCTTGATTCTTGAAGAGTTGTAGTTTGCTCCCATCTGACGGCTTGTGGTAAGTCCACTGTCGGGAATAAGGTCACCCCCGCCATATGAAACCACAATCATGTCATTTGCCCCCACATCATCAACATTCTTTGCATTGGCAATAAATGTAACCTGTTCTTTATCATTGTATCCCGACAGCATTACACTTCCATTGTACAATCCTTTCCTGTCTATGATTACCGGCTGGTTCTTGTTGTCACTGGAAGAGAGAGGGGAACCACCTGCAATTTTTGCATTTCCAAACCATCCTTTTTCATACTCCTTCTTGAGGGAGATGTCCATCTCCTTCTCCTTGCTTACCATATTGGCTATGCCGGTGGCCTTCTCCTGGTCGCTCTTGTAATCTGTAATCTTAATCTTGTCCACAATCTTTGCAGGGAGATTCTTCACCGCCATTGAAGGGTCATCAAAGAAGAAGGTCTTGCCGTTGACTGTAATCTTTGAAATGGGCTCACCGTTCACCTTAACTGATCCGTCACTGGCTACCTGAAAACCCGGCATCTTCTTGAGCAGCTCTCCAAGCACCGCATTGTCTGCCGTACGGAACATTGTGGCATTATACACAATGGTATCCTTTAAGATCTCTATTGGGTTTCCCACAGCAGACACCGTTGCTGCCTCCAGCAGTACTGCGTCCTCAACCATCTTTACAGTTCCCAGATCCTCCTTGCTCTTGCGGAAATAGAACTCCTTCACAAACGGCCTGTAACCAAGGAACTCGGCAGTAAGCTTGTAATTTCCCCTTACAACTCCATCCAGCACAGCAGTTCCGCTTGTATCCGAAAGGTTGAAATACATTATTGTGGTATCCCCTTTGGGCTGCAGATACACCGTTGCCATAGGAAGCGGCTCCTGCGTAAGGGAATCCACCAACTTTATCTTCACCTGAGATTCGGGATTGCGGAAAGCATCCCCTGAAATTACAATCACCTGCCCGTTTGCCGCCAAAGCAAAGGCCATAGCCATTACCGCCAATAAAAGTCTTTTCATGATCAAGCCGTTTTTCCTCTTTTAGACCAAAGTTTGTGCCAAAAGTTAACTGTTACGTTATATGTTACGTCGTCTTTTTGTACAATTCACTGAAAATCAACACTGATTTCTACCTATGTCTGCGTGATTTCATGGCAATCAGCCAGGCACATCCGGCTAAAGCTGTCCCTATTGCCACCCAGGTGAGCAGATTTTCATCTGCATCACCTCCATTCTCCTGTGAGAAACAATCTTCACGCAAGTAGCTTCCTTCAGATATCAGTTCCAGTGCCTTCTCCAGGATAATGTCCTTCTCTGAGGTATAAACCTCCTCATAACTCAACGGAACTTCATAATCCGGCATCAAACCTCTACCTTTGGGAGTCCTCGGAGTAATCAAATCATCAAATACATCCTTTACAAGAGGAATCCTTACCTGAATTTTTGAGTTAGGGAGCATAAGATTAAGGAATTTGTATGCTGTCATATAGTGGTATCCCGACAAAGTCTCCCTTCCTACAGTCACCGCTCTCCTGTTTCTCACAAGCAGCGCAGGGAACATTGTAGCAGCTGAAATTGAAGTCTCATCTGTAAGCAGATACAGTTTGCCGCCATAGTGTACCAATGAATCCGGTTGCACAGGAGCTGCATAATAATCCGATGGGGCATAGAACCCATCTTTACCCTCTACTGCCTTGTAGTCTGAGAATATCTCGTAATCGGGAACATAATTCATGGCATATTTGAAACTTTCATACTTGCCGTTCTTGTTTACCTTCAGATAGGACTCCATCTTTTGTGTTGGCTTATCCAGGAAATATGATACCAACTGATTGATTATGCTTACATCACCTCCAGGATTATTCCTCACATCAATAACCATATACGGAATATTTGAAAACCTCTTCAAAGAATCTGCAATACTCTCCATCTCCACCTGGTTAAGGACAAACGAATGTAGTGAGAAAAGCACTGTACTATCGTTCAGTTTTCTGAAATCATAGGACTTTGTACGGCTCATATACTGGTTCTTGATATAACTTACCTTAAGGGTGGTAAACGGCAGATACTGTATTTTGTTGTATTTCATCCACACATCCTTATACTCTGTTCCATCAGCAAATTTCACATTTGTAGTACGCTCTCCAACAACACTGTTCCCGTAAATGTAGTTCCACGCAGTAAGTTTGAGATTATCCCTGTGGCTTCTGTTATCACCGTCATAGCCCAACATCATCCTATCTACCCGTGCCACTATCTCTGCAGCACTCTCACCGTCAATTGACTCTATTTTCTTCCCGATAAAGCTTGCGCAACTTCTCTCTGCCTTTGTAACCATCACACTGTCACCCAAGATTCCCAACATAAGGTGAGGGACATAAATATCATTACCTTTTCCCAATCCGGGATTGGTGGAAAGAAGACCTATATGGGAATCGTGCACCAGCTCCGCAGACATTGAGGCCCTTACAACATTATAGAAATCTGCATAGGAAATGCCGTTTTTCATTGCCTCCCTGTGTTTGCTGTTGAAAGCGGCAAACTGCTCCTCACTTACTATTTCATCCAAAGATGGATAACACTCCTTGTAGGCATCCATCAGCACGGTAAAATCCTCATTAGCCTGCTCTGCGGTAAGATGCTGGGGAATCTCAAGCTTTCCTGCCTCACGGAATGTGGTTTTAAGGCCGAACGGAGTCATTGGATCGGCCGGTTTTCCGTCGGGAGTAGAAACCGACATAAGTATAGACGGTTCACTGATTTTATGGTAGCAATAGGAAACTTCTCCCAGCATATCACCTCTTTTTACCATCATACCGGTTTTAAGTTCCACATTTCCACGTAATCCCGAAATATAAATCTTCCTCCCATCTTCCAAAGTTATACCTACACATCCTTGAAGATAATGCGCTTTAACTGGCATGTTCCTGAACTTGGCCAGATTGTCTTCAATTGCAGAATCAAATGAACCTTGCGTAAAATGTGTGGTATAAGTTGAAGCCAGTGACGTATAAATACCTATAGACAAAAACTTTATCTCTCCATCTGCTGGGGCATAAACTTTAGTTCCTGCAGGAGCTGCAATAACCAAATCATCAAAATTGAGTTCACTGTCCAGATATTGCTGAGGGACAAGCAGCAGATTCTCTCCTGCTTTGGCGCCTTCTACAGGCCATAACCATTGGCCCTGAAGCGTAAAGTTTGTGGCAAAAAGTACCACTGCAGCAAGAACCACCCTTGCCACAAAATGCTTTCTTACATTCATAACAAACAATTTTTTTGGATTAGTTTACTATTATAAGAACTTGCTCATCTGGTTCCGGAACAGACTGTATCTTATTGGTATTGAATTTTTCATTGTCTGGAATATAAAGATGCATCGTCCCTGCATGTTCAAGGGAATCAGTATCTGTTCCCACATGCGGTATAGTTATTTCCGTGCGGGGGACAAGGCAATTTGCCTGAAGGGCCGAGAAGACCATTACCGCTACACAAATTGCGAACGGCACAACTGCAATTCCTTTTCTGTTACGTGGAGGATTGAGCATCCAGTTAAACCGGCTTCTTGTAAAATAGCTGTAGAATTTTGAACTTACAGGCAAAGCTGAAGTGATTACCTGCTCCACTATGAGGGCAACATACTCCTTTTTGTCTGCACCGCTTGCCAGCACATCATAATCGGCCTCATACTCCTGCAGCTCCTCAATATGTATGGCGGCAATATATACAAACGGATTGAACCACATAACAATCTTAAGGAATCCCATAAATACCTTTTCCAAAGAATGATTATGCTTAACATGGCTCAACTCATGCTCCAAAATAAGACTCTTCTCACTGGCAGACAAGCGGTTGGAAATTGCTATTTTTCCAAAGAAAGAAAACTCGTCTCCTTTTTTCCTTGCACACTCAAGCACTTGCGCCCCTTTATAATTGTATCTGGAGGTAACACCTTCATTGATTTTTCTCCGTATTGCATACAATTGCCTGAAGAACACTCCACCCATAAACAGTGCCCCTGCACAATAGATCCAACTATAGATATTACTGTAATTTTCAACTCCGCCAGCGTTGTAATGCAACACCTGATATATCTCCTGTGCAACTGAAACCTCTACAGGAATCTCCACAAAAGGGATAATGCCAGCTGCCGAAATGGAAATGAGCAGATATCTCCTTCTTATGGCATAGGAGACATTCCTCCCCATAAACATTGCATATATGAGGTATGAAACTCCGCTCAAAATGAATATTTCCAGTATTGCATCCATTGTTTACCACTCTATTTTATTATTCATCCTCTTTGTCTATGATTTGCTGGGCAAGACGGAGCAACTCCTGCTTTTCCTCTTTTGAAAGCTGCTTTTCCCTATTGAAGTAAGAAACCATTTGCATGAGCGACCCTCCAAAGAAATTATCCAATACGCTGCTGGCCACAGAACCTGCATACTCAGCCTTCTCTACCAGCGGATAATACATATTGCTCTTCCCTTGCTGCAGATGGCCTGCATAACCTTTATCCTCCAGCAGTTTAAGGAAAGTTGCCACCGTAGTGTACTTTGGTTTATCATCTCCATACCTCTCCAGAATGTCATTGACAGTACCTTTACCCAACTCCCACAACAACTGCATTACCTCTTCCTCACCTTTTGTAAGGGCAACTTTTTTATCTTTTTGCTCCATATAAATCTTATTTTGATGCAAACTTACTACTAAATTTTTAGAAGAACAAATGTTTCTACTAATTTTTTAGTAATATGAGGAAAATTTCTTTTCATAAGCTTTCTGAAAAATTTAGCCACTGCAATCGCAGTGGCTTTTTATTGCACAAATCATTCTTTTCTCTTTGCCCAGGTGTGTTTTAGAATTTCTTCTATGATAAACAGGCCTATCATAACCCATGCAAAATACAGGAACAAGTCAAAGAAGGCTGCTATCCAAAGCAGGATTGATGCAAGTATAAGGAATCCTCCCTGAAGTACCCTAAGTTTGTATATGTTGAAGTTGTCTGCTTTGAAAGGGATAATAGTATTCTCTTTGGACAAGATGATCTTGTCACATTTGCCCATGAGGATGAGCAGTCCGTAACATAATATTATTACAGACATGATGGTTACAAATAATGAAACGTCTGTCATAGTGTGGTGCATTTTAATAATATATCCTGTCTCTATTGATATTCCTGCGCATAAGCCATATCTGCTCTGCAGAGCGTCGCTTTACCTGCCTTAGTTTGAATGAGGCAAAGGCTACCATCAGCCACATTATAATGGAGAGGCTGCTGGCTATCAGGGCCTGGTCCCACTCTCTTGTTGCAGGGTCTTCACATAGGGTTACTATAAATGGGATCAATGTCCAGCAGAAAGCACCTATACCTAATCCCCATGAAAGTTTGGTCCATTTGGGGCATGGGGCCTGTTTCCAGAAGTAGAGAATCTCTGCTATCACAAAAATTCCCGCTGATATTAAATAAATGTATTCTACAGGAAAGGATTCGGGGAACTTGTCCTGTTGGGTAAGTATGGCAAATGAGATGAATGTTACAACATCGCCCCACCTGAATTTGCCTACACGGGTTCCCAATCCGTTTTTACGGTTTGCCACTCTGTTTGCCACCTTGTTTGCGTATGCATAGTTGGCCCTGTAGTTTGCCCAACTGAATTTACTGAAGTTCATCGTTTGCCTCCCCTTTTTCGGTTTTGTTTTTAGCCTTTGGCTTGCGCCCACTGCGGCGCAAAGCCTCGGCTATTATCCATTGCAGCTGCCCGTTGGTACTGCGGAACTCATCGGCAGCCCATCTTTCAATGGCATCCATCGTCTCTGCGTCTATGCGCAGGACAAAACTTTTTGTATTGGACTCTTTTGCCGCCATAAATTGTCGGGATGATTAATTATGAAGTGTACCTGTGTTTACTACCGGCTGTGCTGCCTCATCTGCACAAAGGACTACAAGCAGGTTGCTTACCATTGCTGCCTTGCGCTCCTCATCCAACTCCACAACCTCCTCGGTTGAAAGGCGCTCCAAAGCTATTTTTACCATTGATACTGCACCCTCAACAATCTTCTCGCGTGCTGAGATGATTGCATCTGCCTGCTGACGGCGCAACATTGCTGCAGCAATCTCAGGTGCGTATGCCAAGTAGTTAAGGCGTGCCTCCATTACCTCAATACCGGCCATTGAAAGGCGCTCGTTGAGCTCGTCTTTAAGTCTCTCATTAATCTCCTCACCACCTGAGCGCAAAGTTGTTTCACCTGCCTGGTTGTTTGAGTTTTCATCGTAAGCGTACATGCCAGCCACCTGTCTTAGGGCAGAGTCACTCTGCACTGCAACAAAGTTCTCCAGTACATTCATACGGCTGGTTGCTGCTCCTGTTACAACCTCTGGAGAGTCAATCTCAAATACCGCCTTGTATGCGCCATCCTCCTTGATTTTCCATACGAGTACAAGACCAATAAGGATTGGATTACCCGCCTTGTCATTTACCTTGATTGGGTTTACGTTAAGGTTACGGGCTCTGAGCGAAAGTTTCTTTGCGCTCATGAAAGGGTTAATCCACCAATAACCGGTATTGTAGAAAGTACCTTTATATGTTCCAAAAAATGTAAGCACCCTTGCCTCATTTGGCTCCAGCATCATAAAGCCGCACGCCATGATGATTGAAAGTACAACAAGAGCCAAGGCTACAATAAGGAACATAGGAACAAACTCCTCGCTTTTACCAAGCAGTACAAAGTTCCACACAGCACCACCCAACATAAGCAGATTAATCAAAAGGGCAAGAAAACCGTTCATTTTCCATCCCGAGTAAGTGTAATTAGCGTTTTTCATAACTCAGTGTTTTTAGATTGATATCATTTTGATATCACAAAGATATGCACAAATTTTATAAATGCAAATTAATTTTAACGTAACGTCGTCTTTTTGTACAATCACCTATAAATCAACTGATTAAAAAACGGGTATATAAGAGAAACTCATATACCCGTTTTTTAAATTACTGAATATCAAAATATTGTACAAAAGGACGACGTTACTTAAGTATGTATTTTTTGGCAATCTTGCGGGCAACCCCCATAAGCAGGAAGAGGAAGGTGAGGAAGCGGCTCAGGCGGCCTATGATATCGCCGTGGATGGTGTAGATTGTCTTTTCTTCGTTGAGGTTAAGGGTACCGGTGAGGTAGCCACGCTCCCACCAGCCGGTCTGTTGAACAATGTCGCCACGCTGGTTGATGAAGGCGCTTATGCCGGTATTGGCACTGCGGGCTATGCTGCGGCGGTTCTCAATGGCACGCAGACGGGCATAATTGAGATGCTGCTTATGGCCGGGAGTATCGCGCCACCAGCCGTCGTTGGTAATTATGGCCATCACATTGACCCCGTTCTGGGCCCACTCACGGTAGAAGTGCGGGAATACAGATTCGTAGCAAATGGCTGTTCCAACTTTTACCCCGTGTGAAGTCTCAAACACGTCTCGGGTATCCTGCGGCTGGTAATCGCCAATTCCTCCGGCCATATTCCTTACCAGCTGGTCCATAAACTTGAACGGACCGCTGCGGAACGGGTTGCTTTCTGCAAGAACCACCAGTTTGGATTTGTGATAGTACTGCGGAACAACCGAAGCCGTTGAATCATCGGAAGCCTCCATAAAAATAGAAGCGTTGTGGTATTTGTCGCCATTATAGGTTACCGCCCCCACAATCATTGAAAGTTCCTTGCCTGAGAGATTCTCCTCCCTTACCCAATTGGCTATTGCCTTATAGCTTGGATTGCGCTGCGGCGCACTCTCCTGAAGCCTACTGCTCCACCTCTCATTGAAAATGAATGTCTCAGGAGCCACTACAACCTGCGGAACGGTATCAGCAACCTGACCTGCCGCCCGTTCTGCCAGTTCCAGAAGGTTGGCAGTCTGCTCCATAAGTGACTGGCCTCCAAATTTGTCGGTATAAGGATCAATATTGGGCTGTAACACTGCAAACTCCGCAGGATTCTCTTCTTCCCGACAGTTATAGTAGAGGATATGGGAAAAAATTGTCGGGATGAGAATTACAGCAGCTAGGGCTCCCACTGACACCCTGATGGGCTTCTGTCTGTTCTTTAGGAGTATTATTCTGTGGATGAGCATGTTGGACAGGAGAATCCAGAGGGATCCTCCAAGGGTTCCGGTAAACTCATACCACTGGATATGCTTGATGGAGGTTGCAAAACTGTTGCCCAGGATAAGCCATGGCCAGTTGATTTGTCCGTTCTGGTAAGAATGCTCCCACGCCAGCCAGATGATGATAAAGAAAACGTACGGAAGGAATCCGTTTGTAAACTTGCGCATCCATCGGAACATGGTGAACAGAAGTGCCATCTGGAGCGTATTTAATATGAAGGCGGCAACTGCGCCCCCCGGAGTGGCAAACCAGATCCAGAAGGTGGTGATGAGATTCCAGATAAGGAATGTCACATACGCTATATGGAAAAACCGCTTCTTGCCGCTGTTGTGGGCTAGCTGCTCCGCAAGGAAAAGGGGTACCAATGCAAATAGAGATACCGGACCTGTGTGCGGGATTATATAAGGGATTGAAAGCAGGATGGATGACGAAAGCGCCAACAGCCATATCTGCAGATTTATTTTACTATTTTGAGCCATCACTATTTTGTTTGAATTTTAAAAATAGTATTTTTGCCAGATATCTGCAATTATTTATGATTACAACACTCATAAAAGGATTCATCGTAGGTCTTGGAGCATCAATTCCACTTGGCCCGCTTGGTGTTTTGTGCGTACAGAAGACTTTGGGCAACGGACGCAACTCCGGTTTCATCACCGGTCTTGGAGCTTCTGTTTCCGACACCTTCTACGCTGCAATCTCTCTTATGGGACTTGCCTTCATCCAGAACCTCATAGACAAGAATATGGATTGGGTTATGCTGTTTGGCGGCCTGATAATCATGTATATAGGTGTAAAGATATACCTCACCAACCCTATCAAGCAGATTCAGCAGAAAAACAAGAACAAGAGACATGTGGAGGACTTCTTTGAGGCGCTGTTCATGACCATCACTAACCCCGGAGCCATCTTCCTTATACTTGGACTTTTTGCTGCAGTAGGCATTGATTTGGATGAAAACGTATCAAAAGGGACACTTGTCACTACCCTTTGGGGTGTATTTGCAGGTTCAGCCGCCTGGTGGTTTACCCTAAGCACCACAATCAACGTTTTCAGAAAGAAATTCCGCATCAAGCAGCTGATGATGATAAACAAGATTTCCGGAATAATAATCTTTGTGCTCGGCCTCATCTCAATGTTCAACGGAGCGTTTGAGCTGATAATGGAGGCGGTGAAAAAGTAACCGGCAAGAATCTGTCGGGATGAAAAAAATTCATCCTTTTTCCTTTTAAATTGTTACCTTTGCAGGACATACTTTATGGGGATGTTTTGGTTTTGACATCAGATTAATTGGTATGTAAGCATGCAGAGCATTGGCAGCCAAGCTCTTTAATCTCCAACTGCACGCCTATAACTGGCAACAATAACTATGCACTTGCTGCGTAATCAGCCAAGCTATTACGCTTAATCCGCCCCGCCAAGGTGCCGGGTGGACAAGTATCCCGCCAGCCCTTTAATCCTGCTATGGGCCTGGCATATGGGGTATCATCTCAAGCGGGATGCCGGTGCGGACTCCTTTAAAGCACCCCAAGCCCCAAAGGATAAGTTTGAGGTGGCCTGTCTTTCGGCAGCCTCTTCCCGACAACCAAAGAAAGAATAAGCATGTAGAAAGCATATTGATGGTTTGGTTGGACGGCGGTTCGAGTCCGCCCATCTCCACAATATAGATTAAAAATCAACAAGTTAGAGGTTTTGCAAACAGATTTACAAACAGATTTTGTAATGATGTGTTTGTAAAACCTCTTTAGCTTTCATAAAACTCTGTTATACTGAAATTCTTGTTTTGCGCAACTCTTTTACTGATAAATTAAGTAATTCCTCCGCAATTATATAACTCTCTAACCTCATAAGGCTGTCCTCCTCTTTTGGATTTGAAAGAAGATTCATACTGCCATACCATATTAGGGATTTATCTATCACAGCAAAGCGTTCATAGCATTGCGGAGACTTTTCAACACGAATACCAGATCTTTCAAGCATAGAAATCAATTCTTCGTGATGTTCCCTACCATCATCCGGATAATTTTCGGAAGATAACGTCATAACTGTAAGACTTACTCCTTTTAGATATAACACCGAGGATAAGTCAATAAACCAGCTCACTCTTTTTCCGCCCAAATATGGACTTGAAATAACAATACTTTTTGAAGCTTGTGCAATATCCTTTTCAAATACATCATTATAATTCGAGCAGTCAAAAATGGAGTTTCTTACATTCAGATTATCCTTTATCTCCGAACAAATCTCATAACCTATTCTCTTGTACGTACGAAGACGTTTATGATACATCCTTTCTAGAACAGGAATATGTTTGTCTATGTAGTCAAAAATGATTACATCCTTTTTACCCTCGTAATCTCTGTTGAGACGGCCGGCATATTGTTCTACATTGCCATCAAAGGAAATAGGCATAGCCATAAGCATAGTATCCAAACGGGGATAATGGAAGCCCTCACCAATATACTGTCCAATAGCCACCACAATTATACTTTCATTCTTCCCGACAGAAGCCATCTGTTCACGAATCAAATCTCTCTCTTTATGGCTCTTTCCACCTTGCAGCAAGAATATATGATCTGCACAACCTTGAAGTTTTTCAAACAACATATTGGCATGCTCCTTATATTTTGTCATAACCAGTGGGGTTCTGCCCATCTTAATACATTCAATTGTATCTGAGACAATAAGACTATTGCGCAGTTCACTATGCATAACAAGACGGTATGCTTCTGATATATGCTTC
>JAZRCK010000041.1:0-65812 GCA_045659725.1 Candidatus Egerieisoma sp.
TCAAAATCAGAGGTAACTGAGCTTCCTGCTAACGTTTCAGAGTACTACAATGCTTACACTTGGATAGTAGGTGGTCTAAGAAACGGTATCTCTGTAGGTAATCCTGTAACAACAATGACAGGTTGCGACTACCAGAGAAACGAGAAAGGTGAGATTCTTATTGAGCCTTCAACAGGTCTTCCTCTAACTTCATCAACTTATTCAGTACTAGGTGACCGTCAGCCAGATATGGAGGTAGGTTTCACAACTAACCTTTCATACAAGAACTTCAGATTGTCTGCAGTTATGTCTGGTAAACTAGGTGCAACTGTTGTAAACGGTACCATGAAAGAGATGTTGACCAACGGTTCAAGCTGGGAGTCTGTAAGAAGAAGAGAGTCTGGTCCTATGGTATTCAAAGGTGTCCTAAAAGATGGTAACGAGAATACTGATCACCCAACTCCTAACAATATCGTAGTTGACTACAGAAACTATGCAACTGCTTATACAGGTGGTGATATTGACTGGTTGGAGAAAGATGTTCACTATCTAAGAATGAACGAGGTTCGTCTATCTTACACAGTTCCTTCAAGCTGGTTGAAGAAAGCTACCAAGAACTTTGTATCATACGCTAACGTATGGATGTCTGCTACAGACCTGTTCACAATTACCAACTACTCAGGTATTGACCCTGTAGGTAACGCCAACTCTGCATCACTTGGTGGTTCAGGTGGTATCGGTATCGACTACTGGGGTATTCCTAACCCTCGTGGATACTCATTTGGTGTTAATCTAACATTCTAATAAACAGTGAAGAATATGAAAAAATTACTAACAATACTACTGTTGGCATCAATGTCATTCACAATCTCAAGTTGTGAGAGCTGGTTGGATGTCAATAAAAATGAGGATGCTCCAGACCACGTAAGTGCAGAGTTGTACTTGGCAGGTGTCCTTGCAAGCTACGAGGGTATCTATTGGGATATCAGAGCCGTAGGTCAATTGACCCAGATGATGGGTTCAAGTTCTTCAACTTGGTATACTTTTGGTAACCATGGCTATTTGGGTACATCAGACTCAAGTGGTGAGATTTGGAAACTGGTTTACTGGCAGCAGGGTTATAACCTTGAAAACATGATCAATCAGGCTATGGCGGCTGAGCAGTGGACCCTTGCCGGTATCGGTTATGCAATTAAAGCTTACTCATGGGATATGCTTACCAAATACCATGGTGAGGCTCCTTTGAAACAGGCTTATGAGTCAGGCAGACTATCTCATGACTATGATTATCAGCCAGAGATTATGGCTCAGGCTAGAGAGTGGGCTCTTAAGGCTATTGAGCTTCTTGAGATGGAGGACAAAAACTCTTACGGTACCAAAATTTCTTCAAATGACCTTGTTTACGGTGGTGACAAAGCAAAATGGATCAAATTTGCACATTCAGTTATTGTAAGAGACCTTGCAGCCCTTACAAACAAAACTGATTTCAAAGAGAAATATGCTCAGGACCTTATCGCTCATGCTGCTCTTGCAATGCAGACTTCAGATGACGATGCTACAGTTATGACCCTTGGTGGTGGTGCTGATGCACAGTTCTCAAAATACAACAACTTCTGGGGTCTTCATAGAGGAAACTTGTCAAATACCCACTGGCAGCACGACTATGCAGTTCAGGTTATGACCGGTACTGTTCCTGCTTACAATGAGGCTACAGGTGACAAGATCGTTAGCCCTAACGGTACAACTTACCGTCCTCATGAGCTTAACCCTAAACAGATCATTACTGATACATTGGTAGATGTAGAAGGTCACTTCGATCCACGTATGGTTGCTAAACTTGCTACTGCAAGTGACCCTTACTACAAACATGTGAAGGATCTTGATTCAATCAAGAAATTCCAGTATGTAGGTGCTAAATACGCAAGCCGTTATGGTCCTACAGGCCAGACTCCTAACTTCTATGGTAGAGTTGGTGTAGTAGGTAACGTTACTTATGACGGAATTGGTAGATGGTTGTACAGAAACGATGCCCCTTACGTGTTGATGACTGCAGCTGAGATCAAGTTCTGCTTGGCAGAGGCTTATTGGAAACTTGGCCAGAAAAATGATGCAAGAGAGGCATGGGAAGAGGGTGTTGCCCTTGACCTTCAGTTTACTGCCAAATACTTGAAACCTGGTAGCTATGCAGGTTCAGATATAGTAGGTGGCGGTAACCCTGGTGGTGACCATATTACAAAAGATTTGTTTGATACAGCAGCTGCTGAGTATCTTGCAGGTCCGTTTGTACAGGGTCTTCCTGACAGCGAGTTCTCATTGTCACACATTATGATGCAGAAATGGGTTGCCCTATATCCTTGGGGTGCTCCTGAGGCATGGGTTGATATGAGAAAATATCACTATGACATTGAGTATACCGGTGATTATCCTACTAAAGGCAATGGCTGGGAGATGACTTACCTTAACCAGAAATGGGATTCAGATCCTGACAAGGTTTACAAAGGTTTGTATTTGAATCCGGCTCAGGTTACTGATAGAAAAGTTTCATTCGGTAATGATAACCAGGGTGCTCCATGCTACCGCGTACGCCCTCGTTACAACTCAGAGTACATGTGGAACAAACCATCTCTTGAGGCTCTTTCTCCAATTAAAGGTACTGCAACCAACTACCATACTTCAATTCCTTGGTTTGCATATCCTGGAGATTATCCTGCATCTCTATAATAATTTAAAAATTGAATAAGATGAGAATTTTGAAATATTTGACAGTTATTGCTTCTGTGATGTTCTTGACATCATGTGACAAACATGGTTTGGACCTTGCAGATGGCAATGAGCAGCCGATGGATGAGAATATGGCTGAGTTGAGAATCCATTATGCTGAGCCTATCAAAACCGGCGCAGCAAGCCGATTTGATTCTCTATACATCAACAACAAGCTATATGCAAACTCTACCAATGCTTTTGGTGCAACTAACGTTATGCCTAACTCCAACAAATTTTACCAGGCTCCTATTGGTACTGTAAACATGAAATGTTGGAGAAAATCAACTGATCCGGTTTATGACTTTGACTTCACAGCAAGCAAAGGCAAACAGGAGGTATTCATTTACGATCTTGAGCAGGCTCCAATTGTGTTGAACACTTCATTCCCTTACTACAGCACAGCTGCATCAGGCACTGCTGCAACTTGGGGTGCGGATTCAACTGCTTATGTAGAGTTCTACAACTTCCTTTATGAGGTGTACGAAGACGGCAACAAAGTTCCATACGAGGGAACTCTTCAGCTTCAGTACCAGGACTTGCGTGATGCCGAGAAATGGCATAACATAGGTGAGCCTGTTGCTTTTGGTCAGGCAAGCGGAAGAGCAGAGGTTAGAATTATCAAATCTGATGGTGTGAACAATGGTACCCGTACTGTAAAATACAGAATGGTAGATGCTGACGGTAACCCGTTGAAGTATATTACCAACAAAGGTGTAGAGGCTGAGTATTCTCTTAACTACGATACTACCAACGGTAGAGTATACATGTTCTATTCATGGGGTATCAGAACCAGCAAAACCATTGTTACCAGCTTGGTAGGTAAAGCTATTCACTAATAATAAAGTATTACCGATTCATGAAAAAGATAATTTCTTTAGCATTTATGATGCTTTTGGCAGTGGCTCCAGTATTCGCCCAGAAACTTTCAAAGGAGGAGAAGGCAGCCCGTGCCAAGGCTCAGTATGAATCGGCAGTTCAATGTATTGAAGGTAGGAACTTTGTTATAGTTCCTACCCAGTACATGGATTCCGATAACATATTGCAGACCAATAATGACAACTCACGTTTCTTCTCTTGTGAAGGAAAGCAGTTCTTTATTCAAGGTGCAATATGTGGCGGTAACAATACTACCCCTTATGTTGCAGAAGATACTGAGTACACTGTAACTAAAGACAAGAAGGGCAATATCAAAGTCCGCATTCTTCTTGTTGGAAGGAAGGTTAGAGGTACTTATACTATTTCAGTAAGAACTTCGGGTAATTTTGCAGATGTTATCTATACACCTCCTACAGGTAGCGTAAGAAAATTTTCAGGCCCCCTTGTTTCAGTGAAAGAGGCTAATTACAACAAACGCTCAAATCCAATGTAAAACATAGAAATGAGTTAATTTCAAAAGAAAATCCCTGCTGTTCCGGCAGGGATTTTTGTATTGGGGGAGATTGTATTTATTCCAGATTCCTTGCTGTAATCACACAGCAATTGGAGCCTTGATTACCGGATGAGGATTATAGTCTACAAGCTCAAAATCCTCATATCTGAAGCTGAAGATATCTTTCTGGTCTCCGTGGATAATCATCTTTGGAAGTTCCCTCGGCTCACGTGAAAGCTGCAATGCCACTTGCTCAAAATGGTTAAGGTAGATGTGGGTGTCTCCGAATGTATGTACGAAATCTCCCAGTTCATAGCCGCAAACCTTTGCAATCATCATTGTGAACAATGCGTATGAAGCAATGTTGAACGGTACGCCAAGGAACACATCTGCACTTCTCTGGTAAAGTTGGCAAGAGAGCTTGTTGTCTGCCACATAGAACTGGAACATTGAGTGGCATGGAGGAAGGGCCATGTTGTCTACCTGAGCCACGTTCCACGCAGAGATGATGTGCCTGCGGGAATTTGGGTTCTCCTTAAGCTGTTTCATAAGGTTGGCCAACTGGTCAATCTCGCCTCCCTCTGCGGTTTTCCAATGTCTCCACTGGGCACCGTAAACAGGGCCAAGTTCGCCGTTCTCATCTGCCCATTCGTCCCAGATGGTAACGCCGTGGTCGTTGAGATATTTTATGTTGGTATCGCCGTTTATAAACCACAAAAGTTCATAAATGATTGATTTCAAGTGTACCTTCTTTGTGGTAAGCAATGGGAATCCCTCATTGAGGTTAAACCTCATCTGGTAGCCGAAAATGCTTTTTGTGCCGGTTCCGGTACGGTCTCCCTTAACCGTTCCTTCATCCATTATCTTTTTAAGAAGATCCAAATATTGTTTCATCTGCAATTCCTTTTTAAGTTCTCCACCTCTATTGGTCTTGTGTGCAAATTTATTAAAAATATTGGGAATAAATTATTCTTCTTCTGCCGGAGGATTTATGATATGCTCTCCCCAGATGTACTCCCGGAGTCCTGTTTTGCCTTCAATTTCAACTCTATAGCTCCCTTTTTTGTGCTTGGTCCAGAATGTGAAAACTGCCTCTCCATTATCTGAGAGCTGCAGGTTGGGATTCCAGTACAAGGTGATGCGGTAGTCTGTACCCTTTGCCGTTTTCTCATAGTTTGGTGAGTAGAATCTCTTTGGCCTCTGCCATCCTATAGGGGAGCCCGTTGTTACGTTGGTAGGTACCAGTTGCTTTACATGAGGCTTTGTCCTTATCATAAGGACTGGAGTTGGAGAAATCTCTCCAGACCCCGTATGGGCAGATGCCTCAAGCCCCTCAAGGTATACCAGATTTTCAACCTGGTTGAGACTTATGGTCTGTATATCTTCAAAACTGGATTTTACGCCGTTCAGATAATATATTATAGGAAACCATCTGGGGCCGCTCTGCATGCTGCCTGATGCCCCAACGCGCCTGCCTAAAAGTCCTGTCCCTTCAGGGTCCCATCTTAAAGAAGGGTACTGGCTTATGACATACGAAGGGATATCGTATGAGCTGGCGTATGGCTTTATGGCATCTTCATCCCTAATCCTGTCTCTGCGGATTGCAATATTGCGGTTTGGGGAAGGGGAGTTCTTCATTGTAATGTATGTGGATGTAACCACCACCGGATCCAGTTCCAGCGACATTGCGTAGCCGTCTCCATAAAGGTTTTCCACCACAAGGTCCTTGTACTGCTTGTTGTATCTGACATTTTCAGGAGACAGCGGGTACTGGTGGATTTGAGCAAAATTGTCGGGAAACAGATGTGGGGTAAGGACACCTGCGCGCCCTTTTTTACCTACTGCAGATACAATGAAGTCTGTGTTTTCGGGGAAACTGATGTCCTTAAGGACAAAATATCCCGAATCCACCTGGCCCATAGCAGTAAAGTTGATGGAAGGGGCAACAAAGGAAACCATAGTGGTCTTGGCGTGTGTGAGCAATCCCTTTACTTCTCCCGACAGCGTCTGGGTATATTCCCTGCCAAAGCTTGGCTGCATAACAGTACCTTTAAGGACATCTGGAGTTTCATAATACCTCCACCCCTGGGTCTGCATAAGCATATCTGCCTTGGCCATTCTCTGTTTCAGAGGTATTTCCCTGTTGAAATATTGTGAAGGATTTGCAATATATCCCTCAACCTCACTCTTTAGAAGGAAGTATGACTCTATGTTCACGTTGTCAAGTTCCTGTACAAGACTGTTGTCTGTAACTGCAACGGACACATGCGGGTTTTCTGCAGCAAGGGAGTCTTTTGCATACCCCGGCACCTTAATCCTGCACAGCACCTTTTCCCATGCCCCGTAATTGTCTTTGTCTGTGGTAATCCCAATCCTGTTTTTTTCTCCCGACGGCAATACAATGAAAGGACGCTCTGCATAAACATTGTTTGCCTTGTCCACTATGCTTACGCTGTGGGTACCTGGCTGCAACTGTGCAAGCCTTACGAAGAATGAAGATTCTGCAGAGGTAATCTCCTTAGACATAAGTATCTGTGATCCGTCATGCAGAACAGCATACAGTCCCTGCTGAAGTGCGGCCGGAGTTGCATTCACCCTGAACATCATGCGGCAATTTGGGGTGTATTCTGTTGTTCCCTGTACAATCATGCTGCCTGTTATGGAAGCACCTTGGGCTTCTGCCTGTGGGAGCAGGAATGTCCTGCTGAATTCACTGGAGTCTGTAACGTATGCATACAACTCTTCAGCAGCGGCATTGTATACTGTGAGTTTTGCTGTTCCGCTGGAGTCTGTCTGGAACGTGCCTATCTGCCTGCCGTCCCCGTCCCTTACTTCGCCCCAAAGAAGCGCCTCGTTTCCAAGGTTGTCCAGAGCCTTGATCCAGATTGTGTTTCTGAATCCCTGCAGGGAGTGACCGCTCTCCGGCAGAAACTGTATATCATAATCTGTTATTGTGGAGTCCTTCTTGTCTTGCTTGTCAATTGGAGCAATGGCATTCAGCTGGGCGTATTTGTTTTTGTCGGTGATTTTCTTCTCTTTCATTTTGGCAAGAAGATCATCGTTGAACGGATTGGTTATGGCAATCTCCTTGTAGAACATATATTCCACTGGGCGGTTAAGCATCCAGTAAGTGTATGCCCTTACTATGCACTTTCCGGTGCTTTGTTTGTCGGGAATGACAATATGCCCCTGAAATCCTCCGTTGTGCCTCTTGAGCTTTATCCTTTTTACCAATGAGGGCTCATAGAACGGGCGGTATCTCCATGAAGAGATATTGAGGTTGAGCTGTGAGCTGATGAGCTCAACATATATGTAGTTTGATTCCGGAAATTCTGAGTTGTATGTTGCATTCTCCACATATCCGCTCACCCAGATGGTATCGCTGGCGTTATAGATGTCGCGGTCTGTGTGCAGGTATACCTTTTCCGGTGATATCAGGGTTGCAATGGCGTTGAATCTGCCGGCAGCAGTGGTATCATCAGATTGTTGTGCCTTAAGGGAACCGCTGAATGTGCATAATAATGTGCATATTATGGTGAATATGATTCTTCTCATGGCTGCGTAATTGGCTATATACACAAAAATAACGAAAATCTTTCTAAATTAGCACCTTTAATTTGGATTATTATGCTTTCACTAATAGTAGCCGTAGCCCAGAACGGGGCAATAGGGAGGAACAATGAACTCCTGTGGCACATATCAGAGGATTTGAAGTATTTCAGGAGCACCACAACCGGCCATCCGGTAATTATGGGGCGCAATACATATGAGTCTATAGGGCGTCCTCTTCCGGGAAGGAGAAACATTGTCCTTACCAGAGGGGAGATAGAGTTCCCTCCAATAAAGAATCCGCAGACCACGTCAATTGAGATTGTCCGTTCACTTGATGAAGTATTCTCCATTGCACAAGGTGAGGAGGAGTTCTTCATTATGGGCGGCGGAATGCTCTATAATGCAACTGTCGGGAAGGCAGATGCACTGTATATAACAAGAATATTTGCAGAGGTGGATGATGCAGATACATTCTTCCCCGAGATTGATGAAAATATCTGGGAGGTTGCCCGTGAGGGGGAGATTCTGCACGATGAGGAGAATGATATTGACTTTCAGTTTGTAGTATATAAAAGGAAGAAATAATGGCTAAGAGAGACAGTTTTGCCAGCAGCTTTGGAGTGTTGGTGGCCATGGCAGGTTCTGCTGTGGGATTGGGCAACTTGTGGAGATTTCCATATTTGGTAGGAACAAACGGCGGTGCGGCCTTCATTATAATTTACCTTGCAATTGTATTTGTACTGGCTATGCCAATCATGTACTCTGAGTTCATTCTTGGACGCAGGGGGCAGAGCAATGTGTACAGTGCATTCAAGAAAATGGCTCCGGGAACAGGGTGGAAAGTTACCGGTATCCTGGCTATAGTGTGCTGTATTCTTATTGTGTCGTTCTATTCCGTAGTGGGTGGATGGACAATAGACTATATGGTTAAGGGTATGATGTTCAAGTTTACATCAGATTCTGCTGCCTTGGGTGGCATGTTTGAGCAGACTGTTACCTCAAGCTGGCAGCCGCTGCTTTATATGGCTTTGTTTGCAGGACTGTCGGGAGCAATATTGCTGGCAGGAGTGAAGGATGGTATTGAGAGGTACTCCAAGGTGCTTATGCCGCTGCTGTTCCTTATGGTGGTGGTGATTGCAGTCCGTTCGGTAACCCTTCCGGGGGCCGGTGCAGGACTGGATTTCCTTTTCAAGCCTGATTTCTCAAAAGTGACTGCAAATACCTTCCTCGATGCCCTTGGACAGGCATTCTTCTCGTTGAGTGTAGGTTTTGGCATCATATTCACCTATGCTTCGTATGTGAATAGGGGCGAGAATGTGGTTAAGATGTCGGTGCAGACAGCAATGGCTGATACCCTTTTTGCAATCCTTGCGGGAGTGGCAATCATGCCGGCTGTGTTCTCGTTCGGTATTTCGCCGAGCCAGGGTCCCGGCCTTGTGTTTGTAACCTTGCCGTATGTTTTTGCACAGATTCCTTTTGGAGGCATCCTTGCAATATTGTTCTTCTTTGTGCTGTTCATTGCGGCAATCACCTCTTCAATATCATTGTTGGAAGTTATTGTGGCATACGTGATAGAGGAGTTCAAATGGAAGAGAAGTGTGGCCGTGGCATCGGTACTTGCACTTGTAATCTTCCTGGGTGCCTTCTGCTCCCTTTCACAGGGCGTGCTTGCAGACGTGAAGATTCTTGGCAACAATATCTTTGACAGTTTTGACAAGTTTACCGCCAATATCCTTATCCCTCTTGGAGCATTGCTGATTGTGCTGTTTGCGGGATGGAAGATGAAGAAAGCGGATTTTATGGATGAGATTACCAGTGGCGGTGAGCATAAGATAAACCCGTTGTACCTGAAGATTGTCATTGTCTCTGTGAGATATGTTGCGCCGGTGGTTATAGCGGTAATTATGATTAGAAGTCTTATTTAATTTATGGAGTGATGGCTAATAGAGAGAGTTTTGGCAGCGGATTCGGTATCCTTGTGGCTATGGCCGGTTCCGCAGTAGGATTGGGCAACTTGTGGAGATTCCCGTATTTGGTGGGAACCAATGGCGGTGCTGCATTCATCATAATTTACCTTGCATTTGTACTGTTGCTGGCTTTGCCAATAATGTATTCAGAGTTTATAGTGGGCAGACGCAGCCAGGCCAATGTGTTTGGTGCGTTCAAAGTGCTTGCTCCTGGAACAAAATGGTGCAACATAGGCTTCATTTATGTGCTGGGCTCATTGGCAATCATCTCTTTCTACTGTGTGGTGGGAGGATGGACAATCAACTATTTCTGGAAGGCGATAACATTCAAGTTTGCTGTGGCAGATACTGCCGCTCTTGGCAATATGTTCAGCCAGACAGTAACAGCCAATTATGAGCCGCTGGGCTTCATGCTTGTATTCCTTGTGGCAACTGCCCTCATTGTAATGGCGGGAGTAAAGGACGGCATTGAGAGATACACCAAACTGATGATGCCTGTACTCTTCCTTATAGTAGTGCTTGTGGCAGTGCGTGCCGTAACCCTTCCAGGCGCAGGAGCAGGATTGGAGTTCCTTTTCAAGCCTGATTTTTCAAAAGTTACCGCCAATACCTTCCTTGATGCCCTTGGTCAGGCATTCTTCTCGTTGAGTATAGGTTGCGGAACAGTTATGACATACTCTTCATATGTAAGCAAAAAGGAGAATGTTGTAGGCTTGTCCGTTGAAACGGCAATGGCAGATACCATTTTTGCCATCATTGCAGGTCTGGCAATCATGCCGGCGGTGTTCTCGTTTGGAATTTCGCCGTCTGAAGGACCGGGTCTTGTATTTGTAACCTTGCCTTACATTTTTGCCCAGATTCCTATGGGATCGTTCCTTGCAATACTGTTCTTCTTCATGCTGTTCATAGCCGCAATCACCTCATCAATCTCAATGTTGGAGGTAATTGTTGCCTATTTGAATGAGGAGTTCAAGATGGGCCGCAAGCTTGCCATCATCCTCAGTTTTGCCGTTGTAGTGGTACTTGGAACCATGTGCTCATTGAGCCAGGGTGTAATGGCAGACTTCAAGATCTTTGGAAACAATATATTTGATTTCTTTGACAAGCTCTCAGCGAACATCCTGCTCCCTGTAGGCGGTTTCCTTGCGGTAATCTTTGTGGGCTGGAAGATGAAGAGGGCAGATGTGGAGGATGAACTCACCAGTGGCGGAGTCCATCCGTTCACCAGGGCCTTCAGGAATTACGTGTACTTCTCAATAAAATACTTGGCCCCAATAGTTGTGGCGATAATCCTCATCAGGGGACTGATATAATGTGAAAGCCGGCAGACGCCGGCTTTTTTTTACACCAGATCCCTGAAGATCTCCTCCACAGACTCAATCCTGGTAACCATTGAGCAGATCTGTCCAATCTCTATTTCACCCTCATTGATGTCCCCCTCAAAGATACCTTTGCGGGCGCGCCCTTTGCCAAGGTAGGCTGCAAGCTCCTCTTTTGAGGCGCCGTTCTCCTCCATTGCGGCAACGTTGGTGGTGAACTCGCTTCCCTGGGCAAGACGGGCAGGGGCAAGCTTTTTAAGGTATAGCTTGGTAGCACCCTCTGGCATTCCAAGACAGTGCTTCTTGAAGTTCTCATGGGCCGAGCTTTCTGCAGAGAGGGCAAAGCGGGTGCCAATCTGTACGCCGTCTGCGCCCAGTGCCTGGCACGCTGCAATCTGGCATTTTAGGGCAATTCCGCCTGCTGCAATCAGTGGAAGTGAAGTTGCCTGGCGCACTGCAGGGATAAGGCATAGGGTAGTGGTCTCCTCGCGGCCGTTGTGTCCGCCGGCCTCAAAACCTTCTGCAACTATGGCATCCACTCCGGCCTCCTCGCATTTCTTGGCAAAAACGCTGCTGGAAACCACATGAACCACGGTGATGCCGTGCTCCTTAAGGTACGGAGTCCATTTCTTTGGACTGCCGGCAGAGGTGAATACAATCTTCACCCCCTCCTCAACAAGGATACCCATCAGCTCATCTATCTGCGGATACATCAGCGGCACGTTCACGCCAAACGGCAGATCCTTGCCGGTATTGTTGCCAGGGGCTCCGGCTTTAAGGGCAGCTTTGCACTGCTGGATGTGGTATCTCAAAGTGTCGGGATGCATGCTTCCTGCACCCAAAAGGCCAAGGCCTCCGTTAAGGCTCACTGCAGATGCAAGTCTCCATCCGCTGCACCACACCATTCCTCCTGAAATTATAGGGTGCTCAATTCCAAACAGTTTGCAAATCCTATTCATTTTCTTTCCTTCTTCTCAAATAATAAAATATGCCTCCTCCAACAAGCATCAACAATAGTATTCCCGACGAAATCCTTGAATACATCTCTCCCTTGCTGAAGCTTGGCGGGTTGAAACTCATCTCAATTGTAAAATCTCCCTCAGGAAGGGTAACTCCGCGGAGGATCCAGTTTGCCCTGAAGATATCCAGAGCCATCTTTTCCCCTGTAGCATTATTGGTTGCAACAGCCTCCCAGCCGGGATTGTAGTACACTTCGCTGAAAAGGACAGTCTGAGGTTTGTTGCTGCTGTAATTGTATACAAGCCTGTTTGGAGCGTAACTTGCAAGTTCAATAAAATTGTTCAAAGACATGTCTGCAACGGCGTTATCCGGCGTTGAGACTGTGGCGCCTTCCTGTGCAGCTCCAGCCTTGGCTGCTGCCAAAAGTGCAGGGTTTGCGGCAAGGAACTCTTTGGAAACAACTGCGGTTGTGGCAGGGTTCACTGCTGCAAGGGTTTCAATCTCCTCATTGGGGTTCTCTACCGGAACTATCTGGTTTACAAACCAGGCATTGCCCAGTCTGAACTCATTTTCTATAGGTGGAATATTGGCTCCAAGGACAATATATTTTGTATTGAGCATGCTCAGTACCGGGCAGAATACCATTGCCTGCTGGGCTTCCTCAATTGTCTGCTTGCCGTTCACCTGTGCAGCAATCACACCCATCTCGCGGGTAATGTTGCGCTCAATAAGATCCTGGTAGCGCTGCAGTTTGGCAGGGCTGTAACCTCCGATTGTCTTGTGGTGGTAGCTTATATAGGCATCATTGAAAGTGTTCACACTCAAATCCAGTACCCTGTAGTGAGGATCTGTATCCTGCAGGATCATCTCGTCTACCGGACGTTTTGCAAAATTGTTCTTGAACTCGCGGCGGGTTACAAAGTGCGAATCGTTGAGGTATCTCTTGTCAATTGTCCAAAGGTCAACCAGTGCAAGGGCTGCAAGGATGATGGCAGCTGTAACCGGTTTGATCTTGCCCCATTTGTAGCTTGCCCACATGATTGCGGCAGAAGCAAGGATGAAGAAGATGCTCCTGAAGGCATCGCTGCGGAGCAATCCGGCCCTGTCATCTGCCAAGGCTGCGGCAATCTCCCCAGGAAGCTGGCCGTCTGAAGAGCTTATGAAACTTCCTGCAAGGTGAGGAATCAGTGCAAACAATGCAGAAACGCCTGCTGTAAGTCCAAGGGCCCAGCAGAATCCTTTCTTTATCCTCTCCTTCCTGCCCGGATAATCCTCTCCAAAGAGAATCTCATTGGCTGCAAGCACACCCATCATCGGGAGTAAAATCTGCAGGATTACAAGGATCATTGATACAGACCTGAACTTGTTGTACATTGGCACGTAGTTGAAGAAGAACTCGGATGCCGGCATGAAGTGGTATCCCCATCCAAGCATAAGGGCAAGGATGGAAACTCCTGCTACCCACCATCTTAGACCGCTTCTGAGTACAAAGAAACCAAGTACGCAAAGGAATATTGTAATGGCTCCCATATACATTGGGCCTGCGGTAAACGGCTGCGGACCCCAGTAAAGAGGAAGCTGTTTTATAATCTGTTCAGCCCCCTGGTAGCCACCCTGTTTCAACGCCTTGTAGGTTTCGCTGCTGCGGTCGAGGGCTCCGGCGGAGGCTCCTCCGTTGAAGTTTGGAATCATCAGGTTCATTGTCTCCTCAATGCCGTAAGACCACTGTGTAGCGTACTCTATATCCAGTCCGCTGCGGCTTTTCTTCCCGCTCTCAGACTGCTCTGCAGCATCCTCAGCCACAAGCTCTGTACCGCCCCTCATTGTATGTTTTGCATACTCGTAGGTTGGCCACAGGTGGTTTATGTTGGTTGCAATTCCAAGCAGTCCGGCCACAAGCACAATTGCGCTGGTGCGCAGGAATGCAGGTACAGCTTTCTCCTTAATTGCCTTGCAAAGCTGCCAGATGCCAAAGCCTACAATAATCATTGCAAGGTAATAGGTAATCTGCGGGTGGTTTGCCTTAATCTGGAAACTGAGTGCCAGCGCAAACATCAGTGCCCCCCAGAAGGCATTCTTGCGGTACGCATATACTACAGCCCCAAGTACCCATGGCATAAAGGCAATGGCCACCATCTTGGCGTTGTGTCCCACCTGAATGATCTGCATGTTGTACGAGCAGAAAGTGATTGCAATTGCCCCCAGCACCGCCAACGGAATCCCCATTCCAAAAGCCAGCATAAGGAGATATCCTCCAATAAGGCTTATAAGCAGATAACTGGCCGGACGCTCTCCTGTAAAGAGGATGTCGTACAAGTATTTTGTAAAGTCTCCGCTGTAGGTTACGTGGATGCTGTTTGCAGGCATTCCGGCAAACATTGAGTTGGTCCACAAGGTCTGGTCATCAGGATTGGCCTCGTTGTGGGTTACAATCTCATGCGCCATACCCTCCCAGCTGGAGATATCGCTCTGGTCTACAATCTTCCCCTTCAGCACTTGCGGAGAATATCCGTAGGCAATAAAGACAAATGCCACCACTGGAAGGAGGTACTTCAAAAATTTCTTCATCATATCTGTTCAAACAATTTAACCATTTCACCGGTAAGGTTCTGTCGGGAATATTTCATTACTGCAGGGGAAAATTCAATTTTTCCTCCCGACACTCTTTTGCCGCCTTCGGATGCCTCTCCCTCCTGCGCAGTTGCAGAAGCTTTCTCCTGAAGATACTCTGCATACAGGCGGTCAATCTCCCTTTTTGTAGATTCCCTGTCTGAGAAATCCACAATCACACCGCCGCCGGTCTCCTGGAGGGCGTCTGCAACAACCCCCTGCGTTGGACCGAATGCCAGCATAGGGCGGCCGCTGGCAATGTATTCAAAGAATTTGCCTGCCAGGATGGCTCCCGCTTCAGGCTCTTTTCTCAGCGGCATGAGCAAAACCTGTGCCCTGCGCTGCCACTGCACCACCTCCTTGTGGGGGCGGTATCCCATGTTTATCAGTTTCTCTGTAAGTCCCGCCTTGTCAATTCCGGCAAGGATGGTGCTGTCCACCTGTCCCATAAGGCGTATCTGCAGATCTTCCATAAACTGGGGCTCTGCTGCTGCCTTCTGGCCAAGAACCTCCCAAAGGTGATCCGGATTTCCGTTGTCTACAAAGATTCCGGTGTGCAGGAGTGAGAATTTGGATATGTCGCGCGCCTGGGTTGCGGGCTCAATGTCCTGATGGTCAAAGCCGTTGGTAATCATAGCCACCGGAGTTGATGTACGGGCAGCAAAATCTTTCTGCACCTGGTTGTTTACGGTTACAACCACGTCTGCGCTGTCAAGCACACTCTGCTCAAGGTTGCGGTGGCGCCTGTAGGCCCACTTGGTGAGATTCAGGTGCTTGAAGTAGAAGATCTCTGTCCACGGATCCCTGAAGTCTGCAATCCATCGTACCCCGGTAGCCTCTTTTACCCCCTTGGCAATAAGATGCATGGAGTGTGGCGGGCCGGTGCTTATGATTACATCTATGTGGTTCTCTTTCACGTACTTGGAAAGGAACTTCACACTCGGACGGATCCAGAACCTGCGGGGATCCGGTATAAAGAAGTTACCCCTCACAAAAAGCGAGAGCCTATGTGAGAGGGATTTGTTTTCAGAGCCAATGAGATTGGCCTTTATATGCTTGCCGCCGTCTGAGGATATATCCTTCTTCCTTGAGAGCATCTTAAAAATGCTGTAAGGTTCCCAGATTTTCCTCTTTATCACCACTGTTCCCGGTGCTATATCCTTGGCAAGTGAGGGGTCCTCGGTATTTGCCTCTGGGTTCTCCGGGGTGTAGATTACCGGTTCCCAGCCGTACAGAGGAAGATATTTGGCAAACTTGAGCCATCTCTGTACGCCGGAACCGCCGCTTGGCGGCCAATAATAGGTTATTATCAGTGCCTTTTTCTTAGTTTCCAATTTACTCAGCTACAAAATATTTGTGCATTGCAGCAACACACTCTCTGTGGATTGCCATAAAGTTGTTGTCGTATCTGCCGTTGCAGCCGTTTGTCATAACTACAAAGCCAAAGTTTCTATCCTTGTTCCAGAACATTGATGTGTAAACACCGTATGCGCTGCCGGTATGGCCAATCATGGTGTGGCCGTCCAAAAGCTGGTTTGAAGTTCTTATTGCAAAGCCGTATGCATCGCCCTCATCGGTTTTAGGGGCAACGATAGACTGCATTGCCTCTGCGCTCTCTTTGGAGATGATCTGGGTGCCGTTTTCTGCTGTACCCAAGTTCATGTGCATCTTCATAACCTGTGCAAGGTCCTGTGCAGAGATCTTGAGTCCGCCGGTAGGTGAGAATACAGGTGTGCTCACACCAAATGCGTAGTTGGCAATCTCCTCAGCCCTTTTTGCGTATGCTGCAGGTTTGTGGATGTACTCGCCTTTCTCCCCGTCCCAAGTGTAGATGTTTACAAATTTGGTTGAATCAAGGCTCAACACCTCGTATCCGCCGTAAACGCCAATAGGGTTAAGGATGTGGTTTACAATATACTGGTCGTATCTCTCGCCGCTCACGCGCTCAACAATGGTGCCAAGGGTATTGAAACCAAGGTTGCAGTACTCGTATCCGGTCTCAGGAGCGTAGTTGTTCCAAGCCTGTTTCCATGTAGCCGAAGAATCCGGATTCATTGCGTTGAGTGAGAAATAGCCGTTTGCATCGCTCATGCTGGCAGTGTGCGAAAGGAGCATTTTTACGGTAATCACCTTGTCTGGGAAATTGGGGTTTCTAACCTCAAAGCCTACAAGTTCTGAAACGTCCTGATCAAGGCTCAATTTGCCCTGCTCAACAAGCTGCATCACTGCAGTTGCGCAGAAAGATTTTGAAATTGAAGCAATACGGAAGATGTCATCCTTTGCAATAGGCTCTTTGGTATCAAGGTTCTTGTATCCGTAGGTCTCGTTAAGTACCACCTGGCCGTTGTTTACGGCAACAAGAGCAAGACCAACATTGTTGTTGCGCTCCATAATGGCTTTAACCTCCTCGTTGAACTGGTCCTGCTTTGATGTGCAGGCAAACATTGCAGCAAGTGCAACGGCAAAAATGAATAGCTTTCTCATGGTAATATGTTTTTACAAAAGTAACCAAAAAAATGTTAATTTTGCTAATTGCCAACGCTAAAGATATGACTGAGAAGAAGAAGATAGTTGAAACCCCGCTCATGAAGCAGTACTTTGAGGTAAAGAGCCAGCATCCCGATGCTTTGCTGCTCTTTAGGGTGGGAGATTTCTATGAGACATTTGGAGATGATGCAATAACTGCAAGCAAGGTTTTGGGAATTGTCCTTACCAAAAGGGCCAACGGATCTGCACAGCATGTGGAGCTGGCCGGATTCCCGCACCATTCGCTTGAGACCTACCTTCCAAAACTGGTAAGGGCCGGCTACAAGGTGGCTGTGTGCGACCAGCTGGAGGATCCCAAGCTTACCAAGAAGATTGTAAAGAGGGGTGTTACAGAACTGGTCACTCCCGGTATAGCCTACAGCGAGCAGCTTCTTACCCAGAAGGAGAACAACTTCCTTGGTGCAGTGTACTTTAAGGGAGACAAAGGTGGCGTGGCATTTCTGGATATCTCCACCGGTGAGTTCAAGGTGGCCGAGGGAACGCTCGATTACATTGAGGTGCTCCTTTCAAACTTTGCCCCTAAGGAGATTGTGCTGCAGAAAGGTTACCAGTGCGGTTTCAGGGAGCGTTTTGGCAGCAACTACTACATCTCAACAATGGACGAGTGGGCATTTGTCCCAAGTGCCTGCGAGGACAAGCTCAAGAAACAGTTCTCCCTTACATCCCTTAAAGGCTTTGGCGTTGAGGGATTGCAGCTGGGTACAACCGCAGCGGGCGCAATCCTCTTCTATCTTGAGCAGAACCAGAACACTGGCGTAGCCCATCTGTGCTCAATCTCCCGTATAGACAGGGGAAGTTTTGTGTGGATGGACCGCTTCACTTTCCGCAACCTGGAGATATTCGGGTCAACAGCCGGAAAAGATGGAGTGAGCCTGCTGGATGTGATGGACAAGACCTCTTCCCCTCTTGGAGGAAGGATGCTCCGCAACTGGCTCTCAATGCCGTTGAAGGATTTGGATGAAATTAACAGGAGACACTCCGTAGTGGAGAGTTTCGTTGACTATACAGTGGCCAGGGAGGAACTTCAGGAGAGGCTTTCGCAGATAGGTGACCTGGAGCGAATCATCTCCCGTGCCGCAGCAGGAAAGATTGCCCCAAGGGAGATCATACAGCTCAAGCGTGGCCTTGAGCAGATGGAGCCTATAAAGGACATCTGTACCCAATTGGGTGGAGATACTGCAAACCTGTCGGGAGGAATAAGGATTTTCAATGATCTGTATGAGTTTATAGGGAAGCATATGTTGCCTGAGCCGGCCAATGCATTTGGGAAGGGTGACATCATTGCAGACGGGGTTTGTGCGGAACTGGATGAGTTGAGGCAGATTGCCCGCCACGGAAAGGATTACCTTCTGCAGGTGCAGCAGCGCGAGAGCGACCGCACCGGAATCCCTTCATTGAAGATAAGTTACAACAACGTGTTCGGATACTATCTGGAGGTGAGGAACACCCATAAGGATAAAGTTCCAAGCGATTGGATCCGCAAGCAGACCCTTGTGAATGCGGAGAGGTACATTACCCAGGAGCTGAAGGAGTATGAGGAGAAGATTTTGGGGGCCGAGGAGAAGATAAGTTCCCTTGAGCAGCAGATCTACCACCAGGTGGTTATGGCCATCCAGAAGGAGATTGCCGGAATACAGCTCAGCTGCAACACATTGGCCCAGATAGACTGCCTTGTTGGATTTGCAGTTCTTGCATGTGAGAGAAAATATTGCCGTCCACAGATGAACGACGGTTACAAGCTTGAGATAGAGCAGGGCAGGCACCCTGTAATTGAGACCCTTATGGAGGTGGGCGAGGAGTATGTGGCCAACGATATATGGCTGGATAACGATACCCAGCAGGTGATTATCCTTACAGGCCCGAATATGGCCGGTAAGAGTGCCCTGTTGCGCCAGACCGCCCTTATAGTGCTTATGGCGCAGGTGGGAAGCTTTGTTCCTGCATCGGCGGCCAGAATAGGTTATGTAGACAAGATCTTTACCCGTGTGGGAGCATCGGACAACATCTCCCGCGGCGAGTCTACCTTCATGGTGGAGATGACCGAGACTTCAACCATCCTGCACAACCTTTCAGAGAGGTCTCTTATTCTTCTCGACGAGATAGGCCGTGGCACCAGTACGTTTGACGGCATGTCAATCGCCTGGGCTATAGTGGAGTACATCCACCAGCACAGGGAGAGGGCAAAGACCTTGTTTGCCACTCACTACCACGAGCTTAACGAGCTGGAGGAGATTTACCCAAGGGTGAAGAACTGCCACATCTCCGTTAAGGAGGTTGACAACAAGGTAATCTTCCTGAGGAAACTTTGCGAGGGTGGAGTTGCCCACAGTTTTGGTATCCATGTTGCCCGTATGGCCGGTATGCCGCAGCAGGTGGTGGATTCGGCCCAGAGGACACTCAATATGCTTGAGCAGAAAGGGGATTCGCAGTGGGAGACCCGCGAGGGGGCAGGTATGGTGGAAGATTCAGGTGAACCGCAGGTTGGGGAGGCTTCTGGAATTGGGGCGAAGAAGGTAAAAGGATCTGTCGGGAAAAAGAAAAAGGAGAGTGTGGCAGACAATTTGCAGCTCTCGTTCTTCCAGTTGGAGGATCCGTTGCTTTGCGATCTTAGAGACAGCATTAAGGCAATGGATATCAATACAATGTCTCCGCTGGATGCATTTGATGCCATAAGGAGGCTGAAGGAGAAGTTGGGTCTGAAACATTAAGAATCTTTAAAATATTTTGTGGGGATGGAGAAGTTGTACAGAGAGAGCGTGGCATTTGCCTTTTCACAGTTGCAGGGAGACAGGTTCAGGACCTTCCTCTCGCTGCTGGGTGTGAGTATTGGCATTTTTTCTATTGTGGCCATATTCACGGCCATTGATGCCCTTAAGGAAAATGTGAAGAAGGGCTTTGAATCCATGAGCCCGGATGTGGTTATGGTGAGCCAGTGGCCCATGATGGGTGAGGATGAGGAAGGGAATGCCAATATGGCCGGTGAGTTCAGATGGTGGGAGTATATGCGCCGCCCAAAGACATCCTATGAGGATTTCCGTTACCTGCAGGAGAATTCGCAGTTGGGAGAGGATATCTCCTTTTCCATATATACAACATCCACAGTCCGTTACGGCAGAAAATCGGTAAACCGCACCACTGTTGAGTGCATCACCCACAACTACAACAAGATTGTAGCCATGGAGATGGCCCAAGGGCGTTATTTTACTCCCGACGAAGATTCCCGTGGCACCTCAGTTGCCATTCTCGGCCACTCCCTGGCCCAGGAACTTTTTGGCGATGAGGTTACCCCTATAGGGGAGAAGATTAAGGTGGGGCCAACAGTGGCTACAGTGGTTGGCGTGATTGAAAAGCAGGGCGAGAGTATGGTAAGCCTTGGGAATGTGGACAATACATTGTACGTACCGCTGAACTTCGGACGCTATATGGTAAACCCCCGCTGGGCCGACAACTCCATTTATGCAACCCCTGCCCCAGGTGTGCCCCAGGATGATCTCATAGGGGAACTCCGCCTGCTGATGCGTTCCCACAGGCGCCTTGCCCCGGGGGAAAAGAACAATTTCTCAATAAACGGAATGACCCTGCTCCAGGACAGCGTGCAGCAGATATTCTCCCTCATTTCCGTTGTAGGGTGGATTATTGCCGGGTTCTCGCTTCTTATAGGAGGCTTTGGAATTGCCAACATCATGTTTGTATCCGTTAAGGAACGTACCAATATAATAGGAATCCAGAAAGCCCTTGGCGCCAAGAAACATGTGATTCTGGTGCAGTTCCTCGTTGAGGCGGTAGTGCTCGCCGTTGCCGGCGGCGTAGTGGGCATCCTCCTGGTGCTGCTGGTTGTGCTGCTGCTCCCCGCTACAGATGGCTTCACCTTCTCCCTCTCCCTTGCAAATGTCCTCTGGGGAGTTGCAATTGCTTCAGTAATTGGTGTGCTGTCGGGAATACTCCCAGCCTGGAAAGGGGCTTCGCTTAATCCGGTGGATGCTATTAACAGCAAGTGAGTTTATTAATACCAGCAGTCTAATTATAGGTTGTCCTTAAAAGGGGATGCTTACAAAAAGGGGAGGGCGATATTGCAACTTGCTAAATTTTAATTCGTTAAACACTATCGGAGTTTTTTTTACCGGACACAAATGAGTGATAAATATAATTTAGTATCATATATAACATAACGCCACTAGTGTTGATATAGATAATTATAGTTAGCATAATATCTATTTCTGGCTGTAAAAATGGGATAAATCTTACAGTCTTAATTATGGGATATATATTATATATATTATTTGCTAGGGATAGTAAAAAAACAATACCAATAAATAATATTAATGCAGTTATGACTTTATTCCATTTGTAAATATTATAACACTGATATATCCAAAATGAATATTGTATAATGAGGCTAATTATTAATGCATATGTAATACTTATGTTGCATAGTTCAAAAATCACTATTATAGAATAAGTAATGCCGAATATAAAAAGCATAAATATACAGCAAAATTGTAACAATAGTATTTTTATCAAGGATTTCATTTTCAACTTTTATGTTCCAATGTGTATTCTCTGTATGATGTTGAGGCTAGGTTTATAACCATTTGTTTGTTACATTTTATATTGAATTTTTTAAGGGAAGTCTCTGCCGCTTTAAACCAATTGATAGGGATGTTGTCAATCTCTTTGGATGGCGTATACTCCAGATTGTCTAAAAAGTTTTCTTGTCTAAAAATTTCTTTTGTTACTTTTGACCTAATTTGTAAATCAGATATTGTTTTGCTGTTTAAAATTTCTTGTAACAATGCTGTGTCTGTTGTTATTCTGCTTTCGGTCAATTGGATAGTTTGAATAAAGTTTGATATTTCATTTTCTACAAATCCACTCCACCAAACATCCTTTGGTTTGTATCCTAACGAGTATTCTTTAGGGAAATAGAGCTTCAATTCATCATCGGTAAGTAAGAATCCTATGCGTTTATAACACCCCTTTGGTATATCTCCATATATGCATGCGATGGTATTTGTCGTAGAAATATAATAGTCTGCAGTAAATAAACTACTACTATATCTGCTAATATTTAAGCATAGAGACAAGTATAAATTCGAATCTACTAACTTGCAAAAACAGCCATCTGTTATATAGCTGTCTTTAAACCATATATACCCCATTTTATGTAGGTGTGGTTTAAGAATATTACATAATTTATTTTTGGTTAATTTCATTCTATTTTTTTATAAGATTCTTCCTAGTTTTTGCCTTTTTATATCCTGAAGGAGATCAGGTCTGATTCCCTTTATTTTAGGATATTCTTTATCATGTCGTTATCGGATCTTAGACGGGAGATATAGTATCCTTCAGGTTCATCAGGTAGATGAAAAACATATTTAAAATATATATTGTGTTTTGCAGCTAGGCTTATAATGTATTTGTAATTAAACTTTTTTCCGTGCCATGTATAGTTCACAGAATCGCTTCCAAACCTTAGGTTTGGGATCCATGAGGCAATTTCACCGTTCTCTTTGAGATACATATTCAAAATGGGAAGTATTCCTTCTTTATCATAGATTTGTTTAATATTTGAATCAACTGAAAAGCGACAACTTCTAAGATAACTATCATAAAACAGAGTAGAATCAACGTTAAGAATGTTGTTATTTTTTACTAGAGAATCATATAATCCTATCATATACTCTTTATAATCTTGTGGAGATATAAGGAGTGCCTTCTTATATAAGTACTTTGGATCAATTATAGCCTCATATGCGTGATCTTTGCAACCTTGAGTATCTTCTGAAGAACTTGTATTACTTAGTTTGAATACTACAGGAATTACAGGATAGCTATATGGAATGTCCTTAATGTATAAATCTACATTATACTCCATAGAGGGAACTATATTCCTATAAAGGTATACATTGCTTCTCTTGTCTTGGTTTTTACAGGAAGTGGAATAAAATACTGACAATATTAACCAAAGAATTATTAGTTTATATTCAATTTTTTTTATCATCATCTTTTGTGTCGTAATTATGTTGAGATTTTCTTTGTTCCAAATCATATATTACTCTAATAAGATTCTCTAGATGGTATGAAAAATTCTCATTCAATTCTAGAATTTCCATATAGTTGCTGGATTTGGTATCAGGTAAAATAAAATATGTTCCTAATATCTGATTTAAAGCATGCCCAAGTTCGTGAGACAGACTTATTATTGGCGGTCGTTGTTCACCATCTCGTCTATAGATGTTGTCAGGATCAAAAAAAATTGTGCCTCCAGACCTTTTATTGACGCCATCGGTGATATTTTTGCTTAATCGCTATAATTGCAGGACTATATTTTTTAATAATATAATATATGAGTATTCCAAGAATATTAAGAGGCGTTGCTATAAAAAGCAAGTATATAAGTTCATATGTACCTATAAATGCATATGGATCTATACCCCAATCCAACTGTAGCGAAAATTGCCATAGGCTATCATAAGGATACATCCATATTACAATAGGGATATATATAATTTGGCATAGAAACATAGTTAAACGAGTATATTCATCTTCCCACTTCAAGCATAATTTACATACTAGTATAAATAATAGATTTTGTGGAATATTACATATCTCATAAGGCATGCAACAATTCCCAAACTCAAGAAATAGGCAAAAAGTCATACTCAAGAGATATGATAAAATATGATAAGTTAATATTATCAGTATTTTAAACAGGAGCATAATAGTATTCCTAAAAATAATATAAGGATTATTCATAAGTAACAGTTTTAAAAATATAAAAAACCTTTGAAAATAATGAATCCTTAATAGACTTAAGAGTTTGGTAATTAGTGATATATTCGGTAGGCTGCTATAAAGATACGGAAAATTATCGGGAAGACCATGGCGGAAAGGCTTTGAATTTAAAAAATTGAAGTGATATGGGTTGTAAGTGTAGGAAAGTGGGATTTATAGGTGTAAATTTTCCCAAGAGGTTAAGTGCATGTACCATGTTTCTGCGCAGTATATAAACGATTGGCGTCCTTAACCCCAGATGCGCTGTGAGGGTTAAGGACGCCAATATGCTTTGTGGGTGCCTGGAGAAGAGGTTGTTGTGCTTAACCTCTTGGCAAAATCCACTTGTTTGTTATACCGTTACCATTGTTGCCCCGTACCCGTACTCCTTGAACGAGGCGTCCTGCCAGCGGCAGGTTGGGTATTTGGTCTTTAGTTCTGTGAGGATAGCTTTGCGGAGTACGCCGTCACCTTTGCCGTGGATGAAGACGATGCGCTGCCCTTTTTTGCGGATTACCGTTTTCATTGCCTCGTTAAATTTCTCAATCTGGTATTTGAGGATTGCGGTGTTGTCCATGCCGGTGGTGGTCTCAAGGAGGGTAGTGGCATGGAGGTCTACCTCCAGGATGCCTGTTGCAGAAGTCTTGATAAGCGCCTTCTCCTCAATAGCCTCTCTGTTCCCCTTGGAGATTTCTACCCATTTGCCGTTGATGAATGCCCTGTTGCCGGAAGTGTTGCCTGTGCTGTTTCCGGCTCCCTGTCTGTTGCCGCCTTGTGCACTCTCTTTCTCCCCCTGGAATTTCTCCTTAAGGGCCTGTCTTAGCTTGTCGTCATCTGCGGTCTGGATCAGCGGGAGTTCTTTGAGGTTTTCATTAACCATCGGGATTATATAAGACTTGCCGGTGGTGTAGTCATTCTCCCTGTACATGCCGTCTTTGAGGAGGTTGATAGGGTCCAGTATAAAGTCCTTCTCAATCACCGGTTTAAGTGTGTGGGAATTTATGTTTTTCAGCCCCTGGCCCCTCTTGAACGGAACAATCCTTACAAGTACCCTTTTGGAGAAATCGTTCAGCTCCTCCTTGCCGAACCTGAACAGCTCCTTTACCTCGTAAGGGATTACCTCGCCGGCAAACATTGTGAGGTGTGCGGTGGTGCCGTCTTTTTTTACGGTCTGCACGGAGTAGGTTACCAGCAGGTTGTAGTTGCACTCGTTGGCCATTGAGCACGCAAATCCGGCTCCGGCTTTGTCGTATGCCAGTGCAATGTTCAGTTTCTCGCCATCTTTTGTCTGGATGTTCTTCCCTTCAGAGGCTGCGGCATTCTCCTCTACCACAACGCACTCCCTCTCGGGAACGGGGATCTCAAATCCGTCCTCGTCCTCTACGGTTACCCAGCCTTTCTTTCCAAAACCTACAACCATTCCCCCTCCGGTCTGGTTGAGGAACCTTACTTTATCTCCAATCTTCATTATAGCAGTTTCTTTACAAGTGCAGATATTGCTTTGCCCTCTGCTTTGCCTGCAAGAGCCTTGGTTGCTGTGCCCATCACCTTGCCCATGTCCTGAGGACCGGTTGCACCTACCTGTGCAATGATTTTCTTAAGCTCAGCCTCAAGCTCCTCCTCGCTCAGCTGTTTAGGAAGGTAAACCTCCATTGCTGCTGCCTCGGCAAGCTCCTGTGCTGCAAGCTCCTCCCTGTTCTGCTGCTTGTAGATCTCAGCGGTCTCCTTGCGCTGCTTTACAAGTTTCTGGATAATCTTTACAACTGCCTCATCTGCAATGCTCTCAGAGCCGTCTGCAGTTTTTGCAAGTGTAATGGCTGCCTTAATTGCCCTGAGTGACTCCAAACGGGTTTTCTCTTTTGCAAGCATTGCTGCCTTAATGTCCTGCTGTATCTGTTGTTCCATGCTCATTTTTGTAGTCTCCTGTATTTAAACATAAGACCTCCCTCAGTTTGTTCGGGGGAGGTCCTGTATTGTTGTCAATTAATTGTCGGGAAGAAATTGTCGGGAAGATTATTTCTCCTCTCTTTTTGCTGTGCTTACAAGGAAAAGCTCCTCCATCTGTGCGTTGTCGATAAGGCTTGGAGCATCAAGCATCACATCACGGCCCATGTTGTTTTTAGGGAATGCAATGTAGTCTCTGATAGTCTCCTGTCCGCCGAACAACGAGCAGAAACGGTCAAATCCGAATGCGATACCGCCGTGAGGAGGTGCACCGTATTTGAATGCGTTGATAATGAAGCCAAAGCGGTACTCTGCATCCTCTTTGCTGAAGCCAAGAACCTCAAACATGCGCTCCTGGATCTTTGAATCGTGGATTCTGATAGAACCGCCACCAACCTCGGTACCGTTAAGGACAAAGTCGTATGCGTTGGCGTTAACCTGCTCCAAATCCTCTTTCCTGTTGCTGAAGAACTTCTCCATATCCTCAGGCTTAGGAGCGGTGAACGGATGGTGCATTGCATAGAATCTCTGGGTCTCATCATCCCACTCCAATAGAGGGAAATCGCAAACCCAAAGAGGTGCATAAACTGAGTTGTCTCTCAAACCAAGACGGTTACCCATCTCAAGACGAAGAGTTCCCAGTGCACCCTGCATTTTCTTTTTGTCTCCCGACAGAATTAGAATAAGGTCACCCTCTTTAGCACCGATCTTCTCAGCTACAGCCTGCAACTGCTCTGCAGTGTAGAACTTGTCGATTGAAGATTTGATGCCGTCTGCGCCAAGTTTGATGTAAACCAAACCTTTTGCACCAACCTGAGGACGTTTAACCCACTCGGTAAGCTCATCAAGCTGTTTTCTTGTGTATGATGCGCAACCCTCAGCCACAATTGCACCAATGTACTCTGCCTGGTCAAAAACAGAGAAACCGTTGCCCTGAAGCATAGAGGTTACAGTGTTCATCTTCATTCCAAAACGGATATCAGGTTTGTCTGATCCGTAGTACTCCATAGCGTCTGCGTAAGAGATCCTTGGGAACTGGCCCTCAATCTCCTTGCCCAAAACATTCTTGAACAAAGATTTTGCAAGCCCCTCAAAAGTGTTGAGGATATCCTCTCTCTCAACGAAAGACATCTCGCAGTCAATCTGGGTAAACTCAGGCTGACGGTCTGCACGAAGGTCCTCGTCCCTGAAACAGCGTACAATCTGGAAATATTTGTCATAACCGGCAACCATCAAAAGCTGCTTGAAGGTCTGCGGGCTCTGTGGAAGTGCATAGAACTCACCTGGGTTCATACGGCTTGGAACCACAAAGTCGCGTGCTCCCTCTGGAGTAGACTTGATAAGGTAAGGGGTCTCAATCTCCATGAAACCTATGTTGCTCAAGTAGTTTCTAACCTCGTGAGCCATCTTGTGCCTAAGCTCCAACGCTCTCTTAAGCGGCGCACGACGCAAATCAAGGTATCTGTACTGTGCCCTCAACTCCTCGCCACCGTCTGTATTCTCCTCAATTGTGAAAGGAGGGGTAACAGCCGCATTAAGAACCTTTACATCAGTAAGGGCAATCTCAATCTCGCCGGTCTCAATCTTGGTATTTTTGCTCTGTCTCTCAACAACGGTACCTTTAGCCTGGATAACCCACTCTCTACCCATCTTCTCAACAAGCTCGTTAACCTCCTTGTTGTGCTCATCAGCCACAAGCTGTGTAATGCCGTAACGGTCTCTTAGGTCAATGAAGTTAAGAGAACCCATCTTACGTACTCTCTGTACCCATCCGGCCAAGGTAACTTCCTGACCTACATTAGAAATGCGGAGCTCTCCGCAGGTGTGTGTTCTGTACATATATGTTTGTATTTTAATATTTGTCCTATTGTGGGGCGGTTGCCTTCCGGTTGCCTTCCGGTTGTTTCTGGTTGCCTTCAGTTGCTTCCGGTTGCTTCTGGTTGCTTTCCGGTTATTCCCAGTTATTCCTGGTTGCTTCCAGTTGACTTCCGGCAGCTTCCGGTTGACTTCTGGCTATTTCCGGATGCCTTTCGGTTGCTTCCGGTTGTTTCCGGTTGTTTCCGGACGTTTTCCGGTGGTGCGTGCCGGATGTTTTCCGCTCACTTTCTGCGCGTGTGTACGTGCGCGACCCGCAAAAATAATAAAAAAATGAAGATTGTGAGCGGGTTAAAGGGATTTTTTAAGAAAAGCCACTTCATTGCCATGAAAAGCTGTTTTACAGCCAAGCTCTCTGCCAGGTTCACAGCTAGGTTCACTGACAAGTTTACAACCGAGTGCGTAGCCAAGTGCACAACCAATTTACTGCCAAGCTCACAGCAAGCTCACAGCCAAGCTCACAGCAAACTCCCAGCCAAGCCGATGCGAACGCCAAGCGCCCTGTGATCGCATTCTCTAGCATCCGATTGTACGGATTCGCT
Source organism: Candidatus Egerieisoma sp. (assembly GCA_045659725.1). Lineage (GTDB taxonomy): Bacteria > Bacteroidota > Bacteroidia > Bacteroidales > UBA932 > Egerieousia. The sequence goes on from JAZRCK010000041.1 coordinate 28,202, forward strand.
TACCAGCGCGTTACAATGCGAACAACTACAGTTTTCAAAAGCATTTCTGCCGCTATTCCATGTTCGCATCGGCTTGAGAAAGCACGCCCCGCATTAGGAAAGCACTCCCCAAAGCATTTTGTCCGCCATTTTCTCGCCGCCCAACTGAAAAAATCCGTTCTCTCCGTCAACTTAATAGCCCCATTCTCTGCGCTCCACCAGATAAACCCTTTCTCTCCGTCCAAACCGCACTCTCCACCCAGCTCGCTCTCACCGTCAGTCCGTCTAAAGCGCACCGTCCAATCCTCTCTCCCCACCCAATCCGTCCAATCCACCCAGTTCGTCCAGTTCGCCCTCTCTGCCCAATCCACCCTATGCGCTCCATCCGCTTTCTCCATCCGGTATGCTCTCCCCGTCCACCCCGCCAATCCGCTCTCCCCACCCAATCCGACCAGTCCGCCAGTTCGCCCTCTCTGCCCAATCCACCCTATGCGCTCCATCCGCTTTCTCCTTCCATTCCTCCCAATTAGAAAAACCCTTTCAGAGTTTCCGCATTCAGGTACAGCATTCTGGAAATCTGTTTGACGGTGGCTGCATATTCGTACCGGAGCCGGCGTGCTATTGCTATACGTGCATTGAAGTTCAATTCATTCACATCAGTTTTGCCGTAGAGCTCCCGTGCAATATTGGAAACTATTGGCCGCAGGAATTTGTCGGGAATAAAAGTACCGGAGTTGCCGCTCAACAGCTCATCCACTTTACCTTCAAGCTTTTTGGACAGGAAGTACAAGTATCTGTTTGGGGTCTTGAAAAGGGATTCCACTTTTTGGATTTCCAGGAAGTGACATGGCAGGATCATGCCCCGCTCATCAATTTCCCAGTGGCCAGGCAGCTCAAGCCTGGTTCCGGTGCATCTCCATCTCTCCCTCACTGTGAGCTCCCGCAAAGTCCTGTACTTGCTGCGCCCAGTGCCGCATTTTCCGCAGATTCCAGATTCCTCCTTGAACAGATATCGGGAAGATCCCCAAGGATACTCCATTGGGAGAGAACCATATCCGGCCACAATGGAGTTCCTGTCTATGTATCCTATCCCTTCCATGAGACTTTCCAGGGTGGGTAGCGGGATCACCTGACCTTTCAGCCCCTTTATGTAACCCTTAATGCCATATTTTGATGAGATGTGTTTTCCCGACAGATTCTTGTACTTGTTTATAAAATCTTTGCATTCAGGTTTTGCTCCATAGCACACAAAATGCACATGATTGTCCATCAGGACATAAGAATATAATTGAATGCCAGTCTGATGAGTGCAAATTGCCGCACGGTTCACCCCCAGGACAAAATCCTCAGTATCTTTAAAAAGCCATGGCAGTTGGTTGCCATCAGTACACACATGAAAAAATCCGCAATCACTGAAATCTCCCATTGCAACAAATAGAAAACAGGCCACACAATCCATCCTCCCCAATTCCACCCAGGCCCATTTGGCGGACATATTGAAGTTGTTGCAAAGTTTGCAATTATTCCGGTCAATTGCAAATAAATTTCTCAGTTTCAGACTGCTACATTAAAAGAATTGTGCGCTACAAGATGCCATTCTGGTGCTATAGGCCAAGCCGATGCGAACACCAAATGCTCCGGAAAGTGTTATGATGCATATGGCTGTACGGATTCTCTTGCTGCATCTTCCCGACGAGTACGCCATCCCCAGATAGACGCACTGCAAGCAGCATTTTTGTTCGCATCGGCTTGCAGCAAAGAAAGAGTGATGCAAAAGTCACTATTACAAAAAGCAACAGAGGGTGACTCAAAAGGTGGAAATTTAAGGCTTGCGCAGGTGAGGAAACCGGGGTTTACTATTGTAAATGAGGATTTCCGAGGCAATCGAAACGCAAAATTTACCCTTTTGAGTCACCCTCCTGCTATGTTTAATGAGGATACTTTTGGATTATCCTCTATAGTGTCCTGTTTGGGATATCTTAAAAAAGGCCTTTTGGGCACCCGCCCATACTTATTGACGGCGTTTTTGACCTTACGGTTGTTCTGCAGATCTAACTGACCAGCAACGTCAGCTCAATGAACTGCTCCACGGAGGGCTGTTCGGGATGGGGCTCTTTCTACGGGTTTAGCCTATCAGCAATGTAAGCTCAATGAACTGCTCCACAGAGAGCTGCTCTGGACGGAGTTCAAAAAGGGTTGCCAGTTGCTCAGGTGTATTGTCGGGAGTAAAGTTCTTGCCCAGCTCTGCCAGGATTGGCTTGATTGAGTTGCGGATGGTCTTGCGGCGCTGATTGAAGCAGGCTTTCACTACCTTTTTGAACAGCACCTCGTCGCAACCGAGTTCCGTGCGGCTGTTGCGGGTAAGGCGTATCACACCGCTCTTCACTTTTGGAGGTGGTACAAACACGTGCTCCGGAACGGTGAACAGGTACTCAATGTTGTACCACGCCTGAAGCAGCACTGAAAGGATGCCGTACGATTTGTTGCCCGGACCGCTGGCAAGGCGCTCAGCCACCTCTTTCTGGAGCATGCACACAACCTGCGGAATTGTTTCCTTGTAATCCAGGACTTTAAAGAAGATCTGTGATGATATGTTGTACGGGAAATTGCCTATTACAGCAAACTCCCCGCTGAAAATCTTCTCAAGCGGAACCTGAAGGAAATCCCTCTGCTGGAGCGAGTAGAGCATCTGCGGATAGGTCTTCTGAAGGTACTCAATTGATTCTGTATCAATCTCGCACACTTCAAGCTTAATCTGCTCATCTGCAAGCATATATTTTGTAAGGACTCCCGTTCCCGGACCAATCTCCAGCACCTGAAGCTGCTGCGATTTCTCTTCCGGAAGGATTAGCCCCTCAACTATTCTCCTTGCTATTGACTCGTCTGCCAGAAAGTGCTGTCCAAGCCCCTTTTTGGCCTTTACTCCGTATTGTGTTGCCATAATTGACAAAGGTAGGAAAATTTTAGTATATTTGGGTGTTAAGGGAATAAGAGAAAAAGTAACGTACATTATGAAAAAGTTGTTGTCAGTTTTGGGATTTGCGATGGTTTTAGCGTGTATTCCTGTATCAGGTTTTTCACAATATTTGCGCAACTCATACTTTATGGAGGGCTCCAGTGCCAGGATGAATCTGAATCCTGCACTTGCTCCAAGCAGAGGGTATATAAATTTGCCTGTCATAGGTGCATTTGGAGTGGAGGTGAATTCAAGTTCACTTGGAGCTCAGGATGTGATTGATATTATTGAAGATGAGAATGATGCATTCTATACAAGCGATGCATTCATGCAGAAACTCAATGCAGAAAACACTCTTGCCATAAAAATGAATACAGATCTGCTCTCGTTTGGATGGCACAAAGACAAATCTTTCATCTCATTTGGAGTGGGAGCCAAAACAAATGTAGATGCCCAGATTCCAAAATCCATGTTCCAGTATCTGTATGATATGGAGAATGAACAGTTTATCGGAAGCAAAAAATATGACATCAGAAATGAGAAATTGAATGTGCAAGCATATACTGAGGTCGCTCTAGGATATGCCAGACAATTAAATGACAGGCTTACAATAGGCGGTAAGGCAAAAGTCCTGATGGGTGTTGCCAACCTCAATCTTAATGTGAACAGATTGGGTATTGATGCATATATTCCCGACAGTTATCAGACTGTTGCCAACTCTTATGCAGACATAACAACCGATGTGGAGTTGGGATTGTCGGGAAAAGGAATTGAATTGGAGTTGGATGGAGACGGATACATAGAAGATGTGAAATTTGATAAATTCGGCATTGGTGGATATGGTGCAGCAGTAGATTTGGGATTGAGTTTCAACCTTACGGACAATCTTGCTTTGTCAGCATCAATTATAGATTTGGGCTTCATTTCATGGAGCGAGTCTGCATCTAAGGTGTATACTTCAAAAGGCAAAGTGTTCAGGGAAGATATTACAGATACTGAGATTCTTGATTTTGAAACATTTGGCCTGAAAGAGGGCGTGAATGAAGCAAGAATTACCAAGTTGTGTCCTATAATGGTATTTGGAGGAGAATTTTCAATGCTGCACAATAAAATAGGAGTTGGAATACTTTCAACAACCCGATTTGGCGAAATTGAGAACTATTCCGAACTTACGGCTATGGCTACCTTCCGTCCATCTACCCTTCTTAATTTGGCGGTAAGCTATTCGTTGCTTCAGGGCTCAGATACATTCGGTCTTGCGCTTAAACTTGGCCCGCTCATGGTTGGAACAGACTACATGTTCCTGAGCGACAATACCAAGCAGGTGAATGCTTATTTTGGATTGTCAATTCCACTTGGCAAAAAGGAGTAGCAAGGCAGGGTGCAGAGCATTAAGGTTGCAGGGTGGCAAGGCGGTAGAGCGGCAAGGTTGAAGAGTGGTGTCAAGGCTGCAGAGTGTCAGGGTTTCAGAGTGTCAGGGTTGCGGAGTGTCAGGGCGGCAAGCCGATGTGAACAGGAAGTGGCTGCTGAGGGCTCTCAAGTGAGGTTGGTGTTCGGATTGTAAAGTTATGGTAACCCGATAAGAACAAAGATGCGCCAAGAAGATACTTTATGCGATGTTGCTGTTCGTATCGTCTTGGCGCATATGTATTTGTGCGGATGCATCACTTGGCGCATATTCGTTTATACTGCCGGCGCGCTCCTGGGCCATGCCCTTCCGGGTACGCGCTCCTGGCCATGCCCCTTTCAGGCACCCCTACAGCACCTTTGCTATCTCAACAAAGGCATCAAATACCGGACCGGCGCTCACTGCGGCAGGGATACCTTCATCGCCGCACTCGCGGATGCCCTGTACAAGCGGAATCTGGCCAAGCAACGGAACGTTGTATTTCTCAGCCATTCTCTTGCCGCCGTCCTTACCAAAGATATAGTATTTGTTTTCTGGGAGCTCGGCAGGGGTGAACCACGCCATATTCTCAACAAGGCCAAAGATTGGCTTGTTGATGTCCTTGTTGCGGAACATGTTTATTCCCTTCTCCACATCTGCAAGGGCAACTGCCTGAGGGGTGGTTACAATGATTGCTCCGTTAAGCGGAATGTCGTGAACCATGCTTATGTGGATGTCGCCTGTTCCCGGAGGAAGGTCGAGCAAAAGGAAGTCGAGCTCACCCCATTTAACCTGCAGGGTCATCTGTTTCAACGCGTTGCAAGCCATTGCACCTCTCCAGATAAGGGCTTGCTCAGGTTTGGCAAAGTAACCTATTGACATCCATTTTACACCAAATTTCTCAACAGGGATGATCAGCTCCCCGACGGTTTTGCCGTGAGGGTTCTTGCCCATAGGCTTGCCTGAAGGGTCCTGGTCTTCAATAGCCGCTTCGCCGTGGTCTGTATAGCCGTCCTCGTAAACGAACTCCACATCAGGAATCTCACCCTCGGTGGCGGTCATTTTAGGGATTGAAGGGCCATAAACATCGGCATCAGCAAGTCCCACTTTGTAGCCCATCTTGGCAAGGGTGATGGCAAGGTTTACGGAAACGGTAGATTTGCCCACACCGCCTTTGCCTGAGGCAATGGCAATAATCTTCCCTACGGTCTCAAGCTGCTCCTGGCCAAGTTCAAGTTTCTTTGCCTTCTTTGGAGCGGCCCCCTCGCGCACCATCTCAATGATGCTCACCTTTACACCCGGCCAAACTGAGGCAATTGCCTCCTCGCAGGCTTTCTTAAGGGTGCCGGCAAGGGCATCGGGAGATTTGAAAACCAGTTTGAACTTCACCTTGTAGCTGTCGGGAATATCATTTCCAACAGCATCCTTGAGGGGTTCAACTTTTACATCCTCCACAAGGCCAAGTTCTGTTATGCTTTTGTCAAATGCCGGGTGGATTACCCCACCCAGCACATCAAGAATTTCTGAAGTTGTCATCTTTCCAAATTTTTTCCTCCCGACAGGTCCCCCGTACTGCAAAAAGAAACTGTCGGGAAGAAGAATTTATTTCACAATGTTCATCTCATCCAGAAGGTATCCTGCCTTGCCGTATTTGTCAATGATGAACAGCACGTAGCGGATATCCACGTTGATACAGCGCTGAAGGCTTGGCTCAAAGATTACGTCGCCGCTCATTGCCTCCCAGTTGCCGTCGAATGCAAGACCTATAAGCTCGCCTTTGTCATTCAATACAGGAGAACCTGAGTTGCCGCCGGTGATGTCGCCGTTGCAAAGGAATGCAACCGGCATCTTGCCGTTCTCAAGTGCGTACGGACCAAAATCTTTGGCTTTCCACAACTCTTTAAGGCGGGCAGGAACTACAAACTCCCAGTTGTTAGGGTCCTCTTTCTCCATAACGCCGTCCAAAGTGGTGATGTAATCATAGATAACGGCATCTTTAGGTGAGTAAGGGAGAACCTTGCTGTAAGTAAGACGCATGGTTGAGTTTGCATCAGGGTAAGAAGCGTTGTCGCCCATCATCTCAAGGGTACCTGCAACGTAAGCCTTCTTGGCCTTGTCAATCTTTGCAGAGCTTGCAAGAAGTTTAGGCATGATTCTGTTTGATACAATGTGAAGCTGGGCTCTAAGATCCTCAACAGGGTCGTTGCCAAGGTCTGCGCCTGCTGCAACTGCTGCATCATATTTCTCCTTGCTTACATAAACTGAGTTGTCATAAAGGTTGTCTACAAAAGCATCAATGCTTCCGCCAAACTCAGAATCAATGGTTGCAAAGAATGCAGGGTGGTATTTTGCATCAACTTTCTCCTTGTAGATTGCAATCATGCGTTTTGCAAGCTTGCGGTCTGTAGATGCCGAATAATCCTTGAAGAAACCGTCCATGCCGCCTCTCTTTGCTCTTGCAGGAGCTTTGATAAGCTCAATTGCAGAAAGGGTCTCGGTAATGTATCTGTATACATAAGCATACTCGGCTCTCTCCTTAATTGCGTTGTTGATGGTCTCAACAGCAGTGCCGTATTTCTCAACACGTTTAGGATCGGCAGCAACCCACTCGTTGAAAGCTCTCTCCTCAGCAGCCCTGCGCTCAACAATGTTAAGCTTGTCAAAGGTCTCGTTCATACCCATCCATTTCTTCCAGCCGTTAGAAGAGCCTGCATATTTGCTTGAGTACTGGATTCTTACCTTAGGATCTGCAAGCATGTCGTTCATCCAGATATCCTGCTTCTCGCCACGAACGTAGATGCTGATAGCGTTGTTGATCTTCTGGGTCTCCTTAGCCTCCTCGCTGCTCATGAAACGGGTAGTGCGGCCAGGGAAGCCAATGATCATTGCATAATCATTCTCCTTAACGCCTTTCAAAGAGATTTTCAAAGACTGTTTTGGAGTGTAAGGGACATTCTCCTCAGAGTACTCTGCAGGGTTGTTGTTCTTGTCGGCATAGATTCTGAAAACAGAGAAGTCACCGGTGTGTCTTGGCCACATCCAGTTATCTGTATCTGCACCAAATTTGCCGATTGATGAAGGAGGAGCACCTACAAAACGGATATCCTTGAAAGTACGGGTAGTGATAAGAAGATACATGTTGTTGTTGTAGAAGCTGGTAACTCTTGCATCCAGAGTAGGGTCTGCCTTAACAGCCTCAGCTTTAATCTTCTCAATCTCCTTGTCCCAACGTTTCTTGTAGTCTTTAGGGTCTTTAGCCTTTGCAACAGCCTTGTTCAAACGCTCGGTAACATCAACGAACCTGTCTACAAAAGTAACTGTAAGTCCTTTTGCAGGAAGCTCCTCCTTAAGGTTCATTGCCCAGTAGCCGTCTTTAAGATAATCGTGCTCAACTGTACTTAGAGCCTGGATATTGCCATAACCGCAGTGGTGGTTGGTGAACAGAAGACCCTTGTCTGAAACGATCTCTGCAGTACATCCGCCGCCAAAGTGCACAATGGCATCCTTAAGGCTTGAATTGTTTATGCTGTAGATGTCCTCAGCAGAAAGCTTGCAGCCCATCTCCTGCATTTTCTTTATGTTAAGCTTCTCCAAAAGCGGGAGCAGCCACATACCCTCGTCTGCCTTTGCCGGCATAGCGCCCAACAAGATGGCAACCAACAATAAAAATCCTGTTTTTCTCATAAAAATATCTATATTTAAAAGTTTATTCCTTAACCCCACAAAAGTACTAAAATGGAAACTCAAAACCAAAATATGAAGCACATCCTCATTGTTCCCGACAAATTCAAAGGTTCCCTAACCTCCCTCCAGGCCGCCCAGGCCATCCGGAGGGGACTTGAGAAGCGGTATGCGGCGGGTGATTGTACGGCGGCTACGGCTGCTGCTGCGGCTTCTGTTGCGGCTTCTGTTGCGGCGGTGGGTGCTTCAGCGGAGACTTCTGTGGATGCCGGGCACGCAGAGGGTGCAATTTGTGCCCAAGATGCCGGTGGTGGGAACATGGGAGGCGGTTTTTGTGCCCGGGAGAGTATTTCTTCGGATGCCGGGCACGCAGAGGGTGCAATTTGTGCCCAAGATGCAAGTGGCGGGAACACGGGAGGCGGTTTTTGTGCCCGGGAGGAAGATTGCGGCGCTGGCCTGCAGTTTCAGACAGTGGAGATAGCCGACGGAGGTGACGGCAGTCTGGATGTGGTTGCCGGCAGGGTAGAATCACCGCAGAGGGTAGAGGTGGCAGTGCACGATCCGCTGTTCAGGGAAACGCGGCAGGAGATCCTGCTCTATGGCGGAAAGGAAACACCTCTGTGCGCCTTCATAGAGATGGCAAAGATTTCCGGACTGGCCATGCTGGAGCAGCATGAGCGCAATCCGCTCAACACTTCCACTTACGGTTTTGGCGAGGCTATCCGTAAGGCACAGGAAATGGGGGCCAAAAAAATTACCCTCTCAATAGGTGGCAGCGCTACCGACGATTGCGGAGCAGGAATGCTACAGGCTCTTGGTTTTGAATTCTTTAACCGCGCAGGGGAGCTGATGCCAGTACCAATCTGCGGCAAGGACCTGCAGTATATAGGACGCATTGCCACTCCGGAGGAATCTGTCGGGAAAATACTCTTTGGGAGTGAGGCAGGTTGCAAAATTGAAGTTATCTGCGACGTTGACAATCCTCTTCTTGGGGAGAACGGTGCCACAGCGGTATACGCTCCGCAGAAAGGGGCAACCCCGCAGGCAATGGAGATACTTGAGAGGGGAAAAGCAAACATGGCGGCGGTGGCAGAGAGGTGTCTGCATATCCACCCACAGATGAAACTCCTCCCCGGAGCAGGTGCTGCAGGAGGTGTGGGGTATGCAGGAACAGCATTCTTGGGGGGTAAGTTATTGTCGGGATGGAGATTTTTTACAGAAATTACCTCGTTGGAGGAGAAGGTGCAGTGGGCAGATGTGGTTGTTACTGGAGAGGGCAGCGTTGATTCCCAGAGCCTGAGCGGCAAAATTGTGGGCGGCATAATGGAACTTGCCCAAAAATACGGCAAGCCGGTAGAAATTTTCTGTGGGGTGTCATCTCTGCAGGAGTTGCCTCAAGGGGTACGGTGCCACTCGCTGGTATCCATAGAACCCGATAAACAAATGTGCATGACCCACGCTGCCGAATTGCTTGAGAGGCTGGCAAAAGGGGTGGAACTATACTAAAAAAGAATACCTTTGTACAAATGACAACATCACTATCACCATATTTTAATCCCGACGAAATAGAGGCCGGGTGCGACGAGGCTGGCCGCGGCTGTCTTGCGGGACCGGTATTTGCCGCAGCGGTAATCCTCCCAAAAGATTTTTACCACCCGCTGCTGAACGATTCAAAGCAGCTCACTGCCAAACAGAGGGAAAAACTCAGGCCCATCATAGAAGAAAATGCCATTGCATGGGGAGTGTGCGCAATCTCTCCGCAGGAGATTGACAAGATAAACATTCTCAAGGCATCAATTAAAGGGATGCACGGAGCTCTGGATATGCTTGAGGTGCGCCCTACCTCAATTCTGGTAGACGGCAACCGTTTCTACAAATATCGGGAGATTCCCCACATATGTATGGTTAAGGGTGACGCCCGTTTTGCCAGTATTGCTGCGGCATCTGTCCTTGCCAAAACTTACAGGGATGAGTACATGCTGAAAATTGCCGCTGAGCACCCCCAATACGGATGGGACCGCAACATGGGCTATCCCACCAAAGAACACCGCGCCGCAATTGCCGCCCACGGCCCAACTCCTCACCACAGAATGAGCTTCAAGCTGCTGGAGGATCCTACATTATTCTAGGTATTGTAATGCACCCGCAGTATCCTTGCTCCGCATCTTAAGGATATGCCGAGCCGCGGTGCTTTACATAACTTTCGTTTTTCTCGTTTAGAATGTTTATGCATTGCTTGAGGGTGTCAATTTCCTCCTCAAGGCTGTGGATGCGTTTGAGATATTCGGCCCTTTCAAGGTCTGCAAGGGATGATCTGGTGTGTGGATCTTCTTCAAGGACCAGCTCTTTTACTGAAACGTTCAATGCGGCTGCAATGTCCCACAGCTTCTCGTTTATGAGCACGGTTTTACCCCTTTCAAGTTTCCTGTAGTTGTTGAGTGCAATACCTATGGCCGTTGCAACTTTTTCTTGGGAGATCCCCTTGCTGCGACGGATTTCGTAAATTTTTTGCTTTATGGAGCCGTTCTTTTTCATTGCAACAAAAATATGGCCTGGATGGATGTGATATAGGTATTTTAAGGATTGCAAAATAGTATCCAAAGGATGTTATTGAAAGAAGGGCTTTGTATTTTGAAAATAATTTTATTAAATTTGAAACCACTTTTTCCAAAAGTGATACACACTTAAATAAAAACACTTTAAATACTATTAAATACAATGAAAACTTACAATACCAGTAATGTGCGTAATGTGGTACTGTTGGGAAGCTCCAAATCGGGAAAGACCACATTTGCTGAGACAATGATGTTCGAGGGTAAAGTTATTGAGAGAAGAGGTACAATTGAGGGTAAGAACACTATGAGTGACAATACCGAGATTGAGCAGATTTACCAGAGATCAATTTATTCTACACTTCTATACACAGAGTTTCTTGACACAAAATTCAATATCATTGATACCCCGGGTTCAGACGACTTCGTAGGTGGTGTGTATTCAGCATTCTCAGTTGCTGAGAACGGTATCCTTCTTGTAAATGCCACTCAGGGTGTTGAGGTTGGTACCGAGATTTTTGCACGTCACGCTGTAAAACATCAGAAACCTCTTATCATTGCCGTTAACCAGTTGGATCATGAGAAACAGGATTGGCAGGCAACCATCGATTCATTGAAAGCTACTTTCGGAAACAAGGTTGTATTGGTTCAGTACCCTGTTAACCCAGGTGTTGAGTTTGACACTTTCATCGATGTTCTTAAGATGAAAATGTACAAATTCAAGGATGAGAACGGTACCCGTGAGTCATTTGAGATTCCTGAGGAGTACAAAGAGGAGGCTTTGGCATTGCACCAGCAGCTTGTTGAGATGGCGGCAGAGAATGACGAGAATTTGATGGAGACATTCTTTGATAAAGGCCAGCTTACAGAGGACGAGATCAGAGCAGGTATGAAAGTAGGTATGCAGCTTGGTGACATCCTTCCTGTATTCTGCTTGTCGGCAAAGAAAGATATTGGTGTTAAACGTATCATGGAGTTCACCATCAACGCAGGTATCACTCCAGACAAAGTTGACAATCTTACTAAAGAGGGTGAGGCAGTTAAAGTTGATTCAAACGGCCCTACTTCAATCTTCGTATACAAAACTGCACAGGAGCAGCACTTGGGCGACGTTTCTTACTTCAAGGTAATGAGCGGTAAGCTTACTGAGGGTATGGATGTTGTCAATCCTGAGACCGGCGCTAAAGAGCGTATTGCACAGATTTACGCAGTAGCAGGTAAAAAACGTGAGAAAGTTACCGAGGTTATGGCAGGTGACATTGCTTGTACAGTAAAACTTAAATCAGTTAAGACTGGCCAGACACTTTGTGCTCCTGGTTGCGAGACTGTATTTGAGCCAACCCATTTCCCTGCACCTAAGTTCCGTACAGCTATCAAAGCTAAAGTTGAGAAAGATGAGGAGAAATTGGGCGAGATCCTTAACAAGGCCAATGCAGAGGATCCAACAATCTTGGTTGAGTACTCAAAAGAGTTGAAACAGACTATCATCAGCGGTCAGGGTGAGCACCATATCAATATCCTTAAATGGCAGCTTACAAATACCCATAAGATTGAGGTTGACCTGTTTGCTCCAAGAATCCCTTACCGTGAGACCATTACCAAAGTTGCAACTGCAGACTACCGTCATAAGAAACAGTCAGGTGGAGCAGGCCAGTTTGGTGAGGTACACATCCTTATTGAGCCTTACTACGAGGGCGCTCCTGAGAACAACAAGTTCAAAGTTGACGGCCAGGAGATGGTTCTTAACGTAAAAGGCAAAGAGGAGTATCCACTTGAGTGGGGCGGTAAACTTGAGTACTACAACTGTATCGTAGGTGGTGCAATTGACGCACGCTTCATGCCGGCTATCCTTAAAGGTATTATGGAGAAAATGAACGAGGGTCCTCTAACAGGTTCTTACGCACGTGATATCAGAGTTTACGTTTACGACGGTAAGATGCACCCGGTTGATTCAAACGAGATGGCGTTCAAACTTGCTTCACGTAACGCATTCAAAGAGGCGTTCAAGAAAGCAGGTCCTAAGATCATGGAGCCTATCTACAACGTAGAGATCCTTGTTCCAAGCGACTGCATGGGTGATGTAATGAGCGACCTTCAGAACCGCCGCGCAATGATTGAGGGTATGAACAGCGTTAAAGGCTTTGAGGTACTTAAAGCAAGAGTTCCGCTAGCTGAGCTTTACAAATACTCAACCTCATTGAGTTCACTAACCAGCGGTAGAGCAACCTTCACAATGGACTTTGCAGACTACCAACAGGTACCTTCAGACGTTCAGGAGAAACTTTTGAAAGCATACGAGGCAGAGGAGAAAGACGAGTAGTCTTCTTCCCGATAGATACCAAAATAGGCACAGAACTTCGGTTTTGTGCCTATTTTTTTGTTGCTGAAAGAGTCCGTTGCCGAAAGAGTCTGTTGCGGCAGGGTAGGTGGAGGCTTGCCGGAACGTTTTGGTGCTCCAGCGTGCCCATTGGTGGTCAGGCGGGCACATTTTAATGCGTTTCCGTGCCCGTTCGCTGTTTTTCTGCTGCTCCGGGCACATTTTGGCGGCTCAGCGTGCCCATTCGGCGGCAGGCGGGCACAAATCTGTGGGTTTTTGTTCCCCACAGTGAGATGCAGGCACCCCCGGGGCACGCCAGGACCCTCCAGTGTGCCCGTTGTGCGGCAGGCGGGCACATTTTTGTTTGATTTTGTTCCCCAGAGTGAGATGCAGGCACCCCCGGGGCACGCCAGGACCCTCCAGTGTGCCCGTTGTGCGGCAGGCTAGCACATTTAATAATGATATTGTGCCCCATAGGGTGCTGCCGTAGCCGTCGGGATACAAAAATTACCTTCAACGTGCCCAATGAACAGCTGTCGGGAATACTTGTCTTACCTTCTGTTCCCCGTAGAAATAGATGCCATAATCGGAGTAAATTTTTTTAGGAAAAAGAAAAATCTATGCAACCGTTGAGAAAAATTTCTTTTTCAGGCATAGTTCCACCTGTGCAACCGGTAGCTTTGGGAAACGTAAAAAACAATATCATGAACACAGAAAACTTGCACATAAAGGAATTTGATGAGAGTGCACTTCTATGGCACTTGTGTACACCTGGTGATGATACAGCCGGTGTAATTTTCAGGAAGCGTGAAGACTTTGTGTTTGGTATGAACATGATGGCCTTGTGCGCCCACTTGCACTATGAAGAAGTGGAACTGTACACATTTCAGCTGATGAACAATCATGTCCATATTTTATTGCAGGGCGATCCGCATCTGGTAACAGTTTTTTTCAATGACTTTAAAGCGCGTATTGGCAGATGCCTTCGTAAGCAAGGGCGCCAATCGGACATGAATGGATTTGAGGCCACATTGCACCCCATCCTTAACATTACATACTTGAGAAATCTGCTCGCCTACATAAACAGGAATGGATTCCTGGTAGATTTGTGGGAAACGCCGTTCACATATCCGTGGGGCGCCAATAGTTTCTACTTCAACAAATACACCGGCATATTCAACAGAACTTGGCTGAAGGATATCTCTGTCCGCACCAAAAGAAAAATCTTTCACACTCACGAATGCTCGTTCCCTGAAAACTACTACATGATATGGGATTACGTCTCGCCGGAATGCTATTGCTCAATCAAAAAAGGGGAAAGCCTTTTCCAGAATGCACATGATTATTTCCAACTTATTTCCCGACAGGTTGAATCGTTTGCTGACATTGCCCGCACCCTGGGTGATAAGATATTCTATACTGATGAACAAATGAACACTGCCGCAATAGATATTGCAAAAAAACTCTTTGACACTGCGAAACTCCTTACCCTGGACAAAAGTCAGAAACTGGAGATGGCCAAGCAGCTACGCTTCCGCTACAATGCCTCGGTTAGCCAAATCAGGAGAATCCTGCATATAGAAGAGAGGATCCTGCAGAACATGTTCCCGGAGAATGTCCGCAAATGACATTTTGCTCCCGACAGAAGGTGTTAGGTGCCACTGGGGCACATTTTAGTGCTCCAGCGTGCCCACTAGGCGGCAGGCGGTCACATTTCAGTACGATTCCGTGTCCGTTCACTGCTTTTCGGCTGCTCCGGGCACGTTTTGGTGGCTCAGCGTGCCCATTGGTGGTCAGTCGGGCACACTTTTGTTTGATTTTGTTCCCGACGGAGGGTGTCAGGTGCTCCTGGGGCACATTTGGGTGCTCCAGTGTGCCCATTCAGCGCCAGGCGGGCACAAATCTGTGGGCTTTTGTTCCTGCGGAGAATTAAATACAGATTAAAATTATTGATATTATGGAGCTTGAAGTTATAAAGAGTAAGATTTATGAAATCCGAGGGCAGAGGGTGATGCTTGACAGGGATTTGGCACAAATGTAAGACGAAATTTGGATAGATTTCCTGAGGATTTTATGTTTATGCTTACGTTGTCTGAATGTAAAGTTCTGGAAATCAGTATGAGGTCACAATTTGTGACCTCAAAAATGGGAGGTAATAGATATGCAACTCTAGCTTTCACAGAGCAAGGAGTGGCTATGTTGTCAACAGTTCTTCGTAGCAAAACAGCAATACAAATAAACATTTCAATTATGCGCGCCTTTGTAACAATGCGTAGTTATATGTCATCTGTTTCTGCAGTAACTTCAGAACTTTCTGAATTGCGGGAACGTATTCATGCTATTGAGCAATCAGGTAAAGATAATGCAGAAGCTATAAGTGATTTGTCTGAAGATATTCAGAAAGAGCTGGATGATATTTATCTGGCACTATCACAATTGGCTGCAAAGCAGAAAGGGAATGATAACCTTAAAGAAAGGCAGAAGATAGGATTCAAAAAATAATTACCTGATATAGAAATCCCCTACAAGACGGGTATACTCCGGCGTATTGGCACCATCGCTCATCATTACCAGTTGCTGGCGATGCAGCACCGGACGTGCTGACGGATGGCATTTTACAAACTCCAGCATAAGGCGCTTGGCAGGTTTGCGTTCAACGGTGTGCACATAGCAGATGCGGGAAGGGAACAGTGCGGAATAAGTATCTCCATTTTGGGGAAATGTTTTCCCGACAGAGGCCGCCCCAGCCCCATCTCCAGCCCTAACCCCAGCACCATAATGTTTGCTCACTGCAACATCAGATATAAACTCCACTTTACGCAGCAGCTCCTCACCTTCAACTACAGGAAGGATAATTGCCAGCGTGCCGCCCTCTTTAAGGAGTGGAGTGGAATAGAAAAGCAGTTCCCTTTGAGAAAGGGTATCGGTATGGCGGGCCGTTGTCTTGGCCTGTGAATCGTTTTTCAGTGAAGAGATGAAATAGGGGGGATTGGAGAAGATGAGGTCGTAACCAGCAGCCCCGTCAGCAGCCCCGGAACCAGAAAATTCCTGCAACGGCACATTGTGCAGCCCAAATGAAATCCTATCCCACGGCGCAGAATCAAAGTTTGCAGCAGCATCCTTGCAGGCATCCGCATCAATCTCCACAGCATCAATATGGGCAGAAACTCCCGCTTCAGCCAATCTCTGACCGGCCATAAGGGCAATTACTCCTGTTCCGGTGCCAATGTCAAGGGCCCTGAGAATCCTTGAGCCGGCACCCCCAGTAAGGGTGGGGGCATCAACCGCATCCCCACCAGCATCCTCCCCTCCGGGCACACTCATCCAGGCCCCAAGTAGCACGGCGTCTGTGTTTACCTTCATGGCAGAATGGTTCTGCTCTACCTCAAACTGTTTGAAACGGAATGAACCCATCGGGAAGAAAAATTAGAGTTGCTGCAGGATTTGGCCGTCTTTCATCTCAATGCAGCGGTCGCACATGCGGGCCAGTTCCATCTCGTGGGTTACTATTACAATTGTCTGGTTGTATTTTTCGCGGAGCATGAAGAAAAGTTTGTGCAGCTCCTCCTTGTTGCGGCTGTCGAGGTTTCCCGACGGCTCGTCTGCAAGCAGCACTGCCGGGTTGTTCATCAGCGCCCTGGCAATGGCTACCCTCTGCTGCTCTCCGCCGCTCAATTGGCCGGGTTTATGGGAAAGTCTTCCCCCCACACCAAGTTCCTCCAACAGCATCCTGGCCCTTGCCTCAACCTCTTTGCTCCCCCACTTTGCTCCCCCTATCAGGGCCGGCATCACAACATTCTCCAGAGCAGAAAACTCCGGCAACAGATGATGGAACTGGAATACAAATCCTATCTCCTTGTTGCGGAAGGTTGCAAGGGATTTGTCGGGAAGAGAAAAAATATCTGTTCCCGCAATCTTCACTTTTCCTCCTTGCGGTTTCATCAGTGAACCCATGATGTTGAGCAGGGTGCTCTTGCCTGCGCCGCTGGCCCCCACAATGCTCACTACCTCCCCCTTGGCTACATGAAGCGATACCCCCTTGAGCACCTCAAGCTCCCCGAACGATTTGTGTATGTTTTCCAGTTGAATCATATTCTGTTGTTTTGTTTTACAAAGGTATTTAAATAAATTGATGCCATCAATCGGAAAACGCAGTTTTTTAAGGCTTAAATTAATAGGAAAACGCAGTTTTTTGATGTGGTTTTTTGTAGGAAAACGCACCTGTTGTCAAAAATATACTATCTTTGTACTAACAAAAAGGTCGTAAAATGTTATACAGAAAGATTACAAAACGGATTGAGGAATATTTCTCTTCAGATTCTGATAGAATGCTGTTGATTGACGGTGCACGCCAGATAGGCAAGTCATATATTATCCGACATATGGGCGAAAAGATGTTTCCTAACTATATTGAAATCAATATGGAAGAGGATAAATTGGGCGACCGCGTTTTTGCAGAGGCTAAAACCACAAAGGATTTCTATATGGCTCTAAGTACTGTAGCAGGCGACAAGATGAAGGAGAAGAATAATACCCTTGTATTCATTGATGAGATTCAAGCATACGACCACCTTCTTACTCTTGTGAAGTTCTTGATGAAAGAGAAGAAATTTACCTATATTGCCAGTGGTTCTCTGCTGGGAGTGACTTTGAAAAATACTCAATCGGTTCCTATAGGAAGTTTGGATGTACAACATATGTATCCGATGGATTTTGAAGAGTTTCTTTATGCTAATGGTGTAGGAGAATTGGTTATTGACGCTATGAGGGAGAGTTTCAACAACAATCAGGCATTATCTGATACGATGCATGACAAAATGTTGGATCTCTTCAAAAAATACTTGATAGTTGGTGGTCTGCCCAAGGCTGTTGAGACTTTCGTGGAGAGTCGCAATGTGGTTGAATTACGTTCCATTCAAAAAGAGGCTCACGACTTATACGGAGTTGATGCATCTAAATATGAGAAAGAACATAATATAAAGTTAAAGATACGCCGTATCTTTGATATGATACCATCAAACCTCAAGAATAAAAAGAAAAGAGTGGTTATCAAGAAGATTGAGAATAAGACTTGGAAAAGGGCTGATGACTATTTGGATGAATTCGATTATCTCATTTCTGCTGGTATAACGTTAGAAGTAAAGGCTATCAGTACACCTGCATATCCTTTGGTAGAGAATAGTGGAAAGAATCTATTAAAACTCTATCTCAATGATGTAGGTATTCTCTCAGGTATATTCTATCGCAACAACATCAAGGCTGTTATGTCGGATATCAGGAGCATAAATCTCGGTTCTGTTTATGAAACTGTTGTAGCACAAGAGTTGAGAGCTCACGGATATGACCTGTACTATTATGACAATAAGAAAAATGGTGAGGTTGATTTTTTGATTGATGATGCCGATAATCTCTCAAATATACCAATTGAAGTGAAATCTGGGAAGGATTACACTGTCCATAGTGCTTTGGATAAGTTTATATCTAACAATGACTACAATATCAAGAAAGCATATGTGTTATCAAATGCGAGAGAGGTCTTTGTTGATAATGGCATTACCTATATCCCTATTTACTATATTATGTTTTTTCAAAATATTTCCAATGTAGTAGAGGAGTTCGTGGACTAACCTAAGTAAAAGAATTGAAACCATGAAACATTTTATACAAATACTAATTGCAGCAATCACACTGCTGTCATGCAGCAAAGGCACCTATAGCCACTTGCAGGAAATAGAATCATACATAGAGGAGGACCCCAAAAGGGCACTGGAGGAGATCCGCAATATTAATCCCGACAACCTCCTATTCTCCCAAAGGACCAAGGCAAAACATGCCCTGCTCCATTCCATGGCCCTTGACAAAAACTACATAGACCTCACCACCGATTCCATCTTTGCCCCAGCTGTGAAATATTACTCAAAACACGGATCAGCGGATGACAGGCTGCTGATGCATTACTATAAGGGGAGGATATATGAGAATGGAGGGGATATTGATAAAGCAGCCATTGAGTATTCTAAGGGTGAGAATTTAGTGGAACATGTTTCTAATGATATCGTAGTAGGAAGATTGTACGGTTGTATGGCTGATGTCTATAACAAAACCCATAATTCAGCGAAAGAGCTGGAATATGCATATAAGGCTATTGATGTATTTGAAAAAGTCGGAAATAGCAGGCATTACAACATTACAAAGGGTGTCGTGGCAATGGCATATGCCAATGCAAGGGAATACAATAAAGCAGATTCTCTTTATAAGGAGTCTTTGGCTTCATTAGAGGAAGATACAGTATCAATGGTTGTGCTTTTAGGGAATTATGCACGATTGAAAGTACTATCTCCTATATCTGATCACAATGGTGCTATAAGATTGCTTGGTAGAATTTCTAATGAATATAAAAAGCCTCTATCGACTAACCTGTATTGTGTATATGCATATGCATTGCAGCTTGCAGGTAGAATTGATGAATGCGATTCTATAATTAAGCAGTTGGAAAAATTAGGTGTTGGAGATCTAAATTACTGGCAATACCTCATTTATAAACATAGAGGGGATAACAAGTTGGCGTTGCAGTATCTGGAGAACAGCTCTAAGAGATATGAAAAGCAAATAAACAGTTTGCTTTCCAACACCACCGATAATGCGTTAAAGGATTATTACTCTTCAGAAGCGGAGAAAGCCAGGATGGAGATGAAAATAAAAGTTATGTCACTTGTAACGGCAATACTCGCTGTGGTAATGATATTGTCTGCAGTTATCTTAAAGTTGATGTTTATCAACAGAAAGAAGCAGCGTGCAATGGAGATGTATCTTGATATGTATGAAAGCGCCAGCAAAAAACTAACCGATTATGATGCGCAAATTGATGAGCAGAGCAGTAAACTGAATATCTTGAGAGCATCGTTTTCTCAGGTGTACAAAAAACAATTCACAACAATAGGAGATTTGTGTCTTACATATTTGACAAAGCAGAACCGAAAAGATGTAAAGGATCATATTTACAGGAAAGTTGAAAAACTTATTGCAAACATCAGTTCAGATGAGAAACTGCATAGCCAGTTGGAGAATAAGATTAATGCGGAACTGGATAATATAATACTTCATTTAAGGGGAGACTTGCCTAAACTGTCAAATGATGATATGAGATTCATTTGCTATTGCATTATAGGCTTTGATGCCACTCTAATATCGGTTATTCTTAATCTTTCAATGGAGAATGTGTATACCAAGAAATCAAGATTAAAGGCAAAAATCAATGCCCTTAATTCTCCATATAAAGAAAACTATTTGATGTATATCCCGTAAGTGGCATTATTTCAGTACGTTGCGTAGCGTAGATTTAATTCTTACAAGTATAAATATAAGTTGTGATACAAATGGGGGGGGGTAATAAGCAGATTATCAACCAGTTAAGTGCTAAACTTCGTGATAGCGTTTTGCAGGTGTAAGATTTTTTTCTTACACCTTTTTTAGTGTGGTTGTAATATTCATAAAATGAGAGGGTTATAAAATGCGCATTTTGTAAAAGTGTAAGGTTTTAATGCCCTTGAAATTCTATTTTTCATCTTTCAGCCCTGTAATTTTGTGAAACCAATATTTCAAAAAATTACATTATGAAAAGATTTCCATATGGAACATGCAACAGATTTGCGTTTGCCTGGCATGGATGGTGGTTCTGTTAAGTCTTCAATTGATTATAATGAGATTCTGGTGCCGCAGTGGGATAAAGCGACATATCATGAGGCGCAGTTCCCTAGCAAGCTGGCCAGAACCTATGAGGTTCCGCTTAATACAGGCTCTATTGTGGGTGGTGTACTGCTTAAAGAAAATGCCACAGAACATGATGTGGTAACCATGAAGAGTTCATTGATAATTCAGGAATTCTCTCAAGGCGAGAAGACAAGCAACCGTCAGATGGTAGTAACCGTGCTTGGTAAAGTTAGTGACAATAATAACCAAACTGAAGCATTTTCTTACATGGGATCCCATAAGGACTTTACCGGTTTTATGGTGGTTTCTACGCTAGAGGGAGAGATTGTAAATATTTTCCAGTATCTTTGTGGACAACGGAGTGTGGTATACGTTCGTAAAACTGATGATGCTCCAATTAATGCGCCTTTATCGGGATTCAGCTTCCTTAAGGCACAAGGCACAAAGTCTTCGTATGGTAATAGTGAGCCTGGATTCTGTTATATGTGTGGCAAGGAGGGGATGGTTTATATTCAGTATGGCCATATCTGCGAAAGTTGTTTAGAAGGATCTGAACTGCTTGACGGCATTGTTGTAACGGATAAGCCTTCATACTGTGATAAATGTGGCAGATTAGAGAGCGAGTGTGTTTGCAATCCTTTCGCTTGCCCTATATGTGGATATGAGCCGTGCCAATGTGATGATCCGGATGGCCGCTGTGAGTATTGCGGGGAAATAGGTTGTAATGGGGAGTGTAGAGAAAGCGGTGGTGATGGTGGCAATACTGGAAATGATGCTCCCATAAAACCACAACTGCAAACGCTAACGCTTACTAACAACGTAACAATAAATAATTCTATTAATATAGCGTTACACAGCACTCATTCAAGGATGATTCAGGCCATTACGAATATTAACAGAGCTGGTTTAAGTCTTGTATTTAACATAGGTAATACTGATGGTCGGTTAGCTATAAGCATGTGGAATAGAGATACAGGTTGTGTTACTATTATTTTGAGCGCTAATTTCGCAAATTTAAGTCAAAGCATGCAAAGTGCGATAGTTGTCCATGAGATGTTACACTTGAATATATGCGCATTGTTTTCTAATAATATGCAAACTGTAGACCCGCCTGTTTTGGATTTTATAAATTCATGGAGAATTTTTTATGGTGGAATTAGTGATCCTAATAGTTTTGACCGGGCATCTCATGAATATTTGGCACAGCATTTATTAGAGGATATAAAATCTATGTTAGAAGAAGTGTCGCCTGGGCTAGATTCTGATAAGGCAAAATGGGGAAGTTTGACTGAAACCGAGGAATTCTCTAAATTAAGTAATGAAGAACAGCAACAAATAATACAATATTTGAATGAAATAGAAAACACAAATAAATAACATTATAATTATGAAAAGGATATATAAAATCATTGCCATATTGGTTATGGCATTTGTGGTTAACAAAGCCACTGCACAAGAAAGCAATGCTGTTTTTATTGTTGTAAATGCTGAAAAAGTTTATACAGATGAAGACATTGCCAGAAGAACTGCGGATGTGATAAGGGGTACATACTATAGACCGGAGACATATAAGGATACTGTTCAAACTTTCCAATTGTTTGTAAAAGGTCATAAACTTCCAGTTATAAGGTTATGGCATTACTGGCAGTTAAAGCAGGGTAATATGAAATCATTGTACCCTAATGACCAACACGAAGTGTTCTATAAAGACAGTGCATTCCTAAATACGGTCAATACATTTTACTGGGAAGATTTTGATGGTTTTGAAAGTTATGAGGTAAGACATGTATTGCATGATGCAATCTGGGATAGAGAACTTAATGGACGCAGAAGAATTTATCTTGTAGATAAGAATGAAGAATATCCCGACGGTAAAATTAAATTGTATGAGGTACAGATAGCAGGAGGTTTTGAGGTTACCACAATGGGACTTGATGAGGAAGCTGCTACCGAGTGGCAAAATCGTTTTAAAAAGATTAAAGAGAGGGTGAGAGAAAAGCAACAGCAAAGAAGAGAGAAAGGGTATTAATAGTAGCCTTTGAAAAAATGCCATGTTATTTAAACAGTAAATCAGCGCACCTGGCAAGAAGTCTTAAACTTCTGCTAGGTTGCGCTGTTATTGCTTTGCCAATATTGCCATTCTGGTGGTCTGGGGCCGCGGAATATAGGATAATCCTTGTATTCGGATGTCTGATTGGAGTAATAGCATTAGCCGCAGTCGTAGGATTTAAGAAGAATTATTTGGTAAAACTGGGAGTCTTGGATTTATGGTGTTTGGGCCTAATGGCGTATTGTGCTGCCAATAATCTGTGCCAAGATCACTATTACATAATAGAGCCACTGTTCTATGTAAAGTGGTTGTCATTGGTACTGGTATATTTCTTTTGCCGTAACATTGGAGGTGATAGAGGGAGCCTGTGGATTTGTGCTGCACTTGCTGCATCGGCTTTTGTTCAGGCGGTTATCTCCATCTTACAGTATTTAGGAGTGATAGGAGTTACGCTGAACGGGAATTTTGTTAATTCAGCGGGTTTTGCTAATACGATACCATTATCTGTGTATTTGGCAGTTGGTTTTATCTGTTGCTTACAGCTTTGTTTGCGTTTATACAAAAACGGGAAGTATCCTTTGGCTGTAGTGACTTTTTCTGTGTGTATAACTATAGTAGCAGCATTTGTCTTATGTTTGTGCAGAGGCACTTTAGTTGGTCTGATTGTTGCTGTAGGTGTATTTATACTAGACAACATAAGAGGGAAGCACAATCCCAAATTGAAGATGTATGTTGGGATTGCTATGGTAATATGCATGCTGATAGTGGTTAGTGGGCTCTATATGTTGAAAGTGCCGTCTGCCAATACCAGGTTTCTGTTATGGCGTGTCTGTGGGGATATGATTAAGGAAAATACGCTTTTAGGTAGAGGCGCTCCTGGGTTTGCAGCGGATTATATGTATTATCAGGCGGAGTATTTCAGAAGTAATCCGGAGTCTGATTTTGTAAAAATTTCCAATAATCACTATCAGAGTTATAACATTTTTATCCAAATGCTTGTAGAGCATGGTATTGTGGGATTTACTTTGTTGATGGGAGTAATATGGACCGCTTTTGCAAGGTGCAGAAAAGGGGTGTGGAGATATGTTTTGTTGTGTTTGCTTGCTGCATCTTGTTTTACTTATACAAATCATGTGTTTCCATTGATGCTGATTTTCCCAATGGCATTGGGGATGTTGAGGGAGGAAGAATCGGGTGTTGTAAAAGCCGGATTCCCTATAAGGATAGCTGTAGGCGTGGTAGGATTGTTCCTGATAGGTTATTCAGTGATTGCTTTGGGACGCTATGAAAGTGTCTACAGGGTTGTTGAAAGTGGAGAAATTGTCGGGAGTAAAGATTTTATGGAGCTGTGCCGCAATAACAGGAATTTGAATCTGCGGTGTTCTATGAATATTTTTAATTCTGATAAGCTTGCAGTGGCTGAGAAACTTGAGATGATGGAGTTTCTGAATGAAGGGATGACTACGTCGGAGAAGATTTGCGATATAGGGGATTTGTATTTGGCGGTGGGGGATGTTGTTAAGGCGGAGGAGCATTATCTTTTGGCGCATTATATGGTTCCTTGTAGAGTGATTCCATTGGGGAAATTGATTGCATTGTATGAGAAGGTTGGGGATGAGGAGAAGCTTTTTGATGTGGCGCAGAAGATTATTGATACCGATTATAGTGTTGTGAGTTCGGTTACTTTAAGGATTAGGGCGCGGGCTAAGGAAATTATTGGTAAATTTGAGTGATGAAAAATTTAGGATTTACATTGTTGCTTTTATTGATAAGTACATGTTTGTATGCTCAAGATACACAAGATTATTATGTTGGTACGTGGAAGTGGGAAGACCAAAGTTCGAATAGTGAGATAATAATACAGTTGAAAACGTATACTGGAGTATGGGGATTTTTTGGAGATGAAACCACGTATACTATTCTTGTAGGTGCATATTCATACAAGAAAGATGGTATAGTAGTTGCAGATTATTTGGATGAGTGCAGCAAGAACTATTCAAGTTGGGTTGGGTACCCTATTGCTATCTGGAATATGGAAGAATTGCACATAAAGGATTATTTATTGAAAGATGGCTATGGAGCTCTTAAACGCATAGCTGGCTCTAGCAGGGTAGTGCATGTGCAATCAAATCTGCATAAAATCAAGTGGGTGTTATCAGATGATGCACGTAAAGGGGATGTTATTGCAGATCCTAAATTGTTAGTACCCCAAGGAATATCCTTGCCAAATGAAATAGTCTTAACCAAGGTTGAATAAAATATACTCAATATGAAAAAGTTTCTGTTTTTCGCCCTATTCTTCCTGTGCGCTGCACAGGCCCTTCAGGCCCAGACCATGTACCAGTTGTTGAAGTATCCCAAAGGGACTATAAAGGGAATTTGGGAACGTTCAGAGCACGATAAAAATATTGTGCAGATGAATTACTACAATAATGACCGGTGTCCGTATATGTTGTATGATACAGACCAGAAGAAATTCTACACGGTGTATTCGGGCAAAAACACAGTGTATTCAAAGAAGGTTTCTGCTCCCGACAATCCTTTTGACAAGCATACATTCCGTTTCTACAGAGGCAAGTTCCCAAAGAACTTGAACCCCGCTTTTGTGTACGCCATGCCTGTGGCGGAAGGCACTGAGGTTGAGTGGATGATAGACCCAAGGGAGAGAATGCGCTCATACTTCTTCAAGATCAATTATGCGGATACCGTATATGCAGCCCGCAGCGGTATGGTGTGCAGCTCGGAGTTTGAGAACGGCCTGCTTGTATATCACGGGGATGACACTTTTGGTGCATACCTTAACCTTTCGCAGAGGTTTGTAGATGCAGGCTCAACTGTTAAGGTAGGTGAGCCAATAGGGTTGGCCCATATGGGCGGAGTGTCGTTCTCCGTATTCTTCCTTGATGAGAACCTTTTCCATGCAGATAAGCCAAAGAGCTACCCGTACTCTCAGATTACCCCATATTTCAGAACAGACAAAGGGGATGTAAAACTGGAGAAAGGGGTAAAATACTGTGCAGTAAAAGATGATGCTCTCATTATGCAGGAGATGTCAAAGTCTGAACAGAAACGCTACCTTAAAAACAAGAAAAAATGAGAAAGCTGTTGTCAGTGGTGCTCTGCTGTATCCTCTTCCCCATGATTTCCTGGAGCCAGGTAAAAATCAACTATACAGGAGATCCTCTTCCCGACAGAGTTGTGGAGAAGGTTGAATCAATGATGGGCTATATGTGGGATTACTACAGCTCAATGGGACTTAAGGAGGCAATGGAGGTGGAACTGAAAGTGTTCAAGAGCAAGAAGGAGGGGTACCGCTACATGAGGAGCCTTTATCCCCAGGATCCCAACTATATAGAGCAGCCTCATGATAAAATCATGGGCGGAGGCCTTGCCGCCGTATATATTCCCAAAAAGAAACTTGCAGTGCTGCTGGGAATAGAGCACGGAACCGACGAGGCCCTTTCAATCATATATCATGAATTGAGCCATCATTATACAAGGATGCTGTTCAAAGGGGCAACATACCCTCCAATCTGGCTGAACGAAGGGCTTGCGGAGCACTTTGAATGCCTGAAACTCAAGCGTAGCGGCGTAGTGAGCGAGTTCCCTCACGCCAATAAAGGGAAAGTGAAGACCCTTATAATGCTTGGCGACCTTAATCTTGAGAAGTTCCTCAATTTTACCCAAAAGGAATTTATGGAGATGCATAGGAATGAAGGCCAGACCTGCTACTCCCTGGCCCACGTAACTGTAACCGTGCTGTTGGAGAACCTTTCTGTGGAGCAGAGAAATACCCTCATTTCACAACTGCAAAAACGCCCGGTCAACAGCAAAGTTTCAGATATCGTAGCCTCCGTCTATCCCGGCGGCCTTCCGGCACTGGAAAAGGAAATTCTGGAGTTTGTTTCCCGATAGATATATCCAATAAACAAGAGGGTGGCTCAAAAGTTTTGAATCACCCTCCTGTCGTGTCTATGGCATGACAACGTTTTTATTTTCTCAATTGCTTTATGAGCATCACCCTGAATTTCTCCTCAAGGGTGCAGGCTTTTGCCGCTTTTGCAACCGGCAGCACCTTAGATACCTCGGCGTAGGTTTCTGCCTGGATCAGGGCCTCTGTTTGCTGTGCCTTGAAGTATTTCTCCATTAGGGCGTTTATCTGGGCATCGGAAGCGGCAGGCTCCTGTTTGAGGGCTGCGTTTATCTCTTTGAGAGTGTGGCGGATCTCCCTTCTTACAGTTTCCGCTTTTTTCCATCCGGCATTGTATACTGGCCAGAACTGCTGTGCCTCCTCTGGAGTAAGGTCGAGTTCCTGGGTAAAGAATGCTATCTTCTGGCTCAAGATCTCCTCGTGTGTAGGATACTTTTTCTCACCTGCATGCGGCCCGTGCTGGGCGTATGTTCCAATGGTTGCAACCACTGCAAGCAGGAGTGTGAGTATTGTTCTTTTCATATCTGTTCAGTTTGGTTATTCAAGTGTTGCTATTGCAGTAAGAGGGTATCCGCTGTCTATGAGGTATTGCTCTATCATCTCCTCGCTGATGGCAGTGGATGCAGGAGCATCTTCTTCCGTATCGGTTGCACCGGCCATATAGATGTCCTCTACAGAGATGTTGAGGATTGAGATTATCTCCTCTTCTTCTGTTAGCGGGGTATCTTCTGTTTGTGCAAGCGGAACTTCCGGAGCAAAGATTTCGGTTACCTTCATTACGCTCCAGCCCATTCCAAATACTATGGCAAATACAGCTGCAAGTGAGAGGGCAGGCTTGAAGTAGGTGATGAAAGTGGCAGGTGCAGCAGGGGCCTCTTCCTGTGGCTCCATGACAGCAGTTGGGGAGATTTTCTGCATCACCTCTTCCTGCATTGCTGCAAAGTATCCTGCAGGTACTCCAAAAGGGTTTTCCTTAAGGGAACTTCTGCCAAGGATATCTTCTGTGTTGTTTTTATCTTTCATATTCTTGTCCTCCTGTCCTTTAGACTGCTGTAATTCCAAAAGGTTTAATCTGCAAACTGTTCTTGCAGTTCATCCTTTATTTTTTTGTATGCATGGTGGTAGGATGCTTTAAGGGATCCTACGGATGTTTCCATAATTTCGGCTATCTCCTCGTATTTGAGTTCCTGGAAGTAGCGGAGGCTGAATACGGCCCTTTGTTTGTCGGGAAGATGGAGTATGGCCTTGTGGAGGGCCATCTGCAGTTTGTCTCCGTTGAAGGAAGGGTCGCTCTGGAGTTTGCTGGCCAGGGTGGAGTCGTAGCTGCTCAGTGAGAACATTGCGGCAATCCTCTTCTTTTTCAGGAATGTGAGGGTTTCATTGGTGGCAATGCGGTAGATCCATGTGTAGAGTTTGGATTCTTCCCTGAAGGCCGGAAGGTGTTCCCAGATCTTTATGAGGGCTCCTTGCAGAATGTCGTTGGAGTCTTCGTGTGAGCAGGTGAGTTTGCGGATGTGCCAGTAGAGGCGCTCGCTGTATTTCTGTACAAGAAGATTGAAGGCAAACTCCTGTTTGCCTTCTTCTCTATATAGTTTGAGTATCTCCTTGTCTTCTATATTCATCTGCTATTTGCGTGCAATGGCTTTTTTACAAGCTGCTACAATGTTCTCTGCATCCAAGCCGTATGCTTTCATAAGTGCTGCAGGTGTACCGCTCTGGCCAAATTTGTCCTTGATTGCAACATATTCAACTGGAGCCGGTTTGTTTGCTGCAAGTACGCCTGAGATAAGCTCTCCAAGGCCTCCTGCCACAAAGTGCTCCTCTGCAACTACCACTGCACCTGTCTTGGCTGCTGATTCTATGACTGCTTTTTCGTCCAAAGGTTTAATGGTGTGGATGTTTATTACCTCTGCTTTTATACCTTCTGCCTCCAAAGCTTCAGCTGCCTGGATAGCCTCCCATACAAGGTGACCGGTTGCAAAGACTGTTACGTCTGTTCCCTCAATAAGGTGAAGGGCTTTGCCAATCTCAAATGTCTGGTCCTCCGGTGTGAAGTTTGGAACGCCCGGACGGCCAAAACGCAAGTATACAGGGCCAACGTGTTTTGCTGCAGCAATGGTAGCGGCTTTTGTCTGGTTGTAGTCGCAAGGGTTGATTACAACCATGTGAGGAAGCATTCTCATAAGGCCAAGGTCCTCAAGGATCTGGTGGGTTGCACCGTCCTCGCCAAGGGTGATTCCTGCGTGTGATGCAGCAATTTTAACGTTGGTGTTTGAGTATGCAACACTCTGGCGGATCTGGTCGTAAACGCGGCCTGTTGCAAATGCTGCAAATGAGCCTACGAAAGGAATTTTGCCGCTTAGTGCCATACCTGCACCTACGCCAATCATATTGGCCTCCGCAATTCCTGCCTGGTAGAATCTGTCGGGATGAGCTTTTGCAAATGCATCCATTTTTAGGGAACCTGTAAGGACTGCACACATTGCAACCACATTAGGGTTCTCCTCTCCAATAACGGATAAACCGGCACCAAAGCCACTTCTGGTGTCCTTGTTACCGGTGTTTATGAATTGTTTCTTTTCCATTATAGTATTTTAAGTATTGTCGGTTAATGTTCGTCTTCTAAAACAGAGCCATGTACAAGCCTATATTCATGTAGAAGGATTGTCTGTTGTCAAACCTGATTCCTCCAATGTCGGCTTTGTTTGTGCTCCAATTGTATCCTGCTGTAATGTTTGCTCCCCAGTAATTGTCTGCTCCAAAAGGGATAAGGAGTCCAATCTCCGGTGATAGCAGGAATCCCCAATTGTTGTCCCACACATCTATGTCCTGTATTATAATATGCTCACCCGCACTCAAGGCTCCAATGCCCAATCCTGTGTAAGCCTGCAGGCCCGGACCAAACGGTGCCATAAAGTATTTGGCCTGTACCTTTATAGGGAATACCTGGGTGTATCTGTACTGTGCTGCATTTATTGCAGTGTTTTCATCCGGCCTGTAAACCTTCTGCCCAACTTTGTGGGAGTAGTTGTTGTAGCTCAAATCCAAACCTACAGTAATATTGTCTGTAATAAAGTACGCCCAATTGATGTTGATGCCTTCCCAGCTCATGTTTGGGATAAAATCCCTGCTGCCGCCAATAGGCACGCTGGTCTGGTAGTTGATTGAGTATACCTGTCTCATTCCGTTGCCCCAGTACTGGGCTCTGGCTACGCCTGCACAACATAGGCTGATTGCCAGAATAAATAATATCCTTTTCATATGCCACAAGTTTTAACTATTTGGGAGGCAGAATTGCAAATACCTCGTCTATTGATGAGAGCAGTTCCTCCTGGGTGTGTCTGCCGTTGAGAATCTCCCTTACAAGGCCGTGCCATACAACCGGAACGGTTGATTCGGTGGCTACGTTTACAACATCTGCAACTTCAATCACAATACTTCCAGTAGTGTAGGAAGAGATGAATACCGGCATCTGGTAAGGGTAGTATGGATCCCATCCCCACCAAGGGTAGCCGTTATAATCCCACCACCAGTCCCAATCGCTCCAATAGCCAGGGTACATGTAGGTGTTTGTCCTCTGGATGTAGGCCAGGTCAACAAGGAGGTCGGGGTTTTCATCGGCCTGTACCTGTGTGTAGCCGTACAGATTCATATTGCGGACAACTTGGGCAATTATCAGATCGGATGTAGCGTCGCTGATGCGGACTTTTTTGCCGTCATCTACAGCGGTAATTGAGTCTGTAATTGCAAAACTGCTGAATTTGGTAAAGTCAACAGCCTCTGTCTTGCGGGCAATGGTGAGAATCTGGTCCCTTGTCTCATCCAATCCGTCGGGTCCCCACGAACATGCGGAAGCCAGAAGGATGCCCACAAATGCGGTCAATACTAATTTTGCTTTCATACTGTTTGGTTTTAAAACAGTACTATAACAAAATTAAGGATGTGTAGTTCAACAAGTCAAAGAACTGGAAACGGGATTCTAGTAGTCTCCCAAAGTCTCCTCAAGCTGGGCAAGCGCTTTCTCGGCAAGTTCAGGTTTAGGTGCTTTTCCGTGCCACTCGCAGGTGCCTTCCATAAAGTCTACACCTTTACCCATATTGGTCTTCATAAGGATCATTACAGGTTTCTGCTCTTTTGCTCCGTTCTCCTTTGCCTGTTTGAATGCGCCAAGGATTGCCTCCATATTGTGGCCGTCAGCAACAATTACATTCCATCCGAAAGCTTTCCATTTTGCCTCAAGGTCGCCAACGCCCAACACTGAATCTACAGTGCCGTCAATCTGCTGGCCGTTCCAGTCTGTAATGGCAATAAGGTTGTTCAATTTGTTGTGGGCAGCAAACATTGCAGCCTCCCAAACCTGACCCTCCTCGCTCTCGCCGTCGCCCATAAGGACATATACATAATTGCTCTCTCCGTCAAGTCTCTTCCCGATAGCGGCACCTGCAGCCACAGAAAGACCCTGGCCAAGAGAACCTGAAGCCATGTAAACACCAGGAAGACCGCTCTCAACGCAAGGGTGTCCCTGAAGACGTTTGCCAAATACCCTGAAGTCAGCAAGCTCGCTTACAGGGAAATAGCCGCTGCGTGCAAGTACGCTGTAGAATACTGGCGACATATGTCCTGCAGAAAGGAAGAACATGTCATTGCCTTTGCCTGATCTCTCCCACTGTGCAGGGGAATGTTTCATTTCTGAGAAGAATAGGGCAGTCATGATGTCTGTACTGCTAAGGCTTCCTCCCGGGTGACCGCTCTGTGCAGCGGTGACCATCCTTATTATATCTCTTCTTACTTGAGAAGCTATATTGCTGAGCTCCTGAATGTTTGACATAATATTTTAGTGTGTTGTTAGGGTTTGTATTTTTCAGCGAATTTAATGCTTAATTTACTAAAAAACAACGCAAATTGCGTATATTTGCAACCGTTAATTTGGCATAGAAAGCCCCAATTTTTTTTACATCAGATGAAGAATATCAGGAATTTCTGCATAATTGCACATATAGACCACGGTAAAAGTACTTTGGCAGACAGATTGCTGGAGGCAACCAATACATTGTCGGCCAGAGAGATGGAGAACCAGGTGCTGGACTCTATGGATTTGGAGAAGGAGAAAGGAATCACCATAAAGAGCCACGCCATACAGATGGAGTACTTGAGGGACGGACAGAAATATACACTCAACCTGCTCGACACCCCTGGTCACGTTGACTTCTCTTATGAGGTTTCCCGTGCAATTGCCTCTTGCGAGGGTGCCCTTCTTATTGTAGATGCTACCCAGGGCATACAGGCCCAGACAATATCAAACCTTTACCTTGCCCTCAACAATGATCTTGAGATTATCCCTATCATCAACAAGATTGATATGGATGCGGCAATGGTGGATGTGGTTAAGGACCAGATTGTAGATCTTCTTGGCTGCGACGAGAGCGAGATCCTTCTTGCCAGTGGTCGTACCGGACAGGGTGTTCCTGAGATTCTGGATGCAATTGTAGACAGGGTTCCTGCGCCGCAGGGAGATCCTGATGCACCGCTTCAGGCCCTTATTTTTGATTCTGTGTTCAACTCTTTCCGCGGTATCATAGCATACTTTAAGGTTGAGGCAGGTTCAATCAAAAAAGGTGACAAAGTGAAGTTCTTCAACACCGGCAAGGAGTATGTTGCTGATGAGGTAGGTGTGTTGAGGATGAAGATGTGTCCTAAAGATGAGATCAAGACAGGTGATGTAGGATATATCATCAGCGGTATAAAGAGCGCCGTTGAGGTTAAGGTGGGTGATACCATCACAAAGGTTGCCGATCCTTGTGCCGAGGCTATTGCCGGCTTTGAGGAGGTAAAACCTATGGTGTTTGCCGGTATCTATCCTATTGAGTCTGATGAGTATGAAGATTTGCGTGCTTCGCTGGAGAAACTTCAGTTGAATGATGCTTCCCTGGTATTTGATCCGGAGAGTTCATTGGCCCTAGGATTCGGTTTCCGTTGCGGATTCCTTGGACTTCTTCACCTGGAGATTGTGCAGGAGAGACTGTTCAGGGAGTTTGACATGGACTGTATTACCACCGTTCCCAACGTTTCGTATAAGGTATATACCACTCAGGGTGAGGTGCTGGATGTGCATAACCCGTCGGGATTACCTGCAATTACCCTTATTGACAGGATTGAGGAGCCTTACATCAGGGCGCAGATCATTTCAAAGAGTGATTTCTTTGGCCCTATCATGAAACTTTGCCTGGATAAGAGAGGTACCCTTGTGAGCCAGCATTTCCTTACCAGCGACCGTGTGGAGCTGAACTATGATATGCCGCTTTCCGAGATTGTGTTTGATTTCTATGATAAGCTGAAATCCATCTCAAAAGGTTATGCGTCATTCGATTACCACATTACCGGCTACAGGGAGGCAGACCTTGTGAAACTTGATATCCTCCTTAACGGTGAGGGTGTTGATGCGTTGAGCAGCCTTATCCACAGGGACCATGCTTATGACTTTGGCCGCAAGATGTGCGAGAAGCTGAGGGAACTAATCCCGCGCCAGCAGTTTGACATTGCAATCCAGGCTGCCATTGGTGCCAAGATTATTGCCCGCGAGACAGTTAAGGCAGTGCGTAAGGATGTAACTGCAAAATGTTACGGTGGTGATATCTCACGTAAGAGAAAACTTCTTGAGAAACAGAAGAAAGGTAAACGCCGTATGCGCCAGGTAGGTAACGTTGAGGTTCCGCAGAGCGCATTCATGGCAGTTCTGAAACTGGACTAATGAGATAGATAATAATAGGAATTGCGGATATATTTGGAAGCGCCTGCATAATTCGACGGTTGCGAGTTATTGCAAAGCAATGACGAAGCAGAGGAGACTTCGAGCAGGTGCTTTCAAGAATATATCTGCAATTCTTCTTTTTTGCTAGGCACAAAACTACGCCAAAACGTGCCCGAGAAGTGCTCACTGGGCACAAACAGCAGTTCAAACGTGCCCGGCGGGAGGTTTGAAACTCTGCTGGGAACAATATGCGTTCAAAATGTGCCCGCCGGATGGGTAATGGGCACATTTAACAATAAAAACGTGCCCGAGTGGCGGCAATGATCACCTCCGTACCCTCATGGTCACCTCCGTACCCCTCAAGGCTGCCCCCTCAAGGCTGTTCCTCAAGGCCGGAGAGGATACTTTTTATAGAGTCTTTGGCGGGTACATTGCATTCCACCAGGTTGGGTCGTTCTGGAGCCATTTTGCAAACCATGCAAAGATGGTGTTTTGCCACTGGATCCTTTTGTTGTAATCCAGGATATGGTGGTCCTGGTCTTTTACAAGTACCATGGCGGTCTCCTTGCCAAGGAGCTTGAGGGCGGTGTACATCTGGATGCTCTCTCCAACCGGAACGTTGTTGTCCTTGTCGCCGTGAAGGAACAATAGCGGTGTGTTCACCTTGTGGGCGTTGTACAATGGGCTCTGCTCCACGTAAAGTTCCCTGTGGCTCCACGGGTAACTGTTGGCCATAGAGACCTCGCTGTATGAGTAGCCCCAATATCCCTCGCCCCAGTAGCTGGTGTGGTCGCTGATGCCGGCATGCGATATGGCTGCGGCAAAGATGTCGGTGACGGTTTGCAGGTACATGGTGGTAAAGCCGCCGTATGAGGCTCCAATGCAGCCAATCCTGGTTTCATCTACAAACGGGTGCTCCTGGCAGAACTTCCTGGTTCCCTCAATGATATCCTGGGCAGGCCCGTTGCCTGCAGTGTTTACGTGACGGGCAGAAAACTCCTGTCCAAAGCCGGTGGCTCCGCTTGGGTTAACCACATAAACCACATATCCCATGGCTGCATACAGGTGGTGTGGGTAGCGGCTCTCAAAGTTGCGCTCTGTAGGGCTGCAGCCGCCGTAGTAGTTTACAATAAGAGGGTACTTCTTCTGCGGATCAAAGTTGGCCGGCAAATAGTATCGTCCGTTGATCTCATCCCCTTTGGAGTTCCTGAAGTTCCAGCCATGGCACTCGCCAAGCTGCACTCCATCAAGGATATCCTTGCTCAAGTCTTCCCAAAGTGCAGATGTCCCTTTCTTCAGGTCTGTAATGTATGCCTTGTCTGAATTGCTGGCCCCCTGCCCGTACCACATCATCACCGGAGCGGTATCCGCAATGGTGAAATGTTTTACAAGATCTTC
Source organism: Candidatus Egerieisoma sp. (assembly GCA_045659725.1). GTDB lineage: Bacteria > Bacteroidota > Bacteroidia > Bacteroidales > UBA932 > Egerieousia. The sequence goes on from JAZRCK010000041.1 coordinate 62,911, forward strand.
CTGTGTCTTTATCTTGGTAATCTTGCCAGATGCAGGGTTGAGCCTGAACAGGTTTATCATATCCTTGTCCTCTGCTGTGAAATAGATATGGTTGTCATTTCTGCTCCATGCTACGGATCCCAAATTAGGATTGAAATCCCTTGTTACAGCCCGTATCTTTCTGCTTCCCAGATCCATAAGATAGAGCTGGTAATCGTACATGCTCGGAGTCTGTCCCTCTTTCACATTCTTTCCAATGCTGCCAAGTGCCTCCGGTGTTCCTATAATGGCAATCGCAGATCCGTCGGGAGAAAATTTTGCATTGCTTATAAATCCGTCATCCTCCACAAGTGGTGTCATCACATTCTGTGCGTTGTCCCAAAGGTACAGGCTGTACAGGGTGGTAGGGCGTTCAGTGAGGCGTCCACGGCTGGTCATGATGAGGATTTTTGTTCCGTCGCTGGAAATGTCTGTTGCCCAGGTGCTGCGGTAACCGAAGGTAAGCGGCTGCATTACCCCTGTTGCCAGGTCATATTTGGCAAGGCTGGTGCGGTTGCGCCACCCCGGCTGGCGGTCGTCGGGAACAAGGACTTCATAGATTTCTTCCTTCTCTGCCGGACCTTTCTGCTCTATAGAATAAAGGAGGTAATCTTCAGATGGAGAGATCTGGAACCAACCTTCAGGGATATTTTTTGCAAATATTGTCTCCTGGCCGGTTGCCGGGTCTACTGTAATGATATGTCTGCCGCCGGCATCTTCTCTGGTGTACCAGTACAGGCTGCTTTTTGGCATCCAGGAAGGATTGTCGCCACGGGGTGCTGAAACTGAACCGGTTGCAATATTGGTCAATGTTGCAGTGCCGGCATTTTTCCCTCCTGGAAGTGAAGTGTTGTATCTGGTAATGAGCCATTTTCCGCAAGGGGAGAGCTGCATGCCCTGGAACCTCTTGCCGTGGAGAACATCTGTAAGGGCATATTGCCTTTTGCCGTCTTCCCTCAAGACAAATACCCCTTCCTGCTCCGTTTCAACACTTATTGCCGGAGCCACCTTCTGCCCGGGGGTAATGAGGTATTTCACAACCACAGTGTGGGTGGCAGGAATAACTTCAATTTTGCTTCCCGACAATTTCTTGCCGTCTACATACACCACATAATTCTCCAGCCCCTCCACCTTTATCTCTCCCTTGGCGTACCTCTCATTCTGCAGGCTGAATTCAAGCAAGGCAATTGCCTGGCTGCCGGTTGTTGCCGGTATCTCCGATGCATTTATATATGGTGCCTGCTCCAGCTGGCTCAGCGATATGTAGGTATCCAAAAGGTTTTTTGCATCAAACTCCTTGCCGTTTACATCGGTCTTGTCTGTTGCGTACGGTGTAGCCACTTGGTGAGGTCCGGCATACTTGAATCTGGTTATCTTCATAGTTTCTGCATTTGCAATAAGGCTGCACAGCAGTGCGCAGCACATGACTGTAACTTTCTTCATATTCTATTGTTGCTGTATAGTGCAAATTTGCAGAAAATATGGGAGAATGACAATAAAAAAGGTGGCCTGATTGCTCGGGCCACCTCTCTGTATCAGAAGTTCAAAAGAACATTATAGTTTTGCAAACTCAATGTCTTTTGCTGCTCTCTTGGCAAGTTTCTCATCTTTCTTAGCAACCTCAAGAAGCTCTTTAGCCTGGCTGTTGTTGCCCTGGCGAGCTGCGATGATAGCTTTCAAGTATGATTTGCAAGGGCATTTTGCATTTGCAAGGATAGAAGATGCTTTGTCAAGTTTGCCTGTTACAACGTTTACAAGAGCCTCGTTGTAAGAGTTTGTACCTGCCAATGCAGTTGCTGCTGCAGCGTAGTCACCTTTAAGGATAAGCAATGCGCCCATGTTCTCTTTAGCCTGAGGAAGGTTGCCTGCTTTTGCAAGGTACTCAGCTGCTGCATCAAAGTTCTCCTCCTGCATAGCTGCTACAGCCATATTGTTGTAGTAGATAGCGTTTTTGTCAGATACTTTTGCAAGGTAACCTTTAGCCTCAGCGGTTTTCTTAGCTTTAAGGCTCAAAGCTGCAAGGTTGTTGTAAGCTCTGCTGCTGTTGAATTTAGAAGCTGCTGCCTTGTAGATCTCAGCTTTAGCTGCGTCTTTGTCAAACAAAGTAGCACCGTAAAGAAGAGCCTCCTCGTCAAGCTGGCTCATGTTCTCGTTGATGATCTGGGTAAGCTCCTCGTCAGTCCAGTTCTTGTACTCTACGTTAGCAACGAATCTTGCTCTACGCAATGCAGGAAGAACCTCGTCAGACAAAGTTTTGTAAACTGCACTCATGTTTTTGATCTCACGCTCTCTTACAGCTGGATCTGAATACATTGAAAGTACGCGAAGGATAAGCTCCTTGTCCTGGATGTCAGATGCCTGCACCAACTCCTGGAAACCCTCCCAGTCCTCAGAGATCTGAGAAACGTTTACAGGGATATCTTTAACTTTAGCTTTCTTTGAGATAACTTTTACAAATGCAGTCTCAGCTGATTTTGCTCTTTTCTCAGAAAGTCTGGTGTTTACATTAAGCTCTCCGTCTGGTGAAGCGTAAGCGATGATGTCGTTTGAAACGATAGTCTTGCGCTCGTTGTTCTGAGCCTCGTTCAAGTACTCCTGGAACTCTTTGATCTGCTCAGTCTTAAGCTGGTTGTTTCTTACATTTGACTGGTTGATGATGTAAAGAACCTGAGCCTCTTTCTTCTCAGCAATCACTTTCTGGTAAGCGTCGCTCTCAAAAGCAGGTTTACCGTTGGTTTTAACCAACATGTAAGTGCAGTTGGTACCGTCTGCAACTTTGTAGTGGTAAGGGAACTCGTACTGTTTGCTTCTGTCTGCGTTATAAACTACAGCTCTTAGCTCAAGTACTGCTTTCTCCATGCCAGGTTTGTAGTCGAAGGTAACC
>JAZRCK010000042.1:0-11716 GCA_045659725.1 Candidatus Egerieisoma sp.
TATTATAAAAGTTGATTATGAGAAGTATTAAGGTTGTTGTATTGCTTGCCTTTATGGCAATTTCAGGTAATTTGTTCTCACAAGTTGTTTTGCCTGAAGGCATTAAGGTTGAGGAGGGGAAGCCTGTGATGGTTATGCTTACGGCGTCGTGGTGCGGCCCATGTAAAATTGCAAAAGAGAAAGTGCTTACAGATAAGGCTGTGCAGCAGGAGCTGGTGAGATTTGAGAATGTAATTATTGATATTGACAGTAAAGAAGGGAAGAAATTTCTCTCTTCATTGGACAAGAGTGCCGGTTTTGAAGGTGGAATTCCGTTCTTCTTGCTTTTGGATGCCGGGCATAATGTTGTTGTATCGGAAACCGGTCTTTTAAAGGTGGAACGTTTTGTTGAATTTCTGAAGGCTTTGGGGCCAGTAGAGAGTGCTGCAGATGATTCTCCTGGGCAGCTGTTGCCTGCAAGGGAAAATCAGGTGCTGCAGGATGTTGAAGGAGCTCAAGTTTCAGTAACAGTTGATAATGCAAGTGTTGCACCTGTGGTATTCAAGACAATCTCAAGATCATCATCTGTAAATGATAATACAGTCCTTCAGAAGAAGAAACTGGGCTTGTATGAGGCATGCGTTTACTATGGTTGGGCTGCGGAATTTCAGCCTCAGGTGAATTTCGGATGGTACTCCGGGAACGCTTCTTATGACAAAGCCAGAACAGGATACGGATTGTATGTTGGCGCAAGGAAGAATGGCAAAAAAGGTTGGGATTATGCTGCAGGATTCTCTTTTGATTCGTGGGGGGCAAAGAGTTCCAAAGGATTTGAACCTTCAATAGAGTATTCCTTGAGGATTCCTGTTGAAGTGGAAAAGCTTATAAAAATAGTTTATTCTCCCGGTAGTGGTATTCCCCTTGCAGATATAAAATTGAGGGGAGGAGTTTGGGGAGGTGTTACCCTGGCAAATGATACCCCTTTTGCAGCCAGAAGACTTGATGCCGGGTTACAGGCTGCTTTTGTATGGCAAATGGGGTCATTTGACCTTTCAATAGGTTATGTAAGGGGCTTTGTGGACAGAATATCTTCTGAAGATGTTAAAGCTTTCAGTAATGCAGTAACGGCAGGTATTTCATTAAATCTTGGAGATTAGTTAGATTTTTTTCTTAAATTTGTAGACTAACCTTAGAATTTGAAATGAATAAAATAAATTTACCATTACTCAAAGAGTACAACAATGATAATTTTTTCTTGCTTGCTGGTCCTTGCGTGGTTGAAGGTGAGGAAATTACGCATGAAATAGCCAGAGAACTCAAAGGCATTTGTGAGAGACTGCAGATTCCTTTGGTATTCAAAGCCTCATACCGCAAAGCCAACCGTTCAAAGGCATCATCATTTACAGGTATCGGCGACCGTGAAGGCCTTCAGATACTTAAAGACATTAAAAACGAGCTTCAGGTGCCAATCGTAACTGATATCCATAATCCTTGCGAGGCAGAACTTGCCGCTTCATATGATGTGGATATTCTTCAGATTCCGGCATTCCTTTGCCGTCAGACAGATCTCCTTGATGCAGCTGCACAGACTGGAAAGTATGTGAACATAAAGAAAGGGCAGTTCCTTGCGCCGTCTTCAATGAAGTTTGCGGCAGAGAAAATTGCTTCACACGGCAACAACAACATTATACTTACAGACCGCGGTACACAGTTTGGATATTCAGACCTAATTGTTGATTTCCGTGGTATTCCACAGATGCAGGAGACCGGATATCCGGTTGTGATGGACATTACACACAGCCTCCAGCAGCCTAACCAGAGCAGCGGCGTTACCGGTGGACAGCCTCAGATGATTGAGACCATAGCAAAAGCGGCAATTGCAGTTGGTGCAGACGGACTTTTCATGGAGACACATCCAAACCCTGCAGTGGCAAAATCAGATGGAGCCAATATGCTCAAACTTGAGTATGTTGAGGCGTTGCTTGCCAAACTTGTTGCCATAAGAAAGGTTATTCTATAGCCCCTTCTGTTGGTAGCCCCTGCTGAAATTAACTCACATAGAAATGATAAAAAGACTGATTAAGAAAACTGTTGCAGCGGCTGCTGTTGCTGGTATACTTGTATCCTGTAACGGTCCTGCAAAAAATAAAGTTGATATGACTGATGTAGATCTTGTAGTTAAAGAACTTGCATTTGATGTAGAGCAACCTTCTTCAGCACAGATTGAGGATGCATTCAATGCCAAGAATGTTGAGTATTCATCAATTGCATGTGCCAACTGGCCTTCGTATAACGGTGATTATAATCCCGACGTAAAATTCCGTATAGGATACACCCCTGAGGAGATCTATATCCAGTATCTTGTTACAGAGAATGATATTAAGGCGGAGTTTGGAGAGGATGCTGGCAGCAAGCCATATACAGATTCTTGCGTAGAGTTCTTTGCAATCCCGGGAGAGGGCGGCGAGTACTACAACCTTGAGCTTAACTGCATTGGTAAGGGTACTTTTGCAGGCGGAGCACAGAGGACAGACCGCACCCGCTATACAGATGATGTGTTGGGGCAGATCCGCAGGGAATCTACATTGGGCAGCGAGGCTTTTGGAACACGAACATTTGCAGATAACGGCAATGCTCCTTATACCTGGAAACTTACTGTAGCACTTCCTGTGAAACTTTATTCACTTTCAGAGGTGAAACCGCTTAAAGGACGCAAGATACAGGCCAACTTCTACAAATGTGGAGACAACATGCCACAGAAACACTACTTGAGCTGGCATCCAATTGAGATTGAGAAGCCTAACTTCCATAGGCCTGACCATTTTGGAACGCTTTATTTTGAGTAGACGGCTTGCAATTGAAAATTTAGCGCAGAAAGGATTTCCTTCTGCGCTTTTTTAATTTTTGCCCTTTGGTACGTCGTCCCGATTGCCATTTGCCATCCAGGACGACATCAAAAAGTTCATTTTACCGCAGTAGGGTTGTGGCAGCTCATTCCTCCGTCGGCGATGATGGTATGTCCGCTGATGTAGCGTGCATCTTCTGATGCCAGGAAGGCAATGATCCCGGCAATGTCTTCAGGCTGTCCGGAGTATGGCAGAGAGTTGTATTTGGTGAATGTTTCCCTTTGCTCCGGTGTGAGGTTTTCAATTGCCGCAGGGGTGAGGACCAGCCCGGGTGCCACACCGTTGCAACGGATGCCGTATCTTCCGTATTGGGTTGCTATATAGCGGGTAAGGTTGATTACTCCGGCCTTGCTGATGCCATACAATGTGCCGCGCAAGTCTCCTAAGAGTCCACCTATAGACGCTACATTAATGATTGTTCCTCCCATCTTTTCTTTCATGTATGGCAGTGCAGACTGAACTGTTGCAATCATGCTGCGCAAATTGGTATGCATAACATCATCAAAGTATTTGATGTCAAGATCGCCGGCATTGAGGTCTCTTGAGAGGTCGCTGCCGCCAACGTTGTTTACAATACAGTCTATGCTTCCAAAGAATTCCAGTGCCTTGTCTACCGCTTTTGTAGCGCTTCTGAGGTCCGAGGCCTCAAACATAACTGCCTCTGCATGAAACTGGTTGTCCCTGAGTGATGATGCCAGTTTTTCTGCCCTTTCAATATTGTGGTCTGCAATGATGACTTTTGCCCCTTCCTTTACAAATCTTTCTGCAGTAGCCTTGCCAATGCCGTTGGATGCACCGGTTATAAGGGCCACTTTATTAACCAATTTCTTCATATACTTCTATATCAATTAAGTAAAACACTCTGTTCAACTCAATCAATAACAATATAAATGGGGGGTAAGTTTATATTTGATAATATTTTTACTAACTTCTATCACCTTTTGTTCAGTAATTGTATTTTTTCCACATTGCATTCAGCCTCTTTCTTATCTCGGCCTCCTTTGAGTTTTCTCCCGGCTCATAGAATTTTATTCCCGACAGTTTATCGGGAAGAAATTCCTGATCCACAAAGTTTCTTGCATAGGAGTGGGCATATTTGTAGTCCTTGGCATATCCCAGGTCTGCCATAAGTTTGGTTGGGGCATTGCGAAGGTGGAGCGGAACGGGTAGGGGACCCTCTCTATGAACACGGTCAAGTGCTTCATTTATTGCCATATAGGCACTGTTGCTCTTTGGCGAGGTGGCCAGATAGATGGCGCATTCAGATAGGGGAATACGCCCTTCAGGCATTCCTATCTGGTGAACGGTGTCTATTGTTGCCTGCGCCAGAAGCATAGCATTGGGGTTTGCCAGGCCTATGTCTTCCGATGCTGAAATGAGCATTCTGCGGGCTATAAACATTGGATCTTCACCTCCGGCTATCATTCGGGCAAGCCAGTAGACTGCACCATTGGGGTCTGATCCGCGGATACTTTTTATGAATGCAGAGATTATATCATAGTGCTGCTCACCGTTTTTATCGTAAAGGGCAATGTTTTCCTGTAAGCGTTCCTGAACAACCTGATTATCAATGGTAATCTGGGAAAAAGGAGGGAAGCTTGATGTGATTATCTCCAGGATATTCAGCAGCTTTCGGGCGTCACCGCCGCTGTAGCGGAACAGCAGTTCCTTCTCTTTTACTGTGATTTTCAGTTTTTTCAGGTATTCGTCTTCTGTAAGTGCACGCTGAAGAAGGGTGTCAAGATTTTCTACGCTCATCTCTTTGAGTACATATACCTGACACCTTGAAAGTAATGGGCTGATTACCTCAAAAGAAGGATTTTCAGTGGTTGCGCCAATAAGTGTGAATGTGCCGTCTTCAACGGCGCCAAGAAGGGCGTCCTGTTGGCTTTTGCTGAAACGGTGAATCTCGTCAATGAACAGGATTGGTGCAGCGGTGCTGAATAGTGTTGTGTTTTTGGATTTCTCAATTACATCGCGGATATCCTTTACACCAGAACTGATTGCAGAAAGAGTGTAGAAAGGACGGTCGAGCTTTGATGCAATGATACGGGCCAAAGTTGTTTTGCCGACACCCGGAGGACCCCAAAGGATAAATGAGGAGATGTTTCCTGCATCAATCATCTTGCGCAGGATGGCATCAGGACCAATAAGATGCTCCTGGCCAACATATTCCTCAAGGGTTGTTGGTCTCAATCTTTCAGGAAGAGGTTTCCTCTGAGTGTTGCTATTTAACATAATATAAATTGTGTAAAAAGTGTATTTTCATTTTCTCAGGTGCAATATTCCCGACAGAATCTCATTTCCCATTTTACTGGATTCTGTCGGGAATATTGCACTATTTTTTCTATTCCTTCAAATTTAGTATTTTTGCAGAAATTATACCCAGAAAATGAAGAGAAAAGATAAAATAGTTCTCTACAATGTAGAGATTGAGTCTGTAGCGGCTGAGGGAAATGCCCTTGCGCGTGTAGACGGCAAAGTGCTTTTTGTTCCGCAGTGCATTCCTGGAGATGTTGTGGATGTGAGACTTACACGCAAACGCAGTGGTTATATGGAAGGCGTTGTTGTGAATATGGTAAAGCCTTCACCATTGCGTGTTGAGCCGTTCTGCCAGCATTATGGCGTTTGTGGCGGCTGCAAATGGCAGGCACTTCCATATGAGTTGCAGCTCAAATACAAGCAGCAGCAGGTTGTAGACCAGCTTACTAGAATCGGTCATCTGCAGTTGCCTGAGATTACCCCAATTTTGGGTTCAGAGGAGATTGAGAACTACCGTAACAAACTGGAGTTCACCTTCTCAAACCGCCGTTGGTTGCTTACCGGCGAGGATCCGGAGGCCATCTCCCCTACAGACCGTCTTGGACTTGGTTTCCATATCAGCGGTTTCTTTGATAAAGTATTGGATATCAGGGATTGCCACTTGCAGGTAGAGCCTTCTAACGCCATAAGGAACTTTGTACGCGAGTATGCAATTGAGAACGGATTGAGCTTTTTTGACTTGCGTGAGCAGGTTGGATATTTGCGCAATATGGTTGTCCGCACTGCTTCAAACGGAGATGTGATGCTTATCATGGTATTCTTCTACGAGGATGCAGAGTTGAGGACTGCCCTATTGGATGCCCTTATTGCCAAATTCCCGCAGATTACATCTCTTCATTACGTGATAAACGGCAAGAAGAACGATTCCATTGGAGACCTTCCTTGCATCAAATATTACGGAGACGACTGTATCTACGATACTATGGAGGACATCAAGTTCCGCATCTCCCCTAAATCGTTCTACCAGACCAACTCCAAACAGGCTTACAGACTATACAGCGTGGTTAGGGAGTTTGCAGATTTGAAGGGTGATGAGGTGCTTTATGACCTTTATACCGGTACTGGTACAATCGGACTGTTCCTGTCGGGAAGAGCAAAGAAAGTGGTTGGTATTGAGTATGTTCAGGAGGCAATTGATGATGCAAAGATAAATGCTGCCAACAACGGAATCACCAATTCCCACTTCTATGCAGGTGACATGAAGGATATGCTTACAGGCAAATTCATTGAAGAGAATGGTCATCCCGACATTGTAGTGCTTGACCCTCCTCGTGCAGGTATCCATCCTGATGTGGCTGCAGTCCTTCTTGAGGCTGCCCCTAAACGTATGGTTTATGTGAGCTGCAATCCGGCATCACAGGCCCGTGATTTGGCCATTTTGAGCGAGAAATATGAGGTTACAGCGGTCCGCCCTGTAGATATGTTCCCACACACCCACCATGTAGAGAATGTGGTGGCACTAAAACTTAAATAATTTATATGAACGAGACACCAAAATGCCCAAAATGCGGCAGTGAATTTACTTATTTCGACGGATCACTTTATGTTTGCCCAGACTGTACCCACGAGTTCCATGAGGGCGAGGAGGCTGCAGCAACAGATTCAGTTCCAAGAGACAGCAACGGCGCTGAACTTTTTGACGGCGATGCAGTTACAGTTATCAAGGACCTTAAGGTAAAAGGCTCATCAATGGTTATCAAACGCGGTACAAAAGTTAAGAGCATTCGCCTTACTGATGACCCTGAGCACGTTGACTGCAAGATTGAGGGCAGCAGCATTGTTCTCAAGACTTGTTTCTTGAAGAAATAATATATCATATTATACCTTATTGAAAAAGTGATATATCAACTTTGAGGACGACGCAGTCTCCTCTGCTTCGTCATTCCTGCGGAATAACTCGCAACCGTCGAATGAGGTCCTCAAAGTAGTTATATCACTTTTTTAAAGTACATAATGTATATTATTGCTACTTTAGCATATTATGAACATTAACCTTCATTTCATTGTTGAATAAAGGTCTTTATCGGGAAGAAAATGGAATACTTGAATACAAATATTTGTGCGCTCTCTACCCCTCAAGGTCAGGGTGCCATTGCGGTTATAAGGTTGAGCGGTGATGATACTCCGGAGATTGTGGGGAAGATTTTTACCCCTGCTGGCGGGAAGGCTCCCCTACCCTATAAGATGCAGTTTGGAGCTATAAAGGATGGCGAAAGGCTTATAGATGAGTGTCTTGTGGTAACTTTCCGCGGGCCTCACTCCTACACTGGCGAGAACAGTGCAGAGATCTATTGCCACGGCTCACAATATATTGTTCAGGAGATTCTTAAGCTTCTGTTGAAACATGGTATGAAGATGGCTGAGCCCGGTGAGTTCTCCAAGAGGGCTTTCCTTAACGGCAAACTCGACCTGGCACAGGCAGAGGCTGTTGCAGATTTGATTTCTTCGGAGACTGAGGCTGCTCACAGAATTGCCATGCAGCAGATGAAAGGAGGCTTCTCGGCAGAACTTAAAGTAATGAGAGATGACTTGCTTAACCTGGTGTCACTCATGGAGTTGGAACTTGATTTCAGCGAGGAGGATGTGGAGTTTGCAGACCGCAGTCAGCTTACGCAGTTGCTTTCAGCGGTGTCTGCCCGCGTTACCCAATTGATTGAGAGTTTCAGCTTGGGTAACGTAATTAAAAACGGTGTTCCAACTGCCATTGTGGGTGCAACAAACACCGGAAAAAGTACCCTTTTGAACACTCTTGTTGGTGAGGAAAGGGCCATTGTCTCAAACATCCACGGCACTACCCGCGACGTGATTGAGGACACCATGAACCTTGGCGGAATCACCTTCCGTTTCATAGATACAGCCGGTATCCGCGAGACCAAAGAGACCATAGAAATCATTGGAATTGAGCGCACTTACCAGAAACTCCGCTCAGCCTCAGTGGTAATCCTTGTCCTTGACGCTTCCCGCCCGGAAAACATTGATGACAGCTTGCATAATCTGGTTGGAAAGATTTCTTCCCGACAGCAACTCATCATTCTGCTGAACAAGATGGATGAGATTGCTCCATCAGACGTTGATGTTTTTGTTGAGAAGATTAAAGATTTGTGTGTTGCCGACACCCTCTCTCCTATTGCAGTGCTTCCAATTTCAGCCAAGAAAGGTCTGAATGTGGATGCTTTGCGCAATACCCTTGTAGAGAGCCAGGGAGCACTTTCAAATTCTGCCTCCGGTTCCGGCACCCTGGTTACCAATGTCCGCCACTACCAGGCCCTAATGGACGCCCAAATTGCCCTGGACCGCGTAGAAGACGGCCTTGCCTCAGGCATCCCAACTGACCTGGTGGCTCAGGATATTCGTGAGGCGTTGTACCATTTGGGTTCAATCGTTGGCGAAATTAATACTGAGGAGATATTGGGGAATATCTTTGGGAGGTTTTGCATCGGGAAATAAATAGCTGATTATCAAATAGCTAAATCAATCATAAATGATTAATATAGCACTCTTTACGGGTGCTATTTTTGTTTGTGCAAGCATCGTTGTTAATCGTTGCTAATCCTTTTTACGCCTGTTTTTGTACCTCCTGTGTACCTCGCCACTTGAAATGCGATTTTGCGTTGGCGAGGTGATGGAAAAATGAGACGCTGTGAGACACAGAGATACATTTTTGGCGAAAATAAAAGATAAATGAAATGGCTAGTAACATCGACATCCAGAAAAAATGCGAGTGGTGTGGCAAATTATTTATTGCCCACAAAACCTCGACACGATGCTGTTCGCATCGTTGTGCTAACAGGGAAGGGTACAGGAAGGCGACAAGGAGGATTGTAACACAATGCCTATTATGACACGATAGGACAACCTATGACACGTGCGGTCAAAAGGCTAAAGAGCCGTTTTTTGTGTTGATTATTCATATATCTTTGCTCACGAACGATTAACAAAGATGACTATGAATAAGAGACATACGGAATATATTGCACTCTATTTGTTCGTGTTTGGGGCGATATTGCTCTTTGGTGTATTGGCACGAAAATTTGTGTTTGTCAAGGGGTATGATGAGTTCAGCGCAGCGGTTTCATTCTTCGCAACGGTAGTTATGCTGTCGGCACTCTATATTAGTCTGCAAATGACGCTTTATGAGTTGCTGCTATCCCGAATGGAGAAGTTCCTAATGCGTTTCCCTGCGTTTCAAAAGTTGGAGGAGGTGGCAGTTGTTGCCAAAGCTCCAGCTGCCATTGTTGAGCCTATTGAGGAGGATGCTATTACCGAGATCACCCCACAGCCATCGCAGTATGAGGTTTTGCGTGCCAATGCTATTGCCAAGCAAGAGCGAGCATCGCAAGCGAAGTTGGAGAGTGTTCTTGACTATACCAAGCAGACAATGGTTGCCTATATGAGTGAGGCGGATTTAGACCGCTTGTGTGGCTACATCACAGAGTATAGTTTGGGCGACACCCCACGCGAGGTATCGCCCATATCGGTTGATTCAGCTCTCAAAAGCATCGACTTGATGCACTTCGGCTGGAACATCGGCAAGGCATTCGGCAAAAAGCGTATCCATACCGCCACATTTATCAAGAATGTCTTTGCTCACGCTCTGCGTGATATCGAAGTCTCAACCATCGAACGCAAGATGTCGCATACCGAATCTGAGTGCAGGATTAGGTTGGATAATAATATAGCGTAGTTCAATCTTCTAATTCAGATATATATACTTCTGTAAAATTGTCTTTTGGTACAACTTTAGTGACAATAAATTTTGTATTACGTTCAAATTCCACTTGCCATTCTGGATATGGTAGATTATAGCCTTTGTTATACACCAAGTATATATCATGTGCCTTTGTTAATCCATTAGGAAGTGGCTTAATTATCCATTTAATATTGTAGGTGTTGTCAAAGTCATCTTTTGATGTTGTGAGAAAACCTTTAAACTTTAATATTTCACCATTTTCTGGTATTTTATAATAATCCCTATCTTGTCTATACAATGTATCATGAGATGTTCTAGGGATCTTCAACAATGCATTATCCAATGAATTAATAAGAATTTTATTATAATCGTTCAAGTATATATCATTAAAAGCTGGTTGCTGGATATATCTATATGCAAACTCTTCTAACATTATTAAAGCAAGAATTTCAATCTCATTTAGTCCAAAATAGTTATGAACTGCTCCTTTGGCAATAAGGTCATTCATTGCTTCTATATGTATTAATAAATCTTTCACTTCTGGAGATTCCTTAGTATAGATTCCTTCTGCTATATCTATCAATTTTTCAATACTCATATTATATTGCTTTAAACTTTCACAAAGATACTATAGAAATTTATTACTACCACCAACCACCATCGAAAAGTTATTTTGCAGTTATATTTTGGTGGGTGATTTCACCATTATAACACCGATTTCCTTTGCCATCAAATCATTAAAACTAATTCGCGTATGGCAAATGAAATTACTTTTGATAAGCTGCCTCAGGCGGTGGGTTATCTGACAGAACAGGTGGAGCGAATCCACAAAATTGTGGCGACATTGCAACCGCAGGCTACAACCGACAAGCATCGTATTGTTGAGATTGACGAGGCGTGCCAAATCACACGCAAGGCGAACCTACTATCTACACACTCGTACGCAAGGGGCTGATTCCTGCATACAAGCGTGGCAAAAAACTCTACTTCTACGAAGATGAGTTGCTGCAATGGATTGAGTCGGGGCGAAAACCGTTACAGGCTCTCAACCTCCAAGAGCAAGCGGCGGAGATTGTCCTCGGCGTGAAGCGCAAACCCAAAGGTGGCTTTAACCTCTAATGCACTCGGCTATGAATAGTAAATTGACAGCAGAGGACATAATGGGTGCGGCAATGCGTATGGGTGCTGAACTATCAGGTGGTGAGTTTCCTATCAGTGTCTTTCCTCACAAGATTCAGCGCATCATCACCGAGTTGCACGCCTCGCAGGGCTATCCCATCGACTACATTGCAGCGGCTATGCTCTCGGCATTGGCGGTGAGCATCGGCAACTCGCATCTTGCACAGGTAAAGCGTGGTTGGGTTGAGAACCCGATTCTATATATGGCACTTATCGGGCGACCGGGAGCAAACAAAAGCCACCCATTGAGTTTTGCGTTTCACCCATTTATCGAACACGACTACCGTCACAACAAGGAGTATCAGGAGCAATATGGCGAGTATGAACGCACAATGTCGATGACCAAGAAAGAGCGATTGGAGGCAGGCAAAGATGAGTTTCCTATTCCTCCCAAACGCAGTCGTTTTCTTGTGTCGGACATCACACCCGAAGGGTTAAGCCTTATCCACGCTCAGAATCCACGTGGACTGTGCTTATGGTCGGACGAGTTATCAGCGTGGTTTAAGAACTTCAACCGCTACAACAACGGTTCGGAGGAGCAGTTCTGGTTGTCGGTGTTCAACGCCAAGCCGACAATCTCAGACCGTAAGAACTCGCAAAGTTCAATCTTCATTAAGCGACCTTATATCTCGGTTGTCGG
>JAZRCK010000043.1:0-130519 GCA_045659725.1 Candidatus Egerieisoma sp.
AAGTTCAATATGTTCCATAAAGAGCAGACGAGAAAGTATAAGAATAATCCATTCCTGCCGGCCAATATGTACTACAATAAGGATGAAGACTACTATGTTTGTCCAATGGGACATCATCTGGAGCATGTGAGGGACAATAAATCTGTCTCAGAGATGGGATATGAATCTGTGGTATCTGTATATCGTGCCCCTAACTGCAAGGGCTGCCCGTTCAGAGGTATGTGCTACAAAGGAAAAAGTGACCGGAGAATAATTGAGGTCAACCATAAGGCCAATGGCTATCGGGAAAAAGCAAGAGAACTTCTCAATTCAAAAGAGGGGTTGCGTCACAGGAGCAACAGACCGATAGAACCGGAAGCTGTGTTTGGGAACATCAAGTTCAATCATGGGTTCAAGAGGTTCAAACTTAAATCTCATAGAAAAGTTACTGTGGAATGGGGACTTGTGGCCATTGCTCACAATCTGAGGAAATATATTGTTCAGAAGCTGAAAAGGGCTGCTGAGGTGGCAAATATCAAGGCAAGCAGCTCTAATATGTCACTCAATATTGCAGCATAAATCGAGTTGTAGCTTTTCTCTGAAGTGGGAACAATGCTGAACTTTAAAAATGTATATATAAGAAAACCGGATCAAAATTACTTTTGACCCGGCCTCTTTGTTGTGTATATTAAAAAAAATGGTAAATTTGTTCAAATTTACCCAAACTAAAATGCAAAAGTTTGATTACATAGTTGTAGGTAGCGGACTTGCAGGTTTGTATGCAGCTTACAAGGCTTCTTTCAAAGGAAGTGTTGCTGTCATTACCAAGTCATTTGTAAGAGAGAGCAATTCATTCAATGCCCAGGGCGGAATTGCAGCCGTTACATCTTTTGAGGACGATCCTCAAATCCATAAATCAGATACATTAATTGCCGGTAGAGGCTTGTGCGAAGAGAGCGCTGTAGATGTGCTTGTACATGAGGGGCCGGACCGTATTGAGGAGATAATTGCAGACGGAATGCAGTTTGATACCGTAAACGGAGCTTTGGCGCTTGGCCTTGAGGGCGGACACCATAAGAGAAGGATCCTGCATGCAGGAGGAGACTCAACGGGACGCTGGATTACAGAGTTTGTCATCTCCAAAGTTGAGGAGAAGGAGAACATAAAGGTTTTTGAGAATACCTCATTGCTCGACCTTCTTGTACAGAACGGAGAGTGCTACGGTGTAAGGTGCTGGACAGAGGATCCTGCTCTTGGAGAGAGCAGACACGAGAAGGAGAAAGGTTGCGAAGTGCTCCTTTATGCAAACAATGTTTTCCTTACATCTGGAGGAACATCGGCAATCTATTCAAGAACTACCAACCCACAGACAACAATAGGTGACGGTCTTGCAGTTGCATACAAGAATGGCTGCAGGATTATGGATATGGAGTTCATCCAGTTCCATCCGTCGGGATTATATATAAAGGATTCCTCAAAGGCATTCCTTATCAGTGAGGCTGTGAGGGGTGAGGGTGCCCACCTTATGGGCAAGGACGGCAAGAGGTTCATGGTTCCTATCCATGAGTTGGCTGAGTTGGCTCCAAGGGATATCGTAGCCCGTTCAATCTACAAGCAGATGTTCAAGGATGATATGCCGTATGTGATCCTTTCACTAAAACATCTCAACAAAGAGGAGATTCTTGCCCGCTTCCCTTCAATCAATGCAAAATGCAAGGAGTTCGGTTACGACCTTACACAGGAGATTCCGGTTGCTCCGGCTGCACATTACACTGTTGGTGGTGTGGTTTCAAATATGGACGGACGTACAGACATAAAGAGACTTTATGTTTGCGGAGAGATTGCGGCTACCGGTATTATGGGTGCCAACAGATTGGCTTCCAACTCATTGCTTGAGTGCCTGGTATTTGCCAACCGTGCGGTTGAGGACTCTGTCAAGAACGGTGAGCCTGCCAAAAAGCCTGTGTTCAAGGAAGAGTACTACAGGGATGAGACCAATGCTGAGTTCTACCAGACCCTTAAAGCCAAAGTATCTGAAATCATGAATTCATATGCAGGTATTGTAAGGACAGAGGAGAGGCTCAAGGAGGGCTTGCGCAAGATTGAGGAACTTGGTACCGAGCTTATCATGAGCAGAAAAGTTGTAAGTACCGTTCCGGTTAAGGAGTACTACGAGGATGCTGCATGGAGACTTCTTATTGTGGCTTCACTTATCATGAATCCTGCGCTTTTGAGAAAGGAGAGCCGCGGAGGCCACTACAGGGAGGACTTCCCTCATGCAGACGAGTCGTACGAGGTACACTCTATCCAGCAGATGGGCAAGGAGATAACCACAGCACCTGTAAACAAGGATTATTTGAATTTTTAGCTTATTCCCGATAATTTATTACAAAATGATACAGTACGAGAATTTGATAGACAAACTCATTGACCTGGGCCTTGAAGAGGATATCAACACAGGAGATGTAACCACAGATTCAATCATTCCTGAGTCTATGAATGGAGTGGCTACGATGACAGCAAAACAGGATGGCGTTGTATCCGGCATTGAGGTTATAAAGAAGGTTTATGAGAGGTTCCAGAAAGATATAGTATATACCCCATATTTCAAGAACGGAGATGCAGTAAAGAAAGGTGATGTGATGTTGAGAATTGAGGCATCATACCCTACACTCCTTAAAGGTGAGAGACTTTCATTGAATATCTTCCAGAGAATGTGCGGTATTGCAACCGAGACTGCAAAATATGTAAAGGAGCTTGAAGGCACATCTACAGAGCTTTTGGATACCCGCAAAACCGCTCCAGGTTTGCGCGTGCTTGACAAGATGGCCGTTAAGGACGGTGGCGGAACAAACCACAGGATGGGTCTTTACGATATGGCTATGATCAAGGATAACCACATTAAGATGGCCGGCGGCATTACCAAAGCAGTAGAGCAGGTAAGGGGCAATATCCCTGCAACCATAAAGATTGAGGTTGAGACAACCAACCTTGATGAGGTGAGGGAGGCAATTGCAGCAGGTGCAGACATCATAATGTTGGACAATATGGACAACGCAACCATGACCGAGGCTGTAAAAATCATCAAGGCTTCCGGCAAGGCAATCAAGACAGAGGCTTCGGGAAACATGAGTATCCCACGTCTTGTGGAGGTTGCAGCAACTGGAGTGGACTACATCAGTGTAGGCGCACTTACCCATACCGTTAAGGGAATGGATATCAGTATGAACATTCAAGTAGAAAAGTAAGTATATGACAAGAGAGGAACTTGTACAGAAAATAACCGAACTTAAAAAAGAGAAGAACGCAATAGTGCTTGCCCATTACTATTCCAACCCTGATGTTCAGGATGTTGCAGATTTTTTGGGCGATTCGCTTGAACTTTCGCGCAAGGCCGGCACTGCAGATGCAGATATCATTGTATTTGCAGGTGTCCATTTCATGGCCGAGACCGCGGCCCTCATCTCCCCAAACAAGAAGGTACTTGTACCCGCTTTGGGTGCAGGCTGTACCCTGGCAGACGGAGTATGCGGAGAGAATCTTGCACAGTGGAAGGCTGCCAACCCGGACGGTATTGTAGTAAGCTATGTAAACACCACCGCAGAGGTGAAGAGCCACACAGATATTTGCTGCACAAGTGCAAATGCCCTTTCAATTGTGAAAGGCCTTCCTGAAGACAAGAAAGTTTTCTTTGTTCCCGACAGAAACCTTGGTTCATACATCATCTCCCAGACCGGCCGCAAGATGGAACTGTACGACGGATGCTGCAAGGTGCATGATCAGGTAACCACACAGATGGTACTTGACATGATGGCCAAATATCCTGAGGCTGACGTACTTATCCACCCGGAGAGCGTATGCTCGAGCGATCCGGCAATCCTGGAGAATCCCAATTGCTACATGTACTCAACTTCAGGTATCCTCAAACATGCCGCAGAGAGTTCAAAGAAGCAGTTCATCATAGCTACAGAGATAGGTACCCTTCACAAACTCGGCAAGGACAACCCTGGCAAGGAGTTCATCCCTGTTTCAGACAAGATAGTTTGCGAGTATATGAAACTTGCAACGCTTGAGAAAGTGTATGAGGCGTTAAAGGATGAGAAATATGAGGTTAAGGTGCCTGAGGAGATTTCTGCAAGGGCTCTTGCTCCTATCACAGAAATGTTAAGCAAATAATTTGACCAATATGCTTCCCGACAGGCAATTCTGTCGGGAAGAAAATTTTTATACAGATGAGAAAGATTGTTTTTTTAGACGCAGATACAATTGGAAGTGATATCTCCTTGGAGCCTATAGCTGCCCAGGGTGAGTTGGTTACATATCCTTTTACAAAACCTGAGGAGGTATTTGAGAGAATCCAGGGTTTTGACGTTATCATTACAAATAAGGTTGTAATTGGCAAGGAGCAGATTGATGCATGTCCTACACTCAAACTTATTTGTGTGGCTGCAACCGGTACCAATAACGTGGATATACCTTACGCAAACAGCAAAGGGATCCCTGTAAAAAATGCAATCGGATACTCAACCGAGAGCGTGGTGCAGGTAACTTTTGGAATGGTCCTTTCACTTGTTGGCCAGATGTCGTACTTTGATAACGCTGTAAAGAGCGGCAACTACTCAAAAGGTCCTTCATTTACAGATGTAAGCAAATGCTTCTGGGAGCTTAAAGGGAAGAGATACGGCGTTGTAGGTTTGGGCAACATTGGCGGTAAGGTGGCCCGCATTGCACAGGCTTTTGGAATGGATGTGGTTTACTATTCAACTTCTGGTAATCCTCATTCAGATGAGTTCCAGGCTGTTTCGCTTGAGGAGTTGATGAGCACCTGTGATGTAATTTCGGTTCACTGCCCGTTGAACGAGCGTACAAACAACCTTATCACATACGATAAACTGGCTTTGATGAAGAAAACCGCATACATCATCAACCTCGGACGAGGCGGCATCATCAATGAGGCAGACCTTGTTCAGGCTCTCAATGACGGACTTATGGCTGGTGCCGGAGTGGATGTATTCTCTAAAGAGCCGCTTCCGCTGGATTCACCTTACTTCAAGGTTGCGGACCCTTCAAAAATCCTGCTTACACCGCACATAGGCTGGGCAAGCCAGGAGGCCCGCAAATGCCTGGTAGGGAAGATTGCCGAGAATATTGCCAATAATTAAATTCATTTTGGGAAAGGGAAAAACTTGCAGTTGCCGCTGCAAGTTTTTCTTTTTTTGGCATATAGTTCGGCAAAATATTCCTAATTTGCATGCGGAAATATCAAAAAATGTAGAGTTATGGAGAAACAGGAGAGCATTAAGATTTTTGAAGAGAAGCGAATCCGTACCCTATGGGATGAGGAGCAGGAAAAGTGGTACTTTTCAGTTGTGGATGTTATTCAGGTATTGACCGATAGTGTAAATCCAACTGATTATCTCAAGAAGATGAGGAAAAGGGATCCAGAACTTGGTAAGTTCCTGGGGACAAATTGTCCCCAGGTAGCAATGATGACAGAAACTGGAAAAACCGGTAATTTCTTCACTGAATTCTAAAAGTGAATATCAAAAGGATGAATTATTTATTGTGGGATCCAATAATAATAAAGACAAATGAAAATGAAGTTCAAGATTCTCGTATCAGTAATTTACCTGATACCGTATATCGTTTCTGCACAAAGTACAGACAAAAGCGGTTTCTATAAAGATATCTTTATGGACAGCGGAATCCAGTTGTATGGCCGCAAGAACCTTATTGCAGCGGATTTCCTGGGAGCTGAGTATGAGGTGTTTCTTCGCACAAAACTTTCCGGAACAAAGAATGATACCCTCATGCAGCACAGATGCTTTGCAGGATGGGAGCAGGACCGTAACGGTGCACTCCTTTATCCCGACGGAGCTCCCCGGTTCAGGATGCTTTATGTGAATGGAGGCTTAGCCGGTTCTCACGGAAGATCTTTGGGTGAAGATGGAAGGGAGGCAATCAGGAAATATGTGGCAGCCGGTGGCTCATATCTTGGAACTTGTGCAGGCGCATTTGTTGTATCGTCGGGATACATAGATGCAGAAGGCAATTACTCTCCTAACAAAAACTATCTTGGAATCTGGCCAGGCAGGGTGAGGGATACTTATCTTGCCGACAAGTGGCTGACCATGTATATGGATGAAGATTGTCCGTTGCTAAAGTATTATGATTTTGGGGGAGACCTTAAGGTGGAGAATATCTACCACTTGAATGGTCCGTATGCAGCTCTTGAACCGCAGGATATGCCCCCTGTAGGCACTTTGCCTCTATTGAGGGTTGATTATGATACAATTCCCCCTACTGGTCCAAGCATAGACAACAAGGTTACCTGCTGGGCGTACAAGGCAAATGAGACTGCCGGAACAGTGATTTCAATGGCATCGCATCCGGAGGAGGTTACAGAGGGGGAGAGGCTCCATCTGATGGCTGCGTTCCTCCAGTATGCAATGGATAATACAGGTATCCCAGTTGCGAAGGGGGAACTTGTTCCCGGACATGTGCGAGAAATGGATAAGGCAACAGAGGAGGCTATGCCGGAATTTACCAGGATTGGTGACCGCCAGTACCATCACTTTACTGTAGATGTGCCAAAACGTGCGAGGAAGCTTGTTGTTTCCCTCGAGGGGGCTGATGGCTTTGACCTTTCATTGGCTGCTGCGCCTGGAGAGTTTGCATTCCTTAAAGATGCTTTTGTAAAAGATGAATCTGCCGGAAGCAGCAAAACCATTGTGTTGAAGAAACCCCAAGCCGGCAAATGGTACATCTCTGTGTTCTGTGAGACGGCTCCGGATGCTGAATTTGGTGAGAATGGGGTGGTTTACACAGGGAGAACAGATGTTCTTAATGGAGTGCCGTATAAAATTAAGGTTGATATAAAATAAGATTAATGAAGCAGAGGAGATATTTCATAGGGGGACGACGCAGTCTCCTCTGCTTCGTCATTGCTTACGCAATAACTCGCAACCGTCGAATGAGGTCCCCCTATGTAAATATTTCCTCTGCTCTATAATCTGTCTTTAACTTTAATCCGTTTTTACTGATTCTTTTAGGTGTATCTGATCTTTCTGCCAATACGCAGAACAGTCGTTTTCTTTATGCCGTTCAACTGGCACAGTTTGTTTACAGAAACTCCGGTCCTGTAGGCGATGCGTCCAAGGGTATCACCTTTGCGTACGGTCCAGTAGCGGATCTTGTCAATATCCTGTTTGTAAGCAAATGTCTGTGCATTCAGAACCAGAACAGGCTTATGGACCTCGTGGGTTTCAAAGTTTACAATATCGTTTGGATTGATGGGGTTTCCAAGGTACCTGAACTCCAGATGGAGGTGATATCCAGTGGAACGACCGGTGTTCCCACCCATTCCTACTGCCTCTCCGGCCTTTATCCTCTGGTCGTTCTTAACCATAATGCGATTAAGGTGGGCGTATAGGGTTTCAAGTCCGTTGTCGTGTCTTACAACTACAAAGTAGCCGTAGCCACGGTCTCTTCTGGTAATCCTCACTGTGCCGTCCCATGCACATTTTACGGTATCCCCCTTGTGCACTTTAAGGTCTATGCCGTAGTGGAATTTCCATTTGCGGAAACCCCAGTTTGAGGTTACATGTTTTGGAGACGGAGTGTGGTATCCGCTTACGTCAATCTTTATGGTGTCCTTCATCCCTACAAGGGAGATTCCATACGGGTTGATGCTGGTGTTGCTCCAGATCTCATATTCGTCGGGAAGATCTGAGAAGTCTGAGAACTGGTGCTCATCTGGAATTGGAATAATCTCCGGATTTGGATCAAACAGGATGTTCTCAATTGTGAGTCCTGTAAGTTCCTGCCATGTAGGGGCCTGGAACCTTTCATAATTTATCTCTGTGGCCTGTGGCTCTTTGCCAAGGGAGAGTATTTTACGGATACTTGCGCCCAGTTTGGTCTGAGCGCAAGCATCTGTGTAAAATCCGGCTGCAAGAAGCAGCGTAAGTATGGTTATCTTTTTAAGCGTCAATGTTTGCGTATTTGGCGTTTTGTTCAATGAATTCTCTTCTTGGTGGCACATCATCACCCATAAGCATTGAGAAGATGCGGTCTGCCTCGGCTGCGTTCTCAATGGTTACCTGTCTTAGGATACGGCGTGAAGGGTCCATTGTGGTATCCCACAACTGCTCTGCGTTCATCTCTCCAAGACCTTTGTATCGCTGGATGCTGATACCTTTCTCAGAACCGCCGCCAAGCTCCTCTACAAGCTGTTTGCGCTCTTCCTCAGTCCAGCAGTATTTCTCAACTTTACCTTTCTTTACCCTGTATAGAGGTGGGGTAGCACAATACACGTGTCCGTTCTTGATAAGATCGTTCATATGGCGGAAGAAGAAGGTAAGGATAAGGGTTGTGATGTGGCTTCCGTCCACGTCGGCATCGGTCATGATGATTACCTTGTGGTAACGTAGCTTGCTCAAGTTCAAAGCCTTGCTGTCTTCCTCAGTTCCTATTGTAACGCCAAGTGCGGTGTATATGTTTCTAATCTCCTGGCTCTCAAGAACCTTGTGCTCCATTGCCTTCTCCACGTTCAGGATCTTACCTCTTAGTGGAAGGATAGCCTGGAATCCGCGGTCACGGCCAGATTTTGCAGTACCGCCCGCAGAGTCTCCCTCCACAAGGAACAGCTCGCACTGCTCTGCATTCCTGTTTGAACAGTCTGCAAGTTTGCCGGGAAGTCCGGCTCCGCTCATTACGGTCTTTCTCTGAACAAGTTCCCTTGCCTTGCGTGCAGCGTGCCTTGCTGTAGCTGCAAGGATAACTTTCTCAACAATCTGTTTTGCATCCTTAGGGTTCTCCTCAAGATAAATCTCAAGCGCCTCGCTCACAGCTTTGCTCACTGCACCGGTAACCTCGCTGTTTCCAAGCTTGGTCTTGGTCTGGCCCTCAAACTGGGGCTCTGCAACCTTAACCGAGATTACTGCTGTAAGACCCTCACGGAAGTCTGCCGCATCAATCTCAAATTTTAGTTTGCTGAGCATTCCGTTCTTCTCTGCGTAAGATTTGAGGGTGGTGGTAAGACCCCTTCTGAAACCGCTCAGGTGGGTACCTCCCTCTATGGTGTTGATGTTGTTTACGTATGAGTGGATATTCTCAGAGAATCCAGTGTTGTACTGCATTGCAATCTCTATCGGGATGCCGGTCTTGTCGGTCTCCAATGCAATTGGTTTCTCTGTGAGTTTCTCCCTTGTGCCATCCAGGTATGCAACGAACTCCAAAAGTCCCAACTCAGAGTGGAATGTCTCCGATTTCTCAACCTCAACGGTCTCACCCTCCTCGTTTACCTCGGTAACGCGGGTGTCTGTAATGGTTAGTTTCACACCCTTGTTAAGGTATGCAAGCTCCCTTAGCCTTGCTGCAAGGATATCGTAGCTATACTCTGTTGTAACTGTGAAGATCTCCCCATCAGGTTTGAAGGTGATGATTGTACCTGTATCCTCAGCCTCGCCCACAACCTTTACAGGATACTGTGGAACTCCTCTTGAGAACTCCTGTACAAACACTTTGCCCTCCCTGTGGATTTCAGCCTTAAGGTAAGTTGAAAGGGCATTCACGCAGGATACACCCACACCGTGAAGACCTCCTGATACCTTGTAGCTGTCCTTGCTGAACTTACCGCCGGCATGCAGCACTGTAAGTACAACCTCAAGGGCGCTGCGGCCCTCTTTTTCATGCATTCCGGTAGGGATACCTCTACCGTTATCTTTTACTGTAATTGAATTGTCCTTGTTGATTGTGATGTAGATATCTGAACAGTAGCCTGCCAGTGCCTCATCAATTGAGTTGTCCACAACCTCATAAACCAAATGGTGAAGACCTCTTGCGCCAACGTCTCCAATGTACATTGAAGGGCGTTTCCTTACTGCCTCCAAACCTTCCAGCACCTGAATGCTGTCTGCTGAATATTCACCATTATTTACAACGGCTTCTTTCTCTATTTCGCTCATTTTCCATTAAAATTTTAACATACAAAAATAAGAAAAAATAAGCAGAAAGTCAAGTATAATTTTTGTCTTATTTTCCTAAATTTGTATCCCGATAACTTATAGGAAAATATATGTCTGAGACTACATACAACGGGGATTTGAAAGTGCCGGCAGAGGTGTCTGCGGAAGGAGTTGCGGAGGTATCTGCAGAGGTGTCTGCTGAGGCGCCGGGAGAGGCTTATGGAGATGTTTCTGGAGATGTTCCGCAAGAGGCTTCTGTGCGGGAGGCTGGAGTTGCTGGAGATATTACTGAAGAGGCTTCTATGCGGGAGACTGGAGTCGCAGCAGGGAAGGAAATTCTTGTACAGGTTTCCGGTGCCGACATAATCAATGACGGTAACCTTGTGCTTTCAAATGTGAACGTGGAAATTGCAAAGGGGGAGTGGGTATACCTTCTTGGAAAGGTGGGAAGCGGAAAGAGTTCAATTATAAAGACTCTCATTGCGGAACTTCCTTTAAAAAAGGGTGCAGGATCGGTACTTGGATTCCAGCTTGAGAAGATAAAGAAACGCCAAATTCCATATTTGCGACGCAAATTGGGCGTAGTGTTCCAGGATTTCCAGCTGCTGATGGATATGACAGTGGAGGAAAACCTCATGTTTGTGCTGGAGGCAACCGGATGGAGCCGTAGCCGGGAGATGCGCGCACGCGTGCAGGAAGTGCTGCAGATGGTAGGTCTTCCCCATAAACTTAAGAAAATGCCACATCAGCTCTCCGGTGGTGAGCAGCAGAGGGTGGCCATTGCCCGCGCCCTTCTGAATAGCCCCCAGCTCATCCTTGCTGATGAGCCTACCGGTAATCTCGACGAAGAAACTGCATCGGAAATTATGAAAGTCTTCTCCGGAATCCATTCCAGTGGCCAGGCCTCCATCCTCATGGTAACCCATAACCGTGAACTTACCAAACGGTTCCCTGGTCGTGTGCTTGTTTGCGAGGCGGGCACTGTGTACGAGCAGCAGGAGGAGGAGATTGACTTTGAACTCATGTAATTTTTTTACCCCTTTTATGTTACGTCGTCTTTTTGTACAAAGTGTTGGTTTACAGGCGAATAAAAATTGGAGTTTAAGAAAAATGTAAAAGTTTGCTTTTGTAATTAGTTGATTTTGTGATAATTGTACAAAAAGATGACGTAACTTAAAAATATTTTTATGAGAAAGAAGGAACGAGTAGAGAAAATATTGGATTGGTTCAGGGAGAATATGCCGGTGGCGGAGAGCGAGCTGAATTTTGAGAATCCGTATCAGCTGATTGTTGCAGTGATCCTGTCAGCGCAATGTACTGACAAGAGGGTGAATATGCACACTCCCGCGTTTTTTATGCGCTTTCCAAATCCGCAGATGCTGGCACAGGGAACATTTGAGGAGGTTCTGGAGTTGATAAAGTCCATATCGTTCCCAAATAACAAGGCAAAGCATCTGCTGGGTATGGCCCGGATGCTGGTGGAGGAGTTTGGAGGGGAGGTGCCTCAGGAAGTGGAGCAGTTAGAGAAGCTACCCGGTGTAGGGCGCAAGACTGCCAATGTGGTGGCTTCAGTCATATACAACAAACCGGTGATAGCTGTTGATACCCACGTGTTTAGGGTGTCGCACAGGCTAGGCTTCTCAAAAGGAAAGACTCCGCTGGAAGTTGAAAAGGATCTTAACAAGCTTATTCCGCTGGAAGAGCGTGCCATAGCTCATCACTGGATTATCCTGCACGGCAGGTATGTATGTACTGCCCGCAAACCAAAATGTGGCGGGTGTCCGTTGAGGGAGTGGTGCCCGGAGGCAGAGGTATAGTGTTGGCGTGTGTGGTAGCGGAGGCTGAGGTGTAAAATCGTAGGAAATGGAAGATGTCCCTGGAGGGCAAATTTTGCCGTCTGATGATGGGCAAAATTAAAACACGGAAAACTGTCGGGAGAAAAATGACCTGGGAAGAATATATATCTGATTTTAAGATGTACCTGCAGCTGGAGCGTTCCCTTTCTGAGAACACTGTGGCGGGGTATGTGGCTGATGTGGAGTTGTTGAGGGATGTGGTAAACGGCAGGAAGCCGGTGATTAAAAAGAGAGGCAGGAAGGCCGCAGATACGGATAAGAAGTCTCTTCCCGACAGTGTGCAGGTGCATCAGGTAACCGTCGGGGACATTCATAAATTTATCACATACCAGTACCGCAGCAGCCGGGCAAAGAGGAGCCAGTCACGCAGGATAAGCTCGTTGAGGACCTTCTTCAAATACGTGGAACTGCAGAAAAATGCCATTCCCGATCCGCTGTTCAGCGGGTGGGTAAACCCAATGCAAGGTATTGATACTCCTAAGATTACGCGTCATCTTCCCGATGTCCTTTCATTTGGGGAGGTTGAGGCAATCCTTTCATCATTTGACCTTTCAACCTCTGAAGGCGTCCGCAACCGTGCCATTGTTGAGGTGCTCTACGGCTGTGGCCTGAGGGTATCTGAACTGGTGGATCTTACTTTGCCCGATCTCTTTCTTGATGAGGGTTATATAAGAGTGATTGGAAAAGGCAACAAGCAGAGACTGGTGCCGGTAGGAGAGTGGGCAATCAGTGCAATAAAGGAGTATCTTCCAGTGCGTTGGGAGATTCTTTCAGGTGCCGGAAAAAACCGTGGCCGCCATCAGGAGGGCAAGTCTTCCCGACAGATAAACAAGTTTGCCCAGGAATCAAATCACACACTTTTCCTCAACCGTAGAGGTGGCAAACTCTCCAGGGTGATGATCTTTACAATGATTCATGAGTGTGTGCAGTCTTTGGGAATAAACAAAAAAATATCCCCGCATACCTTCCGCCACTCCTTTGCAACCCATCTGGTTGAGAACGGTGCCGACCTGCGCGTTGTGCAGCAGATGCTCGGCCACGAAAGCATCCTTACAACAGAAATCTACACCCACATCAGCGCCCAGCAGTGGATGAAAGACATTCTGGAGCATCATCCGCAGAGGTAATTTGTTTCCGCAGAGGGGAAATGTCCCCGCCTGGGCACAAAAAGGTGCCTCAGTGTGCCAACTGTGGTGCAGGCTGGCACATTTTGATGGCGATCTGTTCCTGCTGAGAGGAAATGTTGCCGCCTGGGCACAAAAAGGTGCCTCAGTGTGCCAACTGTGGTGCAGGCGGGCACATTTTGATGGCGATTTGTTTCCACAGAGGAGAAATGTCCCCGCCTGGGCACAAAAAGGTGCCTCAGTGTGCCAATTGTGGTGAAGGCGGGCACATCTTGATGGTAATCTGTTCCCCTCAGAGGTGAAATGTCACCGCCTGGACACAAAAAGGTGCTTTAGTGTGCCAATTGTGGTAAAGGCGGGTACATCTTGATGGTAATCTGTTCCCCTCGGAGGTGAAATGTCACCGCCTGGACACAGAAAGGTGCCTTAGTGTGCCCTCGTTAGCTGTCGGGAAACTTGTTTTTTACCTTATGTTTCTTTCCTGCAAAACGTTGGGCACGGCAACCCCGCTGTGATGGCGCTCAGGGAGGGATATGTGTGCCCAATTCAACAATTTTGTTGAGTTGAGCACGGTAGCCATGCGCAGAGGTGGTTGTGGAGGGGGTGAGTGTGCCCAATGAATTGCAGGACAGGAACTGCACAGTACACTAACTTCCCAATGAATTGCACTGAATGCACCTGACTACACCTGGCTCCTCCTAAATGTATGCTTTAACCTCGTCGAGAACCAGACCGCACAAACGGCAGATCTGTTTGGGTGAGCTGTTGAAACGCTTGCGCAGGGTGCGGGCCAGTTTCAGACGCTGTTGGGTGTCAAGGGTTCGGATGGTGTTTGCCTGGAAGAGCTCAAGGCATAACTCGTTGCGGTGCTGGCGCATCTCCTGCATGGGAATTGACAGACGGGACAAAGCGCCCCCTTTTGACTCAATGTCTTCCTCTTTGCTCTTGCACATGAAAAAATTGAAGCTTTTGTGAGTCCTGAATATTTTTTCTACAATTTCATAAGCAACATATTCGCCCGGGAAAATTATTTGGCCAATCATTTTGGCTTCTTCAATGTGTGAAAAATGTCTGCTTTTAAGAAATTCTCTCTTCATTCTGAGACTCAGAGTGTCAAGATTTTGCATGATTGATTGTGTCATGCGTGTCCACTCTGGAGAGCACCATTCACCTGCACTTCTGAAATACAGAGCCCCGCTGCTCCATGGGTAATCATATGCATTGTAATAAATTCCACCAACCGGCGGATTTTTTATTACATAGCAGATAGCATTTTTCAGATAAAATTCATTGTCTATATATTGATGAGTAACAGGAACCCTAAGTAGTTTATGACGTTCTTTGTGCTTGTGAAAAATGTGTTTTGATGTTAATCTAATGTAATCATGGATGAATTTATTACATTGTTCAAATTCTCCGTATAATATGAAATGCACGTGAGTGTCCATCAGACAGAATGCTAGAATAACAATACGGTATTTTGTGGACACGATAAAGACTCTGTTCATTCCGTCAATGAAATCATTGCGGTCATCGAACAACCTGTCTACTGTGTTGCCGTCGGTGCAAAAATGCCAGCAATTTCTAACAGGATTCTCTTTACCCTTGATAAAGGGAGCATTGATTGAGAGGTCAGATTCAATCTGCCTGAGCAAGTCATCATTTATCTTCATCTTCATTTCCAGCGCCTCTTATGGCTGCTCTGCCTACAAAGGTAATTATTTTTTTATTGTTCCAACTAGTTGTAGCGCAGAATTTTAGTATGTTTTAGTTCCTGCAAAACGTTGGGCACGGCAACCCCGCAGCGATGGGGCTCCGGGAAGGATATGTGTGCCCAATTCAACAATTTTGTTGAGTTGAGCACGGTGGCCATGCGCAGAGGTGGTTGTGGAGGGGATGGGTGTGCCCAATGAATTGCAGGAACTCCGCAGTAAGGGGAATTTCCCTCTTCCCGACAGACAATTGCCATTAAAGGATTCCACCTCACATGCCGCAGAGGAGAAATGTTGCCGCCTAGGCACAAAAAGGTGCCTCAGTGTGCCCTCTGTGGGGCAGGCTGGCACATTTTGATGGTGATCTGTTCCCGCGGAGAGGAAATGTTGCCGCCTGGGCACAAAAAGGTGCCTCAGTGTGCCCTCTGTGGGGCAGGCGGGTGCATCTTGATGGTAATCTGTTCCCACAGAGGAGAAATGTTGCCGCCTAGGCACAAAAAGGTGCCTCAGTGTGCCAACTGTGGTGCAGGCTGGCACATTTTGATGGCGATTTGTTCCCACAGAGAGGAAATGTTACCGCCTGCTGCCGTCTGTGTGCAGAATGTCTCCGCCTGGGCACAAAAAACAGCCTCCCCGGAAGGAAGGCTGTTTGAAAAGTATCTTATCTTGTGGGTTGGGAAATCAGTTCCTCACCGGAAGTCACCGGAAGGAGAGATTACTCCCACTCAATAGTTGCGCTTGGTTTTGGAGACATGTCGTAGCAAACGCGGTTAACCATTGGAACCTCTGCAAGGATTCTGTCGGTAATTTTCATAAGGATTGGCCAGTCAATCTGCTCAATAGAAGCGGTCATTGCGTCAATTGTGTTAACGGCGCGGATGATAACAGGCCAGTCGTATGAACGGGCATTGTTGCGTACACCTACAGATTTGAAATCCGGAACTACGGTAAAGTACTGCCATACTTTTTTGTCAAGGCCACATTTTGCAAACTCCTCCCTAAGGATAGCGTCAGACTCTCTAAGGGCCTCAAGACGGTCGCGGGTAATTGCGCCAAGGCATCTTACGCCAAGACCAGGTCCTGGGAACGGCTGGCGGTAAACCATCTCGTATGGAAGACCAAGCTCAAGACCGCATGCGCGAACCTCGTCTTTGAAAAGCTGTTTGATTGGCTCAACAAGCTCAAACTGCATGTCCTCAGGAAGACCGCCCACATTGTGGTGAGACTTAACCATTTTTGCAGTTTTTGTACCGCTCTCTACAATGTCAGGGTAGATTGTTCCCTGGCCAAGGAAGTCTATGCCGTCGAGTTTGCGTGCCTCCTCCTCAAATACGCGGATGAACTCGCCGCCAATGATCTTGCGTTTCTCCTCAGGATCTGCAACGCCGGCAAGTTTGTCTAGGAAACGGTCTGTAGCATCAACGTAAACAAGGTTAGCGCAAAGCTGGTTTCTGAACACTTCTACAACGTTCTCAGACTCACCTTTTCTCATAAGGCCGTGGTTAACGTGGACACAAACAAGGTTCTCGCCAATAGCCTTCAAAAGCAGTGCAGCAACAACAGAGCTGTCTACTCCTCCCGACAATGCAAGAAGAACCTTCCTGTCACCAACCTGTTTGCGGATAAGCTCAACCTGGTCGTTTACGAAGTTTGTCATGTTCCAGTTTTTCTCAGCCTTGCAGGTGTCAAGTACAAATGACTCAACAGCAGCCTTTACAGCATCAGCATCACTGCCGAAAGCAGGAAGTTTAACCTCGCATTTTGCTTTGTCGTGGCCGGCAGCCATAACTGGGAAACCTGCCTCATATATCTCGTTCAGGACATCAATCTCAACTCCGTCAATAACATTGTTGGGGCCACCGTTAATGATGATACCCTTAACGTTAGGTAGTGCTTTCAACTCCTGTGCAGTGATGTCGTGAGGATAGATCTCACTGTAAACACCCAATGCACGTACGGCTCTGGCTACCACTGTATTCTCGTGGCTGCCCAAGTCCAAAATTACAATCATGTCCTGTTTCATATACGTGTGTTGTTATTAAAATTTCTATACTGTTGCAACTGCTTCAATCCATGCAGGGGAAACTGATTGGTACCAATACCCCATCTTAAGCAGTAGATTTTAACTCTGCAAAAATATTACAATCTCAAAAAAACACAAAAAATGAGCCAAAAAAGTTTGCAAGAATTTAGCAATTTTTTGTTGTTTTCTGTACTTTTGCCCCGAATTATGCAAAACATTAGAAACATAGCAATCATTGCTCACGTAGACCACGGAAAGACAACCATCGTGGACAAGATGATTCTTCAGGCAAAAATCACAAGAAATGCCGAGAAGAGCGGTGAGCTTATTCTAGACAACAACGATCTAGAGAGGGAAAGGGGTATAACAATTCTTGCAAAGAATGTGAGTGTACCTTACAAAGATTATAAGATTAACATCATCGACACCCCGGGCCATGCCGACTTCGGCGGTGAAGTTGAGAGGGTGCTCAACATGGCAGACGGAGTTCTGTTGCTTGTTGATGCTTTTGAGGGCACAATGCCACAGACAAGGTTTGTGCTCCAGAAGGCTATTGAGATGGGTAAAAAACCTGTAGTGGTAGTAAATAAGGTAGACAAGCAGAACTGTCGTCCCGACGAGGTGAACGAGCAGGTCTTTGACCTTATGTTCTCCCTTGATGCCACTGAGGACCAGCTGGATTTCAAGACCCTGTACGGAAGTGCAAAACAAGGATGGATGTCGCACGACTGGAAAAAGCCGACCACGGACATTACAGCACTGCTGGATACAATTATAGATGAGATTCCTGCACCGGAGCAGCTCGAGGGTACTCCTCAGATGCTGATTTCTTCATTGGAGTATTCTCCGTATGTAGGTAGAATTGCTGTCGGGAGGATAAAGAGAGGTACCCTTAAGGCCAACCAGCCTGTTACCCTTTGCAAGAGGGACGGTACATTTGAGAAGAGCAGGATTAAGGAGCTGATGGTGTTCGACGGTCTTGGAAAGATTAAGGTGGATGAGGTTCACAGCGGTGATATCTGTGCTGTTGTGGGTGTTGAGGGATTTGAGATTGGAGATACCATTGCAGACTACGAGAATCCTGAGGCACTTCCTCCAATTTCAGTGGATGAGCCAACCATGAGTATGCTTTTCTGTATCAATGACTCACCATTCTTTGGAAGGGAGGGTAAATTTGTAACTTCCCGACATCTTAAGGAGCGTCTTGACAAGGAGCTTGAGAAGAACCTTGCCCTTAGGGTTAAGGACGGGCTTACTGCAGATTCGTTTGTAGTTTACGGCCGTGGCGTGCTTCACTTGAGCGTGCTTATTGAGACAATGAGACGTGAGGGCTTTGAGCTTCAGGTTGGACAGCCTAAGGTTATTGACAAGAATATAAACGGCGTGAGATGCGAACCTATTGAGCATCTTACAATTGACCTTCCGGAGGATAAGGTGGGTGCTGCAATTGAGCTTACTACCCGCAGGAAGGGAGCACTGCTTCATATGGAGCACAGGGAAGACCGTGTTCACCTGGATTTTGATATCCCTTCAAGAGGTATTATAGGATTGAGGAGCAACCTCCTTACCGCTACCGCCGGTGAGGCTGTAGTTGCCCACAGGTTCAAAGGATATGAACCTTACAAGGGTGAGATTGAGAAGAGGAACAACGGCTCGTTGGTGGCAATTGAGACCGGTACTGCAGTTGCATATGCAATGGACAAGCTTCAGGACAGGGGCAAGTTCATCATTTTCCCTGGTGAGGAGATTTATGCAGGACAGGTTGTAGGTGAGCACTCAAGGGTAGACGACCTTAACATCAATATCTGCAAGACCAAGAAACTTACCAACGTACGTGCTTCGGGTACAGATGAGAAGGCACAGCTTCCACCACCACTGCAGTTCTCGTTGGAGGAGATGCTTGAGTATATCCAGGAGGACGAGCTTGTGGAGGTAACACCAAAATCTATGCGCATAAGAAAGATTTATCTCGATGAGAACGAGCGCAAGAGAAGGAAGAACAATGCCCTTTAGTGGAAAGTAAGTTTGATTTAACGGAAAAAAATACTATCTTTGCACGCTCTAAAGTGGAGAAGAATTGAGATGGCTGAGAATAAGGACTTTATAATTCAAATCAAAGGATTGCAGATTGGAAAGCATGAGTATGATTTTCCAATTGACGGCAGTTTTTTCAGGGAATTTGAGAATTCACAGATTCTTGATGCAGATTTGGATGCAGAAGTTGTGTTGGAGAAAGGTAGCGGATGGATGAATGTGGAGGCAGACATAACAGGTTATGTTACAGTAGAATGCGACAGATGCCTGGATGATGTGGAACTCCCTATGGATTTCAGCTGTTCAATGGCAGTGAAGTTTGCCAAGGACCTTTCAGATGATGATGGGGATGAGTTCATCATCATGGATCCTGCAGACGGGGAGTTGGACCTTACCCAGTTCCTTTATGATTATGTCTGCCTGAATCTCCCCTTACAGAAAGTGCACCAGGAGGGTGAGTGCAACAGAGAGATGATGGCTAAGCTTGCGGGTGTGAACTCTGCAGTTGAAAAAGATGATGATGAGGTTGCGCAGAATTCACCTTTTGGAGCATTGAAAGGATTGTTTGACAAAAAGAACTGAAATTCCGACCGTCCGGAACAGAAATAGAAAGATAACAAATTAAAAATATTTAGAAATGGCACATCCAAAGCACAAAATTTCAAAACAGCGCAGAAACAAGCGTAGAACTCACGACAAAGCAGTAGTTCCTACACTAGCAACTTGTTCAAACTGTGGTGCAACTGTTATGTATCACCATGTTTGCCCTGAGTGTGGCTACTACCGTGGCCGTCTTATCATTGAGAAGAACAACGCGTAATTGGCGCCGTTCCGGTATGATAAGAATCGGTATTGATGCGATGGGAGGAGACTTCGCCCCCAACAATGTAATATTGGGGGCTATAGAGGCTCATTCCTATATTGGTACCGATACAAAGATTTTTCTTATTGGTGATGAGAAAAAGATTAGCGAGGTCTGCCAGCACTATGGCTTGGACTCCGCTAATTTTGTTATTGAGCATGCTCCCGAAACTATTGGAATGGGAGAGCACCCTGTAAGGGCATTCCTCAAGAAAAAGCAGTCCAGCCTTGTGGTTGGATTCAATATGTTGGCGGCAGGTAAGATTGATGTCTTCATAAGCGCGGGAAATACCGGGGCAATGCTTGCCGGTTCTGTTCAGGTACTGAACAATATTCCGGGCATCATCAGACCATGTATACCTGCCCAGATACCTTTGGCGGACGGGCGCGAGATGCTGCTCCTTGATGTTGGTTTCAACTCAGATACAAGGGCAGATGTGTTGTACCAGTTCGGCATCATGGGTTCAATATATGCCAAAGCCATGATGGGCATTGACAATCCAAGGGTAGCTCTGTTGAATATAGGAGCAGAGGCTGAGAAGGGAAATGTGGTTTCCCAGGAGGCGTACAAGATAATGAGTGATACTGCAGATTTCAACTTTGTCGGGAATATGGAGGCAAACCAGATGTTCAGCGGAGGTGTTGCCGATGTGCTTGTTACCGACGGGTTTGTGGGGAATATCTGCCTCAAGCAGGCGGAGGGGATGTATGAACTTGTTGCCAAACTTGGCGTGAAGCACCCTTTTTTCAACAGATTCAATTACGAAACCTACGGCGGTGTCCCTGTTTTGGGGGTTACCGCACCAGTTCTCATCGGACACGGAGTCTCTACGCCTCTTGCCATTAAGAACATGATTCTCAAGGGCGAGCAGGTGGTAAGGCAGGGCTTGATTGACAAGTTCAAGAAGGCCATGATGGACGGTGTGAATTAAAACCAATACTACTACAATGACAGACAAAAAAGCTATTATTACAGGTATTGAAGCTTACTTGCCTGAGTATATCCTTACCAATGCTGAGCTCTCTACTATGGTAGACACTTCTGACGAGTGGATTATGAGCCGAGTTGGAATTAAGGAGAGAAGAATACTTAAAGAGGACGGCTTGGGAACCTCATTCATGGGGGAGCAGGCTGTAAAGAAACTTCTTGAGAGCACCGGTACAAAACCTGAGGAGGTGGATTTGCTTATTTGTGCTACAGTTAGCCCTGATATGCTTTTCCCTGCAACAGCAAACATCATAAGTGACAAATGCGGTATCCTCAATGCTTGGGGATATGATATCAACGCAGGCTGCTGCGGTTTCCTTTTCAGTTTCTACACAGTTTCAAACTTCATTGAGAGCGGCAGATACAAGAAAGCTGTTCTTGTATGCGGAGAGCGCATGAGCGGTATGACCAATTATCAGGACCGTGCCACTTGCCCGCTTTTTGGTGATGCTGCAGTTGCAATGCTTATTGAGCCTTCAGATGATCCGTCTCTTGGCTTGCAGGATGCAATCATGCACGTAGACGGAGTTGGACGCCACTATCTGTACCAGACAGCAGGCGGATCCTTGTATCCACCAACTCATGAGACTGTGGAGAAGAGACAGCACTATATCCATCAGGAGGGACAGCAGGTGTTCAAATATGCCGTATCCAGAATGGCAGATGTATCTGTAGAGATGATGGAGAAGCACAACCTTACAGCAGATGATATTGCATACCTGATCCCTCATCAGGCAAACTTGCGTATCATTGACGCTACAGGAAGGAGAATGGGACTTTCTACAGACAAGATACTTATTGATATAGAAAAGTTTGGAAATACCGCAGGTACATCAATTCCGTTGGCTTTGTGGGATTTCCGCAATAAGTTCAAGAAAGGCGATACCCTCATCTTCTCTGCATTTGGTGCAGGATTTACATGGGGATCTATCCTTTACCGTTGGGCGTATTAAAAATTTTACTATATTTGCAATCCGTTTCGGGAGTTCTTGTGGCTCCCGAGGTGATGGGCCTATAGTTCAAGGGATAGAACGAAAGTTTCCTAAACTTTAAATACAGGTTCGAGTCCTGTTGGGCCTACAAAAAAACGCTTGGGAGTTTCCCAAGCGTTTTTTTTACATCTCAACCAGCTCCGTCCACAGGCGGCGGCCTTTGTAATCGGTGTTGTTGGTCTGGTCAACTACATATTTGGCTGCATTGGAACTGATGCTCACAAAGCACTCGCTGCGTCGGATCTCAATCTTGCCAATTCCCTTTTTGCCTACGCCAAGTGAGGTCATCATCCTTACTATAGTTCTGGCGCTCACGCTCTGCTTGCTTCCAATGTTCATCTTAACCCATTGGAAACCTTTCTCATTGCGGCGCGGTACATATGCAGGTGCATCCGATTCCTCTCCGTTTGGACCTTTTTTCTTCTTTTTCTCCACAACAATGTTCAGATCCTGGGCATTGCGGTAGTAATCAAGGAAGCGGTTGAACTCCACAGAAAGGAATTTCTTTATAATCTCATGACGGCCAAGGTTCCTCCATTTCTCCTCAATAAGTGAAAGGTATGGGGCAATCTCCTCCTCCCTAACCTCCACAGCATTTATCTGGTCAATCATAGAAAGGAGCTGTTTTGAGCAAACCTCCTCACCTGTAGGGAGTTTGGCCTGTGCAAATGTCTTCCCGATAATTTTTTCAATCCTCCGCACCTTGCTCTGCTCCTTGGTGTTTATCAGAACAATGGATTTTCCGGTCTTGTCGGCACGGCCGGTACGGCCGCTACGGTGGGTGTACTGCTCAACCTCGTCGGGAAGATTATAGTTGATTACGTGGGTAAGGTTGTTCACGTCAATGCCTCGGGCTGCCACGTCGGTTGCCACAAGGAGTTTGAGGGTCTTTTCCTTAAAGCGGCGCATTACCTGGTCGCGCTGCATCTGTGAAAGGTCTCCGTGAAGGGCATCTGCATCGTAGCCGTCCTTAATGAGTGCGGCGGTAATTTCTCCACACTCGCGGCGGGTGCGGCAGAAGATGATGCCGTAAATCTCCGGGTAGTAGTCTACAACCCTCTTGAGTGCCGCATAGCGGTCTTTCTCGTGGATGGTGTAGCAATAGTGCTTTACATTGTCAGATCCGCTATTGCGCTCACCTACGGTAACCACTTGTGCATCACGCATATAAGTTTTTGCAATCTTTTCTACCTCAATAGGCAGTGTAGCAGAGAAGAGAAGAACACGTTTCTCTGTTGGGAGGCTCTCCAAAATGGCATCAAGTTCCTCCTTAAAGCCCATGTTCAGCATCTCGTCAGCCTCATCCAGGATAAGGGTATGCACCTGGCTGAGGTCTGTGGCTTTTCTGCCTATCAGATCAAGAAGTCTTCCCGGGGTGGCAACCACAATGTGCGGAATTTTCTTCAGGGCCTTTATCTGCGGCTCAATGCCCGCTCCTCCGTATACGTCAACAATCTGAAGGTCATGCAGAAGCTTTGAGTAGTTCCTCAAGTCCTGCGATATCTGTCTGCACAACTCACGGGTAGGGCTGAGCACCAGCACTTGGGTGTAGCGCTCCATGTTGTGGGCAACAATGCGCTCCAGCGAAGGGAGTCCGAATGCTGCGGTCTTTCCGGTACCTGTTTGGGCAAGACACACTACATCGCCCTCCTCAGAAAGTAGGGTAGGGATGATTCTGGCCTGCACAGGGGTAGGTTTCTCAAAGCCCATCTCGCTGATGGCCTTTATAATGTAGCTGTTGAGACCAAGATCCTTGAAAGTTACCGATGGGGTTTCAGGCTCTGATGCTGTTTGTGGTTGTGTTGCTGTATCGGCTGATGCGGTGTCAGCTGCCTCTGTGTCAGTTGTTTCTTCAGCTTCCCAGTTTCCTGAGGTTGCCTCAACAGCCTGCTGCGCTCCGGCCGCCTGCTGTACACCATGAGCCGATTCAGCCGGCTCTTGCTCCACGTTAGCCACTTCTGTACCCATTACAGCGGCTTTTGCTTTAGCAATGAGTGCGTTTGTCT
The DNA here is from genome assembly GCA_045659725.1 of Candidatus Egerieisoma sp. Lineage (GTDB taxonomy): Bacteria > Bacteroidota > Bacteroidia > Bacteroidales > UBA932 > Egerieousia. The sequence continues at coordinate 23,544 of JAZRCK010000043.1, forward strand.
GCTCATCAGCCTCTTTGGCTGCTTTTTCCGCAGCCTTGGCCGCCTTCTGGGCTTCCTTGGCCTTTGCCTGCATTGCCTCAAGCTCGGCTGCTGTTTCTGAAGCAGATGCTCCAAACATGCCTGCTGCCTTTACGGCGTATGCAAATTCCTCGGCCATACGTGCTGCCTCTGCATTCTTTTTTGCGCGGGCTTTGGCCGCATTCAGCTTGTCGGGATTAAGTTTTGGGGTCTTCTTGGCCTGACCTTTCATTGATCCCCATGGTGCTCCCTTGGTTGCTTTCTCTTTAGATGATTTTTCTCTGGTCTTTTCCCTAGATGCGGCTCTTCCGCGAGCCTTGGTGTCTCTGGATTTTCCCCTTGATGCTTTTTCTCTTGCCATTTTGTGCGTGTAATGCGTATAAATTGAATTGGCAAAGGTACTCAATTTGCCTTGGATAACAAAGGGCTATTCGCCGCTCCAGCCCCGTTTGAATCCCTCCAGAATCTCCGGCCAATACTCTATTACCACATAAATAAGGTAAAACATGCACAGTACCCCCAAAAACAGCAGTGCATCCTTCCAAAAATCCTTGTTGCTGAAAATGTTTTTCATATCATTAGAGTTGAATATTTCAATCTGCTTCCAAATAGGCCTTCTTCCCGACAGCTACCGGTTCCACGGCCAGCCGCCCCGGATGCCCGGCCTGCTTTCACCGGTGCCCCGGTCTGGTGTCCTGGCAACCGCCCCGGATGTGCAAGATGCGTTGTGGCGCTGTTTTTTTATTAAGCAGCAGTGTGGACTTTGGGCCAAGCCCACACTGGCCGCTTCAAGCGGGTTCCATGTGCCTAATCCTGCACATGCATTCATTGTCCGGCAATCCTCTCTTCCCGCAATAACTTTTCATTAACACTAAAAAAATAACCCTCCAGGATTGCTGTCCAAACTTACACCCCACCGCGCCATGACCATCCTTCCCTCTCTCGGGCTGTCCGCTTGTGGAGCAAATGTATGCAGGGTTCCAGAAAAAGCATGCCTGAAAAAGAAATTTCTGAAAAGTTTTGCTCTTTTTAAAAACAGCAATTTTAGGAAAAAGAAAAATTGTCATTTCTGGAGTGCCCGGAGGGGCATTTTGGTGTTTTTGCATTATATTTGTAAAGAGATTGTCGGGAAGAGAAATAGTGTGGAATTTTAAAATCTACTCAATTATGGGCGTAAAACATATTGGAATTTTTGGAAAAAGGAATGTGGGAAAAAGTTCCCTTATAAATATCCTGTTGGGGCAGGAGGTGGCAATTGTGTCGGATACACCGGGTACTACAACAGATCCGGTGAAAAAGCGTATGGAGATTCCCGATATTGGGCCGGTACAGCTGATTGATACTGCCGGTTTTGATGATGGGGGAGAGGTTGGACTCAAGCGTGTGGAGAAGACCATGAAGGTGATTGAGGAGATTGATATGGCACTGCTGGTGTTCTCAGGTAATGTTTTTGGCAAGGAGGAGAAGGATGTATTGGCCAAACTGAAGGAGTTTGAGGTGCCGGTTGTGGTGGTGCATAACCAGTCTGACATAATCCCGTTGGATTGTGGTGTAGCCGGTGATCTCAATAATATGTATGATTGTGATGTGGTGGAGTTTTCATGCAAGATGCCTGATGCCGGGCAGCAGCGCGAGGCGGTTGATATGCTTATGGCATTTATTGTTAAGGGGCTACTGTTGAGCGGCGGTGAAAGGACCATTATGGAGGGGCTCGTTGAACCCGGCGACAATTTTGTTTTGGTATGTCCTATAGATTCTGAGGCCCCTGCCGGCAGGCTTATCCTTCCGCAGGTGATGGCTATCCGCGATGTGCTGGATAATGGTGGTATTGCAACTGTGCTCCAGCCGGAGCAGTTGGAGGGGTATCTTAAAGGGATTCCTTGCGTGGAGGATGCCGGAGATTTGTCGGGAGTAACATCTGGTGAGGGGTGTTGTGTGTCTTCTGTTAAGATGGTTGTTACAGACAGTCAGGCTTTCAGGCAGGTATCTCAAGTTGTACCTGAAAATATTCCGCTTACAAGCTTCAGTGTGCTGATGGCCAGAGCAAAAGGTCCGTTTGAAGAGTATATGAAAGGGGTGAAGGCTATTGAAACCCTTAAGGATGGTGACAAGGTGCTTGTGCTGGAGTCCTGCACCCATCACACCTCTTGTGAGGATATAGGGCGTGTGAAGATTCCGGCAATGCTGCAGAAAAAATGCGGCTGCAAACTGCAGTTCACCTTTATCAGCGGCCTGGATCAGCTGCCTCCTCATGAGCAGCTTTCGGATTATGCCCTCGCGCTCCAGTGTGGTGGCTGCATGGTTACCCGCCGTCAACTTGCCAACCGCATCCGCCGCGTTGTTGCCGCCGGCGTTCCTGTAACCAACTATGGTATGTGTATAGCCTATGTTACTGGCATTTTCCACCGTGCTACTGCCCTTTTTTAAAAAAAACTTTTAAGTTACGTCGTCTTTTTGTACAAGTGTCTGATTAACAGAGATGTGTAAAAACAAGGTGATGTGATTTTAAAATTTTGATATTTTTAACAGTTTGATATACAATGGATTGTACAAAAGGACGACGTAACTTACAGCAGGAGGCTTATGCGTTGAAGTTGAAGCATAGGGGGCCGAATGTGTATTTCAGGGGGCTGATTGAGATTTCCAACAGGTGCAGTAAGAATTGCCTGTATTGTGGGATACGGGCGGGGAACAGGTGTGTGGAGAGGTATGAGATGTCGGATGTGCAGGTGCTCAGTGAGGCGCAGTTTGCCCTTGATGCAGGATATGGGTCGGTGGCCATTCAGGGAGGCGAACGCAGTGACAGTGAGTTCATTGAGAAGATTACCCGTCTAGTGTGGCAGATAAGGCATCTGCAGAAGGGAGGCAACCCGGAAAGTGTGATGCAGTTGGCCTCAGAAAAAGCCTCCACACTACCGTTGAACAATCTGGGAATAACCCTTTCGCTTGGGGAGCAGCCCCGGGAGGTGTACAGGGAGTGGAAGAAGGCGGGAGCCACGAGGTATCTGCTCAGAATTGAGACCTCCAACAAGGAGTTGTACGAGAAGATCCATCCGGGATTTGCCCTCACCGGCAACAAAGCAAAGGATGCGGCAAACCACTCGATGCTACGTAGGTTGCAGGCGTTGGCCGACCTTAAATCAGAGAATTACCTCTTGGGCAGCGGTGTGATGATCGGACTCCCTTTTCAAACATGTGAACATCTGGAAGAGGATTTGCAATTTCTTGAGAATCTGGGTGTTGATATGGTGGGTATGGGGCCGTATATTCCTCATTATGATACCCCTCTGGGGCAGATTGTTGCCCATTGGCGCACAGGAGCTCCTCTTCCCGACAACCTGAAGGAACTTGCCTCACAGCCCCGTGGCGACTTCTGGAACCTCTCCAACGCCGAGCTGCTGAAGTTGAGTGTGGATATGGTTGCAAGGTTGAGGATTCTTCTTCCCGACATAAACATTGCCGCCACAACGGCCCTCCAGGTGCTTGACCCTATGGGAAGGGAGCAGGCACTGCTGCATGGGGCAAATGTTATCATGCCTAATATGACTGAGACCCAGCTAAGAGGTAACTATTCTCTGTATCAGGGGAAACAGGGGGTTGAGGATGATGCGGTTTCTACAAGGGACAAACTTCTGGAAAATCTGTCGGGATTAGGGATAAGTGTGGGATGGAATGAAAGGGGGGACAGAAGATAAGTTTTATTCTTTATTTAGGATTTTTTTTTATATTTTTGTATCGCATTTTTTCTAAAAATGACTATTTATAACCAAACAATATTTAATTTCATTTAATTATGTCAGAAATCAAGAGAGTTTATCGTTTTGGTGGTAAAACTGCCGACGGCGATGGAAGCATGAAAAACCTTCTTGGCGGTAAAGGTGCTAACCTTGCTGAGATGTGCAAACTGGAGATTCCGGTTCCTGCAGGTTTTACTATTACAACTGACTGTTGTACTGAGTATTACAAAAATGGTTGTAACTATCCTAAAGAGTTGGAGGCTGAGGTAAATGCTGCAATGGCTGCTACCGAGGAGGTAATGGGTATGAAATTTGGTGACCCTACTTCTCCACTTCTAGTATCTTGCCGTTCAGGTGCAAGAAGCTCTATGCCTGGTATGATGGAGACAGTTCTTAACATTGGTCTATGTTCTGCAACTATCCCTGGTCTTATTGCTAAAACCGGTAATCCTCGTTTTGTTTATGATGCATACAGACGTTTGATCATGATGTATTCAGACGTTGTAATGGAGAAAGCTGAGGGTATTGAGCCTGAGGAGGGTAACGGTATCCGCGTTCAGTTGGACAGAATGTTGCACAAAGTTAAGAAAGAGAAAGGTTATGCTTCAGATACAGACCTTACTACTGAGGACTTGATGCAGCTTTGCGAGGATTTCAAGATCAGAGTTAAACAGGAGCTAGGCAAACCATTCCCAGACGATGCTTATGAGCAGCTTTGGGGCGGTATTGGCGCCGTTTTCAAATCATGGAACGGTAAGAGAGCTATTGCATACAGAAGAATTGAGGGTATTCCTGACGAGTGGGGTACTGCAGTAAACGTACAGTCAATGGTATTCGGTAACATGGGTGACAATTCAGCTACCGGTGTTGCTTTCTCAAGAAACCCTGCTACAGGTGAGAACAAGATCTACGGTGAGTGGTTGATCAACGCTCAGGGTGAGGACGTTGTTGCAGGTATCAGAACTCCTAACCCATTGAATGAGGCTACAAAGAACGAGCACAACAAGAACCTTGCTTCTTTGGAGACTGCTATGCCAGCTGTATACGCTGAGTTGGATCAGATCCAGCAGAACCTTGAGGCTCACTTCCACGATATGCAGGATATTGAGTTCACTATCCAGGACGGCAAACTTTGGATGCTTCAGTGCCGTGTAGGTAAGAGAACAGGTCTTGCTGCTTTGAACATGGCTATGGATATGCTTGCTGAGGGTCTTATTGATGAGAAGACTGCAGTAATGCGTGTTGCTCCTGCCCAGTTGGACGAGCTTCTACACCCAATCCTTAACCCAGCTGCCGAGAAGAAAGGTACTGTAATTGCACAGGGTCTTCCAGCTGGTCCTGGTGGTGCTGTAGGTAAGATCGTATTCACTGCTGAGGAGGCTGTTGAGTGCGCTGCAAGAAAAGAGAAAGTTATCCTTGTTCGTGAGGAGACTAACCCTGAGGACGTTGAGGGTATGCGTGCTGCTGACGGTCTTTTGACTGCTCGTGGCGGTATGACTTCACACGCTGCTCTTGTTGCACGTGGTTGGGGTAAATGCTGTATCGTAGGTTGCGATGCACTTCACATCAACATGTTGAACAAAACTTTGACTATCGGTGAGAAAGTTTACAATGAGGGTGACATCTTCTCATTGAACGGTAGCAAGGGTTATGTATATGATGTAGCTATCGAGACTATGGATGCTTCAGAGAATCCTCGTTTCGTAGAGTACATGAAGATTGTAGACAAATACCGCGTTCTTGGTGTTAGAACCAACGCTGATAACCCACAGGATGCTCAGACTGCTATCAACTTTGGCGCTGAGGGTATCGGTCTGTTCCGTATTGAGCACATGTTCTACGGTGAGAACTCAGAGGCTCCTCTATCAAAACTTCGCAAGATGATCCTTTCTAACTCAGAGGCTGAGAGACGTCAGGCACTTGCTGAGCTTGAGCCATACGTAAAAGAGGCTGTTAAAGGTACTATGAAAGTTCTTGACGGCAAGCCAGTAACCTTCCGTCTGCTTGACCCACCTCTACATGAGTTCGTTCCTCAGACAAAAGAGAAAATTGAGGAGATGGCTGCAGAGTTCGGTATCACTCCAGAGGATATCAAGAAACGTGGTGAGGCTCTACACGAGGTTAACCCTATGATGGGTCACCGTGGTGTACGTCTTGGTGTAACTTATCCTGAGATTTCAGAGATGCAGTTCCACGCTATCTTCACTGCTACTGCAGAGTTGATTAAAGAGGGTCTTACTCCACAGCCAGAGATCATGGTTCCTGTAACTGTTTCAGTTAAAGAGCTTGATTTCCAGAAAGAGCTTTGCGACAAAGTACACGCAGCAGTAGAGGCTGAGCAGGGCGTTAAGATCGTTTACCTATACGGTACAATGATTGAGATCCCTAGAGCTGCTATCCTTGCTGACGAGATGGCTAAGACTGCACAGTTCTTCTCATTCGGTACCAACGACCTTACTCAGATGACCTTCGGGTTCTCTCGTGACGATATCGGCGGTTTCATGGGCGACTACCTAAGCAAGAAGATCCTTCCTGCTGACCCATTCCAGACTTTGGATAGAGGTTCAGTTGGCAAACTTGTTGAGATGGGTATCAAAGGCGGTAGATCAACTAACGCTAAACTTAAAGTTGGTATCTGCGGTGAGCACGGTGGTGATCCAGATTCAGTAGAGTTCTGCCACTTGGCTGGAATGAACTACGTTTCATGTTCTCCATTCCGTGTTCCAATTGCTCGCCTAGCTGCTGCTCAGGCTGCAATCAAACACAATGCTCAGAAATAATTTATCTCTCGAGTATACACAAAAAAGCCACCGGTAATCCCGGTGGTTTTTTTATTCACCTTAAAGTTACGTCGTCTTTTTGTACAATTGATTGATAATCAATGATGTATAAAATAAATTTTTGTATAATTCATATATCTCTATTTTGTAACATTCTGATAGTTAGAGATTTGTACAAAAAGACGACGTAACTTTAAGCAACAGCAACAAAAAATCCCATGAGAGCCATAAAACTCTCATGGGTGTTTTTTGTTGACTGTAGCAGCCGGAGATGCTTTATTCCGGCTGCGGTGCTGTACGGTTGTTTGAGGCGTTCTTCTCTCTAGCAATGCAATGCTTTACAAATTTATAGTCTACATGAAGAACAGAGGCAATTTGCAGCATTTTAGCTCCGGTATTGCGGTAGAGATTAACAATAAGATCAGCTATTTCATCTCTTTTAAGACTGTTAAGAGATCTTCCGTTAAGGAGTCTCGATGCTTCAGCGGCAATAGTGCCGGGAGTATTGGATTCCCATTTGGCGTTGTCGGGAATAACAGATGATCTAAGTATTGGGATATTATTTACGTAATCTGCAAATTCTTTAAAGTTCTTGAATTTGCTGTCGATAAAGGATGTGTCTATTTCAATTGCTTCAGATAATCTCAAATATTGGTTATAGCCAATTGGTAAATGCCTTTTTTCATCTCTGAAATGGAAACTCATGGAACACCACCGGTGATGCTCGGCTTTGCTGCAAATTCTGGCGACAGTAGCGTTCCTGAGAATATACATGCTGGTATCAAATACCCATTCATCGCTCCTTTTGCATGCGCTGGAAAAAGGCGTTTTAAAAACTTTGTTGCTGTTCTTGTATTTCTTGTTATACCAACGGGAATAGCTCTTTAATGTGTCCCGCATCAACACGCTCACACATGTAGTGTACACCAAGAAATGCGCATGGTTTCCCATTAATGCAAATTCAAAAACGGTGGATTCGTACTTTTTGGCAAACTTGTCCATCCGCCTCAAGAGCTCAATATTATCCTCATCATCATAAAATACAGTGTACCTGCCATTGGCCCTGAAATACACATGCATAATTCCTTCCTGCTCTCTCTTTCCCTTCTTCATGTCTTTAAAGTTTCCGGCAAAATACCTAACTTCTAAATAATCTGCAAGCTTTTGAGTAAATTTACTCTACTCCAACCGTGGCTTATTTTACGTCGTCTTTTTGTACAACTATTTGTGTTTCAATAGATTGCTTTTTCTTAAAAACAAAATTGCTCTTTTTAAAAAAAAGCAATTGCCTGATAATCTGCAAATTGTACAAAAAGACGACGTAATTTAATTTTATTTGTTAACTTTACAAAAACCCATCCGCTATGCAAAAGTTACCAAAGATTTTTGTGCTTGACACAAACGTGATTTTGCATGACCATCGTGCAATCTACAATTTTCAGGAGAACGATTTAGTAATTCCGTTGGCGGTACTTGAGGAGGTAGACAAGTTCAAGAACGGCAATGATACCATCAATTACAACGCCCGCGAGTTTGTGCGTACCATTGATGAGATTTCGGATCCGAGGCTTTTCAACGGTCACGGTTATCCGCTGGGGAAGAACCGGGGCACACTTACCATAACTGTAAACCGCGATTTCCCAAAAGAACTGCAAGGTGCTTTTAGGGATGACACCCAGGACCACCGCATCCTGGCCACTGCCATATGGTACAAGCACAACTATGCCAACCGCACTGTGGCGCTGGTAACCAAGGATGTGAATCTGAGGATGAAAGCCAAGGCCGTTGGGATGTTCGTGCAGGATTACCTCACCGACCATATCAAAGAGGAGCGCGTCAACCGCACCACCAAGAGGATCATTTCCGTAAAGGGGGCGGATCTGCAGCTTCTGGCTGCCCTTGAGCAGACTCCGGAAGGGGTGCCTCTCAGCGCCTTCCGTTACAAAACACCCCCTTGCAACCAGCTCTATAAGTTTCATCTTCCCGACAAAGATGTCATCCTGGCCCGGTACAACCACAACACCGGCAATATTGTAATGGTGGAGCAGCAGAGCGCCTACGGCATCTCCCCACGCAACTTTGAGCAGGTCTTTGCAATGGATGCCATTCTTAATCCCGACATCAAACTTGTTTCCCTAACCGGCACCGCCGGCACAGGAAAGACCCTCATTGCCCTGGCAGGAGCCTTGGCACAGACCCATCTTTACGACCAGATACTCCTTTCCCGCCCGGTAATCCCACTCAAGAACCAGGAGATTGGATTCCTTCCCGGCGACGCCAAGGAGAAGATTGGCCCGTATATGCTTCCTCTTTACGACAACCTTGCCGTAATAAAGAAGAATTTCCGCGACACCAGTAAAGAAAACATAAAAATAGAGGAGATGCTCCGTCGCGAGCAGTTGCTCATCAGCCCGCTTGCCTACATCCGCGGCCGCTCCCTCTCCAATACCTTCTTCATAATTGACGAGGCTCAGAATCTCACCCCGCACGAAGTGAAAACCATCATTACCCGTGCTGGCGAAGGAACCAAGATAGTTTTCACTGGTGATGTAAACCAGATAGACCAGCCATACCTGGACAAATGGTCCAACGGTCTCACCCACTTGAGCGAAAAACTCTACGGCGAAAACCTCTTTGAGCACGTGAACCTCATAAAAGGTGAGCGCAGTGAACTGAGCGAACTCGCTGGGCGTAAATTGTAACGTCGTCTTTTTGTACAACTACCTGGTGCCCAGGTAGTTAAAAATTAGGGGTTTGCAAAAATGCAAGCCCCTTAATTTTTAATTTGCTGAGGATCAGCAAATTGTACAAAAAGACGACGTTACATAGAGGGGTAAAAATAATAGGAGCCCCGCACACCCGCGGAGCTCCTATTATATATATAGGTATAGTAACCTAATCCCAATTATTTGCCGGAGCACCAAACGCGTGCGTTGATGAACATCTCAATCCAAGGGGTGATCTCCTGTGAACGAAGCTCTGCAGGGTAGTGTGCCCAGTTCCAAGGACGCAAGCAGCGCTCAGGGTGAGGCATCATAGCCAAGTGACGGCCGTCTGTGCTGCAGACACCGGCAATACCCTCTGGAGAACCGTTAGGATTGGCAGGATATGCGTTGTAAGTATAGCGGGCAGCAACAACCACGTTGTCCATACCTGCAGGGAACGAGAATTTACCCTCACCGTGGGCAACCCAGATACCAAGTTTGCTGCCTGAAAGCGAGCGAAGCATGATAGAAGGGCTGTTCTCAATACCAACACCTACGAACGCACTCTCATATTTGTGCGAGTTGTTGTGAACCATCTTAGGTGAAAGCTCACGGGCAGTAGGGGTAAGAAGACCCAACTCAGCCATCAGCTGACAACCGTTACAGATACCCAAACTCATTGTATCCTCACGAGCGTAGAAAGCATCGAGGGCAGCCTTAGCTTTGGCATTGTAAAGGAATGCACCAGCCCAACCTTTAGCTGAACCAAGAGTATCGGCATTTGAGAAACCTCCAACAAATACAATCATCTTAACCTCCTCAAGGGTCTCGCGGCCGGAAATCAAGTCGGTCATATGAACATCCTTAACTCTGAATCCAGCAAGGTGAAGAGCCCATGCCATCTCACGGTCACCGTTAGAACCTTTCTCACGGATAATTGCAGCAATAGGGGCATCAGCAGCAGGAGCAAGAGCAGAAGAACCCTCAGCAACTGGAGCAGCAACGCCAGAATAAGAACTCAATGAACCTGTGAAGTTCTCAGGGAACGAGTAAACCAAAGGCTGTTTCTTATAGTTCTGGAATCTCTCTTTAGCGCAAGTCTCGCCAACCTGACGGATATCAAACAAATATGAAGTCTTGAACCAGATGTCTCTCATGGCATCAATATCCAAAGAAACTGCATCTGCAGCGCCAAAGCCGGTAAGAACCACTTTGCGTGCAGGAAGGTAGTTACCAATTGCGTAACCCTTAACGCCGCACTCAGCCAAGGCAGCAGCAACTGAATCAACAGAAGAAGAAGCCACCTGAACAAGTACACCTGGAGTCTCTGAGAACAAAGCTCTGAAGATAGAATCTGAACCGCCGGTGCAGCCCCACTCTTTGGCAATCATCTCAAGGGCGCGTGCATTGATAGCCAAACCGCCGTTTACATTTGCAAAACACATCTCAAGGGCAGTAGTGATAAGACCACCGGCAGAAATGTCATGACCTGCAAGCACAAGCTCATCGGCAACCAGTTTCTGAACAGCAGCAAATGCTGAAGCAAAGTAAGCAGGATTCTCCACATCAGGAGCAATATTGCCTACCTGGCCAACAATCTGTGCAAAAGCAGAACCGCCAAGAGGGAATGCCTCTTTAGCGTCAGAACCTGCAGCAGCCGAAGCGGCACCGTCCACAAATGGGATATACATCAATACACTGTCGGGATTATTCTGAAGGTTAGGATGCACAATCTTGTTGATATCCTCCACAGGTGCTACGGTAGAGATGATCACTGTACCAGGAGAAAGTACTTTTTCTCCCGACGGATATTTCTGGGTCATACTCATACTGTCCTTTCCGGTAGGGATGTTGATGCCAAGGGCACAAGAGAAATCAGAAGCACCTTTCACAGCCTTGAACAGACGGGTGTCCTCACCCTCGTTGCGGCAAGGCCACATCCAGTTTGCACTCAAAGAAATACCTTTGATACCGTCTTTCAATGGAGCCCAAACAACGTTGGTAAGAGCCTCCGAGATAGCCATTCTTGAACCTGCAGCAGCGTCAACCATAGCTACCATAGGGGCATGACCCATAGAAGTTGCAATACCCTCTTTATTATTGTAGCCGATAGCGGTAACTCCAAGGTTGTTCAAAGGCAACTGGATCTCACCGCAAGTCTGCTGGCCGGCGATAAGTCCGGTAACCGAACGGTCAACCTTGTTTGTCAACCAGTCTTTACAAGCAACGCTCTCCAACTGAAGAACCTGGCTAACGTAGTACTCAAATTTGGCAGGATCGTAAGCAAGAGGTGCATAAGTATAATCTGCAGTAACGTCCTTCATATAAGTTTTAGGAGCGCTTCCGAACATGTCTTCCATAGCAAGGTCTATGGCAGCCTCACCGGTTTTCTCATTGCGCAAAGTGAAGTTGTGCTCTCCGGTAGTCTCACCAATCACGTACATTGGAGAACGCTCACGGTCTGCAATGGCCTTAAGCTCCTCAATGTCCTTCTCCTGCATAACAAGACCCATTCTCTCCTGGCTCTCGTTTCCGATAATCTCTTTAAGCGATAGGGTAGGGTCACCTACAGGAAGTTTGCTGATGTCAATGTTTCCACCGGTCTCTTCCACAAGCTCAGAAAGACAGTTGAGGTGTCCGCCTGCACCGTGGTCGTGAACGCTTATGATGGTATTGTTGTCAGACTCAGCAATTGCACGGATGGCATTGTAAGCCCTCTTCTGCATCTCAGGGTTTGAACGCTGGATAGCATTCAACTCAATTGCATTGGCATATTGGCCGGTATCAACGCTACTTACTGCGCCACCACCCATACCAATGCGGTAGTTGTCACCACCAAGAAGAACCACTTTATCTCCAACAGCAGGTTTCTCCTTAAGGGCGTCGCGTTTTTTAGCGTAGCCAACACCACCTGCCAACATTATCACTTTATCAAAACCGAATTTTCTCTGTGCCTCAAACTCTGCAGTAAGCAAACTTCCGCAGATGATACACTGGCCGAACTTGTTACCGAAATCAGAAGCACCGTTGGAAGCCTTGGTAAGGATCTCCTGCGGGCTCTGGTATAGCCAAGGGCGGGCAGGGGTCTTCTCCCAGTCACGCTCTACAGCCATTGCTGCAGAACAAGAGTCGTCTGCAAGATCTGCAGCACCTTTGCCTGCCTCAGTGCTCAAATGGGCATTGATGCCTGCGGTTGCCTCAACACCTTCGTTGAATCTTGGGTAAGAGGTCATGTAACATGCAGTACCCGCTATCGGAAAGCTGCCCTTACCACCTGCAATACGGTCTCTGATCTCTCCTCCAGAACCGGTTGCCGCACCATTGAAAGGCTCAACTGTGGTTGGGAAGTTGTGGGTCTCTGCTTTAAGGGAGATAACTGTATCAACCTCTTTTGCCACAAACTCTGATGGCTGGCTTCCGCTTACAGGGTGGAACATTGCCACTTTAGGGCCCTCAAGGAAAGCACAGTTGTCTTTATACGCACTTACAATAAGATTTGGATTCTCCTGCGATGTTTTCTTGATCATCTTGAACAAAGAGCTCTCCATCTCCTTGCCGTCTATGATGAACACACCGTTGAAGATCTTGTGGCGGCAGTGCTCGGAGTTAACCTGTGAGAAACCGAACACCTCACTGTCTGTAAGGCCACGGCCAAGTTTCTTGCTCAAACCTTTAAGGTACTCAATCTCCTCAGGGTTGAGTGCAAGACCCTCCTGTTTGTTATAGCTCTCAAAATCCTCAATGTAAATTACAGGATCAGGCTGTTTGTCAATTGTGAAAATCTCCTGGTCAAGGCCTCTGTAGAACCTCTGGAGCATCTTGTCATACTGGGCCTCCTCGCCCTCAACAGCAAAGAACTCCTCAATACGCTCTATGCCGCAGATATTCATGTTCTGGGTAATCTCCACAGCGGTAGTACTCCAAGGGGTGATCATCTCACGTCTTGGACCAACAAAATTTCCGCATACAGTCTCTCCCTCCAAAAGGGTGGCATTGCCAAAAAGCCACTGCAGCGCATTGATATTCTCTTGAGATAACATCTCTTTAGCCTTAACGGCTATTACCGTACCATTGCCGGCACCAAAGAATAAAATCATAAGTGTTGTTTTTAATGTATTTGTTTATTTTCGTCTCGTTACAATACTATGATACGCGCGTACGCGCATAAAACCGCGCTAATTTAAGAAAAATAATCCACAAAACCCCTGCAGCCCCCCTTAAAAAGGCATTTTTAACCTTCCCGACAACATTTTTAGCACTTTTTTGCAAAATTTTTCAAAAATAATTTGGAGATTCAAAAATAATGTCTACCTTTGCAACCGCAAAAGAGAAACGGGGTAACCCGATAGTTCTTAAAACAAAATTGGGAGCATAGCTCAGCTGGTTTAGAGCACCTGCCTTACAAGCAGGGGGTCACAGGTTCGAATCCTGTTGCTCCCACGACTTTAAAAGTCATAAAGTTTTTCATAGTGTATTTTAAGTGTTTTGGAGGTCTGCACAATTGATGTGCAGGGCTCTTTTTCTTTTTTGCCTTTCTCCCTTTTAATTTTGGTTTTACCCCTATATTTTCATAATTTTGCAAAATTGGTGTATTGTGAATTATGCCCTTTAAAAAAATTGAAACCAGATGAAACCCTTTTACGAAAAACTGTCAAAAATTATTGTAAACACGCAGTACTTCAGCAGATGGACTGTGTTGCTTATTGATTCGTTAATTGCTTCATTTGCAACCTTATGTGTTTTTGCAGTATTGAATTTTTGGGATCACACCCTCATTTCTCCAGATACTCTTCTTTTTGTTGTAGGATTCTCGTTTGCAGTAAGTGCCCTTATATTCTACATTTTTGGAACCTACAGGGGGATAATGAGGCATACCACCATACAGGAGATAATGAGGCTGTCTGTGGCAGCAGTTGTCAAGAGCATAATTCTGTTGGGTGTATTTGCTGCCATGAAAAATGTGCTGCAGATGTCGTTTACAATGGCAGACTTCTGTATTGCCCAAGTGTGTGATATGGTTCTCTCGGCTGCAATGCTCGTTTTTATGAGGATAATCCTTATTTACATCTACCAGCTTGTGCTTACAAGTTTCAACAAGGTTTCCAGAAGGGTTCTCATTTACGGTGATGATTCAAAAAGTGTGGCATTATCCACTTATATATCAAACAACTTGCACGCGGAGTACAAGATAATGGGTTTTGTAAAGTTGCAGGAACGGATTACCAAACTTACGCTTCAGGGAGTTCCTGTATTCACAATAGATTCGTATGATTATTTTTCTGATGTGATTGACAAAAAAAACATCAATGCCATAGTTTTCCCTAGTCAAGCAAGTGTACTTGCAGAAAAGGACGGTCTTATAGACCTATGTATCAAGAAACATGTTAAAGTGCTTGTGCAACCGCAACTCAGCGAGATGCCAAAAGACGGCTCCATCCAGAATGTAATCCGGGAGATTAAAGTTGAGGATCTTCTAGGCCGTGAGGTGATTGATATAAATATGAAGGAAGTGAGCAGTTTCCTTGAGGGCAAAAGGGTTATGGTTACCGGAGGAGCCGGCTCTATTGGATCAGAACTTGCAAGACTCATCAGTACTTTCCCTATAGAGATGCTTGTGGTATTGGACAATGCTGAAACTCCGCTCCACAATATACAGCTTGAACTTACAGACAGGGAAAAAGGTAAGGAAGGTGGAAATTTTAACCTTGAGGCTTTTGGTGAGAAATACAAGTTTGTAATTGCAGATGTGAGGGATGCAGCCAGAATAGACAGGGTATTTGATGCCTACCGTCCGCAGATTGTATTCCACGCAGCAGCATACAAACACGTTCCGCTAATGGAGAATAACCCTTGCGAGGCCATTAACGTAAATGTGCTTGGTAGCCGCAATGTGGCAGATATGGCAGTCAAATACGAGGTGGAGAAGATGGTAATGGTATCTACAGACAAAGCTGTAAACCCAACCAACGTTATGGGTTGTTCCAAGAGGCTTGCGGAGATTTATGTTCAGACCCTCAGCCGTGCAATCATAAGCGGAGAGGTGCAGGGAAAGACCAAGTTTGTAACTACCCGTTTTGGTAACGTCTTGGGTTCAAACGGTTCCGTTATTCCACGCTTTAGGGAACAGATTATTGCCGGAGGTCCTGTAACAGTAACACATAAGGACATTATCAGATACTTTATGACAATCCCGGAGGCTTGCCGCCTTGTGCTTGAGGCTGCAACAATGGGTAACGGATATGAGATATTTGTGTTTGATATGGGCAAGCCGGTTAAGATTGCAGACTTGGCACGCAATATGATTTCATTGGCAGGATTCAGGCCTGATGAGGACATTAAGATTGAGTACACCGGATTGCGTCCTGGTGAGAAACTTTATGAGGAGCTTTTGAACAGCAAGGAGAATACAATCCCTACAGGGCACAAGAAGATTTCGGTTGCAAAAGTTAGGGAGTACAACTTGTGCAATGTATTGGCAGACTATGCCCAACTTAAGGAACTTGTTCTTGATATGGACAAGATGGGAACAGTTAAGCAGATGAAAGCCATTGTACCTGAGTTCAAGAGCAAGAACTCAATTTACGAGGTGTTGGACAAACCTGAGAATTAAGGTTTGGAGAGGGGGATATGTGGTTTGCACTGAGGGTTACATACAGTAGGGAACTCAAATTCCAGAAACTCCTGCAGGAGGCCTCCTTTGAGACCTTTGTGCCAATGAGAAGGAAGAAGTTTGAGCAGAACGGGAAAGAGTTTACCAAAGTGGTACCTGCAGTATCCAATCTGTGCTTTGTAAATGCCGGGAAGGAGGAACTGGACGAGTTCCTTAAAGGGCTGGGGGAAGATTGTTATGCCCGCTATATATGGGATAAGGCAACTTCGGCTCCGGCGGTAATACCCCATCAGGCGATGGCAAATTTTATGAAAGTTTGCGCCGTAATGTCAGACGATGTGCTGTACATAAACGAAATAAGTCCAAAACTTCAGTCGGGAGTAAAGGTGAGGGTTTTGGAAGGGCCTTTTAAAGGTGTTGAAGGGGTTGTGGCCAGGATAAAGAAATCAAGGCGTGTGGTAGTGGAATTGCCGGGGATGCTGGCGGTGGCTACAACATATGTGCAGCCGCAGTATCTGGAGCTCATATAGCTGCACGGGGCGGGGAAAACAACTTGTTTTTGCAGGATATACTTAGTATTTTTGCGAAATATAATATATTGAAAAATAATGCTGAATTGTAAAATGCTGCTGGATAGCGCATTACTCTTTAGCCAGAGGCTTGTAGTACACTTCTATGGTACACTCCATCCAATTTTGGGGTGACCTATTTTTGTGTCTGTACCCAAGAGGTACAATTATCCTCTGAACTATACACAGATAAAACAAAAATTAAATAAAAATGTTTAAGAAGTACTCAATTTTATCGTTGATTGCGATGGTGTTGCTGGTTGCCTCATGTGCACCGGTACAGAACATCGCCTATTTCCAGAACAAGAATGTGAACTCTCCGGAGCAGACCGACAAGCATGCCGGAATTGTTATCCAGCCTAAAGACCAGCTCTCAATAGTGGTTTCAAGCAGAAATCCGGAACTTGTGGCTATGTTCAATCTCCCTGTTGTAAGTTATCAGGCAGGATCTGAAGTTACATCTACAGGTGGCAACCAGAGATTGATGGGTTATATTGTAGATAACAACGGTTATATAGATTTTCCTGTCCTTGGCAAGATAAAAGTTAACGGTATGACCCGTTGGGAACTTGCTGAAATGATAAAGGGAAAACTTTTGAGTGAAGGTCTCCTTACAGATGCGGTTGTAACTGTAGAGTTCATGAACTTTAAGGTTTCCGTACTGGGTGAGGTAAACTCTCCTGGTACCTATACTATCAACGGAGATAAAGTTACAGTGCTTCAGGCATTGTCATTGGCAAGAGACCTTACCATTTTTGGCCAGCGTGAGAATGTGTCTGTAATCAGGGAGAGGGACGGTGTGCGTACAATTTATGAGATAAACCTCTGTGATGTAGATCTTTTCAACTCACCTGCATATTACCTACAGCAGAATGATATTGTATATGTTCAGCCAAGTGAGATTAAGGCCCGCCAGTCTACAACAGATGACAAAGCCCTAAGAATGACCAGCATATTTGTATCGGGAGGTTCATTGATCCTTTCAATTGCCAACCTTATTGTTAACCTCACAAAATAGTTTGAAGCATTATGGTAGATAATAATTACAACAACCAGAACAACATAAGCAACGAAGAGGAGCCAGTACTGTCGCTTACCGACATCTGGAGAATGGTTTGGGATTTCAAGTGGTGGTATGTAGCCAGTGTAATTTGTTGCTTGATAGGTGTTTCATTCTACATGTACAGAACACCCAACAAGTATGTGCGTACTGCTAAAGTTATTATAGACGAGTCTGAGCAGAGTGCAACAATGAAGAACCTTACATCGCTTGCCAGCGGAGTGGGCGGATTGCGTAGCAATTCCCAGGTGGCAAATGAGATGGAGGCTTTCAAATCTCCAGACCTTATGCAGGTGGTTGTGGAGCGCCTTGGCCTTGAAACCAAATATTATGAGAACCAGCTGTTCCGCAGTGTTGAATATTACCAGAATTCACCAATAGAGTTGAAACTTGTTGAGGGCAATCCACATTCGGGCTTCTCCTTTACCGTTGTTAAGGAGGATGGCTCTAATGTACTCCTTAAGGATTTTGTGATTGGTCCCGACGATGTGTCGGGAACTGTAGAGTGCCGTTTGGGGGATACTGTTGAGACCCCTGCAGGTAAAATTGTGCTCCATCCTACAATGTACTTCGATAACTTCAGCAATAATGTGAGGGTGAGCTGGAGCAACAGCATGAATAGGGCAAAAGGGATTTGCCAGAACTTGTCTGTATCATTGTCGGGAAAAGAATCTACAGTGGTGGTGCTCTCTTTGGAGGATACTTATCCTGCCCGTTCCAGTGCTGTGTTGAGTACCCTTATTGACTCATACAATGAGACCTGGATAAGCAACAAAAACCGTTCTGCAAGAAATACTTCAGATTTTATAAATGAGCGCCTTTTCCTTATTGAGAAGGAGCTTGGAGGTGTTGAGAACCAGTTGAAGACATACAAGGAGGAGCACAAACTGTCTGATATGAATGCTATTGCGCAGCAGTATATTCAGGAGTCCAGTGCATATTCTTCAAAATCTTTTGAGGTGGGCAACCAGTTGCAGATTGCTAAATTCATAAAGGATTATTTGAATGATCCGGCAAATGCCACATCGCTTATCCCTGCAAACCTTGGCCTTTCTTCAAACAATGTGGAGAGCCAGATTGCGGAGTATAACGATATGTTGCTGCAGAGAGACCGTTTGTCTAAGGGAAGCGGTAAAAACAACCCTTTGATTACAGATTTGAATGCATCATTGGGTACCTTGAGAACTACAATTCTCCGTTCAATAGAGAACTATATTTCTACATTGCAGTTGCAGGCACAGAAACTTGAGAGCCAGGAAAAATTGATAATGAGCAGGATAGCGGCAAGTTCGGGTCAGGAGATGCAGTTGCTTTCAATCCAGCGACAGCAGCTTGTTAAGGAGCAGTTGTATATCTTCCTGCTTCAGAAACGTGAGGAGAACGAGATTGCTGCATTGGTGAATGTGGGCAATACCCGCCTTATCCAGAACCCTAACGGCTCACCTTATCCGGTAGCCCCTAACAGGATGATGCTCCTTCTGGTTGCCCTTGTTCTGGGTTGCGGTATACCTTTTGGTATCCTCTTCATCCTTAGAATGTTGGATACTGCGGTACATACCAAACAGGATTTTGCAAATTCAATTGTGCCGTTCCTTGCAGAGATTCCGCTTCTTGCCAAGAGAAACCGTTTTGGCTATGTGATAAAGAGCGAGAAAATGAACCACGACAATACCATGATTGTAGTGGAGCATGCAAAACGTGATATGATGAATGAGGCATACAGGGTGTTCAGAACCAACCTTGATATGGTAATAAACAAGAAACCTGGCCAGGGATATGCTGTAATGCTTACCTCGCTTAACCCTAATGCCGGTAAAACCTATACCATCATGAACATTGCGGCCAGCCTTTCATTGAAACCGGCCAAAGTTCTTCTGTTGGATCTGGACTTGCGCAAAGCAACACTTTCTTTGTCTTTGCAACAGAAGGCAAAGAGTGGAGTAGAGGCTTATTTGAGCAGTAAGGAGGCTGATTTCCATCAGTTTATAAAACAAGTAGACAGCCGTTTTGAACATCTGTCCATCCTGCCTATTGGAACACTCCCTCCAAACCCAACAGAGCTGTTGCTTACAGAGAGGTTTGAGTCTATGATGGCGCAGTTGAAGAAAGAGTATGATTATATTTTTGTAGACTGTCCTCCAATTGATGTAGTTGCAGATTCTGCCCTAATAACCAAACAGGTGGATATGACCATATTTGTAACCAGATCAGGATTGCTTGACAAGAGAAGCATCCCATACCTGAACGAGACCTACCGCTCCAACAAGTATACCCGTATGTCGCTTATCCTTAACGGTGTAGATTACCAGGACAGAAGATATAACAGTTACGGCTACGGCTATGGCTACGGTTATGGTTACGGCTATGGAAACAGTAACGACTAATGGGACTGTTCTCAATCTTTAGCAGGAAGCACTCGCTGCAGAGCAGCGGCCTGCTCAAAAATTCTGCCGACCGTCATTCACACATCCTTTTTGGAGTGGATGACGGCATTAAAACCCTGGAAGATTCGTTGGCAGTTCTCCAATACATGGAGAGGCAAGGGGTAAAAGAACTGTGGTGTACCCCACACATAATGGAAGATGTAGCCAATGCAACCGAGCATCTGCAGCAGCGTTTTTCTGTTCTGCAGGATGCCTACAAAGGTTCAATCAAACTGAATCTTGCAGCAGAATACATGCTTGATACAGTATTTGAGCAACGCTTGGCTCAGCGCGACCTTCTTACAATGGAAGATGACATGCTGCTTGTAGAAACATCTACCGTGGCTGCCCCATACAACCTCACAGGCTCAATGCAGGAGATAATGAGTGCAGGCTACCGTCCTCTCTTTGCCCATCCTGAAAGGTACAGGTTCTTAAAGGAAAAGGACTTTGACAAACTTTACGCAATGGGGGTGAAGTTTCAGATGAATCTTGGCTCAATAACCGGCTTCTACGGCGAAACAGCCAAGAAAAAAGCCGAATACATTCTCCAAAAAGGGATGTACTGGTGCACCGGATCTGACTGTCACAAACTCAAGGCAACCGATGCCCAGTTTACCCGCGCAGAACTTAAGAACAATACAATAAAGTTGCTTGAAAAAGTGACCTCAATAAAATGAAGACAATTCTGGTTACCGGTGGAGCCGGCTATATTGGCTCCCACACCCTTGTGGAACTCTACAAATCCGGTTATAAAGCAGTAGTGGTAGACAACCTTGTAAACTCCAACAAGGAATCTCTCCGCAGAGTTGAGCAATTAACAGGTGCAAAAATCCCTTTCTATGAGATTGATGTAAGGGATTCAGAAGCTTTGTGTGAAGTGCTGGATAAACACCAGATAGATGCATGCATACATTTTGCAGGACTTAAAGCAGTTGGAGAATCTGTAGAGAAGCCTTTGGAGTACTACCAGAATAATATGGTGAGTACTTTCACTCTAATTGAGCAACTCAGAAACCATAACTGCAAGAACATCATTTTCTCTTCATCTGCAACGGTATATGGTAACCCAGGTATAGTTTCTTACACTGAAGACCTCCCTAAGGGAAAGTGTACAAGTCCATATGGAAGTACTAAGAGCATGTTGGAAGATGTCTTATTGGATATACAAAAAGCTGATACAGAATGGAATGTTATTCTTTTGAGATATTTTAATCCAATTGGTGCGCATCCTTCGGGGTTGATAGGGGAAGATCCTCATGGAATACCAAATAATCTAATGCCATATATCACACAAGTAGCTATTGGTAAACGCCCTTATTTAGGTATATTTGGTGATGATTATCCCACACATGACGGCACTGGTGTCCGAGATTATATCCATGTAGTAGACCTTGCTAAGGGGCATGTTATGTCGTTAAGTGCCTTATTCCAAAATTGTGGTGCTAAAATTTATAATCTTGGCAATGGACATGGCTATTCGGTTCTTGATATTGTAAAGGCATTTGAGAAAGTTAATAAAGTTAAAGTACCGTGTAAGATATTGCCAAGAAGAAGTGGTGATCTTCCAGAATATTATAGTAATCCTTCCAAAGCAAATAAGGAACTCGGATGGAAAGCCGAATATGGTATTGAGGAGATGGTAAGAGATAGTTGGAACTGGCAGAGGAGTAATCCGGAAGGGTATACGACAAAATGAAATTGATTAAATCTAAAATAAAACTATAATTATGTCTATCTTCAGAGACAAGACTCTAATGATTACCGGAGGTACCGGTTCATTCGGAAATGCGGTTCTTAACCGTTTCCTAAATACAGATATTAAAGAAATTAGAATTTTTTCACGCGACGAGAAGAAACAGGATGATATGCGCCATGAATATCAGGTAAAATATCCTGAAGTGGCTCATAAAATAAAATTCTATATTGGAGACGTTCGTAGCCTGCAGTCTTGCCGCAACGCAATGCCAGGAGTTGATTACATTTTCCATGCTGCCGCTCTAAAACAAGTACCGTCATGTGAGTTCTTCCCTATGGAGGCTGTAAAGACAAACGTTATTGGAACTGATAATATCCTTACAGCAGCAATAGACTATAAAGTAAAATCTGTTATCTGTCTTTCAACAGATAAAGCGGCATATCCAATCAATGCAATGGGTATTACCAAGGCAATTGAGGAGAAGATAGCTGTAGCAAAATCACGTTACTCTGGAGATACAAAAATCTGCTGTACAAGATACGGTAATGTAATGTGTTCCAGAGGATCGGTTATTCCTCTATGGATAGAGCAGATTAAAAAAGGCAATCCAGTAACCCTTACAGATCCTACAATGACCCGTTTTATCATGTCTTTGGAAGAAGCTGTAGACCTAGTTCTATTTGCATTTGAGCACGGAGATAACGGTGATATTTTAGTACAAAAAGCTCCAGCATGTACAATGCAGACCCAGGCAGAGGCAGTATGTGAGCTGTTTGGAGGAAATAAAGAGAATATCAAGATTATTGGTATCCGCCACGGTGAGAAAATGTATGAAACTCTTCTAACTAATGAGGAGTGTGCTAAAGCAGAAGATATGGGCAATTTCTACCGTGTACCTGCTGACAATCGTGGCCTTAACTACGACAAATATTTCAGAGAAGGTGAGGCTGAAAGAAATGTTCTTACCGAGTTCAACTCAAACAATACCCGTCTGCTCACAGTAGAAGAAACCAAAGCAAAAATAGCAGCTTTGGAGTATATCCAGAACGAGCTTAAAGGAATTGCAAACGTTGCAAAATAATGAAGATCCTTGTTACCGGAGCAAAAGGGTTTGTGGGAAAGAACCTTTGTGCGCAACTCAACAATATAAAAGAGGGGAAAGCAAAGAATTATGCACCTCTTACTATATCTGAAATTTACGAGTACGATAAAAATTCTACAGTAGAAGAGTTGGATCTATACTGTAAAGAAGCAGACTTTGTGTTCAATCTAGCAGGAGTAAACCGTCCTCAGAACCAGGAAGAGTTCATGCAGGGCAACTTCGGTTTTGCATCCACTTTACTAGATACTCTTAAGAGATACAACAACACTTGTCCAGTAATGAACAGCTCCAGCATCCAGGCTGAACTTGATAATCCATATGGAGAGAGCAAGAGAGCTGGTGAGCAACTGATGTTCAATTACTCCGCAGAGACAGGAGCTAAAGTATTGGTATACCGTTTCCCTAATCTTTTCGGTAAATGGTGCAGACCAAACTACAACTCTGCAGTTGCTACATTTTGTAACAATATAGCAAACGATCTTCCTATACAGGTAAACGACCCTAATGTAATATTGAATCTTTGCTATATAGATGATGTAGTGGAAGAACTGATAGGTGCATTAAAAGGTGAAGAACATAGAAAAGAGAACTTTTGTGTAGTACCAACAGTGCATACAATCAAGTTGGGAGAAATTGTAGAGCTTCTAAATGAATTCAAGCAACAACCTCAAACGTTGGTAATACCTGAGATTCCTTACAATTCTTTTGCAAAGAAACTATACTCAACCTATCTCTCATATCTGCCAAAAGAGAAGGTGTCTTTCCCTTTAAAAATGAATGTAGATGATAGAGGATCTTTTACCGAACTATTGAAGACGCTTAATAATGGCCAAGTTTCCATCAATATCTCAAAACCTGGTATAACCAAAGGCCAGCATTGGCACCATACCAAATGGGAGTTCTTTATTGTAGTTGCAGGTAAGGGACTTATCCAGCAGAGAAAAATTGATAGCAGTGAGGTGATAGAGTTTGAAGTTAGTGGAGACAAGATAGAGGCAGTACATATGCTTCCAGGCTATACCCACAACATCATCAACCTATCACAAACAGAAAATCTTGTAACAGTGATGTGGGCAAATGAGTCTTTTGACCCTAATCACCCAGACACATTCTTTGAACCAGTTAAATAAGCAATAGCATGGCATCATTCAAAAACGACGGCAGACTGAAACTGCTTATCATTGTAGGAACAAGACCAGAGATTATTCGTCTTGCAGCCGTAATCAACAAATGTAGAAAATACTTTGATACTATATTGGCACATACAGGCCAGAACTATGATTATAATCTTAACGGTGTATTCTTCATGGATCTTAAACTAGCAGATCCTGAAGTATATCTTAATGCTGTAGGAGATGATTTGGGGGCAACTATGGGTAATATCATTGACAAGAGCTATAAACTTATGGTTGAAATTAAACCAGATGCAGTACTAGTTCTTGGTGATACTAACTCATGTCTAAGTGTTATTGGTGCAAAGAGACTTCACATTCCTATATTCCACATGGAAGCAGGTAACAGGTGTTTTGATGAGTGCCTACCTGAGGAAACAAACCGTAGAATTGTAGACATAATTTCAGATGTTAATATCTGCTACTCTGAGCATGCAAGAAGATATCTTAATGCAAGTAGTGTAGCTCCACAGAGAACATATGTAAGTGGTTCTCCAATGGCAGAAGTCCTTCACAACAATCTTGAAGAGATTCAGAATAGTGATGTGCATCAGAGACTTGGCCTTGAAAAAGGGAAATACATTCTTCTAAGTGCACACAGAGAGGAAAATATTGATACAGAGAAGAATTTCATTTCACTATTCACAGCAATAAACAAAATGGCAGAGAAATACGATATGCCAATTCTATATTCTTGCCATCCAAGAAGCAGAAACAGACTAGATGCAAGCGGATTTGTATTGGACAAAAGAGTAATCAGACAGGAACCTCTTGGTTTCCATGATTACAACTGCCTTCAGATGAACGCATTTGCTGTGGTATCTGATTCGGGTACACTTCCAGAGGAAAGCTCATTCTTCACAAGCATTGGAAAGTCATTCCCAGCAGTTTGCATCCGTACATCTACAGAGCGTCCAGAAGCCCTTGATAAGGGTTGCTTCATCCTTGCAGGAATCAACGAACATGACCTTCTTCAGGCTGTGGATATAGCCGTTGAGATGGTCCAGAATGAGGATAATGGCATTCCTGTACCTAACTATGTTGACGAGAATGTAAGTACAAAGGTTGTAAAGCTTATTCAGAGCTATACAGGTGTAGTTAATAAAATGGTGTGGAGAAAGGAGTAAGAAGTAAGAATTTATGCAAGGGGCAGCTAATAAGGTAATATTCAATACCGTTATTTTATATTCTAAGATAGTCATTACGATGTTGATATCGTTAATGACTGTGCCGATGGTCTTAAAAGCTCTTGGAGATAGTGATTATGGCTTATACAACCTGATCGCAGGTGTAATAAGTATGCTATCATTCTTAAATGCTTCTATGACCATTGCAACACAACGTTATCTATCAGTCGCAATAGGCCAAAATAATAAATCGAGATTGAATGAGATTTTTAATAATAGTATTGTGCTTCATCTCATCATAGGTGTAGCTCTTGTTTTATTATTTGAAATAGCTTCATTTTTTATTTTTGATGGTTTCTTAAATATAGCATTAGACAGAATAGGTACTGCTAAGTTTGTATATCAGTTGCTAGTCTTGAGTACTTTTTTTACTATTCTTACAGTCCCATATAATGCTATTATGAATGCAAAGGAAGATATGTTAGCCTTCTCTTTAATTGGTATCTTCGATTCAACTGTAAGGTTAATAATTGCATTCTTTATACTTCATTACAATAGTGATCGTTTATTGTTGTATTCCTTCTTGATTGCAATTTTAACGATACTTGTCACTTTTATAAGTCGTTTTTATGTCAAATTTAGGTATAAGGAGTTTATATTTTTGCCCAAAATTTATGTGCGCTCTACTACATTAAAAGAAATGTTTGGTTTTGCAGGGTGGAATACATTAGGATCAGTTGCCATGATTGGTCGTAATCAAGGAATTGCTATTCTTTTGAATATTTTTATAGGTACTATTGCTAATGCTGCATATGGTGTTGCCAATCAATTAAATGGAGTCCTATCATATTTTTCTAGTACTTTTCAAAAGGTTCTCAATCCTCAGTTAATGCAGAGTCATGGTATGAATGATAGTGAACGTTTAATTCGTATTTCATGTTGGGCCTCTA
This sequence comes from Candidatus Egerieisoma sp., assembly GCA_045659725.1. Classification (GTDB taxonomy): domain Bacteria; phylum Bacteroidota; class Bacteroidia; order Bacteroidales; family UBA932; genus Egerieousia. Next base: position 49,496 of record JAZRCK010000043.1, read on the forward strand.
AATATTCAGTATTAATACTATCTCTATTTGCTTTTCCGCTTATCTTAGAGATGCCCTATATACTTAAGATATGGCTTAAAGAAATACCTGAATATACTGTAAAGTTTTGCCAAATGATACTGATTCTGTCTGTTGTATATCAGTACTCAACAGGTTTAATGTCTGCAATTCAGGCTGTTGGTAAAATCAGACTATATTTCATCGTTATGAGCATTCTAATAGTTACAAATCTGCCTGTTTCTTATTTTGTCCTTAAGAATGGTTTGCCAGCATATATTTGTATTATTGTAATGATTATAATTGAATTGATCTCTTTTATAGTAAGGTTATTCATGTCATCTAAACTTGTTAAGTTTCCTGTATCTTTATATTTGAAAAATGTCATTTTACCGACAGTATCTTCAATTGCTATAAGTATCTGTGTCGCTTATATTGTGCATTTTTTATTATCTGAATCATTTATAAGGCTACTTCTTGTATGTTTTAGTTTTTCTGTAGTATATATATTATGTTCTTGGAATTGGACTATAGATAGACAGCATAAACTTCAGATACTTACTGTAATACATAAGATTATTAAGCATTAATGATGACTTCCAAAAAAATACTCCCAATTATCATACTTGGACTATTTTTTGTTCTATATACTATTTTTCAAAAGTCGAATATGTTTTATATACTTGAAACACCTGGTATATTGTCTACATATTCTCCATTTTTGCTATTTATATTGTCATTGGTATATGTTTTATTTTATAAAAGCAAAAAATATAACGATACAACATTTAATGCATTTTCTACTTTTCAAGTAGCGATACTTTTGGTTACTCTATTTTATGCGTTATTCTATCCATTATCATACATCCTTCTTTATTTTACTATTCCTCTTCCATTATTGTGTGCATTATTTGTTAAGAAGAATAATGTAATTCATGATAATGAATGTTTTATCAACTTGTCTTTTATATCCTTTTTGTTTCTGTTTCTTTTTTATCTTCAGAATCATTATGTTGAGCTATTGATGGAAGACGATGTTGTAACCAATGCTTCATATACTATTTTGTATATGTTACCACTTTTGTTATGCAGTAAAAAGAAAGTTATACGAATAGTTGCTATAATTTTAACAGTTGTTGCTGTATTATTGTCAATAAAAAGAGGTAGTATATCTGCATTATCAGTAGGTTTATTGGTATATTTTTATATTGTACTTTTTAAGTTAATGTCAAATAAAAGTAAACTCCTGAAAATCATTATACTTTGTTTGGTATGTTACGTTTTTTATGAGTTTTTATTATATTTCAATACTTTATCCGATGATAGTATATTGAATAGATTCTCTTCTATAGTAGACGATAAAGGTTCTGGACGACTAGATATTTTTAAACATACTTTAGAGATGATTCAAGGCTCCTCATTATTGGAGGTAATTTTTGGGCATGGATGGAATATGGTAATTGTTGATAGTACGTTAGGATTCTCTGCCCATAATGATCATTTGGAAATATTGTATGATTTTGGACTTATTGGATATGTATTATATTTATCAATGATAATAAGACTATTGAAGTTGACTGTTTATCTAGTTAGGGTAAAGTCGGAGTTGTCAGCACCTTTGGCGATGTCTCTGGTAATTTTTCTATTTGGATCGATAATCTCTCATATTGTAATTTATCCGTATTATATGACAATATTTTCAATTACTTGGTCATATATTATCATATGTTTTGATAGGAAATGTATAGTCTGACATAGATTAAAATCTTTATATATGAAGAAAATAATGTTAGTTTTCGGAACTCGTCCCGAAGCAATCAAGATGGCTCCACTTGTAAAGGAGTTGCAGAAACATCCAGAGATATTTGAAACAATAGTTTGCGTAACTGGTCAGCATCGTCAGATGCTTGACCAGGTGTTGCAACTTTTTGAGATAACTCCTGACTATGATCTAAATATCATGAAACAGGGTCAGGACCTTTATGATGTGACAGCACGTGTGCTTACAGGTATGCGTGATGTCCTTAAGGAGACTCAGCCGGACGTTGTGCTTGTACACGGTGATACGACAACGTCTACTGCAGCAGCTCTTGCTGCATTTTATCAACAGATTCCGGTTGGACATGTTGAGGCAGGTCTTCGTACGCATAATATCTATAGCCCTTGGCCTGAGGAAATGAATCGTCAGATCACTGGACGTATTGCAACGTTCAATTTTGCTCCAACTCCTCTCAGTAAGCAGAACCTTCTTCGTGAAGCTGTTGCAGAGAATTCTATTACTATAACAGGAAATACAGTAATCGATGCTCTTTATTGGGTTGTAAATAAGATCAAAACTGACTTAACTCTTAATGCTGAACTTCAGGGTGTTCTTAAAGATGCAGGCTATAATATTAATAGACTTGCTGATGGGAAGAAACTGATTCTCATTACAGGTCACAGAAGAGAGAACTTCGGTAATGGTTTCATTAATATGTGTAAAGCGATTAAAGATCTTACTCATAAGTATCCTGATGTAGACTTCGTATATCCAATGCATCTTAATCCAAACGTGAGAAAGCCAATTCACGAGGTGTTTGGAGAGGATCTTGGCAACCTCGGCAATATGTTCTTCATTGAGCCACTAGAGTATCTCAGTTTTGTATATCTTATGGAGAAATCTACAATTGTCCTTACCGACTCTGGTGGAATCCAGGAGGAGGCTCCGGGGCTTGGTAAACCGGTTCTTGTGATGCGTGATACAACTGAGCGTCCAGAGGCATTGGAAGCAGGTACCGTTAAGCTTGTTGGTACAAATTATGACATGATTATTAACGAGGTGTCCGCACTTCTTGATGATGAGTCTGCTTATGGAAAAATGAGTAGGGCCATTAATCCTTATGGTGATGGATTGGCTTGTGGAAGGATTTCAGAGACTTTAAAATAAATGATGGTTATATGAAAGTAGGAATATTAACATACCATTTCGTTTCCAATTTTGGTGCAAATCTCCAGACATTGTCAACTTATAAGTATATTGAGAATGCTGGACATACGCCAATAATTATTAATTGGATACCAGAGGATTTGGAACAGTACTATCTAAGTAATGTTTGTGATTCGCAAAATAAAGCTCATCATGAATTCGCATCAAAACATTATAAGAATATTACGAAAATTTGTAGAACATCTAAAGATATTGCTAATGAGATTGATGCATTTGAAATAGATATGGTCATTATTGGTAGTGATGCTGTCTTTACATATATCCCGAAACTATCAAGAATTCATTTGTGTAGAAGAGGTATAATATATGTCAAACCATGTATCGATAGCGATTTTCCCAATCCTTTCTGGGGAGATTTTGTACATTATACTAAACGACATGTGAAAGTCGCAGTAATGTCAGCTTCTGCACAAAATACTGAATATAAAAAGATTATTGGGAGAAAACTGAAAAAGGAATTTGCTAAGGCAATTAAATCCTTTGATTATTTGTCTGTACGTGATGTTTGGACACAAGATATGTTGAAGTATCTAACATATGGTGATGTCTGCCCAACCATAACACCAGATCCAGTTTTTGCATTCCAATATAATGTTGAGCCTGAAAAAAGTAATTATATAAGGAAAAAGCTTAATATTGATGGCCCATATGCTATTGTTTCATTAACTGGAAAATATGTCAATGAAGCATGGTTGCAGGAGTTGGAAGTTTTATTTTCGAATTCTGGCATAACACTTATTGGACTACCTCAAACAAATAAACCTTTTGCACCTATTTTAAGAAATAATTTGAGTTTCCCTTTAGATCCACTAGAATGGTATAATCTTATAAGAGAGTCAGTTGGTTATATTGGGGAACTTATGCATCCGGTGCTTGTATCTTTGCATAACTCTGTTCCTGTATATGTATTTGACAAATATGGCTTTAAAAAGAATGGTAAATTTGATAAATGTTCAAGTAAAACTTATCAAATAATGAGTCGTTTTGGCTTGGTATCAAATTACTATAACTCATTATCGCATTCGTCTTTCCCTAAGCCACTGACAGTTTATGAATCAATAATCTCGTTTGATTCAGAACAATGTTCTTCTTTTGCGAAAACTAGATTAGATGAATATAAAGAAATGATGACTAATATTTTTAGTTTATGAAAAGAGTATTATTTGTAGCTCCTCATTCATTCCCTATTAAGTCCTCGGAATCAATATGTAACTCTAAAGTTGCGTATGTACTGGCGAATAATGGATATGTAGTTGATGTTTTTTCGTGTTCTGATAATTCTACATATCCATCTGATATTGAGTATAATGACAGATTATCAAATTCAAATAATCTACATATATATACTATTGAACCCAAATATATAATTCGTAGAAGAGATAACATAAGTAGAATCCTCACAAATATTATATATAATTTATATATTTTGATTAAGACTGGATATTTTTACAACGGTATCAGTATCCCTTTCATGTTATACAAAAAAATTTGTAGTCATATTGATGAAAACAATATCAAGTACGATGCTATTATAACTCGAGGATTTCATACTGACCTTGTCGGCATTTTATTATCAAAACGTTATAGTATCAAGTGGATAGCAAATTGGAACGATCCATATCCCAATAAGCGTTTTCCAGCGCCTTATGGTGAAGGATTTGAGGCGAAACTGCCATACTTTGAAGAGAAGGTTATAAGAGATATACAAAAATATGCTTCAATACATACTTTCCCTAATGCTCGTTTGAGGAATTATATGTTGAAATGTTTTCCGCTAATATCTAAGGAGAATACTTATGTAATTCCGCATATGGCTTTATCTACTTTATATGACAATAATATAGAGAAAGTTCATGGTGAATTTAAAATAGTGCACTGCGGCTATTTAAGGAATCCAAGGAATCCTGAGTTCTTTATAAAAGCTTTAGCAAAAGTTAAGTCACAACCCAAATATAAAGATTTTGAATTTACATGTTACATTGTAGGTTCATATGATGATAGTGTGACTCAATTGATAGATAGTTTAAATTTAAGCGAGAATATTGAATTGATTAAAAGCTTAAGTTATAAAGAGTCTATGGATTTTATATCAAAGTGTGATCTGGCACTTATCATAGAAGCACAATGCGAAGAGGGTATTTATTTACCAACAAAGGTAGTAGACTCTATACAATGCCACTTGCCTATTATGTGTATAAGCCCTAAGGAGGGGGTTTTGCATGATATGATTACAAAGTACTCTATTGGATACTTTGCGGACAATACTTCGGAAGATGAAATTTATAAAGCAATTGATGCAGCCTTTTCAGATTACATGTTAAATACTTTGCCTAAAGTTGATAATAATATTGTTCCAGACGTCTTTGAAAATGATATTTTGAGTAAGTACAAGTCTATTATATAACTAAAATACACTACCAACAAAGTTGACGGTTACGAGTTGAATATACTAACTCTAGAAAGTTTATTTCCCAGGTAAAGTATTATTGTGTTTCTATGAATGTATTATTCCTTGGCAGGTTTTATCCTCAGACATTAATTACTACTTTAGCGACAGATAGCAAGGGTAAAGCAGGCATGTCTAATCATAATTTCGAAATGTCGCTTATCAATGGATTGTGTCAGCAGAATAATGTCACTTTAAAATGCATGACAGTTCCGAGTGCATACTCTTTCCCGTATAATAATAAGCGCTTTTTTACGAGGAGAGAGTCATATCAATATAAGAACACTCAGATATATTCAGTGGGCTTTTGTAATTTACCTATTATAAAAGAAATTTGGTCAACAATAGCATTGATATTAGCTCTTATCAAGTTGTTTTCAAAATATGAAGGTGATAAAGTCAATGTTATTATCAATACATCGAATAATGGCTTATTGAATGGACTTCGTATGGCAAAGATCTTTACAAGAAAAAAGATAACCCAGACCGTTATTATACCTGATATCCCAGCGATGATAACTTCAATGGATAAGCAGCACTGGATTAAAAGACTTGTGTTGAAACATAGAAATACACGATCAATGAAGATGACATCAAATAGTGATGGCCTGGTATTATTAACAGAGGCGATGACAGACTTTGTAGATAAGCCTGTTCCATACATTGTCATGGAAGGAATTGTGGATGTGGAAAGTATGGATGGTGAATCGGAACCTCCAACTAAGGTGATTATTCTGTATACTGGAACATTGCGAAAAATGTTTGGCGTAATGAATTTAGTTCGGGCATTCCAGAAAATTAAGGATAATGATGTTGAACTATGGATATGTGGATCAGGAGATTCAGAAAATGCTATTATAGACGCTGCTAATATTGATACTCGTATAAAGTTTTTTGGACTTGTAGATAGCCAGACTGCTTTGAAGATGCAGCGTCAAGCTACGATTTTGGTTAACCCGAGAACGAGTGATGGAGAGTATACTAAGTATTCATTTCCTTCTAAGACAATGGAATATTTACTTTCTGGCAAGAGTGTAATTATAAATCGTTTACCTGGTATTCCAGAAGAGTATTATCAATATGTATATATTCCCAATAATGAAAGTGTAGAAGCTATGACATTATGTATTTCTAAGGTGTTATCTGAAGAGGTTGACGATCGAGAGCAGAAGGCTCAAAGTGGAAGGAATTTTATACTTTCTCAAAAGAATTCACGTGTTCAGACAAGGAGAATTTTGGAGTTGATTGCTAAATATTAAGAAAGATGAAGATATCAGTTGTAATTCCAACTTACAAACCTCAAGCGTATATTTGGGAGTGCTTAGATTCTATAAGAGAGCAAACATTTTCAAATGATTTATTTGAGGTAATAATTGTGTTGAATGGATGTAGTGAACCATGGAAGAGTGAGATTGACAAATATTTGAAAGTAAAGATGTCATCGTTTAATGTAGTGCTTATACAAATAGATGAGGGAGGTGTTTCAAATGCGCGTAATGTTGCTTTAGATATTGCACGTGGAGAATATATTGCTTTTATAGATGATGACGATATGGTGTCTCCTTTTTATTTGGAAGGCTTATATGAGAAAGTTTCATATGATACTGTTTCTTTATGCTGCCCATGTGCTTTTAAAGATGGCACGAACGAATATAAACCATATAGTTTAACTTCCGTATATGAGAAACGTGCCCTTATTGGAAGACAGTCGTATCAATTTGCAAAAAAATATTTTTCTGGACCGTGTATGAAGTTAATACCCATGACTTTTATAAAGAATCGTAGATTTGATGTGAAATTTACGAACGGAGAAGATAGCCTTTTTATGTTTTTAATATCTGATCAGTTTAAATATGTAGATTTTACGACTAACAAATCTGTATATTATAGGAGATATAGGGAAAATTCAGCAGTGACTAGATTTCGAAGTAGGTCATCAAAAATTTTAAATGGCGTAAGACTCTACATAGCTTATACGAGAGTGTATCTAAGTCAACCAGCAAAGTATAACTTTTTTTATTATACTAGGTGTGTACTTGGAATAATCCGTGGGATGTTTGCTTAACCGATATGATTTATCAATAAAAGGTGATAAGAATGATAAGTACTTTCATAAGGTTAACTTGATTTATGCGATAACGTTCTAGTTATCTACTGAAATAAAGAGATGAAATAACGTGAAAAATAAAATTTTATTAACTATATGAATAATATTAAAATTTGTGTGATAGGCCTTGGTTATGTAGGCCTTCCCTTAGCGAGACTGTTTTCAACTAAGTATCAAACAGTAGGTTTTGATATGAATACAAAGCGTTGTGAAGCATTAATGTCTGGTCATGATGCAACACTTGAGGTGAGTGATGCACTTCTTCAGGATGCTATTAACAACCATAGTTTTATATGTACTTCTGATATAGAGAAGATTAAGGATTGTAACTTTTATGTGGTTGCAGTTCCTACCCCTGTAGATAATAACAATAATCCTGATCTTCGTCCTTTGTGGGGTGCGTCAGAAACTGTTGGTAAAGTAATCTCAAAGGGGGATATTGTTGTGTACGAATCAACTGTTTATCCTGGTGTTACTGAGGAAGAGTGTATTCCTGTAGTAGAAAAAGTTTCTGGATTAAAGTTTAACGTAGACTTTTATGCAGGATACTCTCCTGAGCGTATCAACCCTGGTGATAAAGAGCATACTGTAGAGAAGATTAAGAAGGTTACATCTGGCTCTACTCCGGAGATTGCAGATATTGTAGATGGTGTTTATAATTCCGTGCTTATCAACGGTACTCATAAGGCACCTTCGATTAGGGTTGCAGAGGCTTCAAAGATTATTGAAAATAGCCAAAGAGATGTGAACATTGCATTTATGAATGAGCTTTCTAAGATCTTCAATGCAATGGATATTGATACCAATGATGTTATCGAGGCGGCTGCCTCTAAGTGGAACTTCATTAAGTTAAAACCGGGTCTTGTTGGAGGGCACTGTATCTCTGTAGACCCTTACTACTTGATACAGAAGGCACAAGTTTATGGTGTTCTTCCTCGTATCATGCACTCTGCTCGCAGATTGAATGACGGTATGGGAGCATACGTTGCAGAGCAGACTATTAAGTGTATGAACAAGAAAGGGGTAATGGTAAAGGATGCAAAGATTCTTCTTTTGGGTATCACATTCAAAGAGAATTGCCCTGACGTGAGAAATACTAAGATTGTTGATATCTATCGTATACTTGAAGAATACACAAAGAATATTACAGTGTTTGACCCATGGGCAAATGGTGGCCATGTGAAGCACGAGTATGGCCTTGATATTGTAAATGAACTTCCTGCTGGTAAGAAATATGATGCAGTCATACTAGGTGTAGCGCACAAAGAATTTTTGGAACTTGATGTAATGAGTCTAGTTAAGGACGGTGGTGTTATTTATGATGTGAAAGGTATCCTTCCTCGAGATATTGTGGATGGCAGATTATAAAATTCAGAATTTTATGTCCAATTCAAAGTATCTGCATTGTAAAAATTGAATGTTTAATTAGATGCGTAAAATTGGACATACTAATATTTACTATAACTAGGTTGCCATAATAAAACTTAGAGATGAGACTTCTTTATATAGTACAGTATTTTAGATTTCCTGATGAAACAGGAGGTACAAGACCATACGATCTAGCATCTTCGTTTGCTAAACATGGAATAGATGTCACTGTATTAACAAGTGATCAGATTGGTAATAAAAAAAATATATGGACATTTATAGAAAGGGATGGTATTAAAGTTTATCGTGTTAATTGCCCTTACTCTCATGATATGGGGACATTCCAACGAATCGTTGCATTTTGCAAATTTTTTGTGCAAGCATCTATTAAACAATTTCGCTTTGATTATGATGTAATGCTTTCATCATCCACTCCGCTAACTAATGGCATACCAGCTTTAGTCGCTAAAGTATTTAGAAATAAGCCTTATATCTTTGAAGTTCGTGATGTATGGCCAGGAGTTCCTATTGCAATGGGATATTTTAAAAATAAGTTGCTTAGAAAGTTTCTTTATGCATTTGAAAAAAGAATTTATAAGAAAGCTTCTGCTATTATTCCTCTTTCAATAGGTATGGATTCAAATATCAAAAATAGATATCCTAATAACAAATCAGTCATTATTCCCAATATAAGCGAAATAAATAGATTTTCAGATACAAAGAAAACCGTGGATATAGACTTCCCAATAGATAAAAAGGTAGTGTTGTATGCTGGCACATTTGGCAATGTAAATGGTTTGACTTATGTTATTAATTTGGCAGAGAAAACGTTGAATATAGATTCTAATGTCTGCTTTTATCTTATAGGAAAGGGTAAGGAAAAAAATGACATCGTAAAAATTGCTGAAATTAAGGGGGTATTGAATAAGAATGTTTTCATTTTTGATCCTGTTAGAAAGAATGATTTGCCGTATCTATATAGCAAATGTACTATGGGAGCTTCTTTTGTAATTGATATACCTGCATTATGGGATAACTCTGCCAATAAGTTTTTTGATACTTTAGCTGCGCAAAAGCCCATGCTTATTAATCACGAAGGATGGCAGGCTGATTTGATTAGACAAAATAATATTGGATATGTATTACCTCCTGTTATAGATGAATTTGTTGCAAAACAATTTGTTGAATATATAAATGATGTTGAATTGTTAAAAATTCAAGGTAAAAATGCATATATGATAGCTAAAAATGAGTTTTCTTTAGAAGTCGCTGTTGATAGGTATTTGAAAATTTTTGAATCAATTAAATTCTGATAGTTAGAAATTATTATAGTAGTATGCTTTACGAACTGGCACATTTTATCAAGGATAAATGTAGTTTTATATGGGATCTTGTTGAGTGGGGAAATGCGTGTGTATTTTCTATACAGCATAAAAAGTCCATAAAAGGAGTACCTCAGTTACTAAAAAAAATTAGTAATAATACTTTCATCATAAGGATTACAGATATTTCGGACGCGATAAGATTGGAACAATTTTTTAAAGAACAGCCTGAAAGCGCATTTGAGTTTTTCAAGCCTCATGGTTTTGATATAAAATCTATACAAAAAATTTTAAGCAATAAGGCATTTCAAACTTTTGTGGTTACTGAACACGATGAAATTGTAGGGTATTTCTTCCTTCGCTCTTTTATTAATGGAAAGTGTTTTCGAGGGAGAATGACAGATTATCACTCAAGGGGTAAAGGAATAGGTAAGTTAATGGCCAATGCAATAGAGCAAATTGCGGTATATGAAGGTTTGAGAATGTTTGCATCAATATCACCAAATAATTATGCATCACTAAATTCTGCCAAAGCAGTTAGTGATATACGAATTATTAAAACTTTAGATAATGGATATTATTATGTAGAGTGTACTCCAAAAGCAGAATTTAAAAATTGTAATTTTAATTTATAATAGCGATAAATATTGTATGATTCTCAAATGGTTTTTTGATAGAATGGCGGCTTTATTTGGTTTGTTGCTATTATGGTGGGTGTTTCCACTAGTAGCAATCCTTGTTAGAATAAAGATGCCTGGTGGCCCAGCATTTTTTGTACAAAAAAGAGTTGGAAAGGGTGGAAAGCTATTTAATTGTCATAAATTCCGTTCAATGACAGTAAAACATAGCGGTTCATCTGTATCTGTAGCTGGAGACTCCCGTATAACTCCATTCGGAGCAAAACTTAGACATTACAAAATAGATGAATTGCCTGGTTTATGGGATGTGCTTATAGGAAATATGAGTTTTGTAGGTCCTCGTCCTGATGTTCCGGGTTATGCTGATAAATTAGTTGGTGATGATAGAGATGTTCTTAAATTGCGTCCGGGAATTACAGGTCCTGCTACTTTAAAGTATAGGGTAGAGGATGAAATGATTGCAGAATTTGTAGCACAAATTAAAGCTGGGAAAAACGAACAGATAGCAAGTTTGAAAAATGTTCCGGATTTTTCCGCTATGACAGATCAGGAGATAGCTGTGTGGTATAATGATAATGTAATATATCCGGATAAAGTTCGTCTGAATTGTTACTACTATCGTAACTATAGCTTTATAAAAGATATTGAGATGATTTTTGCCACTGTGTTAGGGAAGAAGATTAACTATGCAGGAGAGGAATTTTAATTGAGCATTTCATGTTTTACAAGAAACTAATTTTAAGGCGGTTCTAAAAGGCCACCTTTTTTGTATACAATAATCAAAATATCATGAGAGAAAAAATCTACCTCTGCCTAGCCCATATGGGAGGCCAGGAACAGAATTTTATAAAGGAGGCGTTTGACACCAATTGGGTGGTGCCTCTTGGACCTAATGTAAATGCATTTGAGCAGAATCTTGAGGAGTTTCTTAAGAAAGGTAAAAATGCTGAGGAGAAAAAAGTGGTGGCACTTTCGGCTGGAACAGCCGCCATTCATTTGGGACTGTTGCAGTTGGGTGTTAAGGCTGGCGATGAGGTTATCTGCCAGAGCTTTACTTTCTGCGCATCTTGTAACCCAATTACTTATCTTGGAGCAACTCCGGTGTTTGTTGATTCTGAGGAGGATACCTGGAATATGGATCCACAGCTGCTTGAGGAGGCAATCAAAGATAGGATAGCCAAAACAGGTAAGGCTCCTAAGGCAATCATTCCGGTGCACCTTTATGGAATGCCTGCAAAGATGGATGAGATTTGTGAGATTGCTTGCAAGTATAATATTCCAGTTCTTGAGGATGCAGCGGAGGCTCTTGGAAGTGAATATAAAGGACAGCAGTGCGGTACTTTTGGCGAGTTTGGTGCGTTGAGTTTCAACGGAAACAAGATGATTACTACATCTGGAGGAGGAGCATTGGTGTGCTCTGGTGAAGAGGCCAAGAAACAGACTATGTTCTATGCTACTCAGGCAAGAGAAGCTGCGCCATATTATCAGCACGAGAAAATTGGCTACAACTATCGCATGAGCAACATTTGTGCTGGTATTGGTAGAGGCCAGATGTTTGTGTTGGATGAGCATATTGCCCATCACCGTCATGTGCACTCGCTATACGAGGTTGCATTTAAGGATGTCCCTGGAATTGAGCTTAAGAGCAACCCTGGCGCAGACTGGAACTCCAACTACTGGTTGTGTACAATACTTATAGATCCGGAGGTTACAGGCATTGATTACGAGGGGATGCGTGTTAAGCTGGATGCTGCCGGTATTGAGACCCGTCCGCTTTGGAAGCCAATGCACATGCAGCCGGTTTTTGCACAGGCTCCGGCTTATGTGAATGGAGTTTCTGAGAAACTTTTCAATAAAGGACTTTGTATTCCGGCAGGACCATGCGTTAGCGATGAGGATGTGGAGTATATTGTGGCTGAAATTAAGAAATGTCTAAAATAATGAAAATAGCAAAGGGTCTGCTGAAGTTTTTCACGGTACCTTTTTTTTCTTATGGAAAAAGCCAAATTGAGTTACCTGAAAAATTCATACTCGGTACTCAGTTTCTTTAGTGTTTCCAGTTCTCCGGCTTGTTGTATGGTAAGCAACCGATGAAATGTATATTGTAGCAGGGAGAAATCTCTGCTACTTTTGTATCAAAACGATACAAACATGGTTAAGTCGGACACACTCCGCTTCTCGGGACGAGGGGCGGGGTGTGCTGTTTTATGCCGTAATTTTTTTACGGATAGGATTTTTTGTTTAAATTTGCGGTGAACTAATTTTTTAGGGTATGTTGACTAAATTTTCTGTTAAGAATTATAGAGGGTTTGTAGATAAAATTGAATGGGATTTATCAGCCCCCAGTTCTTATGCCTTTAATCAGAATGCCATTAAAAATGGTATTGTTAAGAATGGTATCATTTATGGCTTGAATGGTAGTGGAAAATCAAATTTTGGACTGTCTATTTTTGATATTGCCAATCATCTTTCTCACAAATGGAAAAAACAGGATTATTATGTTAATTATGCTTCGGCATATAATCATATGACTCCAGTTGAGTTTGAGTATAGTTTTAAGTTTGGAGAAGATTTGGTCTTATATCGCTATGCTAAAGTTTCTAAGGATTTTAAGGGGGTGTTGGTTTCTGAGGAACTTATTTTGAATGGGAAGGAGCTGCTTTATAAAGATGCACATTCTTTGAGATTGGCAGAGGAGTTTGCTCTTACTGATGTAGCAATTGATAATATCAAGTCTGGAGCGAATAATATTTCAATTGTTAATTTTTTGCTTGGGTCGGTGCCATTGGCAAAGGACCATGCTCTATTAAAGTTGAGGGATTTCGTAGAGAATATGTTGTTCTTTAGAAGTTTGGATAATAGGGAGTTTATTGGTTTTAAAGAGGGAGGCAGAAATATAGAGGAGTACATCATTAATAATGGTCTTATTGAAGATTTTGAGAAGTTTTTAAAGGAAATAAGTGGACAGGATTTCACATTTGCTCTTCCAGTACCGGGGGATAATGTGTTGTATTGTATTTTTGGTGACGTTAGAATCCCTTTTATGCTTGTTGCATCTACTGGAACTCTTAATTTGGAACTTCAGTATTATTGGTTTAAAGAGATGGTGAATGCTTCTTTTGTGTTTATTGATGAGTTTGATGCGTTTTATCATCAGGAGTTGTCATATAAAATTTGCAAGCGTTTGTTTGAAGGGGAGAATCAGTTATTTTTGACTACTCATGATACATTTTTGCTTTCTAATGACTTGTTGCGTCCTGATTGCTTTTTTATCATGAATAACAATAAGATTGATTCGCTTTGTAATATTACGGATAAAGAATTGCGTTTAGGTCATAATTTGGAGAAATTGTACAGAGGAGGAGCTTTTGATTTATGATTCTGTTTGTGTTTGAAGGGGAGGAGAGGGAACCATTGTTGTTCAGGACTTTAGAACGTATGTTTTTTAAGAAGCAAAATAATGTTATTTGTTCATTTTGAAATAATATTTATGAATTGTACCAGTTGATGCTTGATAAATTTGTGAACATAGGTGAAAGTGTTTCTATTTTAAATTCGTTTCCAATATTTTGTATGAGTATTTAAAAGTTTTTAAAAATTGATTTTATGAAGATTGCAGTTGCAGGTACGGGGTATGTGGGGCTTTCTATGGCTTGTCTGTTGGCGCAGCATAATAGTGTTGTGGCAGTGGATGTTGTGGCTGAGAAGGTTGAGAAGATTAATCGCAGGGTTTCTCCTATAAAGGACGAGTGGATTGAGCGTTTTTTTGCGCAGAAGGAGTTGGATCTTGTGGCTACTTTAAACGCTGATATGGCGTATAGGGAGGCTGAGTTTGTGGTGATTGCTACTCCTACCAATTACGATTCGCATAAGAATTTTTTTGACACTTCTTCTGTTGAGGATGTGATAAGGAAGGTGAAGGAGGTAAATCCGGATGCGATAGTGGTGATAAAGAGCACAGTCCCGGTGGGGTTTACTTGCGGGGTGAGGGAGAAAATTGGTTTTGAGAATATCCTGTTCTCGCCTGAGTTCTTGAGGGAGAGTATGGCATTGTATGATAATTTGTATCCGTCGAGAATAATAGTTGGTCATCCCGATAACCTTGAGGAGGCTGCACATAAGTTTGCGGCGTTGCTTAAGGAGGGGGCGATTAAGGAGGATGTGCCTGTGTTGTTTATGGGTTTGAAGGAGGCTGAGGCGGTGAAATTGTTTGCCAATACTTATCTGGCGTTGAGGGTGTCTTATTTTAATGAGTTGGATACTTATGCAGAGGTGAAGGGGTTGGATCCGCAGGCTATCATCAACGGTATTGGTTTGGATCCGAGGATTGGTACACATTATAATAATCCGTCGTTCGGGTATGGTGGGTATTGTTTGCCTAAGGATACCAAGCAGTTGCTTGCCAATTATGATAATGTGCCGCAGAATATGATGACAGCTATTGTGGAGAGCAACCGTACCCGTAAGGATTTTATTGCGGATCAGGTGCTTGCCAAGGCCGGGTATTATAATTATTCTTCAAATAATGAGTTTGGTGCTGCTGCGGAGCATGAGTGCGTGGTGGGTGTGTACCGTCTTACAATGAAGGCGAACAGCGACAATTTCCGCCAGAGTGCTATTCAGGGTGTGATGAAGCGCATTAAAGCAAAGGGGGCTACAGTGGTTATTTATGAGCCTACGTTGGAGGATGGAACTACATTCTTTGGCAGCAGGGTGGTGAATGATCTGGCGGCTTTTAAGGCACAGTGCGATGCCATTATTGCCAACAGGTATGACGCCTGTTTGGATGATGTGGTGGAGAAAGTTTATACTAGGGATGTGTTCAGGAGGGATTGAGTTAAATGTAGACAGGAATAAATATCGGCAGTTCCAACAGGTGCTGCCGATATTTATTATAATGGCTTACCTACCAGGTATGATTGTAAGCATCGTAAGCATCCGATGAAATACATATTGTAGCAGGGAGAGATCTCTGCTACTTTTGTATAAAAACGATACGGCCATGCTTACATTATTTTTAATTTTTTGTCGGGAAGAGTGAACTTTCCTTTTGGGAGGTTGTTTAGTATACGAAATAGTTTTTTAAGTCAGGTTAAGTCGGGCACACCCTGCGGTCTCGGGATGAGGTTGTGGAGTGTGTTAATTTTATGGATGGTGTTGGGATGGATATTTTGTTACAACATTATTATATAAAAAAACGGCCCTTCCGTAGAGGGACCGTTATCCGTTCCTTTTATAGTCCAGTATGCAAATCGTAATCTACAAGTGGACTTAAATTTGCGGTGCAAAGGTACGAATCTTTTTTTGAATTATCCAATAATTATTGATAATTTATATTTCTTCTATTTTTATTCCAGAAGTGGTGAAAATAATATTCTTAACAATTTTATAAGGGATTCTATCAAAAGCTTTTAAGATATCAGTCTGCATTTCTTTAACACGGTTGGTTGAAATTTTGTTCAAAAGGTATTTAAAAACCATATACATGCCTGATAGCATTGCTTTATTGTTGCCTAAATTTCCTAAAGGACCACTGCTTATGGCTTCATCTAGTTTCAAATCGTATAAAACTTTGCCATGGGCACAATAGTTGCGCAATTTTCTAATAGTATTGATGTAATTATAGAATTGAGATGGCGAACTCATTCCATAAACTAGAGATATGTTGCAGCGTAAATGTGGGTTTTTAAGACTATTATATAATTTTATGATGGTGCCAAATGGCATAAATTCCAATGCTTTCCAGGCTGGCGCGTATTTACGCATACCATGTTTTTTCTTGTCTAATTTGATGACATATTCTTTAGAAAGGTCATTAATAACTTTTTGGTATTCGTTACTATCAATCATTTTTTGATCTATGATTGATGGGTCTACATACCAAAATGGGTTAGCTTTGTAAGCATTTGATACATGATAGATAAAAGTTGTTCTAAAGTGAACTTCTATTCTGCTGATATATCTCAAGAAAATATTTCTTAAGTCGAAATCGAAGTAATATAATTTGATGGCATAGTCAAATTCAGTTCCTTCTTTAAACTTATGATCTCTCCTATGTTTTCTAGGATAGCTTTTTTCAAAGGGAAACCAGTAGAATCCTAAACGATAGTATCCTATATCCAAGAGATTTTCTTTCGCCTTGTCTTTGTCTCCCATCTTCATGCCTCTTTTACCCAACAGGATTATCTGCTCATCTACTGTGGTTGCTTTGTCTGCCATTGCTTCTTAATCGTTAATATGTGTGATGTTAGTCTTTTTGCAAAGGTACTTAATTGTGTGATAAGTTTTAATTCTAAATCATTAATTATAAATAATGCCAGAGAGGCATTTGAATGGGATGTTGAATGTTTTGTTGAAAAATAATAGATAGACGGCAGAAACGAGGCGAACTTGTTGCCTATTTTTGTTAAGTAACTTTAAAACAAGCAGGTAATATGTAGGAAAGATATATGTCGTCTGGAAATGTAAGGAGCAGGAGGGACCCCTGCCCCATGGTTAAACTAATTATTGTAAAAAGGATTGGGATATATAGAGATTTGGTAGAGAAACTTATTCCAGAGGCGGATCTTAAGGAACTGTCTTTGAGGAAAGTTGCTAAAGCATTAGAATCGCCGGAAGTGCAGCTAGATGCGAGCATTGAGGGGTGTAGGGTGATGAGGATGTTCGTTGTTAAGTTTAGGCTGTTGGAAAGATTGAACCTTTTGTGTGGAAGAGTGTTATTACAATGAAATAGTTTTTTTAAGTCAGGTTAAGTCGGGCACACCCTGTAGTCTCTGGATTAGGTTACGGGCAGTGTTAATTTTGTGCCGTAATAATGACTTGTTGCGTCCTGATTGCTTTGCGATGCCATTATTGCCAACAGGTGCTGCCGATATTTATTATAATGGCTTACCTACCAGGTATGATTGGTAGATACAGTCTGCTGAGTCGTAGTAGAAGCTGCTGTTGTAGTCGTCTATTTTGTCTGCAATCCAGGAGTTATAGACAGTTATTAGGGTTTTGATGTACTGTTTTGGATTGTCCTGGGATACGCTTATGATGAGGCGTTTATATACTTTGGCTATATCCCAGTGGCTAGGGACTGCGTATTTTACGTGGGTGATGTCAAAGTAGTCGTTTTCTATGTTGCACTCTTTGATGAGGTCATCTGCTACACGGGCGATGTTGTCGCTGTGGTAGATGTCGGCCAGTTTGTATATCTTGCTAAGGCGCTCTTCTCCTAGAGCGTTGACGATTACCCTGTTTCTGTTTTTTGTTGCTCTGGCAATGTATTCAATTAGGGCGCAGAGGTAGAAGAGGTCGTTGTGTCTTTTTAGTTCGCGTCCTGTCATTTTTTGCTTAGTTTTTCGGATTCAATAAATTTCAAGCATTTCAGGGATGCTTCAGTGGCAAAGCAGATCTGATGTGTTGGGTATTTGAATTTTGCCAGTACCCAGAATTGCTCTCGTGTGATTACTCCGGCGATGAAGTCTTCAATGTAGTTATAGATCTGATCGTTTGCCATTGCACCAACTACGATGTCGTAGTTGTGCCGGATGCCTTTTCTGCAGTCAACTATGAAATCCAGCCATGCGTCTGTCATGCCTTTGAAATCGCAGATAGACAGAGCCTTGTCGGGAGTGTATTCATAGATGCTGATTGTGGGAGTTTCCTTTCTCATTGCCCATCTCTTGGCCTGCCTTTTCAGCTTGGTGCAATAGAATCCTTCTCCGAAATCTTTTGTGAACTTGCCGGTTCTGATTTCAGGTTCCTTTACTTCTATGGCACTTCCGTGGAATACTCTCATAATCTATAATGCTATAGTGCTATTGCTTTTCTATGCAATCGCTGTGTCAAAGATAGTGGTTTGGATTAATTATTCAAAGAAATGGTCATGTGATTAGCTCCGGATGAGGAGCTGTTTTTTACAACTTTTATCTGTTTTTTATATATCTGAATACATCTGCAACAATCAGTACTGGTGATGTGAGCAGCAGGATAAGGCCCCAGTCTGATGGGGAGAGGGGTGCTACTGTGAACATCTGGCCACCTAAGGTTACTATGATTATCTGGCCAACTATTATAAGCGATGCTATCCAGATGAAGCCCATGCTGTAGGTCTCTTTTACGGCCTGGTGATTCCCTTTTATCAGATCTGTGATATCCTGTATAAGGCTGCGGTTGGTCTTGAAGTATTTTGCGTTGAATATGTTCCAGAACTGCAGCATTACAAAGAACGAGAAGAATACTCCGTGGTCGTGGAGGCTCAGGTGCGGTTTGGATTGTGCAATGTAACTGTAATCAGTTATCAGTTGTTTTACCGAATCTGCCTGGGTGTGTGCCAGCAACTGCCACAATGCAGAAAGGATAACGAAGAAGATTATTCCAATTCCAAATATTTTCCACATCATCTCCCTGTTTACAATATGGCTGTTTGCTTTGCGCGGTTTCTCGTTCAGTACCCCTTTGTCGGCCGGCAATGATGAGAGGGCCATTGCGGCAAATGTGTCCATAATGAGGTTGACCCAAAGCATCTGGGTAACTGTCAGTGGAGAATCGAGCCCTATGAATGACCCAAGCAGCACAATAAGGCAGGCACATACGTTAATTGTCATCTGGAAGATGATGAAGCGGCGGATGTTCAGGTATAGTGAACGGCCCCACATTATGGCCTTGTTTATGCTTGAGAATGAGTTGTCTATGATGGTGATGTCGCTGGCCTCCTTGGCGCGTGATGTGCCGTCACCCATAGAGAGCCCTACCTGTGCCTTGCATAGGGCAGGGGCGTCGTTTGTGCCGTCTCCGGTTACAGCTACAACCTCACCAAGTTGTTGTAGAAGTGTTACAAGGCGAGCCTTGTCGTCGGGACGGGCACGTGATATGATTTTGAACGAAGGGTTCTTTATGAGTTTGAGGGCCTCTTCGTTGCCCATTGCGGCAAATTCCGGACCGGTGATGTTTAGTGGGGTGTCGTGGGGATTAAGAAGGCCTATCTGGCGTCCTATCTCGTTGGCGGTGCCCGGGGTGTCTCCGGTAACTATTATTACCCTTACGCCGGCTTTGTTCATGCAGGTGTCAATAGCCTCACGTACATCGTCCCTTACTGGGTCTGCTATGCCTACAATGCCAAGGAAGATAGTCTCCTGACCGCCATCTGCCTTATAGGCAAAGCCCAATGTCCTCATGGCTTTCCCCTGGTACTCCTGAAGTTTGCCTGCTATGTGCTCCCTGCTGGTGCCTCCTGCTATTGAACTGCACATCTGGAGTACAATCTCCGGGGCTCCCTTAATGAAGGTTATTGACTGTTCTGTGCCGCTTGTTTTAACTGTGGCTGTTGTCTGCATGTATTTGTTCTCAGTAGAGAACGGAATCTGTCTGATGTCTGACGATTCCTGTCTGCAGGTTTCATAATCGGTACCTGCGCTGCGGAGCCATTTCAGGAGGGCACATTCTGTAGGGTTTCCTATGGCTGTAATTTTGCCGTCCGCTTCCTGAAAAATCTCTGCGGTGGAGTTGATTGCCATGTTCATCCTTATGAGTTCCATCTCCCTCTCCCCGCCATAGAAATCGCTCTCCATTACGGTCATCTGGTTTTTGGTGAGGGTACCTGTCTTGTCTGTGCAGATTACAGTTGCGGCTCCCATTGTCTCGCAGGCGTGCAGCTTGCGCACCAGGTTGTTCTCCTTAAGCATCTTTCTCATGCTCAGGGCCAGACTCACTGTAACGCTCATTGGCAGCCCTTCCGGAACAGCTACCACTATGAGTGTTACGGCAATCATTATTGAGCCCAGAACAAACTCTGCTATCTGAATGAAATTATTGTCGTTGAGACTGTTGCCGTCGAAGAAGAAGAAATACACCATCCTTCCCACAATTATGAGGGATGCAATGATGAAACTTACAATTGAGATGCTCTTGCCAAGTTGTGCAAGCTGCCTGTTGAGTGGGGTTTCCACATCGCTCCCCTCCTGGGTGCTGGCTACTCCCTTTCCCTCTTCGGTTTCCATACCAACGGCAGAAACCCTGTATATTCCTTCACCTTCAATTACAATGGATCCCCTCAAAAGGAAATTTGAAGGGTAGGTGGCCTCCTTGTCAAACTCGCTCTCCACGCTTGTCTTGTTGGCGTAAAGTTCTCCGGTAAAGTTTGATTCGTCAATCCTCAGGGAAACCGAATCAAGGAGTATGCCGTCTGCAGGAATCTCATCGCCGCTCTCCAGCTTTATTATGTCTCCAACCGCCACATCCTGTTTTTTCACTTCGCAAAGGTGTGGCTTTGCACCGGCAGTTTTCCGTCTGTACACCTTTATTGGCCTTGAATCCTTCACCTTATTGAGAATCTCAAACTCCTTGTCTGCCTTCACCTCAAAAATGAACCCCACACCGGTAGCCAGCAACATTGCTGTCATTACTCCCGACGGCTCCAGAAGGAATGACCACGACTTGCCCATATAGATTATTTCATAGAGGGCTACGCACACCGAAAAGAAGAACACCACCATCAGAACTATGATGATGGGATCCTTGAATTTCTCAAGATAAAGTTTCCAGAGGGATTCCTTTTCAGGAGGTGGAATGATGTTTTTCCCTTTTGCTTCAATTGCCTGCCTGGAATCATCGGCAAGGCACTCCTGTATGTATTGGTTTCTTTTTTTCATTGTCTATTGCTGATAAATTGGCGGGCGAATTTAATCACTGCACACCAGTATACCAACAATTACAACGTTGTATTTGTTATTATACGTACTTGGGTTTTGTCACCTTTTATCCTGTAATATGACCTGTTGCCTGCCCTGTAATATTCTGGAGTGAACATTATTGCATTGGCTATATGCTTGAGTGTGCGGATCCTGTTCTTGATGTGATGTACCTGGGTGCGGTCCTTGTACTCTGTTACAGTGTTGCTTTTGCCTATGATTCTGTAAATTGAGTTGTACTCCTCCAGTAATGCCTCCTTTTCCTCCTGAGGGATGTTCTCCCTCCAGTCCAGCCCCTCTCCATTGATTGATTTGGCAACTATCATATAATAAAGTGCCATCTCCTGTGGATTGAGTTTAAGAAGGTGCCTTTCACTCTCGTCAAGCGATTCAAAATATACGGAGGGCTTTTGTTTCTTTATGTCAAACACCAGCCTGTACTCTTTCTCCTCATACCCGTAAGCTATAAGGTCAAACAGAGTGCGGTGGAACCCCGAGTAAATGAATTTTCCTGCCTTGGGCTTGTTGATTACGGTAATTGGACTGTTTATGGTTGAATAGTAGGATTCAACAAACTTCATGATGGTTTCTACCGGGTTTTCACCAAGGCCAATCTGTATGAAATTGCTGAACTTTACCCTTTCTGTTCCGTCGTTGTCGTACTTGTTTACAATGTAGGTGTCGTTTATCTTTATCAGCAGCGAGGGTGGAGTATTGCTCAAATCCAGATCCAGTTGCTTGAGGAGAAGGTCTCTGCAGAATTTTGATGTTGTCATGGTGAGCAGATTGCTGCAAGCGGATGATACCCTTTCTGCCGATACCGATGGGAGCATATACCTGATAACCTTCTCAAGGTATTGGCTTTCCATAAGTTTGAAGTCGTCAACAACTTTTGGAATATATACAAAATCAAATCCCACCATCCGCAACTGGCTGTTTATTGAGGTGAAGTTCTCTTCAATAATGCGGCTTGCATCAGTGGATTCTCCGCTCTCAACATACAGTACCTTAAGGTTTTCTATGCTTATGTCCCGGCAAGGTATGGAGTGGATTGAGGCGTTGTCCGTGAGGGCCTGTTCTATGGCAAATATGAGTATGGCCTCCAAAGGGACACAAGTGCCGTCGGAGAGGGAGAGTTGCTTTAAAATGTGTATAAGTTCCTCCCTTTGTTGCGGTTCAATCTCCTTCAGTATTGCAACAGCCTTTGCAAAATCCATCTTTTTTGCTTCTGTAAGCATTGAATGGGAAATGCCAAAGCGCTCCTTTGAAATAAGGTCTTCAAAGAAGTTCATCTCATCCGGTTCAACCACAAAATCTGCCTCGATGAGGTCTGTAATTACCCTGGCAAATGCTGTTTTCTGTTCTGTACTGAAGAGTTTCATGCTGTAAAGTTACAAAAACAATGTGATACAACCAATTTGGGAAAATGATAGAATGGCAATGTATGGGCACTCTTTTAATTATATGATATTAACCAAATAGACTCCTATGAGAAAAGAGATTTCGTTCAAACTTTTCTGCACAGTTGTGTGGAGAGGATTCTGCCAGGGTGTAAGGGCTTTGGCAAGGCTGTTCGGTTATCAGGGATCGGACAGGTATATGAAAACAGTATGGAAAATAACATTGGGATGTGTATGCACCGTATCCCTGATTTTTACCTCAGCGTTGCTGTATGTATTTGTAGATGAGGTTGTGCTGGATGAGTGGGCTGATTGGGTAAGACACTGTAAATCTGGGGACGTTACCTATGAACGTTATATGAGCAACCATATTGCATTCCAGAAACTCGGATACAGGATGGACAGGACCAGAGTGCTCAATACCGTTACAGGAGAAGTGCTTGTAAAGGATATTGATAAAGTCTGTACCCCAATTGATGGAGACAGCCTTGCCGTTTTCTTTAAAGGTGACAAAAGGGGGTATATCAACCGTTTCACCGGAGAGATTGCAATCCCTGCAAAATACACTAAAGCATGGGTGTTCTCAGACGGGCTTGCTGCGGTGGTGGAGAATGGGGAACTCAAGTTCATAGACCACAACGGCAAC
Source organism: Candidatus Egerieisoma sp. (assembly GCA_045659725.1). Lineage (GTDB taxonomy): Bacteria > Bacteroidota > Bacteroidia > Bacteroidales > UBA932 > Egerieousia. Next base: position 73,082 of record JAZRCK010000043.1, read on the forward strand.
ACTTCAATTTGCGGATTTGAGCCATCAGTAAGGGATGACAATTATATTTTCCATAACGGACATTGTTTTGTAAGGGATGTGTCCAGTGGATTGTTGGGGGCAATTGATACTGCCGGCAACTGGATCATAGAACCATCTTTCTCGTCTGCCCGCTATTACGGCAAACTTATACACGTAACCAGGGGACCGTTGGAAGGCATTTATACCATTGGCCTCAAGGAAGCATTGCCCCTTGAATACAGTGACATAAGTGTGCACATGGGCAGCATGACCGTTCTTGCAAGAAAAGGTGAGGATGGCCCACAACTGTTTGATTTTGAGATGAATCTGATATCGGATTTTGTTATTGATATGGTTTCCCATCTGAAATATGACACCGGCGAAACCAGGACATATATAGATGATGATGGAGATGAGGTAACGGAGAATGTGTACATGGTAGCCAACAGCAATGTGTATATGGTGTGTACTCCAGGAACCAGAGATACATACGGCCTCATCTCAAAGGAGGGCAAAAGGCTTACCCCACCAATCTATGATGGTATCAGGGCTATTGCTCCCGACAGGTATCTTTGCTCACCGCACGGTGTTGTTCTCAACGACAAGGGAATTCCGGTGGAGTAGCAGGGAAATATGTCCCGGAAAGCAGTGCTGATGCGGGAGGAAATTAACCGCTTTTAGTTAGTGATTTATATTGCAGGGTGTAAAACTTTTATGTAGTTTTGCGCCCTATTTTTTTATAAGGTATATAGTATGAAATTTTTTAAATCACTTTTGGCGGGTGTAATTATCTTCTCGGCGGCCGCACAGGCGCAGGGCCAACCGCAGCCACAGCCTGATGCGCAAGGAACAGCTCAGGTGCAGGGGAAGAAACCGCTTGACCATTCGGTTTATGACAAGTGGGAGACACTTGGAGGTTATGCCATCACCGATAACGGTGAGTGGATCTCATATTATTCAAACAGGGAGGAGAATGACGGCAAGGTGGTTGTCATGAACCTGAAGAACAACACCACTATAGAGATTCCCAGAGGTTCAAAGACCAAATTCAATCCGCAGGGAACACATCTCACTTTTACCATAAGGCCAACTTTTGCGCAGCAGAAGGAGGCAAAGCTGAAGAAACTTAAAGGCGACAAGGCACCAAAGGATACTTTGGGCATCCTTGAGCTGGCTACCGGCAAGATTGCAAAGTTCCCGGCACTTAAGGGAATTGAGGCACCTCGTGAGGGGGGCAACTTCATTGCATTCAAGGTTGAGTACCAGGAGGAGGTTCTTCCCGACAGTAATGGTGACAAGACCGCAGGGGGCAAGCCGACACCAAAGAAGGCAGCAAAGCCTAAAACCGAGGTGATTACCGTAATCTATGACCTTGCAAAGAATGCGGCAGTTGATACATTGAAGAATGTTGAGACCCTTTCGTTTACCAAGAAGGGTGACCGTCTGTTCTGCATAAGCAAAACCAAGAAGGGCAAGGAGCTGTTCTCATACAATCCTGCAACTTTGGGCAGTGATACCATCATCACTACCGGCAGCAAGGGGGATATTCTAAAACCTTATTTGTCTGCAAATGAGAAGTTCATAGCTTTCTATGCAAATACAGATTCTACAAAGAAGTTTGATGAGAATGTATCTATCTATACATATGACATTTATGCACAGGGTGCAAAGGCTCAGGTTGTTGTAGACAACAATACTGCAGGCATTCCTGAGGGGATGCTTCTTACCCGTTACCGTGCACTTACATTCAGCAAGGATGGCGGCCGTCTGTTCTTTGGCGTTACCGTACTTCCTCCTCAGAAGGATACTACCGTTAAGGAGGAGCAGGCAAAGCTTGATGTATGGCATTACAATGACAATTATATTTCCACACAGCAGCAGCACATGAAGAGCCAGATGCTCAGACGAAGCTATCAGAGCTATGTGGAGCTTGATACCGTTTCCCACAAGGTTGTTTCAGAGAAGATGATCCGTCTTGCACAGCCGGAGTATCCTATTGTTACCGTTCCTGCAGAGTGGAATGCAGATTATGCATACTGTTTCAGCAGCCAGAGGTATGCAATCCGCAGCCAGTGGGATGCAAATCCTGTTTGTGACCTTTATCTTGTTTCACTTAAGGACGGTTCATCCAGGATGATTGCACAGGAGATTTATGCTACAAACATCAGCGCTTCACCAAAGGGCAATTTCCTTGTGTGGTACAATCCCCAGCACAAGCAGTTCTTCTCTTTGGATATGCGTGAGGCCAACAAAGATTTGGGTGTGAAGATACATGAGGTTGCGCAGCCTCTGCAGATATCGGGAGGAATACATTTCCCTCTTTGGAAGGAGTCTCACGACAAGCCTGAGATGGCCCCTGCCTACGGAAACGGAGGATGGAGTGCAGATGAGAAGACATTCTACATTTACGACAAATATGATGTGTGGGAGGTGGATCCTCTTGCCCAGAGGGCACCTCAGATGCTTACCCAGGGAATGGGTAGGGAGAAAGGTTACACCTTCAAGATGATGAGATGGGATGCAATGCAGCTTCCCGACGGCACTCCAGGTGTGAAGAAGACCCCTATCGGGAAGAAGGACAATGTGTACTTTACTGCATTTGACAACAAGTCAAAGGGTAACGGATATTTTATGAGGGAGAGCAAAAGGGGCAAGCTTCAGCCTATGAAACAGCTGATTATGGAGCCTGATTTTTCTTTGGGTTACCTCAACAAGGCAAAGAAGGCAAATGTGATCACTTATACTAAAGGTAATTTTGTTGAGAGCAACAACCTTTGGGTTACCAAGGACATGTTCAGGACAAGCAGCAAGCTTACCGCTTCCAACCCTCAGCAGGCTGAGTACAATTGGGGTACTTGCGAGAGTGTGTACTGGACTGCCCATGATGGCAGGGAGCTGGAAGGTCTGCTTTACAAGCCGGAGAATTTTGATGCTTCAAAGAAATATCCTATGGTGGTGTATTTCTATGAGACTTCAAGCCAGTACAAGCATGCTTACAGAAAACCTGCTGTGAGCCGCTCTACAATCAACATTTCTTATTTTGTAAGTAACGGTTACCTTGTGTTCATGCCTGATATCCACTATACAGTGGGCCATCCGGGCAAGAGTGCATACAACTGCATTGTTTCAGGTGTTGAGGCCCTTTGCAAAAATTCTTGGGTAGACAAGGAGAATATTGCAATCCAGGGCCAGAGCTGGGGCGGTTATCAGGTGGCTTACCTTGTTACCCAGACAGATATGTTCAAATGTGCCGGATCGGGTGCTCCGGTTGCCAATATGACCAGTGCATACGGCGGTATCAGATGGGGCAGCGGTGTGGTAAGGCATTTCCAGTATGAGCACACCCAGAGCCGTATTGGCAAGACCCTTTGGGATGAGGGTGGCCTGGAGCTGTATATTGAGAACTCTCCTCTGTTCTTTGCAGACAAGGTGAACACTCCGTTACTTATTATGAATAATGATGCTGATGAGGCTGTTCCATGGTACCAGGGCATTGAGTACTTTACCGCTTTGCGACGTTTGGGCAAACAGGTTTGGATGCTCCAGTACAATGGCGAGAGCCACAATATAAGTAAGAGGGTGAATGCCCTTGATTATACAATCAGACTTTCCCAGTTTATGGACCACTTCCTTAAGGGAGCCCCTATGCCTGTGTGGATGAAATATGGTGTTCCTGTTACACACAAGGGAATTGATATGGGCCTTGAGCTTGTAGAAGAATAATTTTTATACTTATATATAATGAACAGATTTTTCAAATTTGCTTTTGCCGCTTTGGCGCTGATGGTTTCAGTACAGGCAGTTGCCAAAAAAGGCACTACAACCGTAGCTGTGGTTGTAGATGAGAAAACCTACCAGCAGATTCCTTCTGCAGTTGATGCGTATGTGGAGTCTGTAGGTAATGCAACCAGAAAGGGTGTGCTTGTGGTTGACAAGTGGTTTAACCCCGATTCAATCAAGGCTGAGCTTTACAGAATGTATACCCAGCAGAATCTTGAGGGTGCTGTGTTTATTGGCGACATTCCAATTCCTATGCTAAGGGATGCACAGCATTTTACAACTGCGTTCAAGATGAACCAGAAGATGAATATCCAGAGATCTTCTGTTCCGTCTGACCGTTTCTATGATGATTTTGACCTTAACTTCAAATTCATCAAACAGGATGAGAAGAACAAGCTTTTCTTCTACTACTCTTTGTTGGCTGAGGGTGACCAGGAGATTGTATGTGACATTTATTCGTCGAGAATAAAGGCACCGGAGGGAGAGAACAAGTATGAGCTTGTTGCAGCTTATCTTCAGAAGGCTGTTGCTGCAAAGAAGAACAGTGCCCCTATGGACAAACTTCTTCATTTTGGCGGCCACGGTTATAACTCTGAGAGTATGCAGGCACGTGTGGATGAGGCTGTTGCGTTTGCTGAGCATTTCCAGTTCCTTAACGGTAAGGGTGCAGATCTCAACTATATAGACCACACTTATGACAATTCTGTGAAGACCCGCCTTATGGCTGCTGTGGCAGACAAGGATCTTGATCTTGCTATGCTTCACCACCACGGTGCTGATGATACACAGTATCTTAACGGTTCTCCTTTTGTGGCTGATCCACAGGGCTGGATTAAGCTTGCAAGGAACTATTTCCGTACAAAGATGCGTTCTGCAAAGGACAAGGAGAAGACCAGAGCCCGCTTTATTGAGCAGTATGATATTCCTGCTTCATGGTGTGATGATGCCTTTACCCCAGAGAGGGAGAAGGAGGACAGCCTTTATGCTGCAGGTATGGACATTTTCTTGAGCGATTTGGACGGTTATTCGAGTGGAGCAAGAATGGTTATCCTTGATGCATGCTATAACGGAAGCTTCAATATGGATGATTATATTGCTGCACGCTATATTTTCAATCCGGGCAACACTGTAGTTGTTAAGGCAAACAGTGTGAATACGCTTCAGGATACCTGGACAACTGAGCTTATAGGTCTTTTGAACTGGGGTGTGAATGCAGGTAACTGGGCTAAAGGCCAGCTTACTTTGGAGAGCCACCTGTTTGGTGACCCTACTTTTGAGTTTGGTGCTCAGAATATCCCGGCTTGCTTTGGCGGTGACAAGTTCAATGTGAATGAGGTGATTGTTGCCAGGAAGAATGATGCAAAGTTCTGGAGAAAAGTGCTTGATGCAAAGGTTGCTGATGAGCTTGCTTGTGACTACAAGTCCCTTGCTATACAGATGCTTTACAACAACAAGGCAATTACCTCTGATGAGCTTTTGGAGATTATGGCCGGCAGCAGCAGCAAGGTGTTGAGGCTTGAGGCTTTCAATACTTGCAGAAAGATTGCTGATGCAAACTTTGCCAAGGCTATTATTCTTGGCTTGAACGATGATTATGAGCTTTTGCAGCGTCTTGCAGCAATGTACGTTGGAAAGAACTTCTCAAATGAGCTTCTTCCTGCTGTAGTGGAGACCTATATGGATCCTGCAACTTCAGACAGGGTTACTTTCCAGCTTAAAGGTAACCTTAAAGGTTTTGATGCTGAGCTTCTTAAAGCAGAGTTTGTGAAACAGAATGCTTCTGCCCCTTATTGGGAGGGTGAGGTTGCTTTTGGTAAGCTGCTTAAGATGATTGACAACTACGAGAAGGATTTTGTTGCTGAGACTTCAGCTATAAAGGACGGTTCAATGAGCCTCAAGGAGCAGAAGAGCTTTGCCCGTGCACGCCGTAACGGTTGTGAGATCAAACTTATCCCGTCTTTGGTACACATGATTGAGACCACCAATGATGCAGAGTTGAAGCTTACAGCAATTGAGGCTATTGGCTGGTATATGTATTCAAGTGCCAAGACCGATATCATTGCACAGTGCGAGGCATTGTATGCTAAAGAGAAAGATGAGGCTGCAAAGGCTGAGCTTTTGAAGACCCTTAACAGATTGAAATAATTTAAACTTACATTATATGTTGAAATTCAGAACAACAGTGGCTTTTCTCCTTATGATGTTGCCTCTTGCCCTTTTTGCACAAAACGGCAAGTTGGCACAGATTAAGGGAAAGGTTACTATGGAAAATGCACAGGGGGAGCCGGTGAGCTTTGCTACAGTGCACCTTCTTCCACAGGATGTGTATACATCTACAGAGTTGGACGGTTCTTATGTGTTGAAAAATCTTGAACCGGGAAAAACATCAATCTCTGTACAGTTTGTGGGAATGGAGACCATTGATACATTGGTAAATCTTGCAGCAGGAGAGACTTACACCCTCAACTTTGTAATGAAAGAGACCAACTTCCGCCTTTCGGAGGTTACAGTGCTTGCAGAGCAGAGCAAGGCAGGTGAGGCAACAGCTTCAAACATTTCCCGACAGGCTATTGACCACCTTCAGGCTTCAACCATCAAGGATGTGATGCAGCTTCTTCCTGGAGCAAGCCTGCAGAATTCAAATATGTCTGTGGCAAACAATATCTATATCAGAACTATTGCCCCTACAGGTACTTCCCGCAGTGCAACCACTGCTACCGATGATGCCCATGCAAACATGAACAGTTTGGGTACAGCGGTGATTATGGATGGTGCAGCACTTTCCAACAATGCAAACATGCAGTTGCTGTCGGGAACAATGAATGGCGCAAACTCCAATGTGGGTGTGGGTTCTACCCCTGCTGCAGGTGTGGATTTGCGTGGTATCTCTACAGACAATATTGAGAGTGTTGAGGTTATCCGCGGAATCCCTTCTGCACAGTATGGCGACCTTACCTCAGGTGCGGTTATCATCAAGACTAAAGCAGGTAAGGAGCCGCTAAGGATTAAGGCTAACCTTAACCCTTACACTTACTCTGTTTCCGCATCAAAAGGTATGCAGTTGGGAGAGAAGGGTGGTGCCCTTTCCATCAGCGGTGATTATGCTTATGATGCGCGCCAGCAGGAGATGGCACATCAGTATTACCAGAGATTTACCCTTAGAGGTTTGTGGACCAAGACTTTCTTTGACCGTCTTACTACCAATACCTCTTTGGACCTCAAATACCGTAAGGATACCCGTGAGAAGAACCCTGATGATGAGCGTTCGCAGATTGCATACGGTGCTGATGAGATTGGTTTCAGATTGAACAGCAACGGTTCGCTTACCACTCCAAACGCAGGCTGGTTGAAGAGATTGAGCTATACTTTGTCTTTCTCTTATTCAGACAAGCAGTCTTACCGCGAGAGCATGCTTTCAAATGCCTATGCTCCTTACCTTATGTCTTCTACAGATGGTGCAGTGCTTTCAAGCATCCCCGGTTTGAAGATTTACGGTACTGATGGCAAGGAGATTACAAATATCCCTGTAGGGGAGGAGGGTTACTATGGTACCTATCTTCCATACAGCTACTTCTCAAGATACGATATTTATGGTAAAGAGCTAAACTTCCAGGGGTCGTTGAAGGCTCATTTCAGCAAGAGATGGGAGAACAGCAACAACAATATCCTTGTAGGTTTTGATTACAAGTTGGACGGCAACTTGGGTAGAGGTACCGTTTATGACATTACTACCCCTCCTCAGAGCAACAGCAGTTCGTCTGCTTACCGCCCAAGGGCATTCAAGGATATTCCGTTCATCAACCAGGCCAGCCTTTATGTTGAGGATGTGTTTACACATGAGTTTGGCAAACATGAGCTGAAACTTACTGCCGGTGCACGTTTCGACCAGATCAACAGCAAGAGCATCCTTACCCCACGTTTCAACGCTTCGTTTGAGGTAATTCCTCAGGCTTTGTTCATCCGTGGAGGTTGGGGCGTTTTGGCCAAGGCTCCTACATCGCTGTATTTGTATCCTCAGGATGCTTACTACGAGTTTGTCAACTACAATACACTGGGAGACAACAAACTTCCACAGGACGAGCAGCTTCTTATTGGTACTACAAGAGTGTTCAGGACAGAGAACCCCGATCTTAAGATTGCAAAAAACACCAAATCTGAGTTGGGCTTTGACCTCAAGCTAGGTCCTAAGAAAGTTGGCCTTTCTGTAACTGCTTTCTATGAGGAGCTTAAGGACGGTTATGCTATGGGTACAGATTTGTACAATGGCTACCATCTTATCCCTTATGTTACCTACAAGAATGTGAAGAAGGATGCCAATGGCCGCTATACTGCAGAGGTTGATGAGGTAAACAACGTATTTGTAAGCCACACTACCCCTATGAACTCACTTTCTACCATCAACAAGGGTATTGAGTATGAGTTGAATCTTGGCAGGATTGATGCCATCAGAACCAGCATCAATGTGAACGGTGCGTATATGCATGTAGAGAAGTTCAACAACAACCACTCATACAGCTCGGCTACAGGCGGAAATAACCTTGAGCACCATATTGGTGTATATGAGAAAGGTGTACAGCACAGCTTCAATGAGGTGTTCAACACAACTTTCCGTTTTACACACCACATTCCTCAGGTTGGTTTTGTTGTTACCCTTGCTGCTCAGGCAAACTGGTTTACAAAGACCTGGACAGAGTACGGCAACGATGCAATGTTTGAGAAATTCATCTCTTACAAGGATTTTGAGTATGCGGGCAATGCTTACAAGGCTGGAGGAGTTTATGATTTCAACCCTGCACTTAAGGAGCTTCCTGAGTTTGCAAACTTGTTTGAGACCATTAACGAGAACAGATACATTAAGGAGAAATACAATCCTTATGTAATCTTCAACCTCAACATTTCCAAAGAGATTGGAGACCTTCTTACAGCGTCGTTCTTTGCCAACAACATCTTCAATACAAGACCGTTGTATGAGAGGAAAATGTACCCTGGCTCTTATATTGAGTTAGGTATACCTACATTCTTTGGATTTGACCTTAAAATCAACATTAAATAGGAGGAGAGAAGATGAAAAAGATATACGCTTTGGCAATTGCCCTTGTATCGCTATGCGGATGCGGGCAGTTTGAAGAGATTAAGGATGTCCAGACTGTAGAGAATATCTCTTTTGGTGTGGATATCTCCCTTAAAAAGGATGATGCAATCCCTGCACCTGAAAAATACAAGGTGAAACTTAACAACTATGCAGAGAATCTTGAGATTGTAAAAGAGATTGCTGCAGGTGACGTGATTAATGTGGATGATGTTATTCCAGGAATATATTCGGTATCCATTTCAGGTGAGTCCTACCTTAATGGATTTACATATATGTTCAACGGAAACCTTTCAAATGAGGCCATTATTGATGACGGTATTACATTCGACCTTGAGATGGCGGCAGCCAAATCCGGCAGTATTCTCCTTAAGGAGATTTACTACTGCGGCAGCAAGATTGGCGGCAAGACATCTTATTTCAGGGACCAGTACTATGAGCTGTACAACAACAGCAACACTGTACAGTACCTCGATGGCCTTTGCATAGGCAACATCAACCCTGCAGGAACTTCTGCAATCAAATATGTATGGGACAGGGAGAACCAGGAGGACTACATCTATTTCCAGACCATCTGGCAGATTCCGTTCGACCGCAATAATCCCGACAACAAACTTTATCCTTTGCAGCCGGGAGAGTCTGTAATCATTGCACAGATGGCACATGACCACAGGACTCCGGATTTGAACCCTGATTGTCCGGTAGATTTGTCACAGGCTGAGTTTGAGTTCTACCTCAAGACTACTGCCTATACCAAGGACAACCCTGCACACAACATGGTAGGTGCGTTCTGGAAACTTACCACTTCATGGTGGCTGGTTACTGTAAACGGCGGTGCATTTGCAATCTTCTATCCCGACGAGCAGATGCAGTCTGTTATGTATGAGCCTAACTATGAGGAACTTTATGCTTCAACTTGGGTAGTCCCTGTAGGTTATACAACAAAAGGTAAGGATGTTCCTATTGACTGTATTGTAGATGCTGTTGAGCTTATGCTCAATGAGACAAAGATTACCCAGAAACGTATGCCTGCAGTACTTGATGCCGGTGCTACATGGGTAGGGGGTACATACCTTGCAAAGAGTGTTACCAGAAAGATCAAGGAGACTTTGCCTGACGGTAGGGTTATCTATCAGGATACAAACAACTCCCTTGAGGATTTTGAGGTAGTGGATCCTGTTCTCAGAAGGAACGGTGCCGGTATACCTGTGTGGAATGAATGGGCAAACTGATTGTAGGACTTTAAAATTGATTTGATTATGAAAAAGATAAAAGTTTTATTGGGTTTGATCGGTTTGTCTGCTGCTGTTTCTGCAGCAGCGCAGAGTTCTTCTGTTGTAAGACAGCCGGAGATTGAGATGAACATGAGCCGTTCACTCTGGTTCAACAGTAGCAACGTGGCCGGAATGTCGGTTGCACCGCTTAGCAGATACAGCATTGTGGATTTCAGCTACAATGGTGCCGACGGTGATTTCAAGATGCAGCAGCAGGGTGAGAAGGAGAGTATTGTGGGATTCAATACCAATGGAGCCACAACTGTAGGGAAGACATACCTTTGGGGAAATTTTGATTATAAGAATATTGTGGAGGATGGTACAAAGTACATTACCAACCTTTATGATCCTACCAGGGATATGCCTTATTATGTGGCTGACGGTGTGGAGAGCAAGTTCAAGAAACAGTCGTATGACCTTGGTGTGAAGGTTGCTTTTCCGCAGTTGTGGGGTTTTGTTACTCCTGGTGTTGATTTGCAGTACAATACCAATACCGGTGCAAAACAGCGCGACCCGCGTTCCGTTACCTACTTCCTTAATGTTAAGGCGGTTCCTTCTTTTGTGTTTGAGATAACAGAGAATAATCATGTGGGTTTCTCGGTAAATTACGAGTATCTGTTTGAGAGAAGCACTTTCAACAGAAGTGATACGGAGATTGATTACCCAGTATACATTATGAGAGGTTTGGGCAACTATACTGCAGGTGTTGTTTCAGGTTCTGTAGGTGTAGGTACTTTCTTCTACAAAGGCAATAAGATTGGCGGTGCCCTTCAGTACGGGTATACCGGAGAGGGATTCTCGGCTTTGGTGGATGCAGGTTATTCATACAAGGTTGAGGATGCGTTCCAGACTCCAACCAAGAAGCAGAACATGGGTTCTACTGAGCAGAAGGTGTGGAACGGTACAGTTCAGCTGATGTCGGAGGGTGATGAGACAATGCAGAAGGTTACTTTTACTTATCAGAACCGCAAGACCGACGGTATTGAGTATATTCAGGAGCTTGGTCAGGTAGGAGAGTTCTCTGATTGGGTTACCCTCGCAAAATTTTTGCGCAGCAAGTACTCTTACAAGTCACTTGATATGAACTATGAGGCTTATATTAAGAATGGTGCAGGTTACAGCTGGAAGTTTGGTGCCGATTACAGGTATTCAGACAAGTATGACAAGTATCTTCTTCCTGCAGCACATATGAAGGCTGAAAACCAGTATTTCAATGTGTATGCAAAGAAGAATATTGTGTTTGCCGGCGGCAGCTCGCTTCTTGCAGGACTAAATTTCGGCCTTAACGAGAATGTTGAGGGTGAGTACAGCTATTCAGGCGGCTATGCAGATACAGATCCGGTGGTTGATATGTATGCAACCGATATCAAGTACATGTCTTCAGATTATGTGACATTTGGCGGAGAGGTTACTTACTCAACCCTTATCAACAAGGCTACATCGCTGTTTGTGAAAGGTGCTTGCCAGTACTATTCTCCAAAAGACTCATCATTTGACAAGAGGGTTTACACTACACTTTCAGTAGGTATCACTTTCTAAAAATATATGAAACAGCTTTAAAGAGGGTGACTCAACTTTTGGGTCACCCTCTTTATTTGATTATGAGGGGACTTAACCCCCTCCTCTTCTACATGAGGAATTTCAAAAGGAAGAATGCTGCAAGGATCCACATACCTACGGTTACTTTCTTGTGGTTGCCGCTGAGTGTGTTTACAAGTACGTAAGCCAGCTGGCCAAGTACTATACCTTCTGATATGCTGTATGAAAGGGGCATCATTATGATGCAGGTAAATGCAGGAATTGCCTCTGTGTAGTTGCTGAAGTCAATTTTTGTTACTGCTGCCATCATCATAAGGCCTACAAGGAACAGTACAGGGGCTGTTGCCGCTGCAGGAATTGCAAGGAAGAACGGAGCAAAGAACATGGCTACAAGGAAACAAACACCTGTGGTGAATGCGGTAAGACCGCAACGGCCACCCTGCTCAACGCCGGCTGCGCTCTCTACAAATGTTGTAACTGTGCTGGTACCCATTGCTGCACCTGTGGTTGTTGCCACTGCATCTACTAGGAATGCCTTTTTGAGCCCCGGTATCTTGCCGTCCTTATCTGTCATGCCGGCTCTGGTGGTTACACCTATGATTGTTCCAATTGTATCAAACAAATCTACAAACAGGAAGGTGAATACAATTATGAACATGTCCTTGGTAAGGATCTGGTCCCACTGGAATTTGAAGAATATAGGTTCAATGGAAGGTGGGGTGCTTACCACGCCGTTGAACTGGGTAACCCCCATCGGGATGCCTATTATTGTTGTTGCAAGGATACCTATGAGCAGTCCTCCCTTCACATTCTTTATGAGCATTACAGATGTGAGGATGATGCCTATGATGCAAAGGAGTGGGGCGCCTGAGGTGATTTTGCCAAGGCTTACAAGGGTGGCGTCGTTGTTTACAATTACCCCTGCGCTCTTAAGGCCTATGAATGCTATGTAAAGTCCTATGCCGGCGCTGATTGAGTTCTTTAAGGTGTCGGGTATAAGATATACAAGTTTTTCCCTTATGTTGGTGAGGGTGAGGATTATGAATATGATACCCTCAATAAATACTGCTGTAAGGGCAAACTGCCAGCTGTAGCCAAGTACAAGGCACACTGTGTATGCAAAGAATGCGTTCAGACCCATTCCCGGTGCCAGTGCAAACGGAAGTTTTGCGTACAGACCCATGAAAATTGTGGCAAAGCCCGATATGATGACAGTTGTGGTGAACAGGGCACCTTTGTCCATTCCGGTGTCTCCAAGAATGTTGGGGTTTACAGCCAGAATGTAGGCCATTGTAAGGAAAGTGGTGAGGCCGGCAAAGATTTCTGTGCGGACGTTCATCTCACCTTTTTTGAAACCGAATAGTTTGGTTAACATCTTTTGGTTGATTTTAGGTTATCTTTCCTACAAAATTACGCTTTAACTTATTAATAAAGCAATTTTTTCTACCTTTACTTGAAATTTTCAATTATGGCCGACAATTATCTTGAGAAAAAGTTTGAAGAGTTCCACTCCGGGAAGGGGGGAGCAGTGTTGAAGCATAAGGCATCACAGGTAAACTTGAGCCTGAACAGCCTTCTTCTTAAAAACCGCAGTTACAGAGGGTTTGACTCATCCTTGCGGGTATCGGTGGAAGAACTTAAGCAAATTGCCGAGGTGTGTACTAAAATTCCCAGTGCCAAGAACCAGCAGGTGCTCAGGTTCAAGCTTGTGGCAGGGGAGGATGCTCCAAGGCTGCAGCAGTATACCAAATGGGGAGGTGCTTTGCCTGAGCTCAATTTGCCTTTTGATGGTACTGAGCCGTCTGCATTTATAATTATATGTTCTGTTGTTCCCGAGAACAAATGGGTGGATATAGATTTGGGTATTGCAGCCCAGAGTATGCTGTTAAAGGCAGTGGAGATGGGTCTCAACGGTATCTGTATAGGTGCTTTCAACAAGAATGCCGTTATTGAGGAGTTTGCATTGCAGCATGAACCTGTGCTTGTCCTTGCCATTGGGAAGGGGGCTGAGCATATCCAGCTCACACGTGCAAAAGATGGTGACAGCCTCACCTATTACCGTAAGGACGGTGTACATTTTGTCCCTAAGTTGGGGTTGGATGACCTTCTACTTTAATTCAATTACAGTTCCTGTAGAGAAATGGGTATAATTCCCAAGTAAGCTGTTCTGCAACACTTGTCCAGCAGCATTGCCGGTGCAGTGCCCGGAGAACACTTTCAGATTTGGGTAATGTCCCTTGATATATTCAGCCGCCTGAACAATCCGGGCGGCTTCCTTTTTTGCATCATGTGGGTTCAAATAGTCTACATAGTGTAGTCCTCCTATGAAAAACCCTATTGATTCTGAGCCAGTTGTACAAAGAGACGACGTAATTGTGGTACAAAAAGACAACGTAACATCAAGGATATTGAGTATTCCGTTGTGGCTGCAGGGGGAGATTACAGCAAATGTGCGTGGGGCGTATTCTATGAGGATGGCAATCTCATGGGAGAAGTTGTCGGGAAAATCATTGCAGTAGAGGAAACCGTTGCCCATGGGGGTGGGGTATCCTGCTGCGGCTGAAACCGGGATGATGGTGATTTGTCCTGTGATGCCGGTGGGGCTGTCAATTTCAATGAAGCGGTGGTTGTATTCTGCAAAAAGGGCCTGCTCCATTCCAATGTTGCGGGCCTCACGGATACCGTGTTTGGGGCGGCAAGAGTAGAACATGTTTCCCCTGATGGTGTTGTGCAGGTAGACTGGTGCAGTGGAATTGTGCTCAAAGAAGGTGCGCAAGCCTCCGGTGTGGTCGTTGTGCCCGTGGGAGATGATTACAGCGTCAATTTCTGCGGCTGTTGGCATGGAGGGGTTATTCTCCCTCAAAAGTTCCAGATTGTGAAGGAATTTGCCGCTGGCTCCCGTGTCTATGAGGTAATTCTTTCCCTGAGGGGTCTGTAGCAGGAAACTTAACCCGTGTTCATGCTGCAGTGCAGGATTATCCGGGTTGGGAAGGTTGTCTATTAGAACATGCAGTTTCATGTTATCTGAGTCTGTTTGCGTAGAAGTGCCTGCGGATTACTGTGAGCAGGTATACAAGTCCTATGATGGTGAAGCCGAAGCTTACTGCATAGGCGGTAGAGTAGTTGCTGTATTGTGCAATAATTCCTCCGCAGAATACTCCGGCACCTACACCCAGGTCAAAGAATGTGAGATAGGTGGCGTTGGCAGCACCGCGCTCAAAGTCCTGTCCCAGATTGATGATCATGGTCTGGGCTGTAGGGGAGATAAGGCCGTATCCTCCTCCCATAAATATGGCAGAGCTGAAAAATGCAATTGGATTATGTACGAATGCCACTATGAAGAATCCTATGATCAGGGAAATGATTCCCAGGGCAAATACTGTTATGAATTTTCCGCTGCGGAGTATCATGGCAGAGCACAGGCGTGCCGTTACAAGGCCTGCCGAGAATATTGTAAAGTAATAGCCTGTTCCTTGAGTTATACCCACCTCTTCTTTGGCGTATATTGAGAGGTATACTGTGATTATTCCGTATCCGAATGTGAGAAGGAACATCACGGCAGCCTCCGGCAGACCTGCTTTAAGAAGGAGATTTGAGATTCTGAATTTTTTGGTTGAACGCTCAACCTCTTTCTGGGGCTTTATTCCCGATGTTGCCACAAAACCTGCCAGCCCCACGCAGAAAACAGTCATAAATATATGGTTGAAGCTTATCCCGCTCTCGTGCATGAAGAGCGAGATTACCGGCCCTGTTGCCATTGCAAGGCTGGTGGATGAGGTGTATATCCCAAGCCCTTCTCCACGGCGCTCCTGCGGGATGATATCAACTGCCATGGTGTTGATTCCTACGGTTGCAGATCCGAATGCAATACCGTGCACGAACCTTATTATAAAGAACAACCCTATGGTTGCTGCAAGCGTATAGCTGAGGCACATGGAGATGTAGAACAGGTAGAAACACATCATAAGGGGCTTGCGGCTTGTCTTGTCCAGGCAGAACCCGGCAATGGGCCTGGTTACCAGTGCGGCTATTGTGTATAATGACAATATGGTACCAATGAGGGCTTCGCTGGCGCTGAGTTCATTGGCCAGGTATAGCGGCAAGATTGGCAACAGCATGTAGAATGCGTTGTACATTAAGAAGTTGCCAATGTTTACCAATATGAAGTTTCTGTTAAAGAGCATTATTTTGCCTTCTCAATCTCCTTGAGCATCCTGTTGGTTTCGCTCCAGGTATAGATTACTGTAAATACAAATGCAGCTATTGTTGCGTATGCGGTTGTGTAAACTAAAAATTCTCTCATAACACCTGGTTTTTTAATTTGTACTGTTTGTCTACAGTGCAAAAGTACTATGGTGTTTTGTCAACTTGTGACACGAGAGAATTTTTATGTGTATTTTTTTAGTATCCCAAATTCTCCCCTCTCAATAGAGTCTGGAAGAAGTGGATATGCTGCTCCAATGCAAAGCCCCAGTAAGGCCATGAGTGTTTGCCGGGGGTAAGGAGTACGAAGTGAGGAATACCCATGTAGCGGCATTTCTCAGAGAAAAGGTCGGTACATCTTACATAGAAATCGTCGTATCCGCAACTGATGATGAAAGGCTTGTTCTTCCCCTCAAGCTTGTGGATGCGGTTGATGGCGCTCTCCTGTGCAAGGCGTTCAACTTTGTCGCCAATCACATCAGGAAGCCTGTTCTCCCCCTTGTTTTTCAGTGGGGTAAGTTCAAGGTCGAGCACGCCGCTCATGCTGCCTGCAGACTTGAATTTGTCGGGATTGTCAATGAAAAGGTTCATTGCACCGTGGCCACCCATGCTCAAGCCGGTGATGAAGGTTTTCTCTGGGGTGAGGTTGAACTTCTCCTCCATCATTGGGAAAAGTTCGCTCCAGAAAAATGTTCTCCACTGCATCTTCTCAGGATTGGTGTTGTTAAGGTACCATCCATTGTAGAAACCGTCCGGGCAAATGATTCTGAAGTTTGTTCTGTTGCTGATTTCCTGGATGTTATGTTTGTTGCTCCAATCCTTGTAGCATCCGCTCCAGCCGTGGAGAAGGAACAGGGTTGGGGTATTTTCGTTTACATTTTTAGGGGTGAAGATAAGAATTGAGTCGTTGCATTTGAGGTTTTTGCTCTCAATTACAACAAGTTCCTGTGAGTTGGCATTGATAGCAAAAAGAATCATGGCCACCAATGCTACAGTAAATCGATTCATAATTTTATAAGTCATTTTTTGGTTATAGTGTGCAAAATTACACTAAATTTGCGATATGGATATTATAAATATAAATAAAAATAAGGCCATTCTGAGGAAGAGGTCTGTGTATGTGAGCCTTGCGCTTGCATTTGTTGTAATGGTATTTTTCTTCCCAAATGAGGGAAGGTTCAAATATGAGTACCACAAAGGGCGTCCGTGGGTGTATGAAACCCTGATTGCCCCAATTGATTTCCCAATCCTTAAGACTGAGGCGGAGCTGTACGCCGAGAAGGATGAGGCGGCATCAAAGGTAATACCTTATTATGTATACGAGGAGAAGACCGGTGCGGCCCAGATGGAGGCCCTTGCCCACCTGCAGATAAAACATTCCATACCTCAGGAGTGGGAGATGGAGGTATCCCAGGCCCTCCAGCATGTATACAATACAGGTATTATTCCCGACAACTCCGAACCAGCCCTGTCCCGCACCAGTTATGTTATGGTGCAGAAGAACAGAAGGGCGAGCGAGGAACTTGTACAGCAGTTGTTTACAGTATCTTCCGCTATAGGGTATGTGAAGAATGACCTTGCTATAAATATGCCGCAATACAACAATGATTCACTTTTTGCGGCTTACGGAATAGCCTCTCTGGTGCAGCCCAACCTTGTTTTCAGCCAGCAGAATACCAATCTGCTGCATAAAGAGGCCATCAACTACATCTCACCTACAAAGGGGATGGTTTATGCAGGACAGCTGATAGTGACAGAGGGTGAGACCATTACAGCAGACATTGAGCAGATGCTTGATTCATATAAGGCTGAGTATGAACTCAGTTACGGGTATACCGGAAATCTGTGGAAACTCAAGTTGTCACATGTCATCTTTGCCGTGGTTGTGCTCCTAATGGTGTACATTACAATCTATTTTGTAAATTTCAATATCCTGAGGGAGAGCAACCGTTTCAACTTCATCCTTCTTGTTGTGCTTATGGCATTCCTGGCAACTGTATTTGCAAGAAAGTTCTCACCGCATTTCATGTATATGGTACCGTATGCCGTGTTTGCCCTTTATATGGAGGCATTCTTCCGCAACAGGCTTGTATTTCCAGTATACATGATTATGCTTCTCCCGTTGCTTGTAATCTCTGAGAACGGAGTGGAACTGTATATACTTAACGCTGCCGCAGGAGGAATGGCTCTGGTATCATTCTCTTTCCTTTACAAAGGATGGCTGCAGTTTCTCAATTCACTGATAATTTTTGTGGGGATGATTGTCATTCATCTGGCATTCAGACTTATGAGTGGAGAGGTGTTTGCATCTGGAGGATATGTTACCATATCAATGATCTTTGCAAATGCATTTCTTGTTGTTGCCGCATATCCGTTGGTGTTCCTGCTTGAGAAGATATTTTCTTTGGTTTCAGTGGCTACCCTCAAGGATCTTTCAGATACAAACAACAGGTTGCTGCAGGAACTTGCCCGCAAGGCTCCCGGTACGTTCCAGCATTCATTGCAGGTGGCAAATCTTGCAGAGAGGGCTGTACTGGCTATAAGGGGCAATTCCCGTCTGGTTAAGGTAGGCGCCATGTACCATGATATAGGAAAGATAAACAATCCACAGTGTTTTATAGAAAATCAGGCTCCCGGGGTTGAATACCATAAAGGACTTTCACCTCAGGAGAGTGCCAGAGATATCATCAGGCATGTGGCAGACGGCGTGGAGATTGCCAAGAAGAACAACCTTCCGCAGGTGGTGATAGATTTCATCACTTCCCATCACGGCCGTTCGCAAACCGCCTATTTCTATATGCAGTACTGCAATAACGGTGGCGATCCGGCCAACAAGGAAGACTTTACATATCAGGGCACACTCCCTACAGCCAAGGAGCAGGTGGTAATGATGATGGCAGACGCAGTTGAGGCAGCGTCGCGTACCCTTAAGGATTACTCTGCAGAGAGCATCTCAAAACTGGTAGACGGCATTACCAGCCAGCGCATCTCGGATTCCCAGTTGGCCATGGCAGATATCTCAATAAAGGAGATAAATGTAGTGAAGGCCGTGTTCAAGAAACACCTCCAGGAAATATACCATGCGCGCATTGCATATCCGCCCAAAAAGACGGATGTGAAACGCGATGTGCTGGTGAGCAATGAGACCGAGTAACAGTCTCTCCCGGGTCAGTACCAGGAGCAGTTACTCCTCCAGTTCGTACGGCATAAAATGGAACTCCTTCTCTGCCTTCTCTTTGGGGAAGCAGTAGAAGGTGGCTTCTGCTGTTGAACAGAGGTTGCCGTTTGCCGTAAGTGTAATATCCATAATTACAAAATTCCTCTTCTGTTCTTTCATCCGTGCCCTTATCTCCACTTTGCTTTCAATGGGTACGGGGGCTTTGTACTTGATGTTCAGGTTGGTGGTCATTGCTGTTGTCTGGTATTTGCGTGAAATGTACCAGCCGCCAGTCTCGTCTATAAGTGTTGCCTGTATCCCTCCGTGCAGGGTGTTGAGCCATCCCTGAAAATTGGGATTGGGCTCCCAGAAACACACCACTTCTTCACCATCTTCAAAAAATTCCATTTTCAGTCCGCATGGGTTTTCCGGAGCACATGCAAAACAGTTGTATCCCATATCTTCTGCTGTTCCGGCGTAAGGATTCTTTATCTTTTTCATAGCCTATAATTTTCCTCAATTAAATTCTGAGTGTAAAAATATAATAATTTCTGCCTAATATATAGCAATTTACGTAATAGTGCTATTGTAAAGTGTAAAAATATTGCCATATTTGCAGCCTAAATTTACGCAAATATGAGAAAATTTATCTTTATGACAATTGCAGCCATTCTTATGGCACTCCCAACTGTTGCACAGAATATAAATTCCAATCCCGACAGCATTATTGGAGAGTATTCTACCGACAGGGGCGGCAAGAAGAGCAAGGTCCGCGTTACCAAAAACGCAAACGGCACCTATACCGCACAAGTTTTCTGGGTGGAGAATTCCTTGGACGCAAACGGCAACAAGAGAAAGGATGTAAAGAATCCCGACAAATCGCTCCGCAACGTAGACATAGACAAGGTAGTTCTTGTAGACGGCCTCAAATACAATTCATCAGACAAAACATGGGGTGGCACAAAAATATATGACCCCTCAAAAGGGATAAAGGTAAATGTGGAGGCACAGTTTGAGACTCCCGACAAGCTCCGTCTTGAGGGAACCATCTTTGGTATTGGAGTAACCCTTTACTGGATGAGAATCAAATAAACAGACAAAAACCTAACTACACTACATAAAGAAAAAGGCTGCAGTAAAAATCTTTACTGCGGCCTTTTTTGGAAAGTGCCCATTTTGACGACGTCAAAAAGGGCACTATTTTCTTACAAAGTCACCCACAGGGTCCTTGATGTCAAATGTCAATGAGTGTGCGCGGTTTCCTTTTACAGTGAAAATAAGGTCATAGGTGCCAGAGCCTGGCTGGAAGAACTTGAATGTGTTGCCGTTCTTGTGCTCCAGTTTGGCATCAACATCCTTAAGCTTGAAGTAAAGGTTGCCCTCTTTCTCGTAGATTGTTGCGGTACCAAATACATCAAGGTAGTAGTTTCCGGTGTATGCCTTGTTTGCCAAAGGTGCAACAGGGGTTGTTTCCTCTGCCGGTTTCTCCTCGTCTTTTGCAAACAGATCCTCTTTGTAGTCTGCAAAGTACTCGTCAAAATGGGTTGTTCTGTTGGTGCCTCTGTAAAGCTCAATAAGATCTCTGCCAAGGGCCGATTGAGGGTCTGAAGAACTTCCGTTGTTAGTAAGGAATACAAAACCAAGGTTAAGGTCAGGTACAAGACCAACCAATGCTGTGTAGCCGTATGCCAGACCGGTGTGGCGGATATAGCGTCCCTGCTGGCCAAACTCAACGGTCCAGCCCTGTGCGTAGTTGGTAAGACGGGTAGAATCGCTGCCTGTGATTGTCTGAGGGTAGAACAGCATATTGTGGTTCTTGTGTGAAATTACCTCCTTGCCGTTGAATGTACCGTGTGCAAGGTGCATTTTAACCCAGTTTGCCATATCTTCTGCGGTAGAAATCACAAATCCTGCAGGGGCAACTGCAGAAAGCCATGCAAAAGCGTGGTCCTTGTCTGTACGTGGCACAACTGTAATCTCATCCTTGTCCTCAGCTTTTCTCATCCTGTAGCCCTGTGCAAGGTTCTCTGCGGTATAGAATGACTTGTTGCCGGTTGTACTGTTTTTCATCTCAAGTGGAGTGAAGATACGTTCTGCAATTGCATCGTCCCAGCTTTTGCCGGTATATTTCTCAATAATCTTTGCTGCAATTGTGTACATACTGTTGTTGTATGCGTATTTTGTACGGAAGCTGTAAGTAGGTCTTACAGTTGCATAGATGCGGTAAAGGTCATCGCGGTTGTAACCCCATGTTGGAAGGTCATCAAGTGCGTAGCTGTTGAAACCGCTGTGGTGAGACATGATCTCCCTTACCTGGAAGTTCTCTGTAACCCATGGGTCATAAAGTTTGAAATCCGGAAGGTAGTTCTTTACTGGAGCATCCCATTTGATCTCAGGGTACTCATCCATAACGTTTGCCAAAAGGCCTGAAGTGAATGCCTTTGAGGTTGAGGCAATTACAAACTGAGTCTGTGGGGTAACCGGAACAGGTGCTGTTGTTGAGTCTCCAAGGTGGGCATGTCCAAAACCTTTAAGGAACACCACCTCGCCATCCTTCACTACGGCTACGGCCATTCCAGGAACTTTCCACTCGTCAATTGCCCGCTGGCACATTGCATCAAATTCCTGTGGAATTGATTTGAAATACTTCTCCGATGGGTTGCTGTTGCAGCCCGCAAGTGCCAAAATAGCCATAAGGGCACTTGCTTTGAATAGTTTTCTAAGGAAATTCATAGTTCTATATGTTGTTTGTTTTTATTCGTAACACCAAAGGTATTCAAAATTCACTATATTTGTAGAATAACTTAAACAAACTTGAGATGAAAAAAGGATTCATGTTTTTTGTTGCATTCTTTGCAGTATCCCTTTTTGCGGCAAACAATGTGTTGGCGCAGAATGTACAGTTGCTATATGATACTGAAAGGGAGTGCAAGACAACTACAATTGAGATGTTCAAACCGGATGCATTCGGAAGTACTTTCTTCTTTGCCGATTTTGATTATAACCCTAAGGTAAATGGCGCATATTGGGAGATTGCAAGGGAGTTGTGCTGGTGGCAAGATACAGATTTGAAATGGCTTTCCGTTCATGTGGAGTATAATGGCGGTATGAATTCGGCGGCAGGATCGTTCAACAATGCATGGCTTGCGGGTCTTACATACTCGGGCCATTCGGCAGATTTCAGCAAGACATGGTCTTTGACCGCATCGTACAAGCATATCCCGGATACTTATGGCCTTGATGGCGGCAAACAGGAGGCAAACTTCCAGATTACAGGAGTTTGGGGCATTTCATTTGCACAGGGATGGTGTTCATTCAGCGGTTTTGCAGATTTCTGGAGAGAGGCAAGACCTTGGCAGGATACAGAATACATCTTCTTGGCTGAGCCCCAGTTCTGGGTAAACCTTAACAAGGCTAAAGGTTGGGAAAAGATAAACTTGAGTGTTGGTGGCGAATTGGAGATATCTTCAAACTTTGTTGAAGACGGGTTTAAGATAATGCCTGCAATTGGCGCCAAATGGACTTTTTAATTAAGCGCTACAAATATGAAAGGAATAGTTTTGGCCGGAGGTTCAGGAACAAGGCTCTACCCAATTACAAAAGGGGTGAGCAAGCAGATGCTTCCGGTTTTTGACAAGCCTATGATTTATTACCCTATTTCCGTACTTATGTTGGCGGGGATAAGGGACATCCTTATAATATCAACCCCTCATGACCTTCCGGGATTCCGGAGACTTTTGGGAGACGGATCGGATTATGGAGTAAATTTCTCGTATGCAGAGCAGCCTTCTCCCGACGGATTGGCGCAGGCCTTCATAATAGGGGAGGAGTTCATTGGTGATGACTGTGCTTGCCTTGTGTTGGGTGACAATATCTTCCACGGAAGTTATTTTACCCCTATGCTCACAGAGGCTGTGAGGGCTGCCGAGCAGGACGGCAAGGCTACAGTGTTCGGATACTGGGTAAGCGATCCCGAACGTTATGGCGTAGCAGAGTTTGACAAGGAGGGAAACTGTCTCAGCATTGAAGAGAAACCAAAGGAGCCCAAGAGCAATTATGCTGTGGTGGGACTCTATTTCTACCCCAACAGAGTTGTTGAAGTGGCCAAGAACATAAAGCCTTCTGCAAGGGGCGAGCTTGAGATAACTACTGTAAACCAGGAGTTTCTGCAGTCGGGAGAACTTAAGGTCCAGACTTTGGGACGGGGTTTTGCATGGCTTGATACCGGTACCCACGATTCTTTGAGCGAGGCTTCCACTTTTATTGAGGTGATTGAGAAGCGTCAGGGACTGAAGATTGCCTGTCTTGAGGGAATAGCTTTCCGCAAGGGCTGGATTTCTCCCCAGAGACTTGAGCAGGTTGCCCAACCTATGATAAAGAACCAGTACGGACAATACCTTATGCACTTGGTTGAGGAGTCCCGCAAGGGAAGTCTTCAGGAGATTGAGTAGCATCCGGTGGCGGAATGTGTCGGCAGAATGCTGTCGGGATTAAGAAATGAAAAGAAAAAATATAGATTTATGGCAAAAGCAGAAAAATACAGTTGGGAGTTCCAGAATGTGGGTGGAACTTCAAGGGTGAAGATTAGAAAGGGGGCTGACATTGCAAACCTCGACAAACTTGACAAGAAACTTTGGACTGTCCTTTCGTGTCCGGTAAACGGCCTGGAGATTGACAGCACAAGCCTTGCATACATGGATGCCGATGGCGATGGCAAGATTCGTGTAAGTGATATCATTGCCACCTCAAAATGGATAACTTCAGCTATAAGGAATCATGACCTTATTCTTGAGGGAAAGGACAGCATCTGCATTGATGAGTTTGATACCGCTTCAGATTTGGGCAAGAATCTTCACAGTTCTGCAAAACAGATACTTGAGAATTTGGGTAAAGGCGAGAATGTGATATCCATTGCCGATGCTGCTGATATGACCAAAATTTTTGCGCAGACCCGTTTCAACGGCGATGGCGTAATTACAGAGGGAAGTTCTGAAGAGGCTGCAGACAAGGCAGCCATTGGGGCAGCCGTTGCAACTTTTGCAGGTGTGATGGACCGCAGTGGTGCAATGGGCGTGAATACAGACATCATTGAAAAATTCTATGGGGCCCTTGCCGCATACGATGCATGGCGGAAAGCAGAGGCTGAGGCACCGTTCGGGGCTGATACTGATGCTGTTATAGCAGCATACAATGCATTGGATGCCAAGGTGAAGGATTTCTTCATGAGAAGCAAACTGGCAGCATATTCACCTGCAAGTGCGGATAAACTTGATGTGCAGATGGCGCAGATTGAGGCAATCAGTGCAGCAAACCTTTCCGAGAAGGGTGATGAGATTGCACAGTATCCTATAGCAAGGGTTACCGGCAAACCGGAAATCAATCTTTCTGAACCTGTTAACCCTGTTTGGGCAGCACAGTTCAATACAGTTGTAAAGGTTGCTCTTCCCGACAATGCCACCCTTACCGAGGCAGATTGGGCAGCGGTTGGGGCAAAATTTGCAGCATACACCGGATGGAAAGGTTCAAAGGCTGGAGCAGAGGTTGAGTCTTTGGGATATGATGCTGTGAAACAGCTTCTTTCAGATAACAGGAAAGATGCCCTTATGGCTATTGTGGCTGAGGATCTTGCCCTTGCAGCCGAGGCCGACAACATTGCGCAGGTGTTGAAGTTCCTTTATATTTTCAGGGATTTCTACAGACTTTTGAGAAACTTCATAACCTTTGACGATTTCTACGCAAAGGACAAATGTGCAATTTTCCAGAACGGAAGGCTCATTGTAGACCAGAGGGAGTGCCGTATGTGCATGAACGTACTTGATATGGGCAAACACAATGCTACTGCCGCATCCAGCGGAATGTGTCTCCTTTACTGCGATTGCACAACCAAATCTGGAGCTGCCAAACAGCAGATTGTTGCTGCAGTTACCGTTGGCGAGATTGGCAACCTGATTGTGGGTAAGAATGCTATCTACTATGACAATAAAGGTGTAGAGTGGGATGCTGTTATTACCAAGATTATAGATAATCCAATAAGTGTAAAGCAGGCGTTCTGGAGCCCTTACCGCAGAATGGCTACAGTTGTTGAGAACCTCATAAACAAGAGTGCGGCAGATAAGGATGCCAAGATGATGGCCAATGCAACTGCCAAGATAAATGCGGCTCCTGCATCGCTTCCTGCAAAACCTGCTGAAGGAGACGGAAAAACAACTGCAACTGCACCACCATTCGATATTGCCAAGTTTGCCGGTATCTTTGCTGCAATTGGTATGGCTCTAGGTATGATAGGTACTGCACTTACAGCTCTTGTAAAGGGCATTTTTGCCCTCAAGTGGTGGGAACTGGTACTTTCATTGGCCGGTATACTTGCAATCATTTCGGGGCCTGCCATGGTTATTGCATGGATGAAACTCCGCCGCAGGAACATTGCACCGCTGTTGAATGCCAACGGCTGGGCTGTGAATGCAGAGGCAAAGATAAGCATTCCGTTTGGCGAGACCCTTACAGATATGGCCAAATTCCCGCTTTTGAAACTTAAGGACCCATACAGGAAAAAAGGGATGAGCGCATCTGCAAAGGTGCTTTACACTCTTTTGGCCCTGGCAATTGTAGCTGCTGCTGCATACCTTGTATTTTTCCTTAAGGATTCAGTAGTGTTTGTTGATATCTTCAATTTCTAGGATTTTACACTGCTTTAGTGCAGGATGGTTAAAATAGAGTAAATTTTTTTAGGAAAAAGAAATTTCTCCGGTTGGAGGGGTTTCTTTTTCTTTTTTTGGCATAGTTTTCTGATTGGCCTCCATACTTTTGCCACAGGAAAAGGGGCGGAACAGTTCATTCATTTTGCTTGTATATTCTAATTTTACCATTCTCATACTTCCGCTCCTTTCCTTTGAAAACTATGGAGAGAAATTTGATTTTTAAGATTGCGGTGCAGGTGCTCCTTGTAACGGGTATTATGGGGTGCAGCACAAGGGAGGAGCTTCCGGTTGCAGAAACCGGGAAAGTAAGTGTGAATTTTTCACTGGAGGGGATGAAATCCAAATCAAAGGCAGCAGATGAGTCCCTTCTCCGGGATGTGAACATCTATGTGGTAAACAGTAAGGGGGCTGTGGCTTTTCACCATTATATAGATGAACCAACCAATATAAAGGCTGATATATGGTCAGGGCAATCATTTACCGTTTATGCTGTGGCCAATGCCGGACGCAGGCTGGTGGCGGCGAGTGAGGATGAGATAATGCAGTTGGAGATGGAGGGCGGGATGGTTGGAGGAGATGTTCTCCCCATGTCGGGAAAATATGGGCCTGCGCTACTTTCAGACGGAGGAGCAATTGTTGTCCCTCTTACAAGGTCTGTAGCCAAGGTGGAACTTAATGGCGATATGAGTGGACTTGATGATGACGTTTCCATTAAAGTGAAGCAGGTGAGATTGAGGAATGTTCCCGTAAAAGGGTCGTTTTTCGGGCAGGACAGGGTAGAGGCCCTGTCGGGAGCAAAAGATGGGGAGCCGTTGCTGTTTGGGGATGGAGACGGCAGTTTTCCGGATGGGATATGGTTCTATATGCCTGAAAATATGCAGGGGACACTGTTGCCTGGAAACACCTCACAGAAAGATAAGGTATGGCCGCAGGGGAGCCTGTATGCAGGAGTATGTACCTATGTGGAGATTGTGGCCGATTATGAATCTGACAAGAAAGAAGGTGAAATTGTGTACAGATTCTACTTGGGAGCTGATGCATATGCCAATTATGATGTGCAGAGGAATACCAGATATGTTGTAACTGTCCATTTTAAAGGGGAAGGCGGTATTGATGAGAACAGCTGGCGTGTGGATGTGGAGGATCTGGATGATGTGATACCTCCTAAGGTTGAGTTTACCAGGGATGAAGCTGTTATGTATGACCTGGAAGAGGCTGTTCTCCCTTTTGCTGCAGTGGAGGGTAAATGGACTCTGAAGGTTGAGAGTTCAGATCCGTCTGTTGTTCAGGTTGTGGATTATGACAGGGGAGAAGTGAAACTCAAAGCACTTGCTCCGGGAACTGCAGCCATAACTGCAAAAATTGGAACTGCCAGTGCCGTGTGCATGATTGATGTGGAGAAATTGAGGATTGTTCCGGCTACAGACAAGTTGAATCTGTACAATCACTTTTATGAAGATCTGGAGTATTCGGTCTATCCCCCACACGCAGCATCTATGAGGGTGAAAGTCTCTTCTTCCAGTACAAGTCTGGTTACGGGTTACACCGGTGTCCCATGCAGGGTGATACCGCAGTATCCCCATGGAGTGCAACTCCCTGTTTCCGGAAAAATTACTTTGGAAATTGAGGGGAGGGAAGATGTGAAGAGTGAATTTGATGTTGTGGTAAATCCCATTCTGCAGATAATCCCTTCAATGGTGGTTAATGCCAACCTTGGAAGTTCTACTCTGGTAAAGGATCTTGAACTGGAGTGTGCACCAAGGGCTGATGTCCATTTTTATTGGGACAGGAACGACAGGGTTTCCATTTATGGCAATCCGGGCGATAATGCCGTGGTTGACAGAAAAGCGGGAACCATCTCCTTTCCAGTTCCAAATGGTGCAAACGGCAGGTACCGTCTTATAGCAAGAGTTACCGGTGACGACGGTTACGGTGCAGACTCTTCTGTTGATGTGGATGCTGCACAATATTGTGAAATTTCCATTTATGAAACTGTGTATCTGGTAGGTGTCTCCAAAACTATGGGTAAAGAGAGGGTGTCGGCATCGCCGGAAATTTGGAAATACTCAAATGAGGTGGTAGCCAAATGGCTGGCCCATCCACGGTCGGTACTGTTCCCCAATGGAGAGGTTGATGTGGACTACGGTTTTGTGTATAATGGTGTAACCTATACCGATTCCCATACAGATCTGCATGAAGAGTTCCGGTTCACGTTTGTTAAAGGGGATTATGTAGATTATATAGTAGAAGGTCCAAAAGAGTTTAAGGGGTCCATCCCTGAATATTATCTTGATTACTTTTATCTACAGCCTGCAGTGTCGCCATATATTAATGGAAACATGCGCGAAGGTACCAAGTTCCTTTACATTACATCACTCCAGTTTGCAAAAGGTTTTTCGGAACATGATCCGGGCTGGGAGAAAATCTTCAATTTCATTTACAACTAGTGCCGTGATGCAAATGAAATTATTTTAACATAGCTCCGTCCGATATTCCGCAAGTTCTTGTTATCTTTGTAAGTTATTAGACATTTTTCAGATATGAGTATAGTAAAGACAGAACTTGAAGGGGTATATATAATTGAGCCTAAGGTCTTTGGTGATGCCAGAGGATATTTCTTTGAGAGTTACAGCAAGGAGAGATTCTTTCAGGAAACAGGGTATGATATTGATTTTGTGCAGGATAATGAGAGCAAGTCTTCATATGGTGTATTGAGGGGGCTCCATTTTCAGAAAGGTGAGCATGCCCAAAGCAAACTGGTGAGGGTTGTGCAGGGAAAGGTGTTGGATGTAGCTGTTGATGTGAGGAAAGGTTCTCCAACTTTTGGAAAGCATGTGAGTGTTGAACTCAGTGGCGATAACCACAGACAGCTTTTTATTCCCCGCGGATTTGCCCACGGTTTTGTGGTTTTGAGCGAAACTGCCGTATTCCAGTACAAGTGTGACAATTATTATGCTCCGCAGAGTGAAGGGGCTGTTGCATGGAATGATCCTCAGCTGGGTATAGATTGGGGAGTTCCTGCAGAAGATATCCTTTTGTCTGACAAGGACAGGAACCATCCAACGCTCATGGATGCTCCGGAACTGTTTGATTATAATGCCAAACTCTACTAGGCCATGAATATACTTGTTACTGGAGCCAACGGACAGTTGGGCAATGAGATGAGGCTTGTGGCAGGAGAGTCTGGCCATAATAATATCTTCTCTGATGTGGTTGAGGTACATGGAGTGGAGACGCTGCAGTTGGATATAACAGACCTTGATGCAGTGCGTTCTGCTGTTGCCGCATACAAGGTTGATGCAATAGTGAACTGTGCAGCCTATACCAATGTGGATGCGGCAGAGACAAATGGTGAACTGGCGGAGACCCTCAATGCCAAGGCTCCGCATAATCTTGCCGTAGCAATGAAGGAGAGGGGTGGATTGCTGGTGCATATCTCTACAGACTATGTCTTTGGCGGAGAGCCTTACAATACTCCGTGCACTGAGGAGCAGACAGGTACCCCTACAGGTGTATACGGACTTACCAAGCTTCATGGGGAGGAGTATATCAAGGAGAGCGGCTGCAAGCATGTGATAATACGTACCGCATGGCTGTACAGCGAGTTTGGAAAGAACTTCTGCAAGACAATGATGATGCTTACTGCAACCAAGCCTGAACTTAAGGTGGTATTTGACCAGGTTGGTACACCTACTTATGCGCTGGATCTTGCCAGGGCAATTGCTGTTGTCCTTGATGACTATGCTGCGGAGGCCTGCAGTGCTGCGGAATCAGACTTTGCCGTATACTCAAAGAGCGGCATATACCACTACAGCAATGAGGGGGTATGCAGCTGGTTTGATTTTACCAAGATGATTGCACAGTACAACGGCACTACCGGGTGCAACGTGCAGCCTTGCCACAGCAATGAGTTTCCAAGTCCGGTAAAGAGGCCTTCATATTCAGTGCTTGACAAGACCAAAATTAAGGAGACCTTTGGCGTTGAGGTGCCTTACTGGACAGATTCCCTTAAAGTGTGCATTGCAAATCTGAAGAATAGCAACAACTGATTATAATAAGCTGAACTATATATTATGAAGAATATACTTGTTACAGGTGGCGCAGGTTTCATTGGAAGCCATGTTGTGCGCCTGTTTGTGAACAAATATCCCCAGTACAACATCATAAACCTTGATAAACTTACCTATGCAGGCAACCTTGCCAACCTGAAAGATATTGAGGATGCTCCCAACTACAAGTTTGTGAGGATGGACATCTGTGATTTTGAGGGGATTCTGGAACTGATGCAGAAAGAGCAGATTGACGGTATTATCCATCTTGCGGCAGAGAGCCATGTAGACCGCAGCATAAAGGATCCGTTCACTTTTGCCCGCACCAATGTTATGGGTACATTGAGCCTTCTCCAGGCAGCAAAGATCTATTGGGAGTCCCTCCCTTGCAGATATGAGGGGAAGAAATTTTACCATATCTCTACAGATGAGGTTTACGGTGCTCTGGAACTCAGTCATCCCGACGGCATTGAGCCTCCGTTTACAACTGTGGCCTCGTCGGGAGAACACCATTTGGCTTATGGGGAGGATTTCTTCTATGAGACAACCAAATATAACCCCCATAGCCCGTACAGTGCTTCAAAGGCCTCTTCAGACCATTTTGTGAGGGCTTATCACGATACATACGGTATGCCAACCATTGTTACCAACTGTTCCAACAATTATGGTCCGTACCAGTTCCCTGAGAAGCTTATTCCATTGTTCATCAATAATATCCGTAAAGGGAAACCGCTTCCGGTGTATGGTAAGGGTGAGAATGTGCGCGACTGGCTGTATGTTGAGGACCATGCCAGGGCAATTGACCTTATTTTCCATAAGGGTGCAGTGGCTGAAACTTATAATATTGGAGGTTTCAATGAGTGGAAGAACATTGATCTGATTAAAGTGATGATTAAGACTGTAGACCGTATCCTGGGCAATCCCGAGGGCTCATCTGAGTCTCTGATCACTTATGTTACAGACCGTGCCGGCCATGATCTCCGCTATGCGATTGATTCCACCAAACTCCAGAAGGAGCTTGGTTGGGAGCCTAGCCTTCAGTTTGAGGAGGGTATTGAGAAGACAGTGCGCTGGTATCTTGAGAACCAGGAGTGGATGGACAACATCACATCCGGCGAGTATGAGAAATATTATGAGAGTATGTATAAAGGGAGGTAATTTTTAGTTACCTTTGTCGCAATTATAAATATGTTGAACTATGAAATTTTTTATTGATACAGCAAACTTGAGCCAGATTGAAAAGGCTCAGCAGATGGGAATCCTCGATGGTGTAACCACCAACCCGAGCCTTATGGCTAAAGAGGGGGTTAAAGGTACTGAGGCTATCCACGCACACTACAAGAAAATTTGTGGAATTGTAGACGGTCCTGTAAGTGCAGAGGTGTTCTCAAACGACTATGAGGGAATGATTGCAGAGGGTGAGATCCTTGCAGCAATCGACCCTAAAATTGCAGTTAAACTTCCTTGTACTGCAGACGGTATCCGTGCAGTGAAATATTTCTCAAAGAAAGGGATTGCAACCAACTGTACTCTTGTATTCTCTGTAGGTCAGGCACTTTTGGCTGCAAAAGCAGGTGCAACTTTTGTAAGTCCGTTTGTAGGCCGTTTGGATGACATATGCGAGGATGGTATTGGTCTTGTAGCAAAGATTGTGGATATGTACCGCTACTATGGTTATGGTACTGAGGTTCTTGCTGCTTCAATCCGCCATACTCAGCACATTGTTGCCTGCCTTGAGGCTGGTGCAGATGTAGCTACCTGCCCGCTTTCTGCAATTGAGGGCCTTTTGAAACACCCTCTTACAGATGCAGGTTTGGCTATCTTCAACAAGGCTGTTGAGACAATGAAATAAAATTACAGGTTCCTGAAAGAACGGGGAATACCGGTATTGAATACCATCTCTTTTCCCGTTACAGGATGGATAAAACTTAAAGCATAAGCGTGCAGGTACAGCCTGTGCGCTTTTTTGTTTTCGGTAAGGAGAGCCTGGTTGGCGCCAAAGTATTTCTTGTCGCCCCAGATAGGGCATCCGGCCTCCTGCATGTGCACCCTTATCTGGTTTTTCCTTCCCGTATGCAGTTCCAGTTGCAGCAAGGTTTTCCTGGTGCGGGGATTGCTCTCCACAATTTTGAAGTCTGTTACGGCCATTTGCCCACCGTTGTTGCGGGCAGATGAGTATACCACCATTGCACGGTTCTCCTTCAGCCAGCTGGTAATTCTCCCTTCTTGGAAATTGAGCCTTTCGCGGCCGTCTGCATCCTCCTCAATAAGATACTCCACCGTTACATTCTGTCCCCCTTCAATTCTTCCCGACGAATTCACTACAGCTACATACCCCCTGTGGGTTACAGCCTCCTCCCAATTCTCCTGAAGTACTCTCTTTATCTCCTCGCTCTTGGCAAAAAGCATAAGTCCGCTGGTTTCGCGGTCGAGACGGTGCACTATAAATGCCCGCGGCTCATTGCCGTATCTGTTTGAGATCCCATTTTCTCGGCGTCCGCGGAATCCTTTGTTTGCGGCCGTGTTGCGCACATAACTGTTCAGCAATGAATGGGCAGTAATCTCATCCCTGCCGCGGGAGGTGCTTACTGAGAGCACTCCCTCAGCCTTTTCTATTACAACTATATACTCGTCTTCGTAAAGTATCTTTATAGGGTCCTTTTTCATTATGCTTCCGGGTTATGTTCGTTTGACGAAATGAACAGCAGTGTGTCCCCTTCATGCAGTTCAAGCTGACCGTTGGGTACCAGGTATTTGTTGCCACGTTTTACCATCATTGCAAGGTGTCCTTGAGGTATATGCATTGTTGCAAGGGTGTTGCCGTGGCTGAGCATGTCTGCAGTTAGGGTTACCTCATTGAGAGATGAGCTCATTTCGTCGGGAATATGGATATCAAATGTGCTCTCCGGCTCAGGTGGCAGATCAAGGTGCAGTTTTTTTGCAAACCAGGAGATGCTCATTCCCTGCATTACCAATGATAGGAGGGTGATGAAGAACACTATGTTGAATATGATATCTGAACCGGTTACTCCTGCCAGTACGGGATATGTGGCAAAGATGATTGGAACGGCTCCGCGGAGTCCTACCCAGGAGATGAATGTCTGGGCTTTCAGCGGGATATCCTTGAATGGGGCAAGGCAGGTGTAGACACTCAGTGGCCTGGCTACAAATGACATGAATGCTCCAATGAGGAGTCCCGCCGGAGCAATATTCATCATCTCGTGTGGGTTTACAAGAAGGCCCAGAGACAGGAACATGATCATCTGGAAGAGCCAGGTAAGGCTGTCCATGAACTTGCTCATCTCATTTTTGAGTTTCACTTTGCTGTTTCCTACAATCAGACCGCTGATGTATACGGCAAGATAGCCGTTGCCTCCAACCATATCTGTAATTGCAAATACAATGAATACAATACTCAAAAGGAGTACAGAGTACAGGGCAGTGTTGGAGAGGTCGAGCTTGTTTATGAGCCAAACAATGAACTTTCCTATAACCACACTTATGATTATTGCGTATCCGAACTGTTGCAGCAGATTGAGGGCAATACCCCAACCGCTTATCTCCTCAGGGTTCTGGATTATCTGTATTATTATGATTGTGAGCATATAAGCCATTGGATCGTTACTTCCGCTCTCAAGTTCAAGCATGGGTTTGAGGTTGTGCTTGAGTACCATCTTCTGGGAACGGAGTATGCTGAATACAGATGCCGAGTCTGTTGATGACATTGTGGCAGCCAGCAGGAATGATGCCATGAGTGAAATCTCCAGATTCATTCCGGCAAACCGTGAAATGCCGTAGATGAAGGCTCCTGTAAAGAGTGTGGTTATTGCCAGAGCTACTGTTGAGAGAAGGAGCCCCGGTGTGAGTACTGGCCTGATGTCAGATATCTTGGTATCCATACCGCCTGTGAACAGGATGATACTCAGGGCGATCATTCCTATGAACTGGGCTCCGGTAGGGGAGTTGAATTCAAGTCCAAGCCCATCTGTGCCAAAGAGCATTCCTACAAGGAGGAAAAGCAAGAGGGTAGGGACACCAAAGCGGAATCCGGTCTTGCTTATGAGAATTCCCACAAAGACCATTACAGAACCCAACAACAGTATATTTCCAGTGGTAAATATCATTTTACTCAATTTTTTTGAAGAGAACAAAGTTAAGAATTTTTAAGTTTAATTTATATTGCCGTTTATCCCGATAGCTGCATCTTTTGGTCCTGTAAATGGAGTTGTGATTATTTTCTTAATTTTGTGTGTTATCTTGTGTGTTACATGAAAAGATTTGTTTTGCTTTTTGCAGCACTTCTTGTTGTTGCTGCCCCTTTGTTTTCACAAAAACATGGGGAATATGTGTTTGATGCAAAATCTCTGGTACTCCCTGTTGCCCTGATAGGGGCAGGAGCAATTGGCGGGCAGATAGATGCCGTTAAGGAACTTGATTTTGGACTGCGTGGTGGTGTGCACCATTTCCATCATGGCTTTGTGCTTGAAGATGCCGTACAATACGCTCCGGTGGCTGCCTTCTACGGGTTGAACATGTGCGGGGTGAAGTCTGAGCACAGTGTTCTTGACGGCACTGCTTTGGCTTTAACTTCATATTGCATTACAGCAGCGGCAACCCTGGCTCTGAAGGAGGTTGTGGATGAGTGGAGACCAAACGGTGTTGATACGGATGCTTTCCCCAGCGGACATGCTGCCATTTCATTTATGGGGGCCGAACTGCTCCGTCTGGAGTACCGTGATTCTGCTCCGTGGGCAGGTTATGCCGGTTATGCTGCAGCGCTCTATACTTCCCTGGCAAGAATAAAGCATACTGAGCACTGGTTCCACGATCTTGTAGCTGGTGCCGGTGTGGGAATCTTGGGTACAAGGGCAGCATATTGGGTATGTCCGCGCATTCATAATTGTCTTTTTGGCAAAAAGTCTGTAAAACAGGATAATGGCTTTACTTTTGTAGGAATGTCTCTCTATAACGGCTCCGTAAAAGGGTTTTCACTTGCTATGGTCTTTTAATATGGAACTTCACAATCTCCTTATATCTGAAGGAACTCTCTTGTCTGAATCAGACAAGAGCACTTTACCTTTCCTTTTTAATGATCCGTTCAGTTATTCACCTCATCCTCTGGTAGTTGAGGCGTCTCATCAGGTGCTCAGGCATCTTAAGGAAGCTGATTTTGGTATGAAGCGGCAGCTCTCAATGGACGGCAAGATGTTTGGAGTTCTGGTTGTGCAGACCCCTTCCGGAAAGATAGGGTATCTGGCAGCCTACTCGGGTACTCATGAGGATCTGCGCGAGGATCCATATTTTGTTCCCCCGGTATATGATCTCCTTTCTCCCGACAGTTTTTTCCCTTCTGAAGAACATGAGATTGTAATGCTCAACGATCTTATAAGGGATCTTGAGAATGACCGCTATCGGTTCATACATATTGAGGTTACAGAAGAGATAAGGCAATCTCATCTTGAGAAGATTGCCGGGCTGCAGGAAATATATGAGCAGGGAAAAGTGTCCCGCAGCACCAGGAGGAGGGAGATTCTTGAGTTGCTTCAAAGTGT
This sequence comes from Candidatus Egerieisoma sp., assembly GCA_045659725.1. GTDB lineage: Bacteria > Bacteroidota > Bacteroidia > Bacteroidales > UBA932 > Egerieousia. The sequence continues at coordinate 108,423 of JAZRCK010000043.1, forward strand.
TGGGGACCCTGTTGTGAAGGAAGCCTTGAGTGCAGAACTTGAGGCTATAAACAGGGAGAGCCAGTTCCAGAAAGGGGAGATAAGGAGGGCTGAGAAGAGGATGAAGGAGGAGATTGCTGCCCGTGATGCAGTTCAGGCTGAGTCAGATGCCCGAATTGATGCATTGAAGGAGAAGAGGAAGGAGATGTCGGGAAGATTGCAGCAGAAGATTTTTGAGCATTTTTCTTTTTTGAATGCTTATGGGGAGAGAAAGGGGTTACTTGAGATTTTTGGTGATTCCACCCCTCCCGCAGGTACAGGGGAATGTGCAGCCCCGCGTTTGTTGCAATATGTATATCTGAATGGCTACAAGCCAGTTGCAATGGGTGAGTTCTGGTATGGATATAGTGATACCCACGTGCAGGGACAATTTTATCCTTCCTGCAAAGGCAAGTGCGGACCGGTGCTGGGATGGATGCTTCAAGGTTTGAAAACTGATCCTGCCGGCAGACATTCCACATACGGGTTTGATCCTTTGCCTGATTCGCTTTCTGCACTTGTGTTGTATGAGGATGATTCTTTATTGGCTGTAAACAAGCCGGCAGGAATTTTGTCTGCTCCGGGCCGTTCAGGAGAAGAGACGGATATATTGCAATTGCTTTCATCTTTGGGGTATCCTGTTGAGGGGTTGAGGGTTGCACACCGATTGGATATGCATACTTCCGGAGTGCTCCTCATTGCAAAAAATGAGGCTGCATATAAGCAATTGCAGAGAGAGTTTGTGGAGCGCAAGGTTGTTAAGGTGTATGAAGCGGTTCTGGATGGGGAGGTTTCGCCGGCCACTACCGGCAGCGGCGTTGTGTGGAAATCATCTGATGAGGGGAGGATTTCCTTACCACTGGCAGCCGATTTTGAGAACCGTCCTCTGCAGAAGGTGGATTTTACTTGCGGCAAGGTGGCTATCACGGATTTCAGGATACTCCGCATTGCCGGCGGCCGCACATACATAGAGTTCTACCCCGTAACCGGCCGTACCCATCAGTTGCGTCTCCACTCGTCAAGCCCTCTGGGCCTCGGAGCCCCAATTGTAGGGGACTTCCTCTATGGCTCACTTGATAAACGCCTGATGCTCAATGCTCTTTCAGTTACGTCGTCTTTTTGTACAATAAGCTGTAAATCAATACTTTAAAAATTGAGGGCTCTGTGAATTCAGAGCCCTTTGTTTTGTAAGTATTTGTAAATGTGTATTTTGTACAAAAAGACGACGTTAAATTATAGTTATTGTAAGCACCTGGCGGGTTGAGGAGGTGATTCGGGTGTGGTTGGAGATTTGCAGGCCGGGGATGCAGATGATTTTGCCGGATGCGTCGCACAGCACATTTACGCTGCTCTTGTGTAGGTGTTCGAATTTGATGTCGGTGAGGTAGTCGGTCACCTTCTTGCTGCCGTGCAGTCCAAGTGGAGAAAAACGGTCTCCTGGGGCAACAGGGCGTACTTCAAGCGGCATCTTTATCTTGTCGGCATCAAGGTAAAGGGTTGGGCAGATCTCATCAGATGTATCCTTGAGGGTTCTCCAGCTCTCGCGCGGAATCACTTTGGTGTCAATTTCAAGCGGATGAGCCTGGGCTATATTCATGTAGAATTTCAGCAGACCCCGTTCCTTTACAGCTATAATCTCGCCGTTGGCAGAGAGGAATTTCTTTGGTCCGTCCTCTTCCTTCAGAGCCTGGCTGATGTTTTCAATTATTGCAGGTGAGAAGCCCATGGGATATGCAATCTGATAAACCCAGAAATCCCATTCAGGCTCCTTCATAAGAAGGGCAAGTTCTACAATGCACATCAGCAGGGAACCTCTCTCTTCAAGCATGTTCATCCTCAGGTTGAGGCTGCACATTGCGGTAGTAAAAGGGCTCTCCATCAGCTGGTCAATGGTCTCAAACCAGTTGCACAGCTGGGAGCATTTTTCTTCAATATGGTTTTGCAGGATGTTGCCAGCCTGTTGGAAATGTCTGATATTGCGGTTGAAAGTTGCTATAACAGAGGGGTTTATCCTTGCCAATTGAGGGAATACCTCATTACGGATGCGGTTGCGTGAAAAGTCACTTTGCAGGTTTGTGCTGTCGGTGCGGAAAGGGACTTCCCATTTTATGGCATATTTCTCAATCTGCTGTCGGGAATAAGCCATAAGGGGGCGGATGATATATTGTGGGGTTTCTCTTCCCGACAAATTTCCCTGTTCCTTATCTTCAAATTCCAGCATAACCTTCTCCCGGATTCCTCCGATGCCTTCTATGCCGCAGCCACGGGTGAGGTTGAGCAGCAAGGTCTCTGCGTTGTCATTGGCATTGTGGGCAATTGCCAGAAAATCGTATCCGTGGGTAGCCATAAGCCGGTAGAACCAGCTGTAGCGGAGCTCACGGGCTGCCATTTCAATGGAAATCTTATTTTCTGCAGCATATTCCTCTGTGGAAAAACTGGCTGTGTGGAGCTCTATGCCATGCTCACTGCACCATTGGGTTACCATTAGGGCATCTGCATCGCTCTCTTCTCCGCGGAGGTTGAAATTCACGTGAGCTACGGCAATTTTAAGATCCAGTTGGCTGTGGATGAGGGCATCAAGCATGCACATGGAGTCAACGCCACCGCTTACGGCAGCCAGTACAGATGAGCCGTAGTCTGCTCCCAGCTCCAAAAGATGTTTCTTAAAACCGTATCTGAACATGTTGCAAGTGTATTATTATCTACAAATTTATTAAATTTGTGGAAATTGGTTTTATAGGACATGAAAAAAATATTTTTGAATTTAATCTTGCTGATTATGGCTGTAGCATTGACAAACTGTTCCAAAGATTCTTATATTGAAGAACCTGAGGATTCTGGAGCAGAGGAGGAGACAAAACCGTATGTTCCTGCACCGCTGGTTGAAGGGAGGGCTGTAATTGCCTATGTTACGTATTACGGCTCGGGACTTCCAGACCCTAAAATTATTACCCACATAAATTATGCCTTTGCAGAACTTTATGTTAAGGATGGCAAGTATAACGGATTCAAGTTGCAAGGAACGCAGAGCAGGTTCAACAAAGTGGTTGATCTTAAGAAAAAGAACCCAAAACTTAAGATTCTCCTTTCATTTACAAACGGCGTTGCCAATTCCGATAATGCCCCGGGTGAGGGCTTCTCGGTTTTGAGCGCCAGCGCAGAGATGAGGAAGGCTTTTGCAGAGGATTGTCTCAAGTTCTGCAAGGAGAAAGGAATTGATGGTATTGATATAGACTGGGAGTACCCGGGTCTGGGCTGGAGCAGCCAGGCTTGTGACCCTGTAAATGATACCAAGAACCATGTGCTGTTGATGAAACAGCTCAGGGAGACCCTTGGAGACAAATATCTCCTTACTTATGCCGGCTATGTTACCAATAAGAGAGCAGAGGGAAAAGGTTACAAATACATGGACATTGCTGCCCTGGATCCGATAGTTGATTATGTGAATATAATGACATATGATTTTGATGCGGGTAGCAAACCTCACAACGGAATGCAGGCTTCCCACGCATATTGGGACATTTCCCGCACATACAACGCCTATAGGGCTGCAGGTGCCACACCTTCCAAACTGGTTCTCGGTATCCCGTTCTATGGCAGAATTTCGTTTTCTTCATCACCGGGTGCCTGGACCTATAAGAAGATAATTACACTGGGACCTGAGTATTCCATTGATAATTGGGACGATACAGCAAAGGTTCCGTATGTAATCTACAAAGGGGCAAAATACTGCTATTATGATAATCCGCGCAGTATTGCATATAAGGCCGATTGGGCTCTCGACCGCGATTTCTTTGGCCTGTTCTATTGGGAGAACGACCAGGATGATGCCCAGTACACATTGCGCAGGGCAGTGTGGGACGGAGTTATGGGGTATTGATATTATTTAAAGTTTTATGGAAGATATTATGAAAAGACTGCTTGTTACCTTTATCGTTCTGCTTGTTGCATTGCAGATATCTGCACAGGACCGGAAGCCGGCAAGGGCCGATTTGGCTTTGGGTTCTCCAATGCCTCAGTTTACAATTGAATCTTCAACATACGGCAAGATTTCTTCATCGGATTTGAAAGGCAAGGTTGTGCTTATCAACCTTTTTGCAACCTGGTGCCCGCCATGCCAGCAGGAACTGGCCCAAGTGCAGAAGGTATTGTGGCCAAAATACAAGGATAATGCCAATTTCAGGATGCTTGTACTTGGCCGCGAGCATACAGATGCAGACCTTGAAAAGTACAATCAGAAGAAGGGGTTTACCTTCCCTCTATATCCCGATCCTGCAAGAGGAGTCTTTTCAAAATTTGCCGACCAGACCATTCCCCGCACTTACCTTTACGGCAAGGACGGCAAACTCCTCTATTCTGCAACAGGCTATTCTCCCGATGAGTTTGAGAAACTGATGCAGGCGATTGAGGGGGCGCTGAAGTAGGGGGGCTGTTGATTACAGAATTGTGCAATGGTAATAAAGTTTCCCCATCGGGAAGATTACAGCAACTGCAAAAGGAATTTCCTGCTGCCAATGTTCTCAATTGTATAGAAATCAGATGGAAGGGCTCCGGCAAGGAGCTCTTTTTCGTAAAGGCGCTCAGAGAGACGCGCATAGGTGTGCCTGTTCACAAAATACTTCACCGGCGGACGGCTTCCAGCATATTTGAATCCCAGTTTCTCATACACATCCCCATTACCCCACTCAGTGTCTGAGTAGGTCATGACCTCAAGTGGTGTGCCCGGCTCAATGCGGGAATAGCGCTCCTCAACAAATGCCTTGAGAAGACGCCCCATACCTCCAATAACCCTCACCCCGGGAAGCGAAGCATAACGGATCCACTCATAGGAATCAAAAATGAGGATGCTTGCATCTTCCTGCTCATCCTTGGGGACATTCACCAACGGCTCATCAATCTTCCTCACCATCGGACGCCCCTCTGAAAATGTTGCTACAGCTACAATTTGCCCCTCATACTCAAGAGCATACCTATAGCGGCATTTGGCGGTTGAATAAGTATGGTGTTTGCGGAGAAAATCATTCACAAGATCAGGCATTGCTGCATTCCCTCTTCCCGACAATACTTTGCATTTCCTTGCAAATACACTGGTAAACCTTTCAAGTCTGGCAAGAATCCTCTCCTGAACCATCTCCTTTGCTCCCCACCAGCGGTCTTCATAAAGGTAGACATTGTCGGGAAGAGACTGTCCTTCCTCTTGTGCAGAGTGGCCTGCAGGAACAAGTTGCACCTGAAACTCATAATCGGGGAAAATAAAAGTATTCCCATATTCCACAAAATCTATGTATGATGTATCCAGGAAACTCCTGAAACTGCTCTTGAACATGCTTTCCATATCTCAAAATTATGAAATCTTCCTTAAAAATCTCCATTATAAACAAATAATTTTGCATTTTGTAAAATAGTTCCTATATTTGCAGTCCCAAAACGGGATGATTCGCTAGCTCAGCAGGTAGAGCACAACACTTTTAATGTTGGGGTCCTGGGTTCGAGCCCCAGGCGGATCACAAAAAAGCCTTCAGAAATGAAGGCTTTTTTTGTTTCTGTCATGATTTGTACGGATAAATCATGTATTTGGGAAAAATCAATTTTAAGAAAAAGCAAAATCCTCATGCTGTAAGGTAACAGTTTCTTTTTTTGGCATGCATTTCCTGTAAGAAATTCTATTATTGCCAAAAAAATGTCTTACAAAACCAAAGAAAACATCACGCACATATAGCGCAAAGGTGTTCTTCGAGGAGGTATATGTGCGAAAAAAGGGTATTTTCTACACATAGCAACGGTGTTGTGTGCAAAAAATGCCCTTTTATTGCGCATTGCCTATAGAGAGGCCACTTAAATCCCCAGAATATCCCGGAATCTCCGCACATCAGCCCGGAATCTCCCCCGGAATGCCCCTATGACTCCCCCCGGCGCATCCTGCCGGCACTGGAACCTCTTCTACAGAGAAACCACTCCTCCGGGTTTCACCTGGCCGCTGATGATCTTTTCGGCAAGCGGGTCCTCAATGTAGCGCTGGATGGCACGTTTTAGAGGGCGGGCGCCATATTGTGGGTCAAAACCGGCTTCGGCTACGAATTTCTTTATCTTTTTGCTCAACTTGAGCTTGTAGCCGGCTTGGGATACCCTGTTGTAGAGTTCTTTAAGCTCTATGTCTATGATCTTCTCAATGTCTTCTCTGGTTAGGGAGTTGAACAGGATCTGTTCATCAAGCCTGTTAAGGAACTCGGGGGTAAATGCCTTTTTAAGGGCTTTCTCAATGATGGCGCGGCTGTTGGCTGCAGTATCACGTTTTGTGGCGTTTGAGAAGCCAAGCCCTTTGCCAAACTCCTTGAGTTCCTTGGTTCCAATGTTGGAGGTGAGGATGAGTACGGTGTTGCGGAAATCTATATGACGTCCGTTGCTGTCGGTAAGGCGGCCTTCATCAAGAACCTGAAGCAGCAGGTTGAAGATGTCGGGATGAGCCTTTTCAATTTCGTCCAACAGCACTACCGAGTACGGTTTGCGGCGTACCCTTTCGCTCAGCTGGCCTCCCTCGTTGTATCCTACATAGCCTGGAGGGGCTCCAATGAGGCGGCTTACGGCATGTTTCTCCATATATTCACTCATGTCTATGCGTATGATACTGTCGGGAGAATCAAACATATATTGGGCAAGCACTTTGGCAAGCTGTGTTTTTCCTACACCGGTGGGGCCCAGGAAGAGGAAGGTTCCTATTGGTTTGTTGGGGTCTTTAAGGCCGGCCCTGCTGCGCTGGATGGCACGGGTTACGGTTTCTACCGCCTGGTCCTGGCCTATGATTTTCTCTTTGAGTGTTGTGGCCATTGATGAGAGCCTGTTTCCCTCGCTCTGTGCTATCTTGCTCACCGGAATATTGGTGGCCATGCTTACAGTCTGGGCAATGTCCTCCGCGGTTACAATGGCAGGGGTGGCTGCCTGTTTTTTCTCCCATTTGGTCCTCTCTGCATCCAGTTCGGAGCGCTTCATTTTCTCAATGTCGCGGTAGATGGCGGCTTTGTCAAAATCTTTTATTTCAACGGCCTCCTGCTTTTCTGCCACAATTATCTCAATGGCTTTTTCAAGCGTCTGTATTTTCTTGGATACCTTAATGTTCTTCAGGTGTACGCGGCTGCCGGCCTCGTCCATTATGTCTATGGCTTTGTCGGGAAGACAACGGTCTGTTATATATCTCTGGCTTAGGGCGATGCAGGCGTTCAGCGCGTCGTCGGTGTAGATGACGCTATGGTGTTTCTGGTACCTCCCCTTTATGTTCTGGAGGATCCACATGGTTTCATCAAAATTGGTGGCCTCCACTATCACTTTCTGGAAGCGGCGCTCAAGGGCTCCGTCTTTCTCTATGAACTGGCGGAACTCGTCCAGGGTGGTGGCTCCAATGCACTGTATCTCGCCGCGTGCAAGGGCAGGTTTGAGCATGTTGGCTGCATCAAGGGAACCGGCCGCACCGCCTGCTCCAACAAGGGTGTGCATCTCGTCAATGAAGAGGATGATGTTTGGATTTTTGCTCAGTTCGTTGAGGATTGCCTTCATCCTCTCCTCAAACTGACCGCGGTATTTCGTGCCTGCTACGATTGAGCCTATATCTAAGGAAACCAGCCTTTTGCCAAGCAGTACACGTGAGACGTTCCTGTTGGCTATCCTTATGGCAAGACCCTCAGCAATGGCAGATTTGCCAACTCCCGGTTCTCCAATGAGTACGGGGTTGTTCTTTTTCCTTCTTCCAAGAATTTGGGCGAGCCTTTCAATCTCCTTTTCCCTTCCTACAACCGGATCCAGCTTGTCTTCCATCGCAGCCTTTGTGAGATCAAATCCAAAACTGTCAAGCACTGGAGTCTTTCCTGCCTGAGGGGGCTTTGGCGCTTCAATTTTTGCTGCAACAGGGGATTTCTTCTTCTCTTCCCTGTGGTTTTCCATTACCTCATCGTCGGGATGAGCGGTACCAAATGGATTTTCTCCTCCCGACAGCCCGTTCTGCTGAGGTACCTGTGGTGTCCACTCTGTCTCATCTGCCTCACTGGCGGTAAGTGTCTCTTTTACTTTGCTGTATGTAATTCCCTGTTGTTCAAGGTATTTTATTGAGTTGCCGTCCTGTGCCCTGAGGATTGCCAGGAACAGGTGGCTTGCATCCGGTTTTACGCTGTGCATGGAGCGGGCCTCCAAAAACATCACTTTCAGTGCGTTCTCACTGGCCTTTGAGAGTGCGAGGGAACCCTCTTCTTCCATTGGGATAGGGTTTTTGGCTCTCACGGCATCCTCAAGATATGCCTTTAGCTGGGCAGTGTTTGCCCCAAACTGTGCAAGAGTTTCTACTACAGCGTTTTCCCTATGTCTTAGCATACCCAATACAAGATGGTCTGTTGAGACTGTATAGTTGCCCAGTCTCATGGCCTCTTCTTTTGCGTATGAGAGTATGTCGTTAAGTTCGTTGCTCAATTGTGATTGCATCTGTATAAATTTTCCGCTAAAATAGGTAATTTTGTTTGCGTTTCTTTACCAAGTCAAAAAAAATGCCTAAATTTGTATGTTTTTACCGTACGTGTGTACGGGTCTGTATAATTAACAAAAATTTATGGAAATAGACGAGACACAAGGCAGGATACATCAGATCAACATTGAGGATCAGATGAAGAGTGCGTACATTGATTATTCAATGTCGGTAATTGTATCCAGAGCACTTCCGGATGTGAGGGACGGTCTTAAACCGGTTCATAGAAGGGTCCTTTACGGAATGAGCGAGTTGGGACTTACATCGGGAGGACAATATAAGAAATCTGCCCGTATTGTTGGTGAGGTTTTGGGTAAGTACCATCCACACGGTGATTCCAGTGTGTATGATGCTATGGTGAGGTTGGCCCAGAACTGGAGCATGAGGTACATGCTGGTTCAGGGACAGGGTAACTTCGGTTCAATTGACGGCGATTCGGCTGCGGCTATGCGTTATACCGAGGCGCGTTTCAATGCCATGGCCGAGGAGGTATTGCTTGATCTTGACAAGAATACAGTTGATTTCAGAAACAACTTTGACGATACCCTGCAGGAGCCGGTTGTACTGCCTGCAAAGGCTCCGCTTCTCCTTTTGAACGGTGCATCTGGTATTGCGGTAGGTATGGCTACAAACATGGCTCCACACAACTTGAATGAGATTTGTGATGCCATTATTGCATACATCAACGACAATGATATTACCGTAGACGGCCTTCTTGAGCATGTGAAAGGTCCGGATTTCCCTACTGGAGGTATCATTCAGGGTTACCAGGGTATAAGGGATGCGTTTGAGACAGGACGTGGCCGCATTGTTGTAAGGGCAAAGACCGATATTGAGGTGAACGAGCATGGCCGTGAGACAATTGTAGTTACTGAGATCCCTTACATGGTAAATAAGAGGGAACTTATTGAGAAGATTGCAGAACTTGTTGAGGAGAAGAAGATTGAGGGAATTGCTTACGTGAACGACGAGAGTGACCGTAATGGAATGCGCATTGTAATCAGACTCAAGATGGGGGCTGTTGCCAATGTGGTGCTTAACACATTGTTCAAGTATACTGCACTTCAGAGCAGCTTCTCTGTAAACAACATTGCACTTGTAGACGGAAGGCCAAGATTGCTTAACCTTAAGCAGCTTATCAAATATTACGTGCGCCATAGACATGAGGTGGTTGTACGAAGAGCCCAGTTTGAGCTGAACAAGGCTGAGGCAAGGGCCCATATCCTTGAGGGCTTGTTGAAGGCTTTGGATGTGCTTGATGAGGTTATTGCAATCATCAGGGCTTCAAAGACCGTAGATGATGCAAAACAAGGATTGGTGGAGAGATTCCAGTTCACTGATGCACAGGCTGCTGCAATTGTGGAGATGAGATTGCGCCAGCTTACCGGTTTGGAGAAGGAAAAGCTCCAGAACGAGTATAACGAGCTTATGAAACTCATCAACCATCTTAAGGATGTTCTTGCAAGTGTTGCCCTTCAGATGGGCATCATCAAGGATGAGCTTGAGGGCTTGAAGGCAAAATTCGGCGATGACAGAAGAACAGAAATTGTCCCTTCTGCAGATGAGTTCAACCCTGAGGATTTTTATCCCGACGAGGATGTTGTAATTACCATTTCGCACCTTGGATACATAAAGAGGACCCCGCTTAACGAGTACAGGCTCCAGAACAGGGGTGGTGTAGGTGCAAAAGGAAGTACAACCCGTGAGGAGGATTTCATTGAGCACATTTATGTTGCAAACATGCACAGTACAATGATGTTCTTCACACAGAAAGGAAAATGTTTCTGGCTTAAGGTATATGACGTTCCTGAGGGAACAAAGACCTCAAAGGGACGCGCTATACAGAACGTTATCAACATAGAGCCTGATGACAAGGTTTGTGCATACTTGAATGTTCCTACATTGAATGATGAGGAGTACATCAACAACAACTACATTGTTCTTGGAACCAAGAGGGGTACCATTAAGAAGACATCTCTTGAGGCTTATTCAAGGCCAAGGGTAAATGGTGTGAATGCAATTACCGTAAGGGAGGGTGACGAACTTATGGAGGCTATCCTTACCAACGGCAACAATGAAATACTTATTGCAGGACGCGATGGCAAGTGTGTAAGGTTCAATGAGCAGGATGCAAGGGCGATTGGCCGAACCAGCGCAGGTGTCCGTGGAATCAGCATTGAGGACGATGATGAAGTGGTTGGTATGATTTGTGTAGATCCATCTTTGGTGGGTGAGCAGAACAGGACAATCCTTGTAGTGAGCGAGAACGGATTTGGCAAGAAATCTGAGCTTGAGGACTATAGGCTTACAAGCAGGGGAACCAAAGGTGTGAAAACGCTCAACATAACAGAGAGAACCGGCAAGCTTGTTGCATTGAAATCTGTTACTGAGGATAATGACCTGATGATTATCAATAAGTCGGGTATTACAATCAGGGTTGCGGTTTCAGATATCCGCGTTGCCGGAAGGGCTACACAGGGAGTGAAACTGATCAACCTGAGAGAGGGTGACAGCATAGCTGCAGTTTGTGTGGTAAACAAGAGCGAGGACAAACCGGCAGAAATAGTTGAAGAATAACAAATATTTATATTTTTAATTTTTAAGAGATGAAAAAATTATTGTTTCTAGCAGTTGCCCTAGTAATGGTAGCAACTGGTGCAAATGCTCAGACAAAAGCGGTTAATGATGCAGTTAAAGCAGTAAACAAAGCTAAGACTGAGTCAGAGAACCCTAAAAAAGCAGATGCTTCTGCTACTTGGGTAAAATTGGCTAATGCTTATTTGGAGTGCTATGATGCTCCATCCAACGGTCTTTTGGCAGGTTCTCCAAAATTCCAGATTGACATGGTATTGAAAGGACAGCCAGCCCTTTCAACTGAGCAGGTTGAGAAAGGCGGCAAAATGCTTGAGGCTGTAACTTATGTTGACAAAGTGCTTTACTTTGATGAGACTGGTGCTCTACAGGCATGGGTTGTTACTAAAAATGTAATTGAGAACACTTTGCAGCTTGCTTTTGAGGCTGCTTCAAAAGCTGTTGAGCTTGATGCAAAAAATGCACAGGCAAAACCTCTTGGCGAGATTTTCAGCGGTTTGAAACAGAGACACTTTGATGCGGCAATGTTCCACAATGCCCTTGGTAACTATGCTGAGTCTTCAGTTGAGTTTGAGAGCGCCTTTAATGTAGCTGCACATCCATTTGTTGGTGAGGTTGATTCTACATTGGCTTACTACACAGGTGTAACCGCTACTATGGCAGGTGACCACAAAAGAGCAATCAAATTCTATGACTATTGCCAGTCTATCAACTTTGAGCAGAATGGTGAGGTTGCAGCAGCGTTGGCAGAGGAGCACAAAGCTCTTGGCGATACTGTAAAATGCAAGGAGATCCTTACTGCAGGTTTCGCTAAATTCCCTACAAACCAGTCTATCCTTGTAGCTCTTATCAACGTTTACCGTGAGTCTAACGAGGACCCTGCAAAAGTTCTTGAGGTTTTGAAAGTAGCTCAGAACAATGAGCCTAACAACGCAAGTTTGTTCTATGCTGAGGGTGATGTTTACAAGAACCTTGGCAAACTTGAGGAGGCAATTGCTTCATTCAAGAAAGCAGGTGAGATTGATGCAAACTACATCTTTGCTCCATATTCTGAGGGTGCAACCTATTATGATCTTGCAATTAAGATTGATGAGAAAGCACAGGCTGAGATGGATGATGAGAAATATCTTGCTTTGAAAGAGCAGGTTGACAAAGCTTTGATTGATGCTATTGCTCCATTTGAGAGAGCATTTGAGATTGGTGCCAAAAATCCTGATTTCAAAGATATCCAGGTTGTATGTGCTGAGTACTTGAAGAACATCTTCTTCCGTTTCCGCGACAAAGATGCTTCATACCAGGAGAAATATGACAAGTACAACCAGTTTGCTGCAGAGAACAAAGCTAACTAATCTGCAATTTTGCTGAGATACCCTATAGGGCAGTCACCATGTGACTGCCTTTTTTTGTGCGGTGAATGGAGCTTTCCAGGTACAAAGTTGCCCCTTTGGCGGAAGTTTGGAACAACTTTGGTTTCTTTGTTGTATATTTGAAAATTATTGTTTTGAAAATGTCCATAAAGAAGAAAATATCAAAAGGATTTGTAGTGATTGGAACCATCTTGCTGGTTTCAAGTGTAGTTTCCATTTATGAGTTCATAAGGATGAGAAACACTGTAGCCAACCTTATCAATGACAACATTTCTGCCATAACAACGTCCCGACAACTCCTTGAGGTTGCGGATGAATATAATTTCAATCTGTTGGAGGGGATGGGTGATGACCATTGGATGCTCAATCTTAAGGATGAGAATGACAACAGGTTCAGTGAACATCTTGCTCAGGTGAGGGACAAGTTTACTACACAGCAGGAGAGAATGTTTGCAGATTCGGTATTGTATGCTTATACCAGTTATATTTGGGTTATGAATAATGCATCTAAGGTGTGGCATGATGATTATTCTGAGAGAAGAAGCTGGTATTTTACAAAACTTCATCCAATCTACATACAGTTGCGCGGGTATCTCCAGAAACTAACACATACAAGTCAGGAGGCCTTGGCTGAAAACTCTCTCACTATGACAGAAAGTTTTTACAGAAGCATAATGCCAGGAGTGGTTACAGTAATGATTGGTATCATTCTGGTGTTCCTGTTCAATTATTTCATCAATTTCTATTTTGTGAATCCTCTTTTGAAAATTTCTGAAGGTATTTCAGACTATATCCAAAGGAAGAAGAGCTACAATGTGCTTGTTGAAAATGATGATGAACTTAAGGTTCTCAATGATAATGTAAAGGAGCTCGTTGAGAGCAACAGGAAACTCAGTAAACGCGTTTAGAGGATGAATATCAGTGTAGTTACAAGAAATATTGGCATTGCACTGCTGTTTAACGCTATGTTCATGTTCATAAGCGTTATAGTTTCTGTTATCTATAATTTTGATTCAGCATTCTCCCCTTTGCTCTTGAGTGGAGTAATCACTTTTACTACCGGCCTTTTCCCGCTTATTTTTGTACGCAAACATGAAGAGATACATATTAAGGAGGGCTTTACCATCATTGTGCTTTCCTGGATTCTTTCTTGCCTGTTCGGTATGTTGCCTTATGTTTTGTGGGGAGGTGAGTTTACACTTATAAATGCCTGGTTTGAGAGTGTTTCGGGGTATACTACAACCGGAGGTACAATCCTGCAGGATATTGAGGCGCTGCCAAAGAGCCTGATTTTCTGGCGTTCTTCAACTCATTTCATTGGCGGTATTGGAGTTGTGGTATTTATGCTCCTTATTCTTCCTATGGTGAGTACCTTCAAAATGAGACTCAGCAAACTGGAGATGTCTTCACTTTCAAAGGAGAACTATAAATTGAGGACAAAAGAGGCTATTAGGGTTATTTCAACAGTCTTTGTAGGCCTTACTTTACTTTCTTTTGGTGCATATATGCTTGCCGGTATGGGCCCTTTTGATGCAATCAACCATGCATTCAGCGTGGCTGCTACAGGTGGTTTCAGTACAAGAAACGCATCTATTGGTGCTTTTGATTCATTCTGGATTGAGTTTGTATCGGTGATATTCATGACAGTTGGAGGTATGCATTTTGGCCTTATATACGCCACATTTGCAAAACGTTCCATCAAATTGTTCACCTCTCCTGTAACCAAGGTGTATTTGGGTACTATTGCTGTTGCGTCGGTAGTGATTGCTGTAGACTTGTTTTCTTCCAAGGTTGACGGTGGGTTCTGGGCAATATTGTGGAACAGTATTTTCAATACTGTGTCGTATATTTCTACTACAGGTTTTGCCACTGTAGATTGCAGTGTGTGGCCACCGCTTTCGGTGCTCATATTGATGTTCCTTTCCATTCAGTGTGCTTGTTCGGGATCTACATCGGGAGGATTGAAAACCGACAGGATCATCATTTTTTGGAAGAGTTTCAGGGTGCAGTTAAAAAAACAGATGCATCCGAGTGCTGTAATTCCGGTGAGGGTAGGCTCTACTGTTGTGGAGAGTCAGCTTGTTTCTGCTGTACAGTTGTATGTTGTTGTTTATTTCCTTTTCCTTTTTGTGGGTGCTGCTGCACTTTGTGCAATGGGAGTTGACTATATGGATGCTTTTTCGGCGTCGGTTTCAAATCTTGGCAATGTGGGTCCCGGTTTCGGTTCAGTGGGGTCGTTAGAGAATTTCTCGCAGATTCCTATTGTGGGCAAGTTTATCCTTTCGGCTCAGATGCTATTTGGCCGTCTTGAAATCTATTCTTTGCTTATTATGTTCTCAATCTGGAAATGGCGGTAGAGAAGTATCTTGAGGGGTTGTTTGTGCAGAAGCTGGGGATGGAACCTACGGCAGGCCAGATGGAACTTTTTGAAAAACTGGGGGAGTTCCTTACATTGCCGCAGGATGATTTCCCTATTCTTGTGGTGAGAGGTTATGCTGGTACGGGTAAGACCACTGCAATTTCTGCTTTTATTAAGGTACTGAAGGATCTCAAGTACAAGTATATTCTGCTGGCACCTACCGGCAGGGCTGCCAAGGTGCTTTCAAATTATTCTGGAGTGCAGGCCAAGACCATCCATAAGCAGATTTACAGGCAGAAGTCTTTGGCTGATAAGGAGGCAAATTTCAGGATTGATTTCAATAAAAGCAGGGATACGGTTTATATTGTGGATGAGGCTTCTCTCATTACCATAGGTACTGGAATGGAGAGCACGATTTTCGGTTCCGGAGACCTGTTGGAAGACCTTGTTTCATATATCAGGCAGAATCCTGGCAATAAGCTTATCCTTATGGGTGATTCGGCGCAGTTGCCTCCTATAGGGATGGATGAGTCTCCGGCACTTGATTTTGATTATGTATCACAGTATGCCCCTTTGCGTGCTGTTACCTTGAGGGATGTGGTGCGTCAGGCTGGTGAAAGCGGCATTCTTTTCAATGCCACACGTCTGAGGGAGCAGATTGAACGGGGTGATACCGGTGCCCCGGTGTTCAGGTGTGAGGGGTTTGATGATTTCAAGAGGCTGTCGGGAGGAGAATTGATAGAGGAACTGGATGGTGCAATCTCAAAATATGGGTTGGATGAGGTGGTGGTGCTTTGCCGTTCCAATATGAGGGCCAACAAATACAATATGGGTATCCGACAGACTGTCCTTTTTATGGAGGAGCAGCTTACCAGGGGTGACAAACTGATGATAGTGAAGAACTGCTACCAGTTTCTGGAGAATGTTCCCGAACTGGATTTCATTGCCAATGGTGATGTGGCAGAACTGGTGAGGATAGGCGGTTACGAAGAGCGTTACGGTCTCAATTTTGCTCAGGCTACACTAAGGTTTCCGGATTATGATGATGTTGAGATTGAGGCTAAGGTGATTCTTGATACATTGTCTTCTGTTTCCCCCTCTTTGGATAAAGAGCAGCAGAGAGCACTTTTTGAAGGTGTGTATGCAGATTATGAGGAGGTTACAGTGCGCAGGAAACGTATGGAGAAGGTTCGTGAGGACAAGTATTACAATGCGCTGCAGATAAAATATGCAACTGCCATTACCGGACACAAGTCTCAGGGAGGGCAGTGGAAGTGCGTATTTGTAGACAATAACCTCTGGAAGGATGATATTTCCATGGATGACCTCAAGTGGCTTTACACTGCCATCACCCGTGGGGTGGAGAAGGTGTATCTTGTAAATTTCAAGGACAAATATTTTGAATGATTCCCAAAAGTGGGTAACTTTATTTTTTATTTCCGAAAATTTTGAATGATATGAGAATAACAAGAGTTTTGTTTTCGGTGGTACTTCTCTGCTTTGCTGCGGGAGTGTCATCTTATGCACAGGAGGAGGGGAAAAAGGCCCTTACTCCAGAGGAACTTACAGGAAGGCTTCCCGATGGTGTGATTAACCAGCTCCCTATGGTTGCAGGATGGAAAGACAATGAGGTGCTCAAACTTGCCCAGAGAGACGGAAGGGGATTCAAGATGTTTGAATACAATGTGAAGACAGGTGTG
Source organism: Candidatus Egerieisoma sp. (assembly GCA_045659725.1). GTDB lineage: Bacteria > Bacteroidota > Bacteroidia > Bacteroidales > UBA932 > Egerieousia. Next base: position 124,962 of record JAZRCK010000043.1, read on the forward strand.
CAGACAGCTGTTGAGAATACTCCAAAAGAGATTGCTCCTGTGCCTGAGGCTATGGTCAAATTTATGGGGCTTCCCCTTGCAAAAGAGGTGAAGAACCCTACAATTTCACCGCTGGGAGACAAAGTGGCATTTACAGATGCCTCAAACAACTTGTGTGTGTGGGATGCTGTAAGCGGTGAGGTTAAAAAACTTACCACAGACGGTACAAATGTGATTATGAACGGTTATGCTTCTTGGGTTTATTATGAGGAGATTCTTGGAAGACCTTCCAAATACAAGGCTTTCTGGTGGAGTCCTTGCGGTAAGAAGATTGCCTATTACAAGTTTGATGACAGCCAGATTCCTATGTTCCCAATCTATGATTCCCGCGGCCAGCATGGTTTCATTACTGAGACCCGTTACCCTAAGGCAGGCGACAGGAACCCTGAGGTTAAGATTGCTTTTGTGGATGTGGAGAACGGTGATACTGTTTGGGCAGACTTTGACCATACTGTAGACCAGTACTTTGGGATTCCGTTCTGGAATGCCGACGGCAGCCGTTTCATCATTCCTTGGATGCCTCGCGAACAGAACAATCTTGTACTTTATACCGTTAATCCTGTAGACGGCTCAAAAGACTTTATCTACAACGAGGAGCAGAAGACCTGGATTGACTGGATGGAGGATATGCAGTTTGTTGAGGACGGTTTCTTTATGGTGCGCGATTTTGAGATGTGGGAGCAGATTTACTTCCAGTCTTTTGACGGCAAGCGCCTTGAGAAGATTACAGACGGAAAGAACTGGGGTATCAGGTTCATTAAGGTTGACATGAAAGGCGGTGCTATCTATTTCACTGCCCGCAGGGAGGTTTCAACCAGAAATGATTTCTATAAAGTTGATCTCAAAACAAAGAAAATCACCAGATTGTCTTTTGGAGAGTATAATTTTGTGAATGTTTCACTTTCTCCCGACAACAAATACTATACTGCACTTTACTCAAACTCAACCACCCCAACCCGCCTTGCAGTTGTGGATGTGAAGAAGGCCCAGAAGGCTGCCGCAGCAAAAACTCCTGCAAAAGTGGAGTTTGAGAAATCGTCGGGAGTAAAAGTGATTGCCGACCAGAAAGGTGAGAAGTTTGACGAGTATAAACTTGCCATTCCACAGATGCTTTCAATTACAGTTGACGGTTATGTGCTTCCTGCTCAGGTAATATGGCCTTTGGATCTTGATTCTACAAAGAAATATCCTGTGCTTGTAAGTATGTATGGCGGCCCTAATGCCGGTACTGTTATGGATACCTGGAAAGGGATTTCTGAGAAGACCCAGTGGTGGGCAAATGAGGGTGTTATCCAGATTGCAATTGACCACAGGGCCAGCGGACACTGCGGCAAGGAGGGCTTGAATTTCCTTCACAGGAACCTGCTTAACATAGAGCTTGTAGATTATATTGAGTGGATGAAGGAGCTTCACAAACTGCCGTTTGTGAACAGGGAGAAAGTTGGTATTACCGGTTTCTCTTACGGTGGTTCAATGACCATGCTTGCCTGCACAGCCGGTAATGATTATTTCAAATACGGTATTGCCGGTGGCGGTGTTTATGACTGGGGATTGTACGATACCCACTATACAGAGCGTTATATGGACCGTCCTCAGGATAATCCCGACGGTTATGCGAATACCAGAATGATGCTGAAGGTTAACCGCTACAAGGGTGATTCTACCAACTACGTTAAGATTACCCACGGTTCTTCTGATGATAATGTGCATATGCAGAATACCATGCAGCTGATTAATGCTTTGCAGGATGCCGGCAAGCAGTTCGACCTTATGATTTATCCTGGTGAGTTCCACGGCTACAGAGGCAGGAAATCTGTACATTCCACTACTGGCGACTACATTTTCTGGTACCGCCACTTGTTGGAGAAGGATGTGCCTGCAATTCTGGTGAGGTAATAGACAGTTGATTATAATATATTTAAAGACCGGTTTCCTATGACCGGTCTTTTTTACTTCAATGAAGTGATGATGAGGACCTTCTCACCATTTTGGAGGGTTACTGCAAAGATGTGGTTTGAGCCGCCGTCCTTTATTCCCGACAGCTTTTTCAGTGCATTGGTGTCCATAGGGAAGTTTCTTGCAGTAAGGTCTGCTTTAGGGAACCTTTTGGCAACTTCTTTGAGACTCTTCTTGTTGAATGGAATTACTTCTTCTACGCAGAACGTCTTGCCTGGGAAATCATTTATCTCTTCATCAGATGTGTAAAGGTGAGTGCTTACAGCCAGTTTATGGCAACCGTACCTCTCTGAAATAAGTTTGTAGGCCCCCGCCTTTAGCATACCCTTGCCTGGTTCATAAAGATACTTGCCGGGAGTGCTGGTGTATGTGGCTGTTGCGGATTCCTCTTCACTTATTTTTATTGTTACGTCGTCTTTTTGTACAATTATTTGATTATCAGTGGATTGATTTTTTGTATTTGTAAAACAAATCTGCTTTCCATTTTGTAATGCGTTGATATTCTGTTTGTTGTACAAAAGGATGACGTTAATTAAAGGCTCAGCTCCGGAGTGGTTGCGGTCTAGCAGGAAGAGCAGTTCCCTGCACTCGTTGTCTACTGTAACAATGTATACTGTACGTGTGTTTGGAAGATATTTAAGGTTCAGTTTTATGTCTGCCATAGGAGAGACCTTTATCAGTACATAGCGGCTGATGGCAAACAGGTATTCCTGCAGGTCAATTACATTGGGTTCATAGTCCTGCAGAAGGATGGCTTTGTCGCCAGTGGCGGTGCGTCGGGCAGGATCTATGTATACAAGTGATATCTCCTTTTGGGCAAGTTCTTTCAGTACTGCACATCCGTCTGCAGTAACATCACGGTTGCTTACAATAATGTTGGTGGCGCCAAGCTGGGAGAAATTGTATTCTGTTGCCTCGCACAGTTCTCTTGTCCGCTCAAAGTAATAGTGAGTAGATGCTATTTGGGAGATAAAATATGAATCTATTCCCATTCCTCCGGTGAGGTCGGCTGTTTTGATGCTGCAGGGAGTATCACTGTCGGGAAGATTATTGAAAAGCTCCTTGATTATCCTCTGCTTTAGGAGTGCTGTTGTTTGGGAACTACCTTGCTCTACCGAAACAGAAAAAGGGTATGCCAGTGCAAGGTTCTCCCACCATAGCGGTGCCTTCACCTTCATCTTTGCCCTTGCCTGGATGCACTTGGCGCACAATGGAAGATTTACCCCCTCCGGCGCTTTTCCCAGCAACAGACGGGTCACATCTGCATTCCCGTTGGCTTTGATGAACTCTATGTCTTTCTCTGTAAGCATATATTTTTGCACTTTTTGACGTTGTCCAAATGGTCATTTGACCTTTTGGACAACGTTAGAATGGTCAATTGTTTGTGGTAAAATCTTTGGTGATTTTGTTGAACCTGTACAGGAACAGTATTGCGGCAAGCATCAGGCCGGCAAGCAGTCCAAGCCATACACCAACGGGGCCAAGACCGAATGAGGTGCCGGCTAAGTACGCAAGTGGAAGCCCCACTACATAGTATGTGAACAGCGATGTTACAAGTGGCCATTTTACATCTGCAAGGGCTCTCAAAGAGGCCAGGGCAGACAGCTGTACTGCATCAAATAACTGGAATGCAGCTGCTATATACAGCAGTTTTGATGCAATTTCTGCAACAAGACGGTCCTGTGTAAAAATGTATGGAATAACATCATTGAACAGTATGAATGTAATTCCGGCAAGGGCCATAAGGGCTATGCTAATGTGGGATGCGGCAAAACCAGCCTTTCTTGCATCTGCAAAACGCCTCTCGCCATATTGGTGTGATACTCTGATTGTTGCAGCAACACCCACACCTTGGGCCACCATAAATGAAAATGTTATTATGGTTTGTGATGCCTGGTGAGCGGCCATGGCCACCTCTCCAAACCATCCTGCCATAATGCCGGCAATGCTGAAAGTGGTAACTTCAACCAGTCCCTGGAACGACATTGGGAAAGATGTTTTCATTACATCTTTGAACTGGCTGAAATTCAGTGCACTCAATTTTATGTCACCCAAATATCTCTTGTAGAGTCTTCCCGACAGCAATATTGCAATTCCAATCACCAGCATTGCACATCTGCTTATGAATGTAGCCCATGCTGCACCTGCAACACCCATAGCCTCAACTCCAAAATGTCCGAAAATAAGGACCCAGTTGAGGAATATGTTGAGCACATTGCAGAATACGGTGATGTACATTGTGTACTTGGTATTTCCAACACCCTCCGTTAGTGCCCTTATTACGTAAAAAATGATGAATGGTGCCAGAGACCAGACCATAATTGTATAATACTCAGTTGCATATCCCAGGATTTTGGGATCCTGGCCCATATGGCGCATCAGAGGTGTGGCTCCAAACATTATGGCCATTACAGCAACGCACATCAAACTGTTCAGCAGGATGCCGTTGGTGAAATATTCAGAAACCTTCTTATGCTCTCCGCGGCCATAGCTTTGCCCTATGAAAGGGATAAGGCCCTGAGTGAAGCAGGTGCAGAAAACAAGCCCCATAGAGAAAAGGGCATTTGCAAAGCCTACACCTGCAAACTGGCTGGTTCCCAGCTGTCCTACCATAATGTTGTCTGCAAACTGTACCACCATCTGGCCAGCTTGGGTAATCATTACCGGGAAGGCCAGTGAAAGATTGCGTTTGTAAAACGGTATATAGCTTTTAATATTCATCTCCATTCTTCTCAAAGGGTTGCAAAGGTAGGTAAATTTTGCTAAATTCGCACTCATTAAAACTAACGTGTAATTTTATGGAAAATAACTATTTGGCAGTTGCCCAGCAGTGGTTGGGCAGCGATTATGACGAGCAGACCCGCAAAGAGGTTCAGGACCTTATGGACAATAATCCTAAAGAGTTGGAGGAAAGCTTTTACAGAATGCTTGAATTTGGTACCGGCGGTTTGCGCGGAATCATGGGCGTAGGTACAAATAGGATGAACAAATATACAGTGGGAATGGCTACACAGGGTGTGGCAAACTACCTTAAACAGTGCTACAAGGATCTTCCACAGATATCAGTTGCAGTATCTTATGACAGCCGTAACAACAGTGCATACTTTGCACAGATTACTGCCAATGTATTTGCTGCAAACGGCATTAAAGTATATTTGTTTGACTCATTGCGTCCTGTACCTGAGCTAAGCTACTCTATCCGCCACTTGAAATGCCAGAGCGGTGTAATGGTTACAGCTTCACACAACCCTAAAGAGTACAACGGTTACAAGGCTTACTGGGAGGACGGTGCACAGGTAACTGCACCTCATGACACCAACATCATAGATGAGGTAAGAAAAATCACCTCTCCTGCACAGGTTAAATTTACAGGCGGTGAGGCAAACATCCAGATGGTTGGTGCAGACGTTGACGAGGCTTACTTGAACGACGTTTCAACCCTTCTTCTTTCACCAGAGGCTGTTGCAAAACACGCAGATATGAAGATGGTTTACACCCCTCTACACGGAACAGGTATTACCCTTGTACCAAAAATCATGAAGAGAATGGGCTTTACCAACCTT
>JAZRCK010000044.1:0-51737 GCA_045659725.1 Candidatus Egerieisoma sp.
ACGCGCAGGTATGCCACTTTCTGACGGAGCAATTGCTCCAGCAGACATCTTGGCAATCCAGGGTCCTACAAAGGTTCAGGAGTACATTGTTAACGAGATCCAGGAGGTTTACCGCCTTCAGGGTGTGAAGATCAATGACAAACACTTTGAAATCATTGTAAGACAGATGATGCGTAAAGTAGAGATTGTTGATCCGGGTGATACAAGATTCTTGCCTGAGCAGCTTGTTGACAAGTGGGAGTTCATGCAGGAGAATGATGAGATCTGGGATAAGAAAGTTGTTCTTGACGCAGGTGATTCACAGAACCTTAAAGCAGGTCAGATTGTAAGCGTAAGAAGATTGAGAGATGAAAACTCAATCCTTAAACGTCAGGATCTTAAGCTTGTTGAGGCAAGGGATGCAGTTCCTGCAACTTCAAACCAGGTTCTACAGGGTATTACCAGAGCAGCTCTTAAGACTGGCAGCTTTATGTCGGCAGCTTCATTCCAGGAGACTACAAAAGTTCTTAGTGAGGCAGCTATCCACGGTAAAGTTGATACTTTGGAGGGTCTTAAGGAGAACGTTATCTGCGGTCATCCAATCCCTGCAGGTACAGGTCAGAGAGAGTATGAAAAACTTGTTGTTGCTTCAATGGAGGATTACCAGAGAATGGTTAAGGCCAGAGCGGCAAAAGAGCAGGCTGAGTAATATATCAGATAATATGAGAAAGAGGTTGCCTATGAGGCAGCCTCTTTTTTTGTGTACGAAAAGGGGATTTGGTGCGCAAAGTTGCCTGGAGAGGGGAACTTTGCCTGTGAAGGAAGGTATTTGTGCATAAATAATGCATTTTTATTATATTTGTAGGTTTAATAATTTATCGGGAATATGGCTATTATTAGAGAGTTAAGAGGTTTTACCCCTAAGTTTGGCAAGGATTGTTTCCTTGCCGAGAATGCTGCCATTATTGGTGATGTTACCATGGGTGACGATTGCAGTATCTGGTATGGAACTGTGTTGAGGGGTGATGTAAATACTATAAAGATTGGCGACAGGGTTAACATCCAGGATGGCGCAGTTGTGCATACATTGTATGAGAGGTCTGTGAGTGAGATTGGAAATGATGTTTCGGTGGGTCACAATGCAATTATCCACGGAGCAAAAATAGGCAACAACGTTCTTATAGGTATGGGTGCAATCATTATGGACAATGCTGTTGTTCCCGACAATACCATCATTGCTGCGGGTGCAGTTGTGTTGAGCAATGCAGTGCTTGAGCCGGGAGTATATGCCGGAATCCCTGCAAAGAAAGTGAAAGATTCATCGGAGGCCGTATATGAGGCAGCACACAAGAATGCCCAGGGGTATCTGATGTATAAGGAGTGGTACAAATAAACAAAACAAAAGATATGAAAAAACTAGTTCTAATTGCAGCTGCTGCGCTAATGGCAGCATGCTCACAGCCAGAGACTGGCTACACAGTTAATGTAACTGTATCGGGTGACCTTACACAGTTGCCTAACGACACTCTTATTCTTGCAGGCGGTACAAGAAAGGCTCCAGTGGCTGACACTGCAGTTCTTGTAAACGGCAAATGTACAATCAAAGGTGAGACAACAACCCCAACCAACTATACTTTGGCATTCAAAGGTGGCAGGGCATTCAAACGTTTCTTCCTTGAGAATGAGAAATACAATGTAACTTTTGATGCTTCAGACCTTAAGAAAGTTGAGGTTGTTGGCGGTACTACCCAGGCATTCATCAATGAGGTAAATGCCAAGAGAGAGGAGCTTTATGCAGCAAACAACCTTGATTCACTTATGAAAGCTTATGGAAAACTTTCTGAGGAGGAGAGAGCTGCTGTAAGGGAGACTTACGAGAAATGTGAGGGTGAGGTTAAGGCAATGACTGATGCGTATCTTGCTGCAAACCCTGTTTCAAACTATGCCTTGAACTCTTTGGCTTCTGAGGTTGGTGACCTTCCAATTGAGGAGGCAGAGGCTAAACTTGCTGCTTTTGATACCCTTGCTGCATTTGCAAACAATGAGATCCTAAAAGAGACCAAAGAGACAGTTGAGCTTATCAAATCTTTGCAGCCAGGCAAACAGGCTCCAGATTTTGTACAGAATGATCCTGAGGGAAAACCAGTGAAATTCTCTGATATCTATTCAAAGAACAAACTTACCATGGTTGACTTCTGGGCCAGCTGGTGTGGTCCATGCCGTGCTTTCAACCCTGAGCTTGTAAAGATCTACAAGAAATTCCACAAGAAAGGTTTTGAGATCATCGGCGTTTCTCATGACAGCGACCACGAGAAATGGGTTAAAGGCATTAAGGATGACAAACTTGACTGGCCACAGGTTTCAGACCTTAAATACTGGGACAATGAGGTAGGCAAGATGTACTATGTAAGATATATCCCTCAGAATATCTTTGTAGACCAGAACGGTGTAATTGTTGGAAGACAGATTGACAAACCTGAGGTTGCAAAATTCATTGAGGATTTCCTTAGCAAATAATCTTCCCGACAGATAATTGAAAGGCCGGATCACTTTTGTGGTCCGGTTTTTTTGTGCTAGGTGAGTTTTGCACGGGGGAATTGCAGATGGAATAATTTGTCGGGAAAAATATTTCTTATATCCCCATGAGGTTCCTGATAATCCACCACAAGAGGATGAAGATGCCGGTTGCAATAATAAATTTGCTGCTGTTGAGGAAGTTGTGGAGCCTGATGTGCTTCTTGTGTGTAAGCAGGTCATATGCATACAATGACAGTACCGGAATGGCCACAACTGCCAGAAAGTTGTATCTGATGGCATCAGGCAGCCTTAAATTGAGCAGGCTGTGTATTGCCCTTTGGGAGCCGCATCCAGGGCATTTTAGTCCTGTAAGGTGCAGGAAGGGACATTTGGGAAACCAGCTGCTTTCAGCCGGGTTGAAACGCATATATATATAAATTAGGGATATTGCCAGCATTGCAGCCAGCAATATCCCTAAATATTTGGGTATATTTGATTTACAACTCACTAATGACAGCAGCCCCAACAATTAATGCAAAGTAGGCCAAAATTCCCACTACACCTACAATTATTGCTATGATGCTCCATTTTTTTGCATCGGCACTGTATTTGAGGGCGGCCTCATAGTTGCCTGCCTGAAACTCAGTTGAAACACGGCTTGCCTTGATGATTCCTACTGCACCTAGTGGAAGGCAACATAATATTGTTGTTATTATGGCCAAAGCCAGATGAGTTTCCGGGCACACTTTCCTGTTTTGAGGTACGTTATTTACTTCCGGTGATGCTGGTGCTTTTACAGCTGCTCCGCATTCCGGGCAAAAACTTGCATTCTCGGGAATCTCTTTTCCGCAGTTCTGGCAGTATTTCATGGCAATGTGTTTTAGGTTTGTTGTAAAAAATTACTCCTCGTTACGGAAGATTGTCTGTACGCGGTCTGGACCAAGTGAGATTACTGAGATTGGAACGTTAAGCTCTTTCTCAATGAATCTTACATAGTTCATGAACTCAAATGGAAGCTCCTCCTCTCGGGTAATCTGTGAAAGGTTCTTGTTCCATCCCTTGAACTCCTTGTAGATAGGCTCAATCTCAGCGTAAGTGTCGTAAGGAACCTGATCGGTCTCTACGCCGTCAACTTTGTAGCCAGTACATACTTTAATGGTCTCAAATGTATCAAGAACGTCTGCTTTCATCATGATAAGCTCGGTAACACCGTCAATCATGATGGCATATTTAAGGGCAGGAAGATCCAACCAGCCGGTTCTTCTTGGACGGCCTGTGGTTGCACCAAACTCAAAGCCTTTTCTTCTTAGCTCCTCGCCGGTCTCATCGTTAAGCTCTGTTGGGAACGGACCGCTGCCAACTCTTGTACAGTAAGCCTTGAAGATACCGTAAACTTTGCCAATCTTGGTAGGGGCAACACCCATACCTGTACAAACGCCGGCACAAGTTGTAGAAGATGAAGTTACGAAAGGATATGAACCGAAGTCAACATCAAGCATTGTACCCTGAGCACCCTCTGCAAGAATCTTCTTGTTCTCGTTCAAGTATTTGTTTGCAACGTACTCGCCGTCTACAAGGTTGAACTGTTTAAGGTACTCGATTGCTGCCATCCACTCAGCCTCTTTCTCCTCTGCGTTGTACTCGAAATCGAACTGTGAAAGGGTAGCAATATGTTTGTCTTTAAGGGTTTTGAATCTCTCTGCAAAGTCTGCAGTAAGGATATCACCAACTCTCAAACCGTTACGGCCTGTCTTGTCCATGTAAGTTGGGCCGATACCTTTTAGGGTAGAGCCAATCTTTGATTTGCCTTTGGCAGCCTCAGATGCAGCATCAAGGATTTTGTGGGTAGGAAGGATAAGATGGGCTTTCTTTGAGATCATGATTCTCTCTTTAACAGGAACACCTGTAGCCTCAATGCCCTCGCACTCCTCTCTGAAGATGATAGGGTCAATAACAACACCGTTGCCAATAATGTTGGTTGCATTTTTTCTGAATACTCCCGACGGTACAGTGTGAAGAACAAATTTCTTTCCCTCAAAGTGTAGAGAGTGACCAGCGTTTGGACCGCCCTGGAAACGTGCGATCACTGGGTATGAATTTGCCAGAACGTCTACGATTTTACCTTTACCTTCGTCGCCCCACTGAAGGCCAAGTACAACATCTACTTTCATAAATTGTTTTTATTTTGTTACTGTTTATAATTTTCTTTTAGAATGGAAGATCATCTGAAGTCTCTTCTACTGGCGGAGTGTACACCGGTTGGGTTGCAGCGGCAGCAGGCATATCTGCAGGAGACTGCGCCGGTGTTGCCCCTTTTCTGTCCAATAGCCTTATGTTGTCTGCAACAATCTCTGTAGTGTATCTCTTTGCACCTGTCTGGTCTGTCCAGCTGCGGGTGCGTATCTTTCCCTCAACAAAAATCTGATTGCCTTTCTTGATGTATTTCTCAGAAAGTTCCGCAAGGTTCCTCCAGCATACAATGTTGTGCCATTCGGTCTGGTCCTGCAGTTCTCCGTTCTTGTTCTTGTATCTCTCTGTTGTTGCAAGGGTAAATGATGCAACAGCAGCCCCGGTCTCAAGATGTCTCACCTCGGGGTCTTTCCCTACGTTGCCTATTAGAATAACTTTATTGAATGACATTCTTTAAATGTTTTAACGGCTAAAATTACAACTTTATTTGCATATAGCCACAAAAAAAATCCAAAAGTTTTCCACATGGCGGAAGATGCACTTAATTGCTGTGGTGAAAAGGATGCATTACAGCCCCATAACCTCTTTCATTGCTGCTGTGCACGGTTCCTGGGAGGTGAAAATCCTGAATGCTGGAATTGCCTGATTGTAAAGCCAGTAGCGGCCGTCTATATATTGCGATGCTCCTTTGTCTGCAAGGTTGGGGCGGGCATAGTTTGCTTCAAATACCGTCTTGCCCCCAAGAGAGATGCCGCTGAGCTCTGGAATGGCCATTGAAAGGTTGTAGACGATTATGTCTGCTTGTGGGAGCAGCAGGGGAATCTTTTCAAGCCCCACGTACTCTGCACCAATCTTTTTTGCAAAAGGTTCTGCCGTATGGGAGCTGCGGTTGGCAAAGAATACTTCCATACCCATATCCTTTACGGCCAGTGCAGCAGCTTTTCCAGCTCCGCCGGCTCCAATTACAAGGGCCTTGAGTGGAGTCCCATCCGGGTTCATCAGTACCGGCATTGGACCGGGGGAGGATGTTGCGGCACTGTTGGTGCAAGTATCTGCTCCGCTCTCTCCTGAAAAGTGCTCAAGCAAGGTGTTTAGCACTCCGTAATAATCTGTGTTCCAGGAGTGGAACTCTCCATCTTTGAGTAGGATGGTGTTGGCGCTGCCAAGGATGGAGGAGATTCTGTCGGGATGAGAAATGTAATCCATTATTTCATCCTTGAAAGGGGAGGTGACATTGCTCCCGGTGTACCCTTCCCCTGTGAAACGGTTGATTGCCTCCCTGCAGGTTGGGGCCTCCAGAAGGGTGTATATGTGTCCGCACTCACCGTAGGCTGCCTTGAACAGGGCAGGACTCTTGGAGTGGGAGATGGGGTTTCCTATGAGTGAGAATTTTGCCATTACGGATGCAAAATTACAAATTATTCCGTTTGCCCGGCTTTCTCAGGTAAAGAGTGAAGATTGATCCGTATATGAGCAGTTGGGCAAGGAGGGTAGCCGTTTGGGGGATAATGTGTTGCAGCGAGCCTCCCATTGAGTTGAGTTTCAGGTATCCAAGGATTCCCGGAGAGGTTGGGAACACATAGTGCACAATCTGCCATAAGTGGGGGATGCCGTTGATTGGGTATGAGCTTCCCGACAGAAAAATGAGCCCTACCGAGAAGAACGGCACATAAAGCATCACCTCCTCGGGGTCTTTGAAAAGAGGGGTTACAGCACCTGTAAAGGCGGCGGTTGTGAGGATGAAAAGGGCCATGAACAGGGCCAGTTCCCACCGGTTGGCCAGAGCCGGGAGGGAGAAAAGTTCCGGTACCAGTCCTACAATGAACAGTGAGAGGAGAAAGTATCCGCCCGCAAGCATTGGGATGAACTTGAGCGGCGATATGCTGCGGTCTCCGGCCAGGATTCCCCCGCTCATGAGCATTGTCTGGAATATGATGATAATGAGGGCTATTGGCAACAGGTAGGAGCCGTATCCTCCGTTGTGGTTGTATACAGTTACGTCGTCATATTGTACCGTAGGGGTTTGCGAGAGGAGCAGCTGTTGGCTCAAGGGGAGTGTCTGTACAGTCCCCAGGCGGAGGGTGTTGTTGGCTTGTTGCATTGTGGAGGCAATTCCGGTCTGTATGGTGAGGTAATAGAGGAATGAGGTTGTGGTCTGGATTACAGCAAACTGAGCCTCAGCACCCTGGGAAATGCGGGATGCAAAGCTGGCAGGGATGGTTACAATCCCTTTTACAATGTTTTGCTGCATAAGGGATTGGGCCTGTGGAAGGTCCTGGCAGATATAGGCTGCATGAACCTGCTGTGTGGCATCCAGGTTCCTCAGGTATTCCCTGCTGGCAGGTGTCTGCGAGTTGTCAATTACGGCTATCGGCACCTCTGTAACTATGTTGGGGTGATAGAGGAGGCCATAGAGGATGCAGTAGCCCACCGTTCCTCCAAGGATTACAAGGGAGGTGCCCCACATTACCGGAAGCGGTTTTGCCGGGCCGTCCTTTACTGCTTTGCGGAGCAATGGAGCTGCGCACAGGCAGAGGGGAATGGTCAGGAGCAGTATGGCATAGGTGTGCCATGTGAGGGCAAACGGGGCATTGAGGTAAACTGAGGCCTGGTAGCCCAATATGAAATGCCTTACGGGGAATATGCTGCACAGTGCCTGAAATGCCGGGTACATGTTTTCAACCGGGAAGGTCACACCGGAGGCGGTGGCTCCCAAAGCCCCTATCATTGAGGCTATTGAGATGGCAATGGAGACCTTTGGAATTAAGGATATTATTGCAATGCCCAGAGCCATTGTTGCCCCAATGAAGAGGATGGAGTTGAGTACAATGGTAAGCAGGCTTCCCTGGTAAGGGGTATGTGCAACGGTAAAGAATACCCAGTTTGCCAGCAGTGTCTGGGCCAGAAATATACAGGCATACGGGAGGAGCTTGCCGGCAAGGCTTCCGTAGAGCTGTCCGAGGGTGCGGATGGCAGAGCTATTTTGTGTTGGAGTGAGCCATTGCGGTGAGAGGTCTGTTCCTATGATGTATACTGTAAAGGTGAGTATGAATATCTGAAAAAATATGAAGAAGAACGGATAGGCCAGGAAGGTGCCGTAGTTGAGGGAGGTGTTGTAGGTTGAGGAGAAAATCCCGTTTGTGGGCATGGCAATGGTCTCCACCTCAATTGGGGATATCCCGGCAAGATTTCCCTGTGATGCTATAAGGGAGGTTGAAAAATCCCCAATCACCTTTACAAAAGCGGCCTTTACCTCTCCCCCGGCAGCCAGCATTGCGTTGTGGTACACCCCTGTTATGGTGGGCTGGTTCCCCTCCATAAGGCTGGAGCTGAAATCATTGGGAATGACAAGATAGCCGTATATCTTCATTTTCTGCATGGCCTCCCTGGCCTGGCTCTCATTGCTGAAGATGTGCCCGGTGGATATCTTCAGAGTGGGGGAGGCTTGGGCAGTGAGGATGATCTGTCGGGAGTATGGTGAGACTGAGTTGTCTACAATTCCCACAGGGAGTTCCTCAATGGTGCCGTTGCCGAATATGGTTGCCATGAACAGCAGGGCAAACACAGGTACGGCCAGTGGGGCCAGAAGGAGCCTCTTGCGGTTGCAGATCCTCTGGAGTTCTCTATTTAGGGTATCTTTCATTTACTGTCTCATTTACTGTGTTTTTTGCCGTGTACAATTACGCTCATTCCCGGACGCAATTCAGATGCTTCCTTTGTGTTGCTTACCGGTCTGGCCTTTACCTTAAAGGTCTTGAGGTCATACGAGCCGCTCTGCAGGGAGCTCTGCCAGGTGGCAAAACTTCCCAACGGACTCACATAATACACCTCAAATTCAATCTTGGCATTGTCCAGTGCCGGAACTTTTCCCTTGAACCGGCTCCCTTGAAGAAAATGTGGGAGAAGGTCCTCGCGTATGTTGAGGACAACGTGGTTATCCTGTATGAGCAAAAGGTCCATTATTGAGGATGCGGGAAGTACAAGTTCTCCAACCGCAGGGTAGATGCTGCTTATGATGCCGTCTGCCGGTGCTGTAAGCCATGTGTCCTTAAGGAGTGCCTGAACCTCCTCCACGTTTCCCTGGGCTGCCCTGGTAAGGGCCTTTGCAGAAAGTTTGTCCTCTTCCTGGGCCCCCTCAAGGGCCATCTGGTACTGGTAATGGGCTGCCTGCTCTGCTGCAATGGCAGTCTGTGCCAGTGCCTGGGCCTCCTCTTTCCGCTGGAGGGTTACTACACTGTCGGCGAAGAGCCTTTCAATCCTTTCGTATGTGCTGGAGGCAAGGGTGGCCTGGGACTGTGCTGCCAGCCATGCCTGCCTGAGGGATTCAATAATCTGCTCCCTGGCGCCGGAGTCAACCTTCCTCTGCTGGTAGAAGGCGGCATCTTTCATTGCGGAGGCGCTCTGCATCAGGGCGTTGGTCTCAGGGCTGTTTATGAGAACAAGAGTATCCCCTGCCTTTACGGCATCCCCCTCCTGAACATGGAATTTTTCAATCCTTCCAAGGAGTTTTCCCGATATCTTCACTTGTGTGCATTCTATCTCCCCCTGTAGGATCTGGGGAGAATCATTGTACAGAATCATTCCAAAAATGGAAATGACGGCAACAATAACAACTATGAGGGTTGTTATTCCAAGTATGAGCCTGTTTTCAGTTTTCATTGTGCAGTTCTATAAATTTGTCTGTATTGCATGATAGTGCAAGGAGATTTGCCAGCGATGTGCAGTACTCCCATTTTGCAAGGTTGAGGGCGGTTGAGGCTTTGGTTAGGGCAGCTCTTGCTGCCACAACATCTGTAGAGGTGGCCATCCCCTCTGCAAAGGCTTTCTCCCTCTCTTTCAACAGTTCACGCGCCAGCTGGCAAGCCTGTTCCATGGCGGTTATATTGTGCAGGGCGTCGGCCATTCCGCTCCGCAGCGCCAGTGCTGCTGTAATGAGGTCCTGCTCTGTTTTGGCAATTTCATATTCCAGTTGTTCCTGCTGGAGCTGGGCCTCCTTTATGCTGTTTTCACGGGCTGTGCCGTTGAAAATGTTCCACTGCATTGCCGCCCCTATGGTGGTGCGGGGTGCAAGATTCTTTGGTATGTTCCAGGAGTGGATATTCTGCCTGGCAAAAAGGGCAACATTGGGAAAGTAATCACTTTTGGCAATCTTCTCCCTGTTGTGGAGAATCTCCTGTTGGACATGGAGTATCCCCAGAACCGCATTCTCCTGCAGAATCTCCTCATTCATGGAATAAATATCAGGCAATGAATCAATTGAGAAGAATCTTCCCGACAGTTCCACTTGCGGCAACTTCTTCCCCAGAACCCCTCCGAGCGCATTGAGGGCAACCTCTTTCCGGCTTACGGAGGTTTCATATTCCCTTTCGGCCTCCCTGAGGGCAACTTCTGATACAAGATACTCGGCCTTGTTTATGAATCCCTCCTGGAAAAGGCGGGTGGCATTATAGTGCAGATGACGGTAAAAGTTGAGGTTCTCCTGCTGCATGGTTATGGTTTCACCGCTGAGTTTCAGGGTGTAGTAAGTGTTGAGCATCAGGGCCATCTGGGCATTTTCAGTGAGCCTTTCCATCTGTAGGGCCGCAGCTTCCAGTCCGCGTCCTATTCTGGAAGCGTATATCCTTTTTCCGCCCGTAATCAGCGGCCACAGGGCAACTGCATCAACGGTTGCCAGATCCTGTTTTAGCAAGGGGAGGGAGAGGGGTTTGCCGGCAATGGATGAGATTATCTGCTGCAGTTGGGGCAGCAGCATCTCAAGTTGCGGAATTGCCTGTGCGAGCCCCTGTGTAAGGTTGTGTGCTGCGCCGCTCAAATCAGCCTCTACGGAGACGTCATTTGAAAAATGAAAATATCCTCCCGCAACACTTACATTGGGGTACCAGGTGGAGTTGAGCTGCCGTTTTTGTGCCTTGGCTACTTCCGTTGCGGTTGAGGCACTTTTTATTGCATTGTTGCTGCCCATGAGAATTGCTGCGGCATCTTCAAGAGAGAGCGTATCAGGCTGTGCTGCAAGTTGCAACGGTGCCAACAGGGGGGCTGCCAGCAGCCACAGTGCGGCCATTTTGGGGAAAAGTCTTTTCATTGTTCCAGTGTTTTATGGAGAAATACAATCGGGAAGGAAAATTGTTGAGGGTGGCAAGGTTTTTGTTTTTGCATGCAGGTAAACTGTTTCATTATGAGTAAATCTTTTTTTATGCCAGTTGTTCTGGTGATTTTAGTGATGTTTGTGCCCGGAAAACTTAAGGCTACCGGGTTGGCTGCAGATGCAATTTACATAAACGGGGAGAAGTGGGATCTGTATGCATGGCCAGTGAACAAAATGTATAGCGGGAGGCTGGAGAAATTTCTTAATGACAGGAGGGGAACAGCTGAGATAAATCATACCATGGCGAACCCTTCCGGATATAATTGCACCTGGGAAATCAAGGACGGGAAGATGTATCTCAAGGAGGTGGTTGTGGAAATGTACGATACGGTGGCACGCGAGGAATTTACGGTTGTATATCCGGCCGATTCCCTTAAGGGGGTGTTCAGGGAGAGTTGTACCCGGAAGGGGATATGTGCAGATTGGGTAAGCGGTGACCTGATAGCCGGTAAAGGGAAGCTGGTGGCATATGCCCACATGGGCTTCAACAGGACTGCGGAGCATCAGGTGCACCTTAAGGTTGAGAAGGGGAAGGTGGTGGAGAGTTCCTTGAGACGGTACAGGAAGACAGGCGGGATAGAGAAAATAAGGGCTGTAACATATACAACTTTGACGAGAAATTTTTGTGAGGCTCCGTAGGGTTTTGTGCAAAAAATGTATTATTTTTGTATTTCTTATATTCCCGGAGAATTGTCGGGAGTTAAATAATTGATAATTAAAATAATACATATATGGAATTGAATTTGAACGAGCAGGAGCAGAACAGACGCAATGCTCTTGTACAGATGAGGGAGCTTGGCATTGAGCCTTATCCGGCTGCAATGTTTCCTGTAAATGCTACAACAGAGGATATCAGGGAGAGATATAACCCTGAGGAGGGCAATTTTGCAGATGTTGTGATTGCCGGCCGTATAATGAGCCGCCGTATCATGGGCGCCGCTGCATTCATTGAGCTTATGGATGAGAGTGGAAGGGTGCAGGTTTACGTTAAGAGAGACGAGATCTGCCCAGGTGAGGACAAGACCCTTTACAACACAGTTTTCAAGAAATTGCTTGATATTGGAGACATTGTTGGTATCAAAGGCTTTGCTTTTGTTACCCAGACCGGCCAGAAATCGGTGCATGCAAAAGAGCTTACCGTGTTGAGCAAGTCTTTGAGAGTTCTTCCTATCGTTAAGGAGAAGGACGGTGAGGTGTTTGACGCATTCTCAGATCCTGAGTTGAGATACCGCCAGAGATATGTGGATTTGATTGTTAACCCTCAGGTTAGGGAGACATTCATGAAGAGATCAAAGATTATCTCTACAATGCGCCGTTTCTTTGATGAGAGAGGCTGCCTTGAGGTGGAGACCCCAATCCTTCAGCCTATTCCTGGAGGTGCAACTGCAAGACCGTTCATTACCCACCACAATACTTTGGATATGCCGCTTTATTTGCGTATTGCAAATGAGCTTTATCTGAAACGTCTTATCGTTGGCGGTTACAACGGTGTGTATGAGTTTGCAAAGAACTTCCGTAACGAGGGTATGGACAGAACCCATAACCCTGAGTTTACCTGTATGGAGATTTATGTTGCATACAAGGACTATAACTGGATGATGGATTTTGTGGAGGAGATGCTTGCAACTGTTGCACAGGCTGTAAATGGAACTACCAAGGTAAACATCAACGGTACAGAGGTTGATTTTGCTGCAGGTTACAGAAGACTTCCTATGCTTGAGGCAATTAAGGAGTATGCAGGTGTTGACATTGCAGGCATGAGCGAGGCAGAGTTGAGGGAGACCTGCAAGAAACTTCATGTAGAGGTTGACGAGAAGATGGGTGAGGGCAAGCTTATTGATGCAATCTTTGGCGAGTACTGCGAGAAACACCTTGTACAGCCTACATTCATTACAGATTACCCTGTTTCAATGTCTCCGCTTACAAAACGTCACAGAAGCAACCCTAACCTTACAGAGCGCTTTGAGCTGTTTGTATGCGGTAAGGAGCTTGCAAATGCATATAGTGAGCTGAATGATCCTATTGACCAGCTTGCACGTTTTGAGGACCAGCTTAAGCTTAAGGACAAGGGAGACGATGAGGCTATGTACATTGATATGGACTTTGTACGTGCTCTTGAGTACGGTATGCCTCCAACATCAGGTATGGGTATTGGAATTGACCGCTTGACAATGTTCATGACAGGACAGACCACCATTCAGGATGTGCTGTTCTTCCCTCAGATGAGACCTGAGAGCTACAAATAGTTAAAAAGCGGCTAAATAGGGTAAATTCTGCGTTACGCTTGATGCGTCTTCGCAAATCTTGGATTTCCACCTGTTTAGCCACTTTTTTATATTTTGATTGAATCGTTTGAAACAACGTAGAAACAGGAATTTGCTACAATGAAAGTTTTGGAAATAACATCTGCACAGAATCCCAAGTTGAAGGAGGTTGTGGCCCTTTTGGAGAAATCAAAGGAGAGGCGCAGCCAGGGGCTGTTTGTGGTTGAAGGATTACGTGAGGTTGAGGCGTGTGTGCGCAATGGTTATGCTGTTAAGAGTGTGTTCTTCAATAGCCAGATTGCAGCTGTGGAGGGTATAGGGAAGATGTTCCCTGAGGGGGCAGAAACAACTCTGTTCTCCCTTTCGGCGGCGGCCTATTCCAAAATTGCATACAGGGAGAGTACCGAGGGGGTAGTGGCAGTTGTGGAGCAGAAAAAGCTTCAGTTGAAGGATATAAAGTTTGGCAGGCAGTGGAGCAGTCCGCTTGTGCTGGTGGTTGAGAGTGTGGAGAAGCCGGGTAACCTGGGTGCGCTGCTCAGGACAGCAGATGCTTGCGGAATTGATGCTGTGCTGGTGTGTGATCCCCTTACAGACCTTTATAACCCCAACCTTATCCGTTCAAGCCTGGGTGGCATCTTTACCAACCAGGTGGTTGCCTGCAGCAATGAGGAGGCCCTTGAGTGGCTCCGTGCAAACAAAATAAACATCTTTACTGCGCAGCTTCAGGATTCCCAGTGGTATTATGATACCGATATGGTTTCCCCTACGGCAATAGTGATGGGTACAGAGTCTACAGGGCTTACAGATTTCTGGAGGAAGGCTTCAAATGCCAAAATTAAAATTCCAATGCTGGGCGAACTTGACTCGCTGAATGTTTCGGTTTCTGCGGCAGTTTTATGTTATGAGGCGGTACGCCAGCGCAATTTGTAGCGTTGTTTTAAACGAAATGTTTTATTAATTTTGCGTGTTATGGAAATTAATAATATAGGGAGAAAGTGGATAGTTAAGGAGCCGGGAAACCCGGCTGCTGTGCGCCGTCTGTCCCATGAGCTGGGAACAGACCCCGTACTGGCCAACCTTTTGGTACAGAGGGGCATTACAACATACGAGGAGGCCAGGACATTCTTCAGGCCAGACCTCAAGATGCTGCATGACCCGTTCCTTATGAAGGATATGGAGAAGGCGGTGGAGCGTGTGCACAGGGCTATACAGAACAATGAGAAAATTCTGGTTTACGGAGACTACGATGTAGACGGTACATCGGCAGTTTCCCTTGTATATACATTCTTGAGTACCCTTACCCAGAACCTGGAGTATTACATTCCGGTGAGGTACGATGAGGGGTACGGCATTTCCTACAAGGGAATTGACTGGGCCCATGAAGGGGGATATACCCTTCTTATTGCCCTCGACTGCGGAATCAAGGCGGTGGAGAAGGTGCAGTATGCCAAGGAGAGGGGGATTGATGTGATTGTGTGCGACCACCATCTTCCCGACGAAACCCTACCTCAGGCAGTGGCTATCCTCGATCCCAAGAGAGAGGATTGCAACTACCCTTTTGATGATTTGTCGGGATGCGGAGTGGGATTCAAGCTGGTGCAGGGATATGCCCAGAAGTATGGTATTCCGTTTGAGAAGATTGTCCATCTGCTGGATCTGGTTGCTGTGAGCATTGCTACAGACCTTGTTTCGGTAACAGGTGAGAACAGGGTGCTGGCATTCTATGGCCTCAAGCAGCTGAATGAGGCTCCCCGCAAGGGTTTGCTTTCAATGATAAAGCTGTCGGGATTGGAAAAACATACAATTTCCATAGATGATATAGTGTTCAAAATTGGTCCGAGAATCAATGCTGCAGGAAGGATGGAGAGCGGAAGGATGGCAGTTGACCTGCTTACTTCAAGAAGGGAGGAGGATGCATTGAACATTGGAAAAGAGATAAATGTGCACAACAACGAGCGCAAGAACGTAGACCGCGAGATTACCGTTGAGGCAATTGAGATGGTTAAGCAGTCGCCCGATTTTGAGAGCCGCAAATCTACTGTGGTGTATAACCCGCAGTGGCATAAGGGTGTTGTGGGTATTGTGGCGAGCCGTCTTGTTGAGGCATATTACAAGCCTACAATTGTCCTTACCAACTCCAACGGCTTTGTTACAGGTTCTGCCAGGAGTATTCCGGGTTTTGACCTTTATGAGGCAATTGAGAGCTGTTCAGATCTTTTGGAGAACTTTGGCGGACATATGTATGCTGCCGGCATGACCCTTAAGGAGGAGAATCTTGAGGAGTTCTCGCAGAGGTTTGAGGCGTTTGTGGCACAGAAGATAACCAAGGAGATACTTACTCCAATTGTAAATATTGATTCATTCCTTGATTTCAAGCAGATTACCCCTAAATTCTTCAGGATTCTGAAGCAGTTCCAGCCGTTCGGCCCGGGCAACAGCTCGCCGGTATTTGTTACCGAGAATGTGTACGACAACGGAAACGGAAGGGTAGTTGGAAGTGACAACGGCCACCTTAAACTGGAACTTATCCAGGAGGACGAGCCGTACAGGTACATCTCAGCAATCGCATTCAACAAGAGCGAGCATTTCAGCCATATGCAGGGAGGAAATCCGGTGGATATCTGCTATTCAATTGCGGAGAACTACTACAGGGGAATTGCCAACCTCCAGTTGAGGATTAAGGATATAAGAAACAGGGAAGATTTCATTTAGTCAGCCAATTAAGGAACCATTCAAATATAACGTTATGCAGGACGAAGAGATTACAGGTGCTCAGGAGGAGATGGACGAGATTGTTGAGGGGACAGCGGAGAACTCGGGAAAATATGAGAAACTTATACAGGACGGTGAGAACAAGTACAAACTTACCGGAATGTACAGGGACTGGTTCCTTGATTATGCTTCATATGTAATTCTGGAGCGTGCGGTGCCCCACATCACAGACGGATTCAAGCCTGTGCAGAGGCGTATCATGCATGCCATGAAGAACATTGATGACGGCCGCTACAACAAGGTGGCCAACATCATTGGACAGACAATGCAGTATCACCCTCACGGTGATGCATCCATTGGAGATGCGTTGGTGCAGCTTGGACAGAAAGACCTTCTTGTAGACTGCCAGGGTAACTGGGGTAATATCCTTACCGGAGACAGTGCTGCTGCACCCCGTTATATTGAGGCCCGTCTGAGCGAGTTTGCAAAGGAGGTTGTGTTCAACCACAAGACCACCGAGTGGATGAACTCCTACGACGGCAGAAACCAGGAGCCTGTAAACCTTCCGGTGAAATTCCCTTTGCTCCTTGTACAGGGTGTTGAGGGGATTGCCGTAGGTCTTGCCTCAAAAATCCTTCCCCACAACTTCAATGAGGTAATTGACGCTGCAATAGCACACTATAAAGGGGAGGAGTTTGAACTTTACCCCGATTTCCCTACCGGAGGACTCATAGATTGCTCAAAATACAACCGTGGCTTGCGTGGCGGAGCGGTAAAGGTGAGGGCAAAGATCTCAAAACTTGACAAGAAAACCCTTGTAATTACAGAACTCCCTTTTGGAAAGAGCACATCAATCCTCATTGAGAGCATCCTCAAGGCTAACGACAAGGGCAAGATTAAGATAAAGAAGGTAGATGACAACACTGCAGCAAACGCAGAGATCATCATCCACCTGCACAATGACATTTCTCCCGACAAAACCATAGATGCACTGTATGCCTTCACAGACTGTGAGGTGTCAATCTCTCCTAATGCCTGTGTGATTATGGATAAGCATCCCCATTTCATTGGTGTGGATGAGATTCTCCGCTACAGTGCAGACTATACAAAAGAACTGCTTAAGAGGGAACTTGAGATCCGTCTTGCAGAGCTGGAGAACGAGTGGCACTACTTCTCACTGGAGAAGATCTTCTTTGAGAACAAGGTGTACCGCATCCTGGAGCAGGAGGCCCGCACATGGGAGGAACAGCTTGGTGATGTGCACAAGAAGATGCTGGAGTTCCAGAAGCTTGTGCTCCGTCCAATAATCATGGACGATATCCTCAAACTTGTTGAGAAGCCGGTGCGCAAGATCTCCAAGTTTGATGTGAAAGTGGTGGACGAGAAGATTGCAAAGCTTGAGGCTGAGATGAAGGTAGTTAAGAACAACCTTGCCAACCTTGTAGCCTACGCAATTGACTACTTCAAGAAACTCAAGAAGAAATACGGCGAGAAGTATCCTCGCCTTACAGAGATTAGCAACTTTGAGACCATTGAGGCGGTTAAGGTTGCGGTGGCCAATGCCAAACTGTATGTGAACAGGGAGGAGGGTTTTATAGGTACAGACCTCAAGAAAGACGAGAATGCCGAGTACGTGTGCGAATGCTCGGATATTGACGATGTAATTGTATTCCTCAAGAACGGAAAATACATAGTTACCAAAGTACAGAGCAAAGCCTTTGTAGGTAAGGATATTCTTCATGCGGCAGTGTTCCTCAAGAACGATACCCGCACAATATACAACGTGGCATACAAGGACGGCAAGTACTCTGCAGACGGCAAGACCGGTATAGTGTATGCCAAGAGGTTTGCAGTTACAGGAGTTACCAGGGACAAATGGTATGATGTAACCCAGGGCAAGCCCGATTCAACCCTTGTATGGTTCTCGGCCAACCCTAACGGCGAGGCTGAAATCCTCAAGATTTTCCTCAAGCCGCGTCCTAAACTGAAGAAGCTGATTTTTGAGTACAACTTTGCGGAGCTTGCAGTGAAGGGCAGGGCCTCTATGGGAAATATCCTCTCAAGGAACCCGCTCCATAAGGTTCAGCTGAAAACCAAGGGAATTGCCACCATGGGAGGCAAGCCAATCTGGTTTGACGAGGACATCAACCGCCTGAACGAAGACTCAAGGGGAAGGCTACTTGGCGAGTTCCAGCCAGGCGACCGCATCCTGGTTGTATGTGCAGACGGTACATACCACACCACCAACTTTGACTTGAGCAACCGTTACCAGGGAGAGCTTTTAAAAGTTGAGAAATTTGACCAGGAAAAGACCTTCAGTGCAATCTACGTAGACGGTGAAACCGGATTCCACTATATAAAGAGGTTCTCATTTGAACCTTCCGACAATGTGCCGCAGCTGTTCATCTCGGATGCTCCAGGTTCCCGTTTTGTGGAACTTTCCGAGGATCTCCATCCGCAGGCACTCATCACCTTTGGAGGCAAGCATGCCAAGAGGGAGAATGAGGCAATTGACGTTGAGGAGTTCATTGGCAAGAAAGGCTTCAGGGCAAAAGGCAAGAGGGCAACCGCATTTGAGGTGGAGAGTGTGAAATTCATTGAACCTCTGCAGAAAGAAGACCCGGAAGATGAAAATCTTCCCGACAGTCCTTCTGAAGGTACCGATGCAACAGCATCAGATGCTCCTGCTGGAGAAGGGTTTGCACCGGGCAGCACAGTGGAATTTGATGAACCTACATTGTTCTAAAGTTAATAATATAAAAGAAGATGTATATGAAAAATGAGGACCTCATTCGACGGTTACGAGTTATTGCGTAAGCAATGACGAAGTAGAGGAGACTGTGTCGTCCTTATTTTCATATACATCTTCTTTGATGCTATCGGGATTAAAATGATCATTACATTATGTGGCTTCATGGGATGTGGAAAAAGTACTCTGGGAAGGGGACTTGCACAGGCGTGCGGCTGCAGGTTCATTGATCTGGATGACTATATAGAGGACAAGTGGGCAATGAAGGTCCCAACCATCTTTGAAAAAAGGGGAGAGGAGTGGTTCAGGAGGGAGGAGTGTAACTGCCTCAATGAGATTATTGAGGAGTACAACTATCTGAATTCCAAAAATCCATATAATCTGGTGCTGGCTCTTGGCGGTGGCACCGTAACATCTGAGCAGAGTGCAGCTGTAGTGCGTGAGCATACCACTTGCGTGTACCTGGAGTGCCCTAAAGAGACACTGCTCAAGCGACTGGTAAAGAACAACTCACGCAGACCGCTTCTGGCCGGCAAGACTGAGGAGGAGATTTCCGCATCAATAGATTCCCTGATGCAGCGCCGGGAGGAGATTTACCGCACCTCTGCACATTATATCTACCATACTGCCGGCAAGAGGATGATGGAGGTTATTGGGGATTTCAGAGGAAGATTTGGAGTGTAAAATAAATTTGTATGACCAACTTATATAAGCCTGAGATTGCTGAATTGATATATGCTGTAGAAAAAAAGTATTCCAGGAAGCTGAATACGTCTACAGATTTTGATGAATTCTCACTTGTATTGAAAAGTGAGGTTGATATAGAGGTTTCACCATCTACTTTAAAACGTTTGTGGGGTTATGTCAATGACAGGCATATACCTCGGATACGTACATTGGATATCCTTTCAATGTATGTGGGGTACAGTGATTTTAAGGAGTTTTGCAATTGTCTCAAGCAGAGTGTAAAATTCAATTCATCTTTTTTTGGGACAAAGCATGTTTCTTGTGAAGAACTGTGCAATGGTGAGGAACTTGAGATAGGTTGGTCTCCTAACAGATACCTTAAACTTGTTTATAGGGGAAATGGGATGTTTGAAGTACTTGAAGCAAAGGAATCAAAACTTTTGAAGGGAGACATGTTTATGGTGAATGCGTTTTATATGGGGCATCCGCTTTTTGTACCGTATGTGATAAGGGATAATGAAAGGACAAAGCCATTTGTTGCCGGACGAAATGGGGGGCTTACAATATTGAGTGTTGTGCGTAATGGATAGCAGCGGATTTCTGGATGATTTTATAGAGGTGCACCAGGAGGGTGCAGCTGGTGATACTTTTCAGGGAATAGAACTTTTCTATTCTTCCGGGTCAGGTTGCAACAGGTTATACAAGTGTCAGATATTTGGCAGGAATCATATTCTTAAGACTCTTCATCCCCAATACAAGTCTACCGATTTTTATGAGACCGCCCTGTTCAAGGAATTCGGCATCGGATTCCAACTGGAGCATCCCAATATTTGCCGTACGGTTGGTTGGAGGCAGTTGCCCAAATTGGGAAACTGTATTCTTATGGAGTTTATAGACGGAATTACCCTAAAGGAGTTCATAAGGCAGGGACGACTGTCGGGAGAGTTGGCATATAAGTTTATAAATGAGATATGTGGCGCTCTTGAGTATATACACAGCAAGCAGATTGTACATAGAGACATAAAGCCTGCAAATGTGATGGTAACCCATAATGGGCTGCATGTGAAACTTATAGATTTCAGCCTTTCGGATTGCGATGATTCCGCAGTTCTGAAGTTTCCTGCCGGAACAGCCAATTATATTGCGCCGGAAGCTATGGAGCAGGGTGTTGTGCTTGATTTGAGGGCAGACATTTATTCGTTGGGTATGCTGGTAGGGGAGATGGCCGATGTGGTAGGTGACAGGCATCTCAAGTGGGTTGCAAGGAAGTGTACATGTAGGGATAGGGAACAACGGATACAGTCTGTTGCCAAATTCAGGGATGAGTTGAATTCAAATGGTTTCAGATTATGGAAACCTCTTGTACTGGCAGGATTGGCAGTCTGTTTTGCAATGGCTGCATTTTATTTTTATCATGGGAATGATAATGTGTTACCGCAGCAGGTATTGTATAGTGGAAATATCTCTTACAGTGAGGAGTGCAGAATGATTCTTGCAAATGAGAGGGTGAGGCTGTCTGCTTGCAGGAGTATTGCCCCGGCGGATAGCGTAATGGTTATGGAGATGCTTAGGGAGGCGTTGAACAAGGATTATCCACTGGAAGAGCACAGGAACAGTGATGTGTACAGGAAAGTGTGGCACTCCCTTTATATGGAGGTGCGGCAGATGTACAAGTGATTTGCAGACAGCTGTCATTCAATCTCTTTTATGTATTGGAACGTTTCGCCTATTGATGAGTTCCTGTATGATTTCAACATGCTTTTCTTTACGTATACCGTACATTGTACGGGGTCAATTCCACTGAAGGCATTTTTTGTGCAGTAGGGAGTAAAAGGCTCTGCGTAAATATGCAGTTCCCTAATTGGTGTCCCGGAAAGAAAATAGTCTGATATATAGCTTGTTTGGCTGCCCATACGTACAATATGCAATTTCCGTGAGTTCTGGAAAAGTCCTGTGTGGATTGTATGGAGATTGTCGGGAAGAGAAATCTCTTCCAATGCGGAATTTACAAATGCAAAGTTGCCTATTGATGTTATTCCATTTCCCAATGTTATTGTGTTGTGGGGATATTCTGCAAATGCGTATTCTCCAATTTGGGTTATTGATGAAGGAAGTTCTGCCGGGGTTTTGCTGGCTCCGTTAGGGTACCACAATATGGCATTTTTACCTTTGTTCAACAGGATGCCCCCTTCACTGCTGAAATGAGGATTCAATGGCGACACTGCTATCTCCTTTAATGAGGGGCAGCCGGAAGAGCGTACTATGTGCGCTGTATGTTGTGGAATATGGATATATTCAAGAGCATTGCAGCCTATGAATGCGTTTTCCATAATTGCCCTGGTTCCATTAGGAAGATCAACCCTCTTGAGAGAGGAAAAATTGCCGAACATGTTGGTGCCTATAGTATCATTCTCCGTGAATCTCATTCCGTCATATGTCATTCCCCCTTCCACTATGCGGGCTTCTGTGAGATTGAGATACTGCAACTGTCCGCCAAAAGTGTTGCCTTCTCCTTTTGTTGCTTCTCTCAAGTAGCGTATGTCATCTCCGTTCAAGTCTCCTCCAATACTTGCCTGTATCAGTTCTTTGGCCTCCTCTTGGCTGAGAATATTATGAAGCGTTCCTGCTGCGGGAACATGGATTGCCGGTGAGCCGGTTGTGAATTCTGTAGGGCTGCCACTCCCTTCCCCTGCGGATTGTACAGCAAAGGCCTGTATGATATACTCGCTGTTCCTGTCAAGGCCGTTTATCTGGCAGAAGAAAGAACCCTGTGCGTCTGTCTCTTGCGTGCTGACTCTTTTTGCAGAACTTTGGAGCGTTCCTTTTTTCCAATATATGAAACCGGCGCTTGCAATGTTTTCACCGCCGTTGTCGGTGATTCGGCTGCTTGCCGTGCAACTTGTAATGCCGGCGTACAGTATTCTGGTATTGTCCACAGATGGTTTTGTGTTGGGATTTGTTGAAAAGGACCCCGTGTCACTTCCAATTGTGGTAAAGTTGTTGCCAGCCTTGAGCATATAGTGGTATTGTGTGCCTGGTGTAAGGTTTTTGAGTCTGATGGTAGGGGTGAGGTTGGTGCTGCCGAGAGGTATGACATTGCCGTCCTCTACGTCAGAACTGTTCCAAACTTCCAACTTTATGAAGGTGATTTTCCCTTCCCCCTGAAGCCTTATTTCACCTGATACCGTAGCTTCAGTTCTGGATATGTCTGTTGCCTCCCCTGCAATTACAATTGGAGCGAGGTTTATTGGCTGGCTCTCAATGCAGGAGACTGATGCAAAAATTGCAGTAACGGTTGTTGCTATAATGAAAAGCTTAATCCAACTTCTGGAATCCATATTTTGCATTTTATTGCAGTAAAGCCTGCAGTTAGTGTAGTATTTTTGAACTTGTAGCCTATACCTGCTTCTACGGTAAATCCGGTTGTGCATTCACTGATGTTTTTCCACCATTCTCCGCCAAGTTTTTCCCAATAGACGTTGTGGGAGCCGTATCCGGCACCTTCATAAATGAACAATGCCCCTGCAAGGTGTTCATATGCCCCTGCTGTTATATTCCAACTGTGATACTTTGCATTCCCGGTGTCATAGGCCCCTTCTTGCCCGGTTGCTTCCATTTTTTTCATATCAGACATCATTCCTATGTATGCACCGTGTTTCCTTCCTGCAAAAAGGCGGATTCCATAGAGCAGATTGTTTGATATTCCTGCAGTGAGATGGATATTCAGAGATAAAGGTCCTTTTGATACCCTCTCTTTTGTGGTTGTATATGTGGGTGCTACAATGGTATCCCTAATGATTATTGTTTCTTTTTTCACTACGTGACGGACTGTGGCCGGGATAACAATGGTATTGGGTTCTGGCGTATTGAGCTTTATCTCATAAGTCAGTCTTCCTTCAAGTGGTGCCGGAAACCTGTAGTCCCTTATTACACCCCATTTAGGGTGCTTGAGTGTAATCATAATGCTCCCTTCAGGTATGTATAGCCACACTTCACCCACTTCATTTTTTCTGGATATAATTCCAAGTGGGGTTGAAAAGGCAAAATCGTGGGAACAGATAATCTTTATCAGAGCGCAGGCATTATCGTTTAGATCCTTTACGGGATTCATGTATGCAGAAATGTCATTTTGCAGGAGAGTGAACTGTGCAACAGAGAACTGCTGCCCCCTGCAAACGGCCGGGAGAAGCAATGTGAGCAACAGTATAGTGAGAAATTTGTGCGCCATTATTGAAGATTGAAATTCCTTATTCCAAAAATAGAATCTTTTTCTATTACCGTATTGTTTCCTGTTTCCCTTTCTTGCCAGGTTCTTACATGTATCAAAGGCATGGCTTCGTTGCGGAAATCCCATAGCAGAAACAGATACCCGTCATCTGAGTAAATGGATGATTCATACTCTTGTCTAAGAGTAACCCCATAGATTCCTTCTATTGAGGGATGTCGCATTATGTTGAATCCGCTGAACTTTACATCAATTTTTTCATTGGCGGCAAATATCCTTTTAAGGTGACTGATGTAGTTCTGCTTGCTATGTATATTGTAGACTGCATGAGAACTGTTTTTCATCTCCAGCCCTTTACCTGGTGCATTTTTTATGTATTTGCCGGTAATGATAAGGGCGTCGTTGCTGAATACCTGTTCAATGAAGTCAATATCCTTTGTTGTGTAGGATGTGCGCAGGTGTTCCGTATAGTTGAGTATCAATGTACGGTTGCGGGCATCGTCTTCCTTGAGATTGCCGCTGATAATTTTTTTTGCCTCAAGGAAGAGCGGGTGGTCCTGTCTGATTTTGCTCCAATTACGCTGTTCTATTGCGCTGACATTCTTCTCAGCGGACAATCGTGGCTCATGCTTGTCTTCTTTGGGTTGTGATGCTGTGATGGATATTGCATTTCCATTGAGGTCTATATATCCATAGGAATTCCCGGTTACAAATTTGGCCTTGCCGTTATTGAAACGGTATGAGTCCACAACATCTTCCGGAAGGTATATTTTAGTTTCCCCTTTAAGATTGATATATCCGCACCTGCCAGTTCCAATCTCTTTGAACATCAGAAGTCCCTGGGAGAATTCAGTATCCAAGATGCAGTTGCTTAGAGGAATGTCAAGAAGTGTGGTACCCTGGGTTGATATTGCCTTGTATAACAATTCCCCGTCCTGTACTTCCGTTGCAACAATGGCAACACCTTCATTGAAATTGTGTGCTACTGCGTATTGGGGAGCAATGGCCCATTCTCCATTTGCGTTGAGGTATCCTGTTTTTCCGTTTGTGGCAATTGCCCTATGCATGGATTCCTTTGCCGGGTACATGTAACTCACCTCTACAGAGTCAACAGCAGAAGTATCCCCGCATGAACAAATAAGTACAATCAGTGTGAAGGCTATTATTAAATTCTTGATATACAATTTCATATCATAACAAGAAGGTGGCCCGAAAGGTCGTGGGCCACCTTCTAATCCCAAATTTACAAATAACTTTTAAAAATTCCCCTTATTCGGTCCAATTTTCAATCTCTCCGCCAATCTCAATCTTGATTCTCTCAGGATTGTCTGATATAATGAGAGTTACATTGTGCTGTACACCTGGCTTGAAGATGAATTTTGCTTCGTATAGATAGGAAACGCCGGCTGTTACAATTTCTACTAGCGGACGTCTTGAATCCAGTCTTTGAGGTACAAGTATTGCAGTGTAGAGGTTGTTTCCAAGGTGTTTGGCCTTTATGGTTTTGGCTGAGGCTCTGTTGTTCTTGGTAACATTTCCTACGTTGAGGTCTGCGGTAGCTTCTGTTACGGTGTTATGGATGTATACAGATGCGTTTTCAGGGAGGTCACCCTCGTAATCGTCGCTTTTTGCAAGTTTTATGAGGATACGGCTCATTTTGTGGGCAAAGTGCATCTGCACAGCTCCATTACCTGCTGTAATCCCTTTGTTTGAGCACCAGAGGAAATCACTTTTCATATAGTTTGCATTGATACTCTGGTCTGTAGAAACTGAAACAGGGAAATCTGTTACATTGCCAACATCTTTTGTATAAGGGTAATAGGCATAGGCGTTATAGGTTCCGTTGTTCCAGTAAATAGTGGTCTCAGAATGCCAGTTCCCGCTATTATATGTAAGGAATGCGTTGTTGACATAGTTGCCCGAGTAGTCCAACGGTTTTGTACTCTCGGTAAGGTACAGTCCAATGGTGTCCCCAATCTCAAAAGTATTCTCCGAGAGTTTGGTTGATGCGTCGGGATGGGTGAAGCTGAACTTCATTATATTTGGATCTTCTGCCACAAGGTCATCCTTGGTGCAGGAGATGGAGGTGGTTGCCAGTATGGCTGTGCAACAACCTGCTGTAATATATTTTATAATCTTTTTCATATTATAATCCTTTTGTAGTCTCTTGTTCGGTTATTTCAATGGGCTTCCTTTCATTATAACCGGAGGGTTATGATTACCCCTAACCAGAGTAGAAGGGAACGGACCGTTTTGAGATTTGGTTGTTGCTCCAACCTCTCTGCTGTCATTTGCAACAAACTCTTCAAAAGAGTATTCCTCGCCAGCATAGTTTTTGATACGTTTTACAATACTCTCACGGCTGATTGTGCTGTAGTATGGAATATTGTTGTTCATACAGCTGTTCTGCTCACTGCGGAATACGCCTCTGTTATGCATCCATCCACCCTCAAAGATATCCACTATATCCGAATATCGGTCATCAAAAATAAGGTGGCTCCATGGAACCTCATGCATTTTGCCTGAGAGTGAAAGGTTGTCGTACCATCCCTTCCATTTTGCATAGTTGAATTCCAATACGTGTCCACAGCATGAACATCCGCACATATCTATAAATTCATTGTGATAGATGTACTCATCTCCCAGTTTACCAAAACCATGGCCACCAGCTTCATGCTGCATAACACCTCTTGTATCCAACGGATATCCGTATGTGCTCATTGGGGTATATGCAATTGCCGCTCCATCATCCCACATATAGCATATACCGGCATATTCAGTTGAATTAGGGGTAATGATTATTGTTGTCTGGTTAAGGTTTTCTGTTGTTACTGAGGTGTTCATTCCAAGTACGTACTGGAATATGTTGTCGTAATCACCATTCAAACCTACGCCTCCTGTAAATGAGGTGTTGAATTTTACATATTTGATGGTGTTCACGGTTCCTATACCACTCTCGTTAGAAAGTGCAATGGCAGTATATACATTAAAGTAATCCCTGTATGTTTTGTATGGTTCAATTCCAAAGAAGTGCTCCACCTGCTCCTGCATATTGGCAAGGTATTTTCCTTCGCTGATATCTTTGCCATCATAGCCGTCACCAAGGAATACCAGGTTGATACCACCGTTGTTGCCTTTGGTGGCTTTCTGTAGGGTAAGTACCTGATCCTCGGCATATTCATAGTTGTACTGGGTAACCTTGCATTTGTGTGTGTAGTCCTTGTCTTTCAGTTTGAAAACAATTTCACCGCTACGTGGTTCTGATCCCTGAGCCATCTGTTTTATGGTGAGGGTAAGCTCAGTTTTCTTATCTCCTGAAGTCTGTGAAAGTTCACACCAGTCTGGTATGCTCTCTACATACCATTCACCCTCTGAGTTCAATACAAGTCTCCTTTTAGCTTCTGTGTTTATGGCATTTGCTGTAGCAGGGCGGCAAACAAGTTCCCTATGGGCTGAGATACGTTTGAAATCGCACCAGCCTGTAGCTGTCTGGTAGTATGAAAGGGCAGACTCAGGTACTTCAAGGGTAAAGTTGTCTTTGGCTATGCCGTCAAATGCTCCGTTTTGCACATAAGGGGGAACAGTGCTTTTGCTTACAATTGATCCTATGCCATAGCAGGCTTCAAAAGCTCTGCTTCTGATGTTTTCCAGGCTTTCCGGGAATACGACACCCTCCAGCATTCCGCAATTTGAGAATGCCCCTTCACCTATGCTTACAACTCCCTCTGGAATTTCCAGTACACCCATCAGACGCCAGTTAAAGGCAAATGCATTGTCTCCAATTGTTCTGACAGTTTCAGGAATGACAAGTTCTCCCGACAGATCACAACCATAGAAAGTCCAGTTGCCTATAACTTCCAGTTCCTTTGGTAATCTCAATTCTCCCTTAAGTGGAGTTCTTTCAAATGCATTGCTTCCAATTGTAACAATGCCGTCATGCAAGGAGAGATTACCGTTGAATCCGCTTCGTGCAAAACAGTCATTAGGAATCTCCTTTACTCCTTGAGGAATAATAATATCTCCGGACATATTCTCCATTTCACAAAATGCACCGGGGCCTATGTGTTCCAATTTGTCTGGAAGATGAATATTTCCATATAGACCTCTACACCCTTTGAATGTGCCCATTCCTATAATTTTCAAACTTTCCGGGAGTTTAAGCTCTCCTATGAAGCCGCAGTTTACAAACGCTCCGTCCCAATATGGGTCATATCCTTTATGGTGTCCAATTTGTTTAAGTGTGGATGGAAGAATCAGTGAACCTGTAAGGCTGTGGCATTCGTGGAAAACACCGGTTTCTATCGTTTCCAGACCTTCTGGCAGAATTAGTGATCCAGACAAGTTGGTGCATCCATAGAATGCTCTGGTACCTATTTTTACAAGTTTGTCGGGGAATACAAAGCTTGTAAGGTTGGTCATATCTGAAAATGCATTAGATGGAATACATAAGTCTTCATTAGCATCGTGATTCTGTTCATCTCCTTCTCCAAGCTGTCCCCATTCGCCGGCAACAATTGTAACATCTTTCAGGTTTATGGCATTCAATGATGTCATCTTGAATTTCATTATACCCATATCCCTTGAATTGATCTGTCCTGTAACCTTAAGGTTTCTCACTTTGGTGAGGTCTTTGTTGGCTGCAGCTATGCATTTGTCAAGGGTTCCTGCCTCTTCAACATTAATTACAACATACTCCTTCAATTTTGCATCGTGGCTTACATCATCATTCTCCCATGCTATTACAGCATCGCTGATCAGTGTAAATGTATAGTCTCCGCTATTGTTTTTCTTGTCAACCTTAATTGAGAATTTGTGCAGCTTGCCGCTAACGTAAGTGAACTGCTCGTCCTTTTTGAATGAATAAGGTTTGGTGTCAATTGTAATTCCAAACAGTTCTGTGCCGGCAGGAATGGTCTGGGGAACTACAATGGCCCTGAAGGCGCTGCCGTTTCTGTAAGGGATGATTCCTGTAGAGCCCACATTGCCGGATGGTGCCACTTCTCCTGTTGCCAAGTTTATAGTTGCCTCATGTTTTATATTCTTTATTACAATACTTTTGTTTATGGTAGTCCATTCGCCCTCTGCAAAACCGTCTCCCTCTACAAGCTCCACTCTTGCGCTGCTCAAGATGTGGTGCAGTGGAAGTCTGATCTTTTTGGCAGTAGGGGCAATTTTTTCAACTTTTCCCCATAAAAAGTCACTTGCTTCATATCCTCCAAGGTCCCCGCTCTCTGCTGGTGCATTCTGGTTTTCCTGGATTGAGAAGGTGTAGTTGTTTACATCGTCGGGATTACCAAACGGGTAATAGCCGTAGATGTCTATTGGGGTGTGTTCATCTTTCCAATAGACATCATATGATGATATCCATTTTGAGTCTGCCTCATTGAATGTGTGCCGGAGATTGGTTGCCCTGTTGCCGCTGTTTGCAAGGGCACCGGGTGTATCTCCGTTATAGTCTACAATATATACACCCATAACATCTCCATCGCAGAATCCGTTGTCGTTGACACGGGTTACTGCAACCTGGTTGATTTCTGCGTTGAGCGTGATGGCTTTTTTCTGCTGGCTTTCAATGCCGTTTATATCTTCAAATCCGGTACATGAGGCCAAAACGGCCGAAATAATTCCCAGACTGTAATTCAATATGCGTCTCATAATCTTGTATTTAATAAAATTTATTCGGCAACACCGCCGTAATCTATACCGTCATCATACCAGTCTGAGATATCTACATTTATGCCGCTGCTCCCTTTGCTCAGAGTTACAGTGAATGTATATTTCTTGCCCTGGTTAAAGGTGAAGCCTTTCTTCAGGTTGTATTCAACTCCCCCAACTGTTACTGTAATCAGATCCTGCTCACCAATCTCCTGTGGAGCAATGATTGCTTTCCATTCGCTGCCGTTCTTTAAAGGAATTGTGGTGGAGGCATTTCCGGATGCAGTAACTTTTCCATTTGTTAGGTTGATGCTTGCTCCGTGCTTGATGCCGTTGAGCCTGATCTGAGGATTGCCGTTTGCAATTTCATCTTCTGTAAAGCCTTCCCCTGCAGCAAGCTTTATAATCATGCAGCTCATGATGTGGGATGTCTGGATAGTTACATATTCATCTGCTGGAGAAGCATTGGACTTCTTGCCCCATATAAAATCGGAGGATTTGTAGTTGGCAACAGATGACTGGTCCTCTTTGAGACTGAAATTGTATGCCTGCACATTGTACGGAGAACCGTATGGGTGGTATACGTAAAAATCTGCATGAGTAGTATTGTCTTTCCAGTATAGAGGACTGGCAGAGGTCCATTGTCCATTATATGTGAACTGGACATTGTCTGCTCCGTTTCCGGAATTGGAGAGTGTTCCGGGTGCAGTTCCATTATAATATACCATATACAAGCCAATTTTGTCTTCCTGGTCGAAAAATGCTTCAGAGACTCTTGTTGTAAGCCCCAATGATAATTTTACCTGTTTCTTCAAATGCTGGTTTTCTTCAGGATTTACAGGATCCGGATTGCCGTTTCCACCTTTTGTGCATCCTATTGACAATACCAACAGGACAGCAGCCATAATCTTTGTCCATTTCATGATGAAAGAGTATTTATAGTTTTTTATTGTTGTCCAAAGCTAATGGAGTTTATCATATAATACAAGTTCATAATGGTTCACGGGCGTAAGGTTGCTGTAATGGCATAAGGCACAGAGTGCCCAAAGAGGCACATTTGAAAAATCAATGTATTCCTGCTCTCTTCCTCCCGATATTCAAGCTTATCTGCATCCGCCCAGAACAGTTACACAGAGCGTGGAATCACCTACGACCGTAACGGCACAGCAATTGCATCAGCCAACTACAGCTATGACAGCAACGGAAATACCATCTCCGATGGCCTGAAAAACTTGCAAGCAACATACAATATCCTTAACTTGGCACAGAGTTACAAATACTATAAAATCAATGATTATGAATCAGCTAAGCAAATATTTGAGTTTTTTGCATATTACACAAATATTGAATGGGGTTTAATTAACTTAAAGGATATAAATTCACAAGAAACATATAGTTACCTTACTACTTAAATCTCCATCAATATGTATAAAATATTTACTGTTTCAATAGCATTTTTATTGTCTACTTGCGTACTCAGTGCACAAAAAAAGACTAATGCAATATTAATAAACGAACTCCAAGTCATAAACGACAGTTTGCTTTACATCTTAAATTCTAAAGTAATACCTAGCATAAGCCAGCCCGAAGAAGATATATACATCTATTGTATAAAAGATTCGTGGGGAGAATATTATGTACATATCAGCCTCACATTTTTAAATGAGTGGTATAAAGCCGATTGGAAAGACACTGAAGGATATACATTTTTGGGAGAGCATGTGATTATTTTTAAAAATTGCAGATATACTAAATTAACAAAACGCAAACTACATAGTACTCCTCTCAAAATATTGCCATATGATGATGATCTCGTCCCAAGTATGTATGATCCCCCAACATGGACTTACCAGTATAATAAATATAAAAACCAATGGTTACTTATTGAAGAGATTTTAAATTGGTGACAATAAACGGACAGGTGGATTTTGCCAAGAGGTTAAGCACAGAAACCTCCTCTCCAGGCACCCACAAAGCATATTGGCGTCCTTAACCCTCAGGTTTCACTGAAGGTTAAGGACGCCAATCGTTTATATACTGCATGTAAGCCCCGTTTGTGTGCTTAACCTCTTGGCGAAATTTACATATTGTTTAAGAATCATCACATTCTTCTTTTTCTTCCCAAATTTTCCGTATCTTTATAGCAGCCTACCTACTAGGTCCATAAAGTCCTATCCCTTAAGCCCCAAAACTTGAGACGTAGAATATCACTAGATTTATTAACCCTTTAAACCTAAGCGCGTATGCAACACCATCTTCTTAAATCACTACACCTAAAGGCAACACTGCTTGTCATAGCAGTCCTCTTCCTCACTTTCCCTTCCTACTCCCAACGCAACCTCAAAGTTGGTGAAGAAATCAAAGCCCCTTCTACCGATGCCTGGAACTTCATCAAATACGGAGAGGTGGGCGCCAGCCTTCACACCGGCATCGTAAACCTCTCCATCCCCATCTCACTCAACTACACCAGCAATGGACTAGTAGCCAACATGCGTGCCGGAATCCTTGGCCCGGACTGGGTCCTGGATGCTGGAGGAAGAATTTCTGTTGAAATAAACTGTATGTTTGATTTTGAATCATACAACACAATCAATGCAAACAACTACTACCAGTACCACCAGCTTTCCAATCCTCCTACAGAGGGCAACTACTGGCGCTATTCCAGCTTTGCTGACGCCAATATTGAGCTGTTATTGCCTATAGTATGGGAACAGTATATTCTAAAGGATATTTACAAGCTTTTATTGAATATATAGGAGCTAACCCTGATGAGTGTAAGGGGCTATATATATCGGAGTATAACTTTGGGGCCTATCAAGCAGACAGTTATGATGCGGTAGAAGGAGTAAATACTTTTCAGTTTAATAATGAGGGAGACAGACTAAATAAAGGAAAAATAATCCCAGGTGCTATAGTAAAGATTTTGTTTCCCCCAAATATATTACCTCATCGTTTAACTAATTATGAACAATTTATCGAATATATCACTAAATAGAATCAATCTGTAAAAGTTAGGATTAACTAATTTGTAATATATATCACTAATCACCAACCTCTAATGTCTATTAAGGATTCATAATTTTCAAAGGTTTTTTATATTTTTAAAACTGTTACTTATGAATAATACTTATATTATTTTTAGGAATACTATTATGCTCCTGTTTAAAATACTGATAATACTAACTTATCATATTTTATCATATTTAATGATTATATCTTTCAACCTATTTTTAGAGTTTGCACAGTGCCCTTTGTATTATGAGATATATAGTATTCCACAAAACCTTTTATTTATACTAGTATGCAAATTATGCTTGAAATGGGAAGATAAATATACCCATATAACCATGCTTATATGCCAAATTATATATATCCCTATTGTAATATGGATGTATCCTTATGATAGTCTATGGCAATTTTCCCAACAACTGGATTGGGGTATAGATCCATACGCATTTATACGCATATATGAACTTGTATATCTGATATTTTGGGCAACCCCTCTAAACATACTAGCAATAATCATATATTATGTCATTAAAAAATATTATCCTACAATAATAGCGGTTAAGCAAAAATTTCAGCGATAATCTTTGTTAGATTATGGAGCGAGGATGTATGACACTAAGATTGCCCGTTGGCTAGTACAAGATCCGTTGGCAGAGAAGTATTACTCGTTCAGTGCTTATAACTATTGTGTGAATAATCCGGTGATGTTTGTGGATCCGGATGGGAATGCATATCATATTGCAGGGGGAGCTATTATTGGTGGTATTATAAGTGGAACTATATCGTATTTTAATGGAGATTCACCTAAAAAGATTTCCTGCAACACTAAATACTCAATACAATTCATCTAAAGTTAAGAATTCTATAAGAGATGAAATAATTAAAGAAAAGAAATTATCTGGGAATGGTTTAGGAAAATCTACCTAGGAAAGTATCAATAAAGAAGTTGAGAGAAGACATTCTGATTATAAAAAAGCACATGAAGACCTAGAAACATTGATCCAATATATACTCGATTATTTTATGGAGGCTACAGAAGTCAGTATTTCAACTGATACAAAATAAGATTACATTTTTCAAAACAATTAGTATGAATAATTCAAGTAATGAGAAAAATGACCATTACATTGTAAAAGAAAATATTAAACACCAACTTGTTACAATTTTCGGTTTTAGTGTATTGGTGATAGTAGTAACTGTTTATTCAAAATTATGGATTTTACTTCTTTTACTTTGCATTGGCCCTATCAATTTGTATCTATCACAGAGATTCAAATCCTATGTCGAATTTAACAAAATTGGTATACATATAGCGAACTGGAATGGTATAAAATCGTCCTTACCAGATATCAAACAAATTGAACATATAAATTGGCATACAATTGAAAGTATTGAAATCGTAAAAGGATATAGAAATAATCTTGAAATGATAATTAAATTCTTTTCAAGAGAGAAAGAGGCAAAGAAATTGCTATTACCATATGGAACTGAAGTTTCTGTCTTCAACAAACATGGAATTATAAAAAATAAAGTAAAATTATATAGCGGCAGAGATATCGTTTCTTATAGAGAAAATCATATATTTGGGAATTAGAATGAAAACTTTGACCCTTCCCTGCTGTAGATGCGTTCTGTGTCATCCACGGAGTCGCGGAGGACAACGGTACAAGAGAAATTTAGACAGGTGTCTAAGTTTATAGGGAATTGAATACAATCAGCCCCCGCAGGAGAAAAATCTTGCGAGGGCTGTTTTATTAGTAGATGTAACCGAATTTCTTCAGTTCCTTTTTGCTTTCGCGCCAGTCGGGGTTGACCTTTACGAACAT
The DNA here is from genome assembly GCA_045659725.1 of Candidatus Egerieisoma sp. Classification (GTDB taxonomy): domain Bacteria; phylum Bacteroidota; class Bacteroidia; order Bacteroidales; family UBA932; genus Egerieousia. The sequence goes on from JAZRCK010000044.1 coordinate 33,959, forward strand.
TTTGAGGAATACTTTCTTTTCAAAGAATTTCTCCATATCGCGGCGGGCCTGGGTGCCAACGCGTTTCAGGGCAAGACCTTTAGGGCCTATGATGATTCCCTTCTGTGACTCCCTTATTACGTTGATGATGGCGCTGATGTTGTAGATCTCCTCGTTCTCCTCAAAAGCGTCAATCACAACCTCTGTGCAGTAAGGGATCTCCTTGTTGTAGTTGAGAAGGATCTTCTCGCGGATGATCTCCGATGCAAAGAAGCGCATGCTTTTATCTGTGAAGACATCCCTGTCATACCATGCGTGCTGCTGTGGAAGCAACTCAACAAGTCTTGAAAGGAGCACGTTCACATTGAACTTGTTCAAGGCAGAGATTGGAAGGATCTCGGCTTTTGGAACAGTGGCATGCCATTTCTCTACAAGCTCCACTACGGTCTCCTGTTTTGTCTCGTCAATCTTGTTGATTACAATGATTACCGGGCACTCAACTTTGTTGAGTTTGTTTATGTACTCAATGTTCTTGTCCATTTTCTCAATCACATCGGTTACATAAAGGATGATGTCCGCATCACCAATTGCTGTCTCCACAAAGTCCATCATACTCTCCTGAAGCATGTAGTTAGGCTTAAGGATACCTGGGGTATCAGAGAAGACTATCTGGTAATCGTCTCCGTTCACAATACCCATAATGCGGTGTCTTGTAGTCTGGGCCTTTGCAGTGACAATGGATAGCTTCTCACCCACAAGGGCGTTCATAAGGGTAGATTTGCCCACATTGGGATTACCAATGATGTTTACAAATCCAGCCTTGTTTATCTGGTCCATTGAATTGTTGATTTCCATAATCCCGACAGTTTTTTATTCGAATGAACCCATCTTAAGCATTGCAACCTCCTGCTCGGTAAGGAATCTCCACTGGCCTCTTCTGAGGTTTTTCTTGGTAAGGCCTGCGAAGTAAACTCTGTCAAGCTTCTTAACCTTGTAGCCGAAGTGCTCGAACATCCTTCTTACAATTCTGTTTCTACCTGAGTGGATCTCAACTCCCACCTGCGACTTGTCCTCATCAATGTATGAAAGGCCATCTGCCTGGATGAAGCCGTCCTCAAGCTGAACGCCGTCGAGAAGAGACTGGAAGTCTGTTCCCTTGAAGTTTTTGTCGAGGAATACATGGTAGATCTTTTTCTTCTCAAATGAAGGGTGGGTAAGCTTGTCTGCGAGTTCGCCGTCGTTGGTTAGAAGAAGTACACCAGTGGTAGCCTTGTCAAGTCTGCCAACAGGGTATACTCTTGCAGGGCAGTTGCCCTCTACAAGCTGCATTACGGTGCGCTCAGCATGAGGGTCGCTCATTGTAGTTACAAAATCCTTTGGTTTGTTCATTACAATGTACACTTTAGCCTCGCCTTTGATGCGCTCGTCGTTGAATCTTACAACGTCTTTAGGGTAAACTCTTGTGCCCAACTCTGTTACGATAACGCCGTTAACACTTACAAGACCTGCTGTAATGTAGTCATCAGCCTCTCTTCTTGAGCAGATGCCCGAGTTTGCAATATATTTGTTCAGTCTTACACCCTCATCAGCCTTTGCTCTTGGAGCACGCTGTGCCGGAGAGTAAGCCTGTACACCTCTGTAACTCTTTTTCTCCTCAAAATTCTTTACCATTCCATAGGCTCTCTTGCCTGTGAACTCCTTCTCACCAAAACTTCTGTTGCCTCTTGGTGCTTTATCCTCCCACTCATTCTCGCCTTTGAATGATCTCTCAGGTTTGCCGAACTTGTCTCCTTTGCCAAATGGCTTTCTCCCTTTTGAAGCGAAAGGTTTCTCCTCTGATCTGCCAAAAGGTTTTGCACCTCTAGGGCCTTTTGCGAATGGTCTCTCATCTGAAGATTTTCCGAAAGGTTTTGCGCCTCTTGGACCTTTGTCAAATGAGCTTGACGATTTTGAAAATTTACGCTTTGCTGAGCTGTCTGCAGCTGAGCCTTCAACTGAACCCTCACCGGCTGAGTAGCGTCTTGAAGCAGGTTTTCTTCCAAATGAAGAACCTGTACGGCCTGCACCTCTTGTGTCAGGACGTCTGTTGTTGTTTTCTCTTCTCATCTATAGTTTGTAAAAATGGGCGGCAAAGTTATGATAATCTGCGATATTTTCCTACTTTTACACAATAATTTATAGAGGTTATGGGTGTGAACAGACTTTTGCGGATATCACCTCTTGTGAGGGAGAATTTGAGTGTGGCTATAAAATCAATCAGGAGCAACGGCCTGAGGTCTTTACTTACCATTCTTATCATTGCCGTTGGAATTACATCGCTTGTAGGTATACTTACTGCAACGGATGCCCTTAAAAGGGAGGTGTTTACCAGTTTTGAAAAGTTTGGAACCACTTCATTTTCAGTGGTGAGGAAGTATTTTTCAACCGAGGGGGGAGCCAGGGCAAGAATAAGGAACAATACCACAATCACATACAGCCAGGCGCTTGCATTCAAAAGGAATTCTGCGCAGGACCAGCTGGTTTCCATTTATGCAGGTGTGGCCTCAAATGTGGCGGTGAAGCATGAGGGACAGAGCACCAATCCTACTGCCAGGGTAACGGCTGCAGATGAGAATTATTTGCGGTATACCAATACCGGTATCACACATGGAAGGGGAATAACTTCAAATGATATTGATCTTGCTGCGCAGGTGTGTGTAGTGGGAAGCGGCATTGCCCGGACTTTGTTCCAGGGGGAGGAAGATGCTGTGGGGAAGGTGATTTCTGTGCAAGGGTACAGGTATGAGGTTGTGGGGGTAACCGAGTCTCAGGGAAGTGCGTTCGGTGGGAGTGCAGATGCAAATGTGATAATTCCTGTTACCACAGCCCGTTATGGCCTGGTGGGGGAGGGAACTTCCTTTTCAATAGGTGTGGTGCCTGTTGAATTTGAGCTGGGAAAAGATTACAAAGTGCAGGCTGAGCAGGTGATGAGGGGAGTGAGGAGGCTATCTCCAATAGATGAAACCGATTTCAGGATAAGCAGCAGTGAGTCGATGATGAAGGACCTTACAGAGATGATGGGGGTAATAACGCTGATTTCTGCCTGCATAGGTCTTATAACGCTGTTGGGTGCAGCGGTAGGACTGATGAACATAATGCTGGTTTCCGTAAAGGAGCGTACCCGCGAGATTGGTACACGAAAGGCTTTGGGGGCCTCAGCCAAGACAATAAAGGAGCAGTTTTTGTTTGAATCGGTGGTTATCAGTCAGATAGGATGTGCATTGGGGGTGCTGATGGGAGTAATTACGGGAAACCTGGTGGCAATGGCAATGAGTGCTTCCTTCATAATCCCATGGGTATGGATTCTGGCAGCCATTGCGGTGTGCTTTGCCGTTGGCATTGCCAGCGGTTATATCCCGGCAGTGCGTGCTTCAAGGCTTGATCCCATTGAGGCTCTGCGATACGAGTAATTTTGCGGGATTAACCGAAATATGATTACATTTGCACTCTTAATTTTATAAAGGTATATGATGTTTACATTTTTGCAGGCTGAGGTTGCTGCAGTGGCAGTTCAGCCGGAGCTTGAATTTTCGTTGATAGATATGGCTTGCAAAGGCGGATGGCTGATGATTCCACTTTTGCTTCTCTCTTTTGCTACAATTTACCTTTTTGCAATGAAATGGAGTGTGATAAGGAAAGCCGGTAAGGTGGATTCTTCATTCATGAAGGAGGTGGAGCAACTTGTGATGGGTGGAAACAGACAGCAGGCCCTTGAGTTGTGCAGGCAGACCAATACCCCAATTGCAAGGATGGTGGAGAAAGGTATAGAGAGGATAGGCCGTCCGTTGCAGGATATCCAGACCGCTGTAGAGAACACCGCAAACATTGAGGTGGCTGCAATTGAGAAAGGTCTTCCCCTTATGGCTACCATTGCCGGTGGTGCCCCAATGATAGGATTCTTGGGTACAGTTATGGGTATGGTGCAGGCATTCTTCAATATGGCACAGGCGGGAAGCAATATAGACATTACTTTGTTGTCGGGAGGAATATATACTGCTATGGTTACTACCGTTGCAGGTCTTATTGTGGGTATTATGGCATATTTCGGATACAACCTCCTTACCTCGCAGGTGTCTGATGTGGTGTTCAAGATGCAGAATGTGACTGTGGAGTTCATGGATATGCTGCAGTCTCCAGTAACCAGAAAATAAGGGAGTTATGGCAATCAAGCAGAGGGCAAAGGCAGAGGCAGGGTTCAGCATGTCGTCAATGACCGACATTGTGTTCCTGCTGCTCATATTTTTTCTGGTAACTTCCACACTCATCAATCCCAATGCGCTTAAACTTTTGTTGCCAAAGAGCACAAACCAGATTTCGGCCAAGCAGCAGGTGAGCGTTTCAATAAAACATTATCAGAAAAATAATACTTTTTCTTATCACATAAACGGCAACACCAAGCCGGTGCGTCTGGATCAGGTGGAGCCCCGGTTGCAGGAACTGCTGATGGATATGGATGATCCTACCTTCTCAATCTACGCCGACAAAAGCGTCCCTGTTGAGCAGGTGGTGAACATGATGAACATAGGCAAGAGGAACAAATACAAGGTAATACTTGCTACTTCGCCGGAGTAACAGAAAAGATGCCCTTTTGAGGCATCTTTTTTTTCTTCCCGACAGAGTGTCAATACTCCACTTCCACGAGGAAAAGTGCATTTCCCGGTACGGAGCCGCCGGCGGCGCAGCGGTTTTTCTGGGCCAGCATCTGGGGGATCCATTCGGGTTCCTTTTTGCCAAGGCCTACCTCAAGGAGGGAACCAACCATGGCGCGGACCATGTTGCGCAGGAAGCGGTTTGCCTTAACGGTAAACACAAAGTGGGTTGCGGTGGCAATGTCGGTACCGTCCAGCGGTTCCCAGCGGGCCTCCATTACGTTGCAGATGGAGGTCTTGTTGTCGGCGCCAAGTTTCTCAAGGCTGGTGAAATCCTGCTCTCCAAGGAAATATTGTGCGGCCCTGTTCATTTTCTCTATATCCGGCTTCAGGCGGGTGAAGTATGAGAACTCTGAACAAAACGGGTCTTTTGTTGTATGTATGTAGTATTTGTATTTGCGGCTTTTGGCGCTGAAGCGGGCGTGCATGTCGCATGAAACAGGATAGACGTCATGAACGGCTATGGCTTTTGGAAGAATGGCATTCATTTTGTAGACGAAGTGCTGCGCAGGGGGAAAATCCCCTTCAAAATCAAAGTGGGCTATGTAGTTTCTGGCGTTTACGCCGGTGTCTGTCCTCCCTGCGCCAACCACTGATATTGGGGCTTTTAGGAGTACGGATAGGGCCCTTTGAAGTTCGCCTTGAACGCTGTTGGCATTTTCCTGTATCTGCCATCCGCTGAAATGGGCGCCATTGTATGATAAACAGATGAAATATCTCATAAAAAAGTAGTAATTTTGCAAATTTAGCGATTGGAACAAAAATTAAAAAATAAAACAGATATATGGAATCGGTTAACATTAAGGAATTGAATGAGAGAATCCAGAGGGAGAGCGCTTTTGTGGATATCATTACCATGGAGATGAACAAGGTTATTGTAGGCCAGAAGCATCTTGTGGAGAATCTCCTTATAGGACTACTTGCAGATGGACATATCCTTTTGGAGGGTATGCCGGGTTTGGCCAAGACTTTGGCCATCAATACCCTTGCCAATATAGTTGATGCAAAGTTCAGCAGAATACAGTTTACCCCTGACCTTTTGCCTGCGGATGTGATTGGTACAATGATCTACAGCCAGAAGAGCGAGCAGTTCCAGGTGAAGCAGGGACCAATCTTTGCAAACTTTGTATTGGCGGATGAGATAAACCGTTCTCCTGCCAAGGTTCAGAGTGCCCTTTTGGAGGCAATGCAGGAGAGACAGGTTACCATTGGCGACAATACTTACAAACTTCCAAGCCCGTTCCTTGTAATGGCTACCCAGAACCCTGTTGAGCAGGAGGGTACATACCCGCTTCCAGAGGCTCAGGTAGACCGTTTTATGCTTAAGGTGGTTGTAGACTACCCTAAAAAGGAGGAGGAGAGACTTATTATAAGGATGCACAATTCAAAACAGTTCCCTAAGGCTACTGCGCAGCTTAAGCCTGAGGATATTGTAAGGGCAAGGGAGGTTGTGAAGGATGTGTATATGGATGAGAAGATTGAGAAGTACATTGTAGATATCGTGTACGCAACCAGAACCCCTGAAGAGTATGGTCTTGGCAAACTGAAGGACCTTATCCAGTACGGTGCGTCGCCACGTGCCAGCATCTCTTTGGCTATGGCTTCAAAGGCATATGCGTTCATAAAGAGAAGGGGCTATGTGATTCCTGAGGATGTGCGTGCAGTGTGCAACGAGGTTCTAAGGCACAGGATTGGCCTTACTTACGAGGCTGAGGCTGAGAACATCACTACTGAGAGCATCATTACAGACATTATAAATACAGTTGAGGTTCCATAATAGAGTGTGGAGGAGAAGCAATGGATAACGGATTGCTTAAGAAAGTAAGGAAGATTGAGATTAAGACCAAGTCTCTTTCCCATCAGATCTTTGCAGGGGAGTACCACTCTGCCTTTAAAGGTAGGGGTATGGCTTTCAGTGAGGTGAGGGAGTACCAGTTCGGTGACGATGTGAGGAACATGGACTGGAACGTTACCGCACGTCTGAGGGCCCCGTATGTGAAGGTGTTTGAGGAGGAAAGGGAACTTACTGTGGTGTTGCTGGTGGACGTGAGTTCGTCGGGAATATTCGGTACTACCTCAAAGAGCAAGAGGGAACTGCTGGCTGAGATTGCTGCGGTGCTTTCTTTCTCTGCTTCTGCAAACAATGATAAGGTGGGTGCACTTTTCTTCAGTTCAAAGGTGGAAAAGTTTATCCCTCCAAAGAAGGGCAGGAGCCACTTGCTGAGGATTTTGAGGGAGTTGCTGGAGTTTGAGCCACAGACCAAAGGTACCAATATTTCTGAGGCATTGCGTTTCCTTACCAATGCAATTAAGAGGAAATGTACTGCATTCCTCCTTTCAGACCTAATGGATGTGGACCAGCAGGGAAAACCCAACTACGAGGAGGCCCTGAAGGTGGCGGTGAACAGGCATGATCTGTCTGTGATAAACATCTATGATCCAAGGGAGAGGAATCTTCCCGACATTGGCCTGGTGAGGATTAAGGACGCAGAGACCGGGGAGCAGATGTGGGTGGATACCTCCAGCAAGGCAGTGAGGAACCATTATGCCACATGGGGCAGGGAGGTGCTCAGAAATTCAACCACCCTGTTCAACAGGTTTAAGGTAGACAGTGTGAGCATCAGTACAGACCAGGATTATGTGAAGGGGCTGATGGCGCTGTTCAAACAACATTAATTGGAATTTGATGAAAAGATATTCATTCATAGTTTTATTGTTTGCCCTAATGTTTTTGGCAGCGGGGATGAGTGGCTTTGCACAGGAGCAGCAGTCCCTGCAGGATAATGGGGAAGAGATATTCCAGATTCCTCTTCCGCAGTGGCTGCAGGTGAAGAAATCACAGCTGAGCAAGGATTCCATCCTTGTGGGTGAGCAGGTTGTGTGGAGTACCCAGATGGAGTTGCCACAGGATCAGGAACTGATGTTTGCCCCATACGCCAGTGTGGTGGAGGCAGAGAAGGCTCCTGTGGATGTGATTCATGATATTGTGCTGGATACGTTGGCAATCGGGAACGGCATTAAGGAGCTGGAGGTAAAATTGCTCCTCACATCCTTTGACAGCGGATATTACAAGCTTCCATTTATGGTGGCACTTACACCGCAGGGAGATACCATCTACCTTGATTCACCGTTTCTGGATGTTACCAATACCCCTGTTGATACGGCAAACTTTGTGATGCATCCCATCAAAGGGCAGATGAGGTATCCTGTTACTTTAAAGGAGGTGCTTCCTTGGGCAGTTCTTGCCATTGCACTGGCTGTTCTGGGTTATCTCCTTTACAGATATATCAGGCACAGGAGAGAGCAGGGAAGCCTGTTTGGAAAACCTGTGGCGCAGGATCCGCCTCATATTGTGGCCCTTAGGGAGCTTGATAGAATCCGCGGCGAGCAGTTGTGGCAGAACGGGGAGGAGAAGCTTTTCTATACCGGAGTTACCGATGCTCTGAGGGAGTATATTGAGGCAAGGTATGAGGTGAGCGCCATGGAGAAGACCACATCTGAGATTATGGCAGACCTTTCAGACAAGAAAATTGAGCCACGCTACTATAAGGAACTTGATGAACTTTTCAAGACTGCAGATTTGGTGAAGTTTGCAAAATATGTTCCCGGCAACGAGGAAAATGAGGAGGTTATCCCTATGGCTGTAAGATTTGTGAATGCGGCATTTGAACAGCAGTTGCAGGAAGCGGCCCAGAAGGAGGCGGCCCAAAAGGAGGCATCCCGGAATGAGGCGGCACAGGCCGGGCAAAATGAAAAAGTGGAGGAGTAGGATATGTTTTTTGAATACGAAAATCTGTTGTGGCTGTTGCTGCTGCTTGTACCGGTAGTGGCAGTTTACATAATAAGGGAGGTTAAGGGGCTTCGTCCGTATGTGATTGTCTCCTCGGCAATGCCATGGAAATACAACGGCGGAAAACTGAAAAAAGCTGCCAGACACTTGCCTTTCATTTGCAGAGTGGTGGCATTGGCTGCAATGATACTTGCCATTGCTCGCCCAAGATCATCATCCACCTTTGAGAAGATAGACACCGAGGGAATAGACATTGTCCTTGCACTTGATGTCTCCACCAGTATGCTGGCAAGGGATTTTAATCCCGACAGAATAGGTGCGGCAAAGGACATTGCAATACAGTTCATTGCCGAGAGACCTTCCGACAGGATAGGAGTGGTGGTGTTTGCAGGAGAGAGTTATACGCAGTCTCCCCTTACAACCGACAGGGCAACACTCATCAACCTTATAAAGGAGATTGAGTGCGGAATCATTGAGGACGGAACCGCAATTGGAAACGGACTTGCAACAGCAGTTGCCCGCCTTAAGGATTCACAGGCAAAGAGCCGTGTGGTGATACTCCTTACGGATGGTGTGAACAACTCCGGAGAGATATCTCCGCAGATGGCGGCAGAGATAGCCAAGACTTACGGTATAAGGGTATATACCATTGGTGTAGGAGCGGAGGGTACCGCCCCATACCCTGTAATGACCCCGTTTGGTGTGGATGTCCAGCAGGTGGAGGTAGAGATTGACGAGCAGTTGCTCCAGAACATAGCGGAGGGTACCGACGGAAAATATTTCAGGGCTACAGACAACACCAAACTCCTTGAGATTTATGGGGAGATAAACAAGATGGAGAAGAACAGGACAATGGTAGACAGTTTCCCAATCTATAAGGAGCTGTTCATGTATTTTGCACTTGCAGCACTTGCGGCAATTGTGCTGGAGATACTTCTTGTTCTATTTGTAACTAAACAGATACCGGATTAAAGGAGGGAGATATGATACATTTTGCACAGGCACAATATTTATTGCTTATATTGCTCATTCCCCTTTTCTTTGTGTTCTACGCACTTTTCAGAAGGGGCAGGAACAAAAAAATAGCCAAATTCGGCAACCCTGAACTTATGGCCAGGCTTATGCCGGAGCGCTCCAGATATAAAGGATGGGTTAGGGTTTCTTTCTTTGCTGTAGCGTGGTTCTTCTTTGCAATAGGACTTGCAAGGCCACAGATAGGTGCTTCACTTAAGGAGAGCAACCGCAAGGGGGCTGAGATAATGATAGCCCTGGATGTTTCCAACTCAATGCTGGCCCAGGACTACTACCCCAACAGGCTGGAGAGGGCCAAACTGGCAATCTCAAGGCTTGTAGACAAGCTACAGGGAGACAGGATAGGCCTGATTGTATTTGCAGGGCAGTCTTTTGTGCAATTGCCAATCACTACAGATTACGTTTCGGCCAAGATATTCCTCAATACCATTGGAACAGAGTCTGTTCCGGTGCAGGGAACAGCTTTGGGCGAGGCAATAAACACTGCCATAAAGAGTTTCAGCTCAGAGGCCCAGATGCAGCAGGACAACAAGGCCATAATCCTCATCACCGACGGTGAGAACCACGAGGATGATGCAGTTGCTGCAGCACGTATGGCAGCAGAGGTTGGCATAAGGGTATTCTGTATAGGAGTGGGTTCCCCTGAGGGCAAACCTATCCCTTATGGCCCTGATGGAGATCTCATGAAAGACAAGGACGGGAACATTGTGGTAACCAAACTCAATGAGAAAGTTCTGGAGGAGATAGCAATTACCGGCGGTGGGGCCTATGTGAGGGCCGGTAATGCGGAGTTTGGCCTCAACCCTATAATAGATGAATTGGAACAGCTTCAGCAACAGCAATTCAAATCTGTTGTGTTTGAAGATTTTGAGGAACAATATATGTATTTCTTTGCAATAGCATTGGTATTCCTGTTGCTGGAGTTCTTCATAGGGAACAGGAGGGTGAGCAAAAAGATGTTTGCGGTAGCGGTGCTGTTTATGCTTACCGCCGGCAGTACCTTTGCCCAGACAGACCGTAAGGAGGTTAGAAAAGGCAACAGGTTCTTTAAGGATGAAAATTACAAGGAGGCTGAAGTGGAGTACCGCAAGGCCCTCATAAAGGATTCCCTTTCTGTGGCAGGAAACTATAACCTTGCAAACACTCTGATGTTGCAGGATGATGCTGCAAACGCAGAACTTATTTATGCCAAGGTGGGTGATACCATTTCAAAGATGCCGCAGCAGGTAGACTGGAAAAAGGGTGCCGTAAAGGTTGCCAAGAATGATGTGGCCCCAGGCTATTACCACAATTTGGGCAATTCGCTTTTGGCCCAGAAGAGGTACGGCGAGGCTGTTGATGCCTACAAGAATGCCCTGAGACGCAATCCTGCAGATGCCCAGACCCGCGAGAACTACATCTACGCAAAGAAGAAGATGGAGGACCAGCAGAACCAGGATCAGCAACAGCAGCAGAACCAGCAGAACCAGCAGAACCAGCAGGATCAGGATCAGCAACAGCAGCAGGACCAGAACCAGGACCAGAACCAAAATCAGAACCAGGATAATAAGAATAACCAGGATAATAAAGATAATCCCGACAAGAAAGACCAGCCACAAGACCAGCAGCAACAGCCTCAGGATGAGTCAAAGATAACTCCTCAGGCTGCAGAGCAGATGCTTCAGGCAATGCAGGAGAAGGAGAACAGGACTCAGGAGAAGGTGAAGGAGGAAAAGGCGAAACTGCTGAAATCAAAACAGAAGGAGAAGAACTGGTAGGAAGTTTAACTGAATTAAAAATTTGTTTGAAATGAGATATTTTAAAGGAGTGTTCACAGTGCTGCTGCTTTTGGTGTGCAGTATGGCATTTGCACAGAACACCTTTGTTGTGGATGCCCCAAAGGTAGTTGGGCAGGATGAAGCGTTCAGGGTGGTGTTTACCGCCGACGGAGATATAGAAGATTTTACCCAGCCCCAGTTTACCGGACTGGAGGTGCTTGCAGGACCGTCGCAGTCAAAGATGATGAGTACGCAGTTCATAAACGGAAAGTCCAGCAAGAGTGTGGAGATAAGCTATACCTATATTGTAAGGCCAGTGGCTGAAGGTATGGCCAGGATTTCTGCCGCTTCTGCAACTATTGGCGGTAAGGTTTATACTACCAAAGAGATGCAGGTTGAGGTGGTGAAGGGCGCAGCTGCCAACGGCGGTTCACAGCAACAGCAGGGGCAGGTTACCGGCAATGCGCAGCAGCCAAGGCAGGAATCTGCTGAGGTTTCGGCAAAGGATGTGTTCCTTAAACTTTCATTCAGCAAAACAAAAGTTGTAAAGGGTGAGCCTATTATTGCTACCCTCAAACTTTACACAAGAGTGGGTATTGCAGGCTTTGAGGATATAAAGTTCCCTGTGTTTGACGGTTTCTGGAGCCAGGAGATTGAGACTCCACAAAACATCAATTTTGTAAGGGAGAATGTAGACGGGCAAATCTACAATGGCGCGGTGCTCCGCAAATATATTCTGTTGCCACAGCAGACCGGTGACCTTTCAGTAAAGCCCGCAGAGATGATATGCCAGATACAGGTAATGACTGCTCCAAGGGGCAGGTCAATATTTGACGATTTCTTTGACCAGGGATACCAGATTGTCAAGAAGAGGGTGAATTCCGGAAATGCCGTGATAAAGGTTTCTCCTCTTCCGGCAGGAGCCCCTGCATCGTTCGGACAAGGTGTAGGTGACTTCTCCTTGAAGGTAGCCTTGAGCAGGGATAGTGTGAAGGCCCATGAGGCCGGTTCTGTGATAGTTACCGTGCAGGGTACAGGTAACCTCAATCTTATTGAGGCTCCTAAGGTGCAGCTTCCTGCAGATTTTGAGCTGTATGATGTAAAGACCGGCAACAATTACTCGTACGGCGCCAATGGAATATCGGGAAGCAAGAGTTTTGAGTTCCCTTTCATTCCAAGAAGTGAGGGTGTGTTTGAGATTCCTCCTGTAGAGTATTCATATTATGATATAAAGAAGGGAAAATATGTTACCCTAACCAGTGAGCCTGTGGAGATTAAGGTTGCCAAAGGTGAAAGCGGTTCTTCAGGGGCATTTGTGCAGGGTATTTCAAAACAGGCCGTGGCCTCTTTGGGAGAGGATATCAGGTATATTCTTCAGGGTGCTGCAGGTTTGGGCAAGAAAGGGCATTTCTTTGTTGGAAGCTGGCTTTTCTTTGTGCTTCTTGCATTGTTGGTGGCGGTGTATGCCGTATTGTACTGGGCACTCAAGAAAAGGGCAAAACTTAGGGGTGATGTAGTACGTACCCGTAACAAAAAGGCCAATAAGGTTGCCAGGACAAGGCTGAAACTTGCAAAGAGTTATATGGAGCAGAACCTCCGTTCACCTTTCTATGAGGAGGTGCACAAGGCGTTGCTTGGCTATATAAGCGACAAACTTGCCATTCCATTTGCAGATATGCAGCGAGATACCATTAAGGAGACAATGGAGGCCAAAGGTGTTTCGGAGGCCAATATTGCGGCATTCCTGCAGGTGCTTGAGGATTGTGAGATGGCCAGATATTCGTTTGGCGCAGATTCAGGCGAGATTTCAAGCCAGTATGGAAAGGCGGTTGAGATAATTTCTGCATTGGAGGATGAGTTGTAAAAGTAAAGGGAGAGTTCTTATGAAAAAGATATTGCTGTTTGTTTTTTTGATGTCTGCTGTGGCCTTGAATGCCCAGAGCAACGGTGAATTGTGGAACCAGGGCAATGAGGCCTATTCAATGGGGCAGTACCAGACTGCACTTGACAACTATCTGCAGATTGCAGATGGGGGATACGAGTCATACAAACTGTATTACAATATAGGAAATGCATATTATAAGCTTGATGAGATTGGCAAGGCTATCCTCTATTATGAGAAGGCGCTCAAACTTGATCCGTCGGGAGCAGATGCACAGAACAATCTTCAGATTGCCAGACTGCACACCCTTGATAAAATTGATCAGGTACCGGAATTTGTCCTTGCAACCTGGACTAAAGGGGTGAGGAATCTCCTTTCATCAAATGGTTGGGGATATGTTTCGCTGGCTCTTTTTGCCGCCGTACTTGTACTGCTTCTCATGTTCAAGTTTGCCCCAACAACAGGTGCCCGCAAGCTTTCATTTGTATTGGCTTGTGTAGTGTTCCTCTTCTCAATCTTTGCATTGCTCTTCTCTGTGAGCCTTAAACGCAATGCAACAAGTGAAGATAGTGCCATTGTAATGGTGCCTGTCAGCAACATAAAGAGTGCTCCAAACTCCACCGGAAACAACCTGTTCATCTTGCACGAAGGATCAAAAGTGCAGATTCTGGAGCAGGCCGGAAAATGGTGCCGTGTAGAGATTGCAGACGGCCGCCAGGGGTGGATGCAGATGGGGGATGTTGAGGTGATATAAGATTTCAATGCTATAAATAAAAAGGGGCAACCGGTTGGCTGCCTCTTTTTATATGTGCTGGAATTACAGGCTCCAGTATCCGTACTTGTCAATTTTCCCCTTGAATTTTCCTTTTACGTCAATAAGGATTCCGTCGGGAGTAAGAAGACTTGCAAAGTCATCCTGGGTGAGGTGTGCATATTCATTGTGTGAAACGGCTGCCACTACTGCCTGGTATTTGCCGGTTGGGGCAGATGCCATCCTTATGCCGTATTCCCTCTCCACGTGGGTAGGATCTGCGTGAGGGTCAATCACATCCACCCGGATGCTGAAGCTCTCAAGCTCCTTAACTATATCTGCAACTTTTGAGTTGCGCACGTCGGCAACATTCTCCTTAAAGGTGATACCCATTACAAGTACCCTTGCGCCTACTGGGGAGATGCCGTTGGCAATCATTTTCTTAACGGTATTTTTCCCAATGTGGCTTCCCATTGAGTCATTTACAGATCTTCCTCCCTGTATTACCTGCGGGTGGTAGTTCATCTCGTTGGCCTTATAAACCATATAGTAAGGGTCTACTCCAATGCAATGGCCTCCCACAAGTCCAGGATAGAACTTGAGGAAATTCCATTTTGTACCTGCCGCCTCAAGAACATCGTAGGTGTTGATTCCCATCTCGTTGAAGATGATGGAGAATTCGTTCATAAGGGCAATGTTAACGTCGCGCTGGGTATTCTCCATAATCTTGGCGCTCTCTGCAACCTCAATTGTAGGGGCCTTGTGGATGCCTGCTTTCACAACCTTGCCGTAAACGGCTGCAATGTTCTCAAGAGTGTTGGTGTCACAAGCAGATACAATCTTCATTGTATTCTGAAGGCTGTGCTGCACATCGCCCGGATTAATCCTCTCAGGAGAGTAGCCCACAAAGAAGTCCTGTCCCATTTTCATTCCCGACAGTTTCTCCAACACCGGTACACACCTCTCCCTGGTGCAACCAGGGAACACTGTAGACTCATATACAACATAATCGCCCTCCTTGAGGTTCTCCGCAACAGTTTCGGTAGCCTTAAGAAGCGGACCAAGGTCTGGGGTGCGGTGGGCGTCAATTGGGGTAGGGACAGCAACAATGAAAAAGTTTACATTTTTAAGGTCCTCCTTGTTCCAGGTAAAGGTGATGTCTGTCCCCTCAAATGCATCTGAGGGAAGCTCCTTGCTTGGGTCTTCCTTTGAATTGAGCATCTCCACATTGCGGGCGTTGATATCAAATCCCACAACCTTGAAGTTTCTTGCCAATTCCAGTGCAAGAGGCAATCCTACATAACCTAAACCAATTACAGCAATGCTGTTTTTCTTCTCCACCAATTTGTTGTACATAATCTCCAATCTCTTTATTAACGGCCCCAAAGTTAGAAAAAAACACTAAATTTGAAGCAATAATTCAAATTTACACTTAATATGGGAAAGATTACTAAAAATTGTGCCGCATTTGTTGCAGCGTTGTTGTTTTCTGCAACTTTGCTTGCGCAGGATTTCTCGTTTGCATATATGACAGATGTACACATATCTGTAGGAGGGCAGACAGTGGAGGATGCCAGAAAATGTATGGCAGACATCAACAGGCAGAAAGGGCTTTCGTTTGCAATTTTTGCAGGTGACATTACCGAGTTCGGTTCAGATGAGGAGATAAAGCTTGCCAAGGAGATCTTTGATGAACTTACAATACCTTATTATATAGTTGCCGGCAACCACGATGCCAAATGGTCTGAGAGCGGTTGCAATACCTTCCTTGAGGTGTTCGGCTATGAGATGTTCGATTTTGAGAAGGAGGGTATCCGTTTTGTTGGCTGCAACAGCGGTCCCAATATGAGAATGGCACCGGCCCTTGTACCAAGGGAGACAATAGTATGGCTCGATTCCCTTTCAACTGTAATTGACCCTGCTCAGCCGCTTATATTCATCAACCACTATCCAATGGATACATCTGTACTCAACTATACACAGGTGCTTGACTGCCTTAAAAAGATGAACACGCAGCTCATGATGTGCGGCCACTGGCACCAGGACAGGGCTATGGACTTTGAGGGGATACCCGGTATGATCGGACGCTCAACCCAGAAAGTTGGCAAGAGAGGTCCAGGCTACAATATTGTAACTGTTAAAGGCTCAACAATAACCTTCAGGGAGAGGGTTGCTGAGCCTCAGATTACAGACAAACCTTGGTTCACGCTAAGGATGAGCAGCGGTATGCCTGCCCCAAGCAATATAAAATATCCACGTCAGGATTTCTCTTCCAACGGGGCATATCCTAATGTGAAGGAGGTTTGGCGCAGGGCAGACAACACAGATATCGGTGCTGCTGCGGTTCAGAGCGGCAAATATGTGGTTTACGCAAATACGTCGGGAACAGTATACGCATTGGATGCTGCAACAGGCAAGGAGTTGTGGAAATATGCTACAGGGGGAAAGATTTTCTCAACCCCTGCGGTTTACGGCAAAGGTGATGCCGCTTCTGTAATCATTGGCTCATGCGACAAAAATATCTACTCATTGGACATAAGGAGCGGAAAAGTTAACTGGAAATATGAGTGCGGCAAATCTGTACTTGGTTCACCAACAATCTACGGAGGCAAAGTTTATATTGGAGCGTCTGACAACACCTTCAGGGCACTCAATGCAAAGACCGGAAAACTTGTATGGGAGAACAGGGAGATTAAAGGATTCATAGAGGCAAAACCTTTTGTAGACAAGCAGCAGGTGGTAATT
Organism: Candidatus Egerieisoma sp.; assembly: GCA_045659725.1. Classification (GTDB taxonomy): domain Bacteria; phylum Bacteroidota; class Bacteroidia; order Bacteroidales; family UBA932; genus Egerieousia. Next base: position 50,583 of record JAZRCK010000044.1, read on the forward strand.
GGAGACTGGGCAAACACCCTTTACTCATTCAACCCTGCCAACGGCAAGCTCCAGTGGAAATGGGAGAAGAAGGGGAGCAGGATGCTTTCACCTGCAGCTGTATGGCCAATCAAGGCAAACGGCAACATAATTTTTGCAACTCCGGAGAGGGTAACCTATGGTCTTGACGCCAAAACCGGCAAACAGTTGTGGAGAGTTTACGGCGGCAGGGAATCTGTAGGCCTTTCTCCCGACAGCAAGAACTATTATGTTAAGGTAATGAAAGACTCTGTCTTCATGTTTGCAACCTCCCTTGCACCGGGAGCAGATAAACCGGTAAAAGTATGGGGTGCCAACGCTGAGTTCGGCTACGAGATAGCTCCAACCCCTATCACCTCAGTACCACAGGGTGGAAAAGAGAACAAAGGACTTGTATTTATCCCTACAGACAAAGGCAATATAGTGGCGTTGAACCACGCAGACGGTTCTATTGCATGGAAACACAAAGTATCCTTTGCCCTTATCAACTACATCCAGCCGCTTGCCGGCAACAGACTGCTTGTAAGCACTATGGACGGTATTGTTACAGTGTTGGAGTATTAGGTGGAGGAATGTAAATTGGCGGTAAAATTGAAAAGTTTTTTTGTGTAATGGATAAAAAGTGTTACTTTTGTGGTCCGTAAAATATTAAAAGATAGCTAAGCTACTGAATAAGAGTTAATTAATGATTAACCGCTTACTGTCATAACCCAAAAAAACAAATTAAAATGTACGCAATCGTAGACATTGCAGGACAACAGTTTAAAGTTGAGGCTGGTAAAAAAATTTATGTACACCGCCTACAGGATGAGGTAGGTGCCTCAATCTCTTTCGAAAAAGTATTGTTAACCGACAACGAGGGTGTTGTTAAAGTTGGCGCTCCTTACGTTGATGGCGCAGTTGTTAAAGCAACTGTTCTTGACCACGTAAAAGGCAACAAGGTGCTAGTGTTCAAAAAGAAACGTCGTAAAGGCTATCAGAAAATGAACGGTCACCGCCAGTGTTTGACACAAATCCAAATTGAATCAATTGCTTAATTTTTAAAATTTAGAAGTTTATGGCTCACAAGAAAGGTGTCGGTAGTTCAAAGAACGGCCGTGAATCACATAGCAAACGACTAGGTCTTAAAATTTTCGG
>JAZRCK010000045.1:0-42029 GCA_045659725.1 Candidatus Egerieisoma sp.
GGCTCACTTTGTTAAAAATATGTTCATCCGTCCTACTGAGGAGGAGCTTGCAAACTATGGCGAGCCTGATTTTGTAGTATTGAACGCTTCAAAAGCTAAAGTTGAGAACTACAAGGAGCTTGGTCTTAACTCAGAGACTGCTGTAGTATTCAACCTTACAGAGAAAATGCAGGTTATCATCAATACTTGGTACGGTGGTGAGATGAAGAAAGGTATGTTCTCATACATGAACTATCTTCTTCCTCTACAGGGTATTGCTTCTATGCACTGTTCTGCAAACACCAATAAAGCTGGTGAGACTGCTATCTTCTTCGGCCTTTCAGGTACAGGTAAAACTACCCTTTCTACAGATCCAAAACGTGAGCTTATCGGTGATGACGAGCACGGTTGGGATGATGACGGCGTATTCAACTTTGAGGGTGGCTGCTACGCTAAAGTTATCAACTTGAGCGCAGAGGCTGAGCCAGATATCTATAACGCAATCAAGAGAGATGCCCTATTGGAGAACGTAACTGTTGATGCAAACGGCAAGATTGATTTCTCAGACAAGAGCGTAACAGAGAACACTCGTGTTTCTTACCCTATCTATCACATCAACAACATTGTAAAACCAGTGTCTAAAGCTCCAGCTGCTAAAAAAGTTATCTTCCTTTCAGCTGATGCATTTGGAGTACTTCCTCCAGTTTCTATCCTTAACCCAGAGCAGACAAAATACTACTTCCTTTCTGGTTTCACTGCTAAATTGGCAGGTACAGAGCGTGGTATTACTGAGCCAACCCCTACTTTCTCAGCTTGCTTTGGTGCAGCATTCCTTTCACTTCACCCAACTAAATACGGTGAGGAGCTAGTTAAGAGAATGGAGAAATCAGGTGCTACTGCATACCTTGTAAACACTGGCTGGAACGGTACAGGCAAACGTATCTCAATTAAAGATACCCGTGGAATCATTGACGCTATCCTTGACGGCTCAATTGACAAAGCTGAGACCAAAGAGATTCCATTCTTCGGTTTCAAAGTTCCTACAGCTCTTCCAGGTGTAGATTCAGGTATCCTTGATCCAAGAGACACTTACGCTGATGCAGCTCAGTGGGAGGAGAAAGCAAAAGACCTTGCAGGAAGATTCATTAAGAACTTCACCAAATTCACCGGCAACGAGGCTGGTAAAGCATTGGTTGCAGCTGGTCCACAGCTATAATCTGAAAGATTTTTCCAATCATAATTTAGGGTGGCTTAGGCCACCCTTTTTTTTGTACCGGTAAGAGAATAACTTATACATATATTTATTAAATTTGTTGGTTTAAACCTAATCTTATTTTATATGGTTTCAACAAGATTATTATTGGGAGATGAGGCTATTGCACTAGGTGCAGTGCATGCAGGGATAAGTGGTGTGTATGCATATCCCGGTACTCCATCAACAGAGATTACAGAGTTTATCCAGGCTAATGCCCCTCAGGTGCGCAGCAAATGGTGCACAAATGAAAAAACGGCTATGGAGGCTGCGCTTGGAATGTCATATGCGGGCAAAAGGGCCCTTGTTTGCATGAAGCATGTAGGTATGAATGTGGCAGCAGATGCTTTTGTGAATTCAGCCATTACCGGCATCAACGGAGGGCTTGTAGTTCTTGCTGCAGATGATCCTTCAATGCACTCTTCACAGAATGAGCAGGATTCCCGTTTTTACGGCAAGTTTGCAATGATTCCGGTACTTGAGCCAAGTACCCAACAGGAGGCTTATGATATGATGCAGTATGCATATTCGCTTTCTGAGGAGGTCAAACTTCCTGTTTTGTTGCGAGTGGTTACACGTCTTGCCCATTCAAGGGCTGGAGTTGTTGCTGCGCAGCCTAAAGAGCAGAACCCGTTGAATCCTTCAAATGAGAGGGGCAATTGGGTGCTTCTTCCAGCAAATGCCCGCAGACAGTATGCTTCATTAATTGAGAAACAGGCAATGTTGCAGGAATTTTCGCAGAAGTCCCCTTTCAATACCTGTCGGGAAGCTGAAAATCCAAAGATGGGAATTGTTGCTTGCGGTATTGCATACAATTATGTGATGGAGAATTCTCCTGCAGCACTTGGAATTGAAGTATTCAAGGTTTCACAGTATCCTCTTCCTGCTCAGGCAATAAAGGAATTTGCAGACAGATGTGGAACAATCCTTGTTGCTGAAGATGGTCAACCTGTTGTGGAAGAGCAGATAAAGGGAATCCTTGGAGCAGATTTCAACATTAAAGGTCGTCTTACTGGAGATCTTCCACGTACCGGTGAACTTACTCCCGACAGTTTGGCTGCCGCAATGGGATTGCAGACTGAAATGTCTTTCCAGCCTGCAGAGAATGTGGTGCCACGACCACCTGCACTTTGCCAGGGATGCGGTCATAGGGATGTTTATGACGCATTGAACAAAGTTGCTGCAGAGTATCCAGATGCGAGGATTTTTGGAGATATAGGATGCTATACTTTGGGAGCCCTCCCTCCTTTCCGTGCAATTGACTCATGTGTTGATATGGGTGCTTCAATTACTATGGCCAAAGGAGCATCTGATGCTGGTGTTTATCCTGCTATTGCAGTAATTGGTGATTCAACCTTTACACATTCCGGTATGACAGGGCTTCTTGATGCAGTGAATGACAATGCTAACATTACCGTAATAATTTCAGATAACCTTACAACTGCCATGACAGGAGGTCAGGATTCAGCAGGTACAAATCGCTTTGAGGCTATCTGTAAAGGTTTGGGCGTTGATCCGGAGCATCTGCATGTTGTGGTGCCTATCCCTAAAAATATGGAAGAGATTACCCGTATTATCAGACAGGAAATTGAATATAAAGGTGTTTCTGTAATTATTCCACGAAGGGAGTGCATGCAGACACTCAATAGAAAACTTAGAGCAAAAAGGAGCGGCAAATAATGAAAAAGGATATAATATTGGCAGGTGTTGGAGGACAGGGAATCCTTACAATTGCCACAATCATAGGTCATGCGGCAGCAAATGCAGGTATAAGCCTCAAACAGGCTGAAGTGCATGGAATGAGTCAGAGAGGTGGAGATGTTCAGTCAAACTTGCGTTTGAGTACAGAAGAGATCCATTCAGATCTGATTAAAAAAGGGGCTGCAGACATTATAATTTCAATGGAGCCTATGGAGGCATTGAGGTATCTTCCATATCTTGCTCCTGAAGGATGTGTGATCACCTCTTCAAACCCTTTTATCAATATACCGAATTATCCGGATATTGATAGTTTGAACAAGGAGTTGACAACTCTTCCCAACGTTTCTGCACTGCCTATTGAAGATATTGTAAAAGAGAACAATATGCCAAAGAGCGCAAATATTGTACTTTTGGGTATGGCTGCAAAACATTTGGAGATTCTCAGCCCTGAGCAATTGAAAGAGAGCATTAAAGCAATATTTTCATCTAAGGGCGAAAGTGTTGTTGAGTTGAATTGTAAAGCATTTGAGATTGGGTTGAATGCATAAGAGGAGTTGGTGTGATGAAGATTTTCAGTGAAGAGCTTGTAGCACAGGCGGTAAGGGAATTCAATATTACAGATCTTGCAAGCGCTACAATTGGAGAGGTGCTTCTGGTGGCACAATGGTTGGAGAACAGGACAGGTATTCCATTTATAAGAATGGATCAGGGATCTCCAGGTTTACCAGTGAACAAATTTGGAGTTGAGGCTGAGAAAGCGGCTTTGGACAGAGGCGTAGGATCGCAATATCCTGCTGCTCTTGGTATTCCGGAACTCAAGCAAGAGGCTTCACGTTTTATAAAGGCATTTTTGGATGTGGATATCACTCCCAAATCATGTATTCCTACAGTGGGCAGCGTACAGGGCTCTTTCGGCTCTTTCATTGCCTGCACACAGTGTACACCCGGCAAGGACAAGATTTTGTTCATTGATCCTGGTTTCCCTATACAGAAATCACAGCTGAGAGTTATAGGTGCCGGATGGAAAGAGTTTGATATATACAACTACAGAGGTGATGCCTTAAGGGGAAAACTTGAGGAAATCCTTTCTGACGGTGATATTGCAGCAATTGTCTATTCCAATCCAAACAATCCTGCATGGATTTGCTTGAATGAAAGGGAACTTGCAGTAATTGGTGAACTGGCTACAAAATATGATGTAATTGTAATTGAAGACCTGGCTTACTTCTGTATGGATTTCAGGAAGGATATGGGACATCCGTTCCAGCCCCCCTACCCTCCTACAGTAGCCAGATATACAGACAACTATATTTTGATGCTCTCTTCATCAAAGATATTCAGTTATGCTGGCCAGCGTATTGCACTCACCTGTATAAGTGATAAGTTGTTTGGGCGTTATTTTCCTGCCTTGGCAGAACGCTATAAGGATTCAGGTATTTTTGGACAGACACTTACAGCCTCTATCCTCTATATGATCACTTCAGGTTGTACTGCCTCTACCCAGTACGCCTACGCAGAGATGTTGCGTCTTGCTACAGAAGGTATTATTAATTTTGTTGAGGATACCCGCGAATATGCCATAAGGGCTCAGAAGATGAAGGATATCTTTACCCGCAACGGTTTCCATATTGTGTATGACCAAGATGTTGACAAGCCTGTTGGCGACGGATTTTTCTTTACTTTAGGTTATGGGAACCTGTCGGGAGGAGAACTTTTGAAAGAGTTGTTGTATTATGGTGTGAGCAGCATCAGTCTTTTAACTACTGGAAGCGGACAGCAAGGTGTGAGAGCCTGCACTTCAAGAATGAAAAATGAACTGTATCCGGTTATGGAGGAACGTATGAAAGCATTCCACCACGACCATCCGATAAAATAGAAATCTATGATTTGGAATCCCAATAAAGAGTGCATGGGCAGGGAACAGATGCGTGCACTTCAAGGCAAACGATTGCAGAAACTGGTAAATTATGTATACCATAATGTGCCTTTCTATAGAAATAAAATGCAGGAGATGGATATTTCTCCCGACGATATCCGTTCAATAGATGATATTGTAAAACTCCCTTTTACAACCAAACAGGATTTGAGGGACAATTATCCTTATGGGTTGCAGGCTGCCCCTGCATCAGAGATAGTGAGGGTTCATGCATCATCGGGAACAACCGGAAATCCCACTATTGTTGGATATACCAGGAAAGACATTTCCGTGTGGTCTGAGGTTATGGCCCGTTGTCTTACTGCATATGGCGTTACGCGAGAAGATACATTCTCTGTAAGTTATGGTTACGGTCTGTTTACAGGTGGTTTGGGTGCCCATTATGGTGTTGAGAATCTGGGTGCTACAGTTATTCCTACTTCTACCGGAGGTACTGAAAAACATATAAAGCTATTGCGTGATCTCAAGGTTACCGGTATTGCATGTACCCCTTCTTATGCCCTTTATCTGGCTGAGACTCTTGAGAAGATGGGTCTTTCAAAAGATGATATAAATCTTCGTGTAGGTGCTTTTGGTGCCGAGCCATGGACTGAGAACATGCGCAAGGAGATTGAGGAACGCCTTGGTCTTAAAGGTTATAATATTTATGGTTTGAGTGAGATTATGGGGCCGGGTGTTTCCTATGAATGTTCAGAGCAGAACGGTTCCCATATCAATGAAGATCACTTCTACCCCGAAATCATCAATCCGGAAACACTTGAGCAGCTTCCTTATGGAGAGCAGGGAGAGCTTGTGTTTACTACACTTACAAAAGAAGGTATGCCATTATTGAGATACCGTACAAAAGATTTGTGTACATTGATGGCTGATGATTGTGCTTGTGGCAGGACATCAGTTAGAATGAGCCGTATTGTTGGCAGAAGTGATGATATGCTTATTATCAGAGGAATTAACGTATTCCCTTCTCAGGTTGAGAGTGTTATTCTTGAGATGCCGGAGTTTGAGCCTCAATATATGCTTGTAGTGGACAGAGCAGGCAATCTGGATACAATTGAGGTTCAGGTGGAGGTTCGCAAGGACTATTTCACAGATGATATGGGTGCTATGCTTCAGATGAAGAAACGTCTGGCAGACAGATTGAAAGGCATTGTCTCAATTGCTTGTGATGTGCGTCTTATGGAGCCTGGCAGCATTGAGCGCAGCCAGGGCAAGAGCAAGCATGTAATTGATAAACGAGTTCTTAAATAATTTAACCATACAGATATGACAATCAAACAATTATCCATTTTCTTGGAGAACAAGACAGGAAGAATCAATGATGTTACTCGCATCTTGGGTGCCAATGGCATAAACATGCATGCTTTCAGTATGGCAGAAACTACAGATTTTGGAATTTTACGCCTGATAGTATCTGAAGTTGAAAAGGCAGTTGATGTATTGAGGGAGAACAATTTTGCAGTAAAGGTTACAGATGTTGTCTGTATCAAGTGCAGCAATACAGCCGGATCTCTTGCCTCAATTCTTGAGAAACTTGCTGCTCAGAACATCTTTATTGAGTATATGTATGCTTTTGCTGACGGTGATTTTGCAAACACTGTAATAAAGCCAAATGATCTTGAAAAATGTGTTGCTGTTCTTAAAGAATGCAACTGTGATATGAGGAGTTGTTTTTAACGGACTTTAATTATAAGAGAAGAAGATTTCCACGCAGGAGGACCTTATTCGACGGTTGCGAGCAATTGCACAGCAATGGCGAAGCAGATGAGACCGTATTGTCCTTCGAAGTGTAAATCTTCTTCTCTTTACGTTTTAGTGCGCTAGTCAATCTTCTTGAAATTCTCACGGGCGTATTTGGTTGGCCTGTTGTCAAAGTGCCACCACTCCTCATCAATTGGAAGAAAACCGCTCTCTGTCATTACCTTTCTGAGCAACAATCTGTTATCTAGCTCCCTCTTGGTTATTATGCCTTCGTCGAGAAGCTGCTGTTCAATATTTGTTCGGCTCTGGTCTGCAAAACAGTCATACTCTGCCCCCATAGGGATAGGGTGTCCTGTACAGTCAATTATTGTTACATCCACAGCATTCCCAAAATTATGGTTACCGCCTCCTCTTGCAGGATTTGCTACAAAATCCTCCTTGTCAGTTCCTTCTACACTGTCCCACATTTCCTGCTGGATGCTGATTGGACGGGCTGCGTCATAAACAATAAGGTTAAGGTCAGGTCTGATTGATTTGAGCAGTTTGTTTGCTTTCACAAGTTTTTCTGCAGTTTCACGCAACATGAATGCTTTGTTTACATTATGATACAGCACCCTTCCCATAAAGTTGTAGGGTTTTGCGTAAATAAGGTCTACAGCAATGGTTGAATCAAGATCATGTATGTCTACAAGCCCCATTGCCCTCATCTGTGCCTCTTTTGCAGTATCAGCATCTGGGTTTGCAGGTACATTTTTATTGCAGCATGAAAAAATCACTAAAATTAGTGATACAAAAATCAAAAATTTTTTCATAATTTTGAACTATTAAAATATGATAATAATTATATATTCAATTTTAATGTAAAAATAAACATAAATCATTACATATTGTTAAAAGAATAAAAATACTGCATATGAAAAAAGTAAATTTTAAAAAGCATCCAGTAAACCTTAAAGGTAATCTTCCACAAACTGGCAAGTCTGCTCCAGCATTTACTCTTGTAAAGACAGACCTTGCCTCAATTTCTTTGGATGATTTGAAAGGGAAAACTCTTGTACTTAATATATTTCCAAGTTTGGATACCGGAGTATGCGCAACAAGTGTGCGTAAATTCAATCAGTTGGCTTCCAATATGAAAGATACTTTAGTATTGGCAATTTCCAGGGATCTTCCGTTTGCACATTCGCGTTTCTGTACTGTAGAAGGTATTGAGAATGTCATACCTTTATCAGATTTCAGGGGCACCTCATTCTCTGAAGACTATGGTGTTATGATGGCCGACGGCCCTCTTCAGGGACTTTTGGCCAGAGCAGTTGTAATTATTGATCCCGACCAGATTGTCAGATACGTACAACTGGTACCCGAAATTACCCAGGAACCGGATTACGATGAAGTACTAAGGCATCTGTAACGTCGTCCTTTTGTACAATTAATTGATTTTCAAATGATTAAAAATAAGAATTTTTATGAATTTAAAAATTCTTATTTTTTATTTAGCTCAAAATCAGCGATATATACAAAAAGACAACGTAAAAATATGTATATTTGGAGTATGAATGAAGGTTTTACATATTATTTGGATGAAAAGTCGTCACTGATTCTAGAAGGTGGCGGGTTGAGAGGAGTTTTTACTTGTGGTGTTCTCGATAATTTTATGGAAAGGGGTATAAAGTTCCCATTTACTATTGGTGTAAGTGCAGGTGCATGTAATGGACTTTCATATATGTCGGGACAAAAGAAGAGAGCCAAATACAGCAATATTGATTTGTTGGAGAAATACAATTATGTTGGATTGAAGTATCTGTTTACACAGAGGAACATTATGGATTTCAAGCTCTTGTTTGAAAAGTTTCCTACAGAGATTATTCCGTATGATTATACAGCTTATGAAAAGTCTGAAGGGAGGTATGTTATGGTTACAACAAACTGCCTTACAGGTGAAGCCAACTATTTTGAGGAAAAGTGTTCCCAAAAGAGGATAATGGATATTGTACGTTCAAGCAGCAGTCTCCCATTTGTATGTCCTATGGCGCAAGTAGATGGAATCCCTATGCTCGACGGAGGAATTGCAGACTCTATACCGGTAAAGTATGCAATGGAGCAAGGATATACGAACAGTCTGGTTGTCCTTACTAGAAATAAAGGTTATAGGAAGAAACCTTCGGGAAAATCTTTGGCAGCCAAAGTGTTTTACGGGAAATATCCATTGCTGCAGAAAGCGATTGAAAACCGCAATGAAAAATACAATCTTACTTTAGACATGATAGAATCCCTGGAAGACAAGCAGATGATTACAATTTTAAGGCCTGAAAGGCCCTTGGAAGTTGATCGGATGGAAAAAGATATCAAAAAGCTGAATGCGCTGTATGATGAGGGCTATGAACTTGCATCACAAATTAAATTTGAAAAATTATAAATTACTGTACCATTTAAAGAAATTTTTTATTATTTTTGTAGTAATCAAATAGACTAATAAAGGAAAGAGATATGTTAACACAAATTATAAACGGTAAAATCCATACTCCACAGGGATGGTTGAAGAATGGATCAGTAATTATTAATGACAACAAGATTCTTGAGGTTTCCAATTGTGATCTTGCAGTTGTAGGTGCAAACATTGTAGATGCTAGAGGAATGTACATAGTTCCTGGAGGAGTTGAAATTCACGTACATGGCGGTGGAGGAAGAGACTTCATGGAGGGAACAGAGGATGCTTTCAGAACTGCAGTTGATGCACATATGCAGCATGGTACAACAAGTATCTTCCCTACTCTTTCTTCTTCCAGCATCCCGATGATTCAGGCTGCTGCGCGCACCACAGAGAAACTGATGGCAGAAAAGGACAGCCCAATTTTGGGACTTCACCTTGAGGGACATTACTTCAATATGAAGATGGCAGGTGGACAGATACCTGAATATATTAAGAATCCCGATCCAAACGAGTACATTCCTCTACTTGAGGAGACCAACTGTATAAAGAGATGGGATGCTTCACCTGAACTTCCTGGCGCACTTCAGTTTGGCAAATATGTTTCAAGCAAAGGCATACTTGTTTCAGTTGCCCACACTCAGGCTGAGTTTGAAGATATCAGGGCAGGTTTTGATGCCGGATATACCCATGCAACGCACTTCTATAATGCAATGCCAGGTTTCCATAAGAAGAACGAGTACAAATATGAGGGTACAGTAGAGTCAATCTACCTAATGGATGATATGACAGTAGAGGCAATTGCAGACGGTATTCACGTACCTCCTACAATTTTGCGCCTTATTTACAAAGTAAAGGGTGTTGAAAAAACAGCATTGATTACAGATGCCCTTGCATGTGCAGCAAGTGACAGCAAGACTGCTTTTGATCCAAGAGTAATCATTGAGGATGGTGTATGTAAACTTGCAGACAGATCTGCTCTTGCAGGCAGTATTGCAACAATGGACCGCCTTATCCAGACAATGACATTCAAGGCTGAGGTACCTTTATTTGATGTATGCCGCATGATTTCTGAGACTCCAGCCAAAATTATGGGAGTTTACGACAGAAAAGGTTCATTGGAGAGAGGCAAGGATGCTGATATCCTCCTTTTGGACAAGAACCTTGATGTACGTGCAGTATGGGCTATGGGTAAACTTGTAAAGAACTTTGAATAAGAGTTAAAGTATGTTGACACAGATAATCAACGGGAAAATCCTTACTCCTAACGGATGGGTTGAAGGTGGTTCATTAATCATTTGCGACAGCAGGATTATGGAGATTGCCAACAGTGATCTTCCCAGGATTGGTGCAAAGATAGTTGATGTTAAGGGAGACTACATTTTGCCGGGATTTGTAGCTATGAATATACACGGTGCAGCTGGATATTCATTCAAGGACAGCAACCGTGAACAGTTTGAGATGGCAGTCAATGCACATCTCAAACATGGTGCTACAACTATATATCCAACTGTCTATACAGCAAAAACAGAAAAGATATACAGATCGGCAGCTATATGCGAGGAAATTCTTAAGGAAGGAAATTCACCTGTAAAAGGACTTCATATTGCAGGACCATATTTCAATCCTAAAATGGTAAAGGATTTCCCAGGTGCCAAGAATCCCGACAAGGAAGAATATCTGAAAATCCTATCTGATATCAACTGTATAAGCAGGTGGGACATTTCACCTGAACTTCCTGGTGCATGTGAAATGGCCAAAACACTCAAATGGAAAAATATAGTTGCGGGCATTACCCACACTCAAGCAGAATTTGAAGATGTCAAGAAGGCTAATGAAGCCGGATTCAGGCATGTTTCCCAATTGTACAATTCAATGCCCGGTTTCCACAAACGTGGTGAATACAAATATGAAGGTACAGTTGAGAGCGTTCTTTTGCTTGATGACATGAGTGTAGAGGTTATTGCAGATGGAAAGCATCTTCCAGGCACAATTCTCAGACTTGTATATAAACTCAAGGGGGTAGAGATGATGTCATTGGTAACATGCGCCCTAAAATATGCAGAGTTTGATGGTGAGATTGAAGCGGACTCAGACTTCATTATAGATGATGGTGTTTGCAAGTTTAAAGACCATTCCTCTCTGGCAGGCAGTCTTGCAACAATGGATAAACTAATCAAAGTTGCCGTTGACGCCGGAATACCATTTGAAGATGCCGTAAGGATGGCTTCAGAATCTCCGGCAAAGGTTATGGGCTGTTTTGACAGATGTGGCTCACTTGAGGATGGTAAAGATGCCGATATCGTAATTATGGACAAAGATTTTACAGTAACAGGAGTTTGGCTGCAAGGTGTTGAGTATACTGAATAGACTAACTGTTCTTTTAGCCGGCTGTTTTATTGCATTTTCGTGTTCCAATCCTTTGGAGAAAAGTGTAATGGAACCGCTTGAAGCAAAAGAGATAGACAAGGTTGCAAGGAAAGACAAATCTTTCCTTGCAACTTATTCTGTTGTTGAAGAAAAGTGGAATCACATCCATACAGCGGAAGATTCAGCAAGATGGAGGAACATTACATATAACAGACTTCATCAATATCTTGCAACCATTGAAAGTTCACAACTTAATTCACCGCTTGTTATTCAATTGAGGGAAAAATGGGAGAAGATGTACAATTCGCATCTTTCCGTTGCAGATACCATAATCCGTCACTGGAAACATTACCTTAATTCAAATTCGGCAGATTCTCTGGTAACAATAGAGTATGAAGGAGTTGAATTTGAAATGTTCAGAAACTCCACCAAGCAGATTGACACACTGCTTAAAGCAAAAATCAGTATCAGTCCCCTAAGGCATGCAATAGATTCCATTTTCATCCAGTACAGTTTTGTTACTGGCAATGAAAATCCATCATTATCAGATACAAGCAGTTTTTCCGATATAATTGCTATCAAAAGAAAGATTGACCGGATACATAAGGTAAAAGTATTTCTTAACCTGAACAATGATCTGAAACGTAAGTTGATGAAAAATGATTCATCAGTCATTTTCACTTATTCTGTAAATGATCTCTATTTGGAAGGAAAATCATTCAACAGCGATTCACTTATGAAAGTGATGCCTGAATCTGTACAGGACTATCTTTGTGCCGAGAGTAAAATTGACACTTTATCTCCTGTGTTTGACCATAAGTTTTACATGGAGAATATAATAAAGGAATTGGTAGACAATCACTTTATGTCTCAAAGTGCCTATATTAAACTGAATGCTGAGGATTATTACAAGGAGATTGATTCCCTTGTATACAGTTTTTTGAACTACAATGGCCTGCAATAAGTTGCAGATTCAGTAATTACCATGTTGAGAGGAATGTCATGATTGCAACATGGTATTTGTTCTACAATCTGAAAATCATACCCCAAACCAATTTTAGGGCATTTGAGATAAGGGAGGAGCTTGTCGTAGAATCCTTTTCCCCTACCCATCCTGTTGCAGTTTGAATCAAAAGCAACACCAGGAATCACAGCTAATTCAATTTCTGAAGGGTCTACATCTTTTCCTCCTTGCGGCTCCATAATGTTTCTATAACCGTATTCCATCTCTATGGGATTATACTCTTTTAGAGTCAAGTATTCCCCTTCTACAACAGGAAGGATTATCCTTTTGGAACCTCCTTCAATACTATGCAAATACTTGATCATGTAATGGGTTGAAACTTCGTCGGGAAGAGAATGATACAAGAGAATTGTGCGGGAAGATGAAATGCCTTCCAGCTGCAACAATTTATGGGCAATAACAGATGATGCCGATTCGTTATCAGCAGTTGTCTGTTCCCCCTTCAAGGAGCGTATCTTTCTGCGGATTTCCCTTTTTTGCTCCTGAATGTCCATTACCCTATAAATGAATTGATGAACGGTCTGATTCCTGCAAGGAAGAATTCTACTGCAATAACCATAATTATAAGACCCATTATACGGAGCATTACATTTATTCCTGTTTCTCCAAGGTATTTTACAATTCTGGTTGAGAATGCGAAAATGATGTAGCACAAAAGGAGTACAATCATCACGGAAATGACAAATGCCACTTTATGAGGAATTGTAGAAGCATCTTCCATCAATACAATTGCGTTGGTTATGGCTCCGGGGCCACAAAGCATAGGGATTGCAAGAGGGGTAATTGCAATATCTTTTGCCGCTTTATGAATCTCGTCCTGCCCCCCTTTAATTGGTGAAAGCCTGGCATTCAGCATGTCAAATCCCACTACAAAGAAAATGGCTCCACCTACAATCCTGAAACTGTCTACGGAAATTCCAAAGAATTTGAAAAGGAATTGTCCGGAAAATGCAAATCCCAAGATAATCAGTAATGCTGCAAATACGGCGCGGCTTGCAATTGCAAGTTTCTCTTTCCTTCCAATTTCTGATGTCAAACCCAAATATACAGGGAGAATGCTAATTGGATTAACAAGTGTAAAGAATGAAGTAAAAACAAGAAGGGCGTATGAAATAACTGAATTGTGTTCCATAAAGCTTTAAATTAAGACGCAATTTGTTTGCGGTATAAAGATAGTAATTATTATATTTGTATACCAAATTTTTTACCATGAGCATATCATCCAATGCCCTTCTCAGACACAAGGTTATTGATACGTGCCTTAGGGACCAAAGCAGGAAATATACACTTATTGACCTTATAAATGCCTGTACCAATGCCATCAAACTAAAGTATGGTGCTAAAATTGCTGCAAAATATAAGGTTTCCGTAAGGTCACTGCAACTCGACCTTCAGATTATGAGGGACAAGCAGAGAGGTTACGGTGCTCCAATTGTAGTTTACAACCAGAAATATTACAAATACAGTGATCCCGGATACACTATAGATAACGCCCGTCTTGGCAAGGCAACATTGGCTGAAGTGGTTGAGCTTGTTTCCAATCTTAAGGATTATGCTTCATTCAGGCAACTTGAATCATTGAGAAACCTTACCGGACTATTATCGGACGGCATAAACACTATCATAAACAAACAGAGCAATGTTGTTGAGAATGAACCCAAACAGAATCCTTTGGGTCTTGAATATTTCAATACACTTTATGATGCAATATTAAACAGGAAAGCACTGTGCATAGGTTATTGGTCCTCAAGATCCAACAATATCATGAGCATTATATTCTACCCTTTCTACCTAAAAGAGTACAAGGGAAGATGGTATGCATTGGGATTCAAGGATGGTCTGAACAGTGTTTACAAACTCCCGCTCGACCGTATAAGGGACTATTCATATTCAATTCTCCCTTTTCCCGACGACTATACTTTCAATCCGCAGGAGTACTTTAAAGATATAATAGGTGTTACCCGCTTGAGCGGAGAAGTGAAGGAGATCAAATTCCTTGTCCAGAACCGTCTTGCACCATTTATTAGGCTGAATCCTCTCCACCATTCTCAGAAACTGTCATATTTACATGATAATGGTGATATGGAATTTACAATCAATATCATTCCAAACAGGGAGTTCTATAATCTGATATTTGAATATCAGCCATATATTCAAATCCTTACACCAAGGGAGGCAGGCCTTGCCGCCAATGAACGTGTGGAGGAGATTGCAGCACAGTTGCCTGATTACTCACTCAACAGGCAGAAGGACACTGCGGCCAAAAATGGTATTGAAGATGACGGTTATAATCTGTTCTCAAATCTGTAGCCTATGGACCAGCCCAAAATAGAGCGTTTGCTCCGCCTGATGATGATGCTTACAGCCAACAACAGATATTCTGTTGAGGAGCTGGCAGACCGTCTAGAAACATCTCCAAGAACAATATACAGATATATTGATACTTTTAAGGAGGCAGGATTTCTGATTACCAAAAAGGGAGATTGTTTCAGACTAGACAAGAAATCCAAATATTTCAAGGATATTTCTCAACTTGTACACTTTACTGAAGAAGAAGCTTATATTCTCAATTCTGCAATTGAGAGTATTGATCCTACCAATACTATCAAACAGAATCTTAAGGCAAAACTGGCATCTGTATATGATTTCAAGATGCTTGCCGAGTGTGTAGTGAAAGGAGAAAATGCCCGTAATGTCAACTCACTTATAGAAGCTATTGAAAACCGTAAACAGGTTATTCTCAAGAAATACACTTCTGGACACAGCAAGAAGGTATCCGACAGGCTTATCGAACCGCTTTCATTTACAACAAACTATATTCAGGTGTGGGGTTATGAGGTTTCGTCGGGAAAAAACAAATTGTTCAAGCTTTCAAGAATTGGTTCGGTGGAAGTTTTGGAAGATGAGTGGGCATATGAGAGTGAACATTCCGTGGGGATGATGGATATATTCAGGATTACAAGTTTTGAACAGATTCCGGTTAAACTCAAACTTGGCCTTATGGCCTCTTCTCTTCTTGTGGAAGAGTATCCGTTGGCCGAAAAGTACCTCTCTCCTGCCACTGATGATTCCAATAGCCACATTCTGGATATCACAGTGTGCGGCTATGAAGGTGTTGGCAGGTTTGTTTTGGGTTTGCTGGATGATATTGAGATTCTCCAAGGTGATGGCCTTAAGGAATTTCTCAGGGAGCGGATGAAGATGGCAAAATTCTAGATGATACTGCCCCAGCACAGCAGTGCAAGACCAACAAGTATTAGAGCAAGGTCTAGAGCTTTTACTTTAAGGTTCTTTTCACTAAGCAGCAATGCTCCGGCTGTGAATGATACAATCACACTGCCTCTGCGTATCATTGAAATTACAGCTATGAGCGCATCATCGTATGAAAGGGCATAGAAATATGCAAAATCTGCAATTGAAACGAACAATGAGATGAGCGGTATCCACCATCTCCATTGGAACTTGTTGGTTGTGAACCTGTTCATTATCAGTAAAACAGTTCCCATTATTGGCACCTGATACATATTGAACCAGCTCTGCACAAACAGAGGCGGCAGCTGTTTCATTATGAATTTGTCGTACAGTCCGCTGATTGCACCTGTAATTACTGCTCCAAACAAAATATATACCCACTTGTTTCTCCTGAAATCAATCCCTTCCTTCCTTCCCGACAGGCTTAACAGGAACAGCGAAAACAATGAGACAGTAACTCCACCCCACTGCAGAAGATTCAACTTTTCGCCAAACAGAAGAACTGCACCCATAAGTACAAGAACTGGACGTGTAGCATTTACAGGTCCTGCAATTGTTATAGGCAGATGCTTAAGAGCATAATATCCCATTATCCAGGAACTGAGTACTATAAATGCTTTAAGTACCACTAGCAGGTGGGCTTTTACAGGCAATATTTCTGTCTGGTCTGAGTATATTGATGTAAGGGAGGCATTGAATATGCTGTTACCTACTGATTCAGGCCACACTGCAGATACAATTATAAACGGAAAGAATATAAGAGCACAAAATACGGTGTTGCAGAACAATACGGAGAGTACAGCATTGCCGCTTAATGATTTCTTTTTTGCAACATCATAGAACCCCAGAAAGAAAGCTGAAACAAATGCCAATAATACCCACATAGCTCTTTTAAAATTTTGTGCAAAAATACAATTGATTTATTAAATTTGTAAAAGTAACATAGATAAAGTGCTGATATGAGAACAAAATCCAAATTGCCTATTGTGGCGCTGATTTACGATTTTGACGGAACGCTCGCTGCCGGGAATATGCAGGAGTATTCATTTATAGAAAGTGTTGGAGAGAAGAAAGAGGATTTCTGGGGACAGACTGCTGTGATGGCACAGGAACAGGACTCGGACAATGTTCTTGTCTATATGCTTCTTATGCTTGAAAAGGCCAAGGAGAGAGGCATTCCAATCAAAAGGGAAAGCCTTAAGAAATATGGTGAAGATGTGCAGCTATTTAATGGAGTAAAGGATTGGTTCCGAAGAATCAGTGATTTTGGAATGGACCATGGGGTTATTGTAGAACACTACATAAATTCGTCGGGAATGAAAGAGATGATTGAGGGAACTCCTATTGCCGACGAGTTCAAGACTATCTTTGCCAGTTCCTATTATTATGATGAGAACGGAGATGCCCAGTGGCCTGCAGCGGCAGTGAACTATACCAACAAGACGCAGTTCCTCTACAAGATAAACAAGGGTATCTTTACTATAAGGGATTCGGTAAAAATCAATGAATCAATGCCAGATTCAAAGAAAAGGGTCCCTTTTACCAATATGGTATATTTTGGTGACGGTGAGACTGATGTTCCGTGCATGAAACTGATCAAGCAGATGGGTGGAAATACAATTGCCGTATATGAGCCAAAAAATGAGCGCAAACGTGAGGTTGCCAAAAAGATTCTCAATCAGGACCGTTGTGATTATGTGTGTCCGGCAGACTACTCACCAGGTAAGAACCTGGATACTTTGGTTAAGGGTATCATCTGCAAGATAAAGGCTGATGATGATCTGAAGAAACTTAAACAGGAATTCAAAAAGAAAGGGTACCGTTAGAGGTATCCTTTTTCATTTCAGTTTTTTCAGGTTGTATATCATTATTGAGGCAGAAATTATGCACGATGTAAGGTCTGCCAGCGGCATGCTGGCCCAGATTCCGTCAAGTCCAAAGAAATGTGGTAGAATGAAGATAAAAGGTAATACAAATATAAGTTGCCTTGTAAGTGATAAAAAAATGGCTGTTCCGGCATAACCAATGCTTCTGAAAAAGTTTGACGTTACCATCTGGAAACCCACTATGGGATAGAACATGAATGATATCCTCACTCCTCTTATAGCTTCATTTATGAGAGCTTCATCAGTTGTGAACATCATAACAAGTGTTTTAGGAAACAACTCTGCTATGATGAATCCTGTAGTTGTTACTGCTATTGCGCACATTGCCGTATAGGTAACCACTTTCTTAAGCCTGTCATAGAGTCCGGCTCCAAAGTTATAGCTTGCAATTGGCTGCATTCCCTGGTTCAATCCCATTACAACCATAATGAACAGGAAGGTGAGCTTATGGGAAATGCCGTATGCTGCCACAGCCAGGTCTCCACCGTAATTTTTTAGTCCCTGATTGAAAGCAGTAACTATAAGGCAGGCAGTAGCGTTCATGAAGAACGGAGACATTCCAACACTCAAAATCCTCTTTACAATTGCAGGTACCAGCCTGTATCCCCCTTTCTGGAAATGCACTACGTGGTTTCTGTTGCTCAAAATGTATGTAACCCAAGCAAGAGAAACCCCTTGGGCTATTACTGTAGCCATTGCTGCTCCCTTAATTCCCCAATAGTAGATAAATACAGGATCCAGTATTGCATTTATAATTACTGTGTATATTGAGGCCCTCATCGCCTTTTTAGGGAGTCCCGTAGCCCTCAATACTGCATTAAGTGCAAAATATGTATGGGAAATTATGTTTCCGTAAAGGATGATCTTCATGTACTCCCTTGCGTGTGGGAGAGTGTTTCCACTTGCCCCAAAGAATGTGAGTATAGGATCAAGGAACATCAGAACACCTGCCATATAGAGCAGTCCTACAATGAAATTGAGAGTTACAACATTGCCCAGAACTTTCTGAGCATTGCCGTAATCCTTTTTTCCAAGAAAAATGCCTATGTTGGCAGAGGCACCAACTGCAATCAATGAACTGAATGCAGTGCCCAGGTTCATTAGGGGAAATGTAAGTGCAAGACCGGCCAGGGCATAACCTCCCACAAACTGTCCAATATATATGCTGTCAACCAAATTATACAATGAGGAACAACTCATTGCTATAATTGACGGAATTGCATACTGCTTGAGCAGCCTTGAGATTTTCTCAGTTCCAAGTTCTGTGGGAATACCAGCCTGCATCTTTATTTGCTCCAGCCTTTACTTCTGATTATATCCGAAATTACCTTTACACACCCGTCAATTCCAAGAAGGGATGAATTCAGACACAAATCATAGGATGCAGCTGCACCCCACTGTTTGTAGGTGAAGTAGTCATAATAACTCTTTCTTTTGCTGTCGCTCTTTTCTAAAAGCTCAATCATCTCCTCTTTGCTGTACTTCTCTGCATTTGGAATTTTGTTGCATTCAAGCAGCCTTTCAACTTTATCCTCACCATTTGCAGTTATGAATACATTAAGACAATTGTTCCTCTCCCTCAATATATAATCTGCACATCTGCCCACAAAAATTGCAGATCCACCGTTTGCAATCTTTATGATTGTCTCACTTTGAATCCTGAACAGCTCTTCCCTATTTATTCCCGACGAAGTTCCGTATTCTGTATATAAAGAACCCATTATGCCACTGAAGAAGCCAGAGATGAACTTTGAACCCCTTTTTTCATCAATATTTGCAAATACCTCCTTGCATAGTCCGCTCTCCTTGGCTGCCTCGTCAAGCAACTGTTTGTCATATTGCGGAATACCAAATTCCTGTGCAAGTTTCTGTGCTATCTCCAAGCCACCGGCACCTTTTTCACGGCCAATGGTAATGTAGAATTTAGTTTCCATATTGCTCAATTTTTTTGAAATTCTTGATTTGTTTGTAAAGAAGTATAAATGCTATCATACTTGAAAGTCCGTCTGCAATAGGCATGCTCATCCATATTCCGTTGGTTCCAATGAAGGTTGGAAGTATAAGCAGACCGGGAAGCAGGAAAATAAGTTGTCTTGTCAAGGACATGAATACTGATTTTGCAGCCATTCCCACACTCTGGAAGAAGTTTCCTGCAACTATTTGGAACCCAATTATCGGGAAGCAGGCAAATACAATTCTCATTCCAACTGTTGCATGCTGGATAAGTTCCTCATCTGTGGTAAAAACCAATGAAATTGCCCGTGGGAAGAACTCTGCCATAATGAAGCCGGTTGTGGTTACAGCAGTTGCGCAGATGATAGTAAGTTTCAATGCTTCTACTGTCCTTTTGTATTGTTTGGCTCCGTAATTGAATCCAACAATCGGCTGCATTCCCTGGTTGATTCCAAGTACTATCATTACAAATACAAATGATACCCTGTTTACAATTCCATATGCTCCAATGGCAAGGTCACCTCCATGCTGCTGGAGTCCCTGATTGATGAGGATTACTATTAGACATGCTGCAGAGTTCATGAAAAATGGAGCCATGCCAATTGAAATCACATCTTTTACAATCCTTGCCTTAAGCTTGTATATTCCTTTCTTGAAATGGATTACAAGATTCTTGTCCGAGAATATCTTAAGTGTCCAGCACAATGCCAATGACTGTGATATTATTGTTGCAGCGGCAGCACCCTGTATTCCCCATTTGAATACGTATATGAAAAGAGGGTCCAATATTGCATTGATGATTACTGTAAAGATGGTCATGTACATAGACTTTTTAGGAAGTCCTGCAGATCTGAGAACTGCATTGAGTCCCAAGTACATGTGTGTAATTATATTTCCCAGGAGGATAACAACCATGTAATCTTTGGCGTATCCTATTGTATTTTCGCTGGCTCCAAAGAAATAAAGGATGGGATCAAGAAATATTAGGAAAACTATACTGTACACAATTCCTATAATTGTATTCAGTGTTACCACGTTACCCAGAACCTTTTGTGCCATCTCATAGTTTTTCTGTCCAAGGAGCATTGAAATGGTTGCTGAAGCACCTACCCCAACAAGAGCACCGAACGCCGCACCAAGATTCATCAACGGGAATGTAAGTGCAAGACCGGCAATTGCAAATTTGCCCACTCCATGTCCAATAAAAATACTGTCAACCATATTGTACAACGACGAAGCTGTCATTGCAATAATTGCCGGAACGGCATACTGCCTCAGCAATTTGGAAATTTTTTCAGTTCCCAACTCGGTAGGAACACCTGCTACTGCCATATAAATCCTTTAAATACTACCTTACAAAGGTACAATTTTTTTAGTTTACGTCGTCTTTTTGTACAAAATCTTGAATATCAATGTTTTAAAAAATACATAATATGTAAAATACAATTAATGTATTTTCTAACATGCTGACCTACTTTGTTTTATACAAAAAGACGACGAAAAATAAGGGTGTCCTTGTGGAACACCCTTACCGTGGTTTGATATATATATTAATGTACCTCAATCTGTTTTTCAACAGGGGCCACTTTGTCGGGAGTAACTTTTGGAATGATGATGTCCAGTACTCCATTGTCAACTTTTGCCTCTATCTTGTCTTTGTCAACATTTTCCGGCAAAATAAGGTTCTGCTGAAATTGAGTGTACGAAAATTCTTTGCGGAGATATCTCCCCTTTTTGTCCTTTTCTTCAGATTTCTTCTCCTGTTTTACATATACAGAAAGAAGGTTGTCGTTGGTAACTTTTACATTAAAATCATCCTTGGTAAGGCCTGGTGCAGCCATTTCAACCTTAAATTCATTCTCTGTCTCTATAATGTTCATTGGTGATGAAGAGTGAAGTCTCTCAACCCAATCGCTCCCAATAAAATCGTTGAAGATAGATGGGAACCAGCTCTGATTCTTTTTTGTTGGTAACATAACTATTTAAATTTTCATTGTTTACTTAACAACAATGCAGTATACAGAATGTTCAGAAATATAGATTATCTTTACAGCATAAATTTATTTCCATGGCACTTAAGATTAACAAGACCAACGCAGCACGAATATTGGACCAGAAGAAAATCCAGTATGAGCTTGTACCCTATGAGGTAGATCAGAACGATTTGGCGGCAACACATGTGGCAGCGCAGCTAGGCGAGAATATTGAACAGGTATTCAAGACACTTGTATTAAGAGGCGACAAGAACGGTCTGCTTGTATGTGTAATTCCAGGTGACAAGGAGGTTGACCTGAAAAAAGCTGCAAAAATATCGGGGAACAAGAAGGTTGAGATGATTGCCATGAAGGAGCTTCTACCTCTTACGGGTTATATAAGAGGAGGTTGTACTCCAATTGGAATGAAGAAACCCTATCCCACTTGGATCCACCATACTGCCACAAATTTTCCTTTCATATACATCAGTGCAGGCCAAAGAGGCCTTCAGCTCAAACTTAATCCCGACGATCTTATGAATGCTTTTGGGATTATTTCAGCAGATCTGATTGCTGAATAAATTCTTCACTGAAAGATTATAATGTAAATTCAGCAATTGCTACTCCGTACTTGTCAAACTTCATTTCTACCTGCTCAAACGGGTTCAACTGTCCGTAAGGAATGTTCCAGAATCTGAACATATCATCGGGAAGATTTACTTTTGCTGAATTGTATGATTGGGAGAAATCAGCTGCAACAACAACAAGTTTATCTTTCTTGTCAGTATTTTCGGTAAGTAGTTCATTTCCCCCTCTGTGAAAATTCTCAGCAGAGTTGTCGTGCGAATATTTGCGGGCAAACACAAAGCATCTGTCAGTATCAAACAGGTCATTATGATAGTTAGCATACTGAAGATCAAACGTTTCACCACTGGTGACGGCATTGTTGCCCATTGCAAATGTGAAAAGTTTCTGATAATATTCAAGAAGTTCCTTCTCAGATTCGTATGATTTTCCTTTGAGCATTCTGGCTACCGATGGCGCACTGCACCAATCAAAGATGGAAGTTCTGCCATCCTTGCCGCTGAATCCCTCTTCCTGCATTCCGGCCTCTCCCAATTCCTGTCCGAAGTATATCATGAACGGAGCCTTGTTAAGCATAAGCGATACAGCCAATGAAGGGATTCCTTTAAATGCATTTCCCAGGTTAAAATCTGATGCAACTCTTTGTTCATCATGGTTTTCGAGGAAATTGAGCATGTTGTTCTGAATATCGTTGATTCTTTGCCAGCATCCTGTAATTTCACTGGCAGACCTGTGTCCCTGTGATATGAACTTGAGAGTATCATAAAGACCTACCTTGTCATAAAGGTAATCAAACCCTCCACGGTACATGTATGATGAATATTCTGCCGGATTATATACCTCAGCTATGAATTGTACTTTAGGATATTTGTGCTTTATCTCCCTTATGCACCACTCCCAGAACTCCACAGGTACCATTTCTGCCATGTCACAACGGAATGCGTCTACCCCTTTTGAAGCCCAGAAGGAAAGGATATCATTCATCATGTACCAGGTTTTTGGAATTGGACAGAAATGTCCTTTACGGCCATCCATATAATCAACACCGTAGTTCAATTTTACTGTTTCATACCAGTCGTTTACAGATGGATTTGCTGTAAAGCAATCGTTTCCAGTAGCTTTGGCTGGTCTTTCATGGTAAGTTCCCATTGAGAACATCTCTCCTGGAAGGTAGTAGTAGTTGTTGTCGGGAGAAAATATGTTTTCATTGTCTCCTATTCCAAAGTCCTTTGCCCAATATGGAAGAGAATCTGAGTTATACTCCCTGGCAAGGTGGTTTGGGACAAAATCCAGTACAACTTTGAACCCCGCAGTGTGAGTGCGTTGTGCAAGATCCTCAAATTCAGCCATCCTGTTTTCTACTGAATCTGCAAGGTATGGATTAACGTCATAGTAGTCCTTTATGGCATATGGTGACCCGGCACGCCCTTTAATTACTGAAGGGTTGTCCCTGCGTATGCCATATTCCTCAAAGGATTCTTTAGTTGCATGTTCAATCACTCCCGTGTACCAGATATGGGTTACCCCAAGTGTGTGGAGATGTTCAAACACAGATTCATTGATGGATGAGAATTTTCCCGTACCGTTTGTATGTAATGTACCGTCGGGAAGACAGTTTCCGTTAGTGTTTCCGAATATCCTTGGTAAAAGCTGGTATATTATAAATTTCTTATCCATCGTAAAGCAAAAAATTGACACCCCATACGTTTGGAGTGTCTGTCAATTCAAAATTAATGATAAAAATTGATATTGCAAGGTGGATGATATGCTAAAATAAAAAATGACCTTCAGGACAGGGTCCAAAAGGCCATTTTTATCTATTTCTTCAGTATTACCAGTTAAGGATTTTCTTGAAGTCGTACTCCTCAGGGTTAGGAAGGTATTTCTTAGCTGCCTCGTAATCCTCTGGGGTGATGTAGTTAAGGATATGATCCATAATCTGCTGAACTTTGTCAGTGTGGATGTTTACACCACGTGGCGGAATCTTGCCGCTCTCATTCTGCATATCTTTTAGATATAGTGATTTGATGTTACCGTTAAGATCCAGGTAAACCATACATCCTGTTACACCCTCTGTGAAGAGTTTGTATACGCCCATACCAAGCTGTGAGCAGTACATAAGGTCGTAACCTACTGGAGTTACGCAACGTACCTCATAACCAATCTCAACTGGACGTGATTTTACTGAAATGCCCAATGATTTAAGTTTGTTTTCAACCATATCATTGAACATCTGAGCTTTAGAAATTTTACCCAACTCTGGGTGACCATGGTCATCGTAGGTAAACTTAACGCCGTATTGCAATAGCTCCTCAGTTGAAAGCTCATGGAATACACCCTCTGAAATCATGATTGCACCGTGAGGAACGCCCATGATCTTTCTCTTGATAATTGAAGAGATTGCAAGGTTGATGATCTTCTCTGCAGTGATGGTAGTTTTGTTGAACATCTCTGGGATAACAATCATTGGATAGTGGCAAGAAGCACCGATACCTAGAGCAAGGTGACCTGCTGAACGACCCATTGCAGATACGATAAACCAGTTTGCGCTTGTTCTTGCATCCTCGTATACAGTTGTAGCAATCTTGGTACCCTCAGCTTTAGCAGTGTGGTAACCGAAGGTTGGGATATTCTGTGGAAGAGGAAGGTCGTTGTCAATTGTCTTAGGAACGTGGATATTTGCAATAGGATAGTTCTTCTCAGCAAGGAATTTTGCAATTCTGTTTGCAGTTGAAGCAGTATCATCACCACCCACTGTTACAAGAAGCTTGATATTGTTCTCAACAAAGAAATTAAGGTTGAAATTCTCCTGGAAATCTTTGTCAGACGGTTTGAAACGGCTCATTACCAAGTAAGAACCACCTCTGTTGAAAATCCAGTCTGCGCAAGTGAAGTCAAGCTCTGTATAGTTAGGGTCTGGAGAGAAAAGGCCTTTGTAACCACCGTGAAGACCAAGTACTCTGAAGTCATTCTGAATAAAAGTTTTGGCAATACTTCCAACTACAGTATTCATTCCTGGAGCAGGACCGCCACCTGTTAGGATAACAATTGATTGTTTCATTTTATATAAAATTATTTCTTGTTGTTATTTGGGGCGGCAAATTTACATTTTTATTAAAAAATTACCTATTTTTTAGTTATTTTTGTTTGCTAAAATTGAAAAAAGTGAAGAAGAACGAGGCTAAAAGCAGGATTGAGCAGCTCTCTGCAGAGCTGAAGAGACATAACTACAATTACTATGTACTGAATTCACCTGAAATAACAGATTTTCAGTATGACCTCCTTATGCTTGAACTTCAGGAACTTGAAAAAATGTTTCCCGAGTTTGCACTAAAGGACTCCCCTGCTGTAAATGTTGGAAGTGACCTTTCATCCAAAGATCATTTTGAGCAGTTTCCCCATAAATACCCTATGCTGTCCCTCTCCAACACCTATAACATAGGAGAGCTTGAAGATTTCAGCAACAGGATATCCAAAGGGACTGACCGCCCATTTACCCTCACTTGTGAACTGAAATTTGACGGCACAGCAATCTGCCTCACATATAAAAAAGGCAAACTGTTTAGGGCACTCACACGTGGAGACGGTAATGTTGGAGATGATGTTACACGCAATGTCCTTCAGATCCCTTCCATTCCCAAGCAACTTGCAGAAGGTTCAGATTTTCCCGACGAATTTGAGATAAGAGGAGAAATCTATATGCCATACAAAGCATTTGATAAACTCAACCATCAAAGGGAACTTGATGAGGAACAGCCTTTTGCAAACCCAAGAAATGCAGCGTCGGGATCGCTTAAACTGCAGGATCCCAAACAGGTAAAAGATCGTGGACTTGAGTGTACCTTATACCATTTGCTTTGTGAAGAACCTGTTGCCCCAACCCATACCCAATCTCTTGAAAAGGCAAAAGAATGGGGGCTCCCCGTTTCAGGTCATTTTAAGGAATGCAGTACTGTTGAAGAGGTTGAAAGCTTCATCTCATTTTGGGACACAGAGAGAAAGAAGCTTCCTTTTGCAACAGACGGAATTGTTGTAAAGGTTAACCAGCTGGCAATACAGACATCACTGGGTTATACTGCAAAATCACCACGATGGGCTACTGCATACAAATTCAAGCCGGAAGAGGCATCCACAAAACTTCTTTCCATAGATTATCAGGTTGGCCGTACTGGAGCTGTAACTCCTGTAGCAAATCTGGAGCCTGTACAGTTGAGCGGTACCAAAGTAAAAAGGGCATCCTTGCACAATGCAGACCAGATCCAACTTATGGACATTCACATAGGTGATTATGTGTTTGTGGAGAAAGGTGGAGAGATTATCCCTAAAATTACCAGAGTAGACATCAACAGGCGTGGATTTGATATTGTACCGGTAGAATTTCCACATAATTGTCCTGTTTGCGGAACCCCACTTGTAAAAGATGAGGATGAAGCAAAGCACTTCTGCCCCAACAGGGATGAGTGTCCACCTCAGATAAAAGGAAAGTTCATTCATTTTATCGGGAGGAAAGCCATGGATATAAATGCCGGTGAGGCAACCATTGAACAGCTGTACGGAAAAGGTTATATCAAGCAGTTGAGTGACCTCTACAAACTTACTGAAATGCAACTCCTTACACTTGACAAATGGAAGGAAAAATCTGTTGCCAATTTCCTCAAATCTTTGGAAGAGAGCAAAAAAGTTCCTTTCCATAGGTTATTGTTTGCGATAGGAATAAGGCATATAGGTGAAACTACCGCCAAAAATATTGCCCAACATTTCAAAACTATGGATGCCATAGCAGTAGCAACCAGAGAGGAACTCCTTGCAATTGAAGAGGTTGGAGAAAAACTGGCCGATTCCATTATTGGTTATTTCAGCAATCCTGAGCATAAGAAGGTTATTGGGGAGCTTAAGGAATATGGACTGCAGATGGAGTTGGACAACACAGACAAACCTATTGAATCTGAAATCCTTAAAGGGATGACAATTGTTATATCAGGTAACTTTACCATCTCAAGGGATGACATGAAAGCCCTTATTGAGGCACATTCAGGCAAGGTGGGCAGTTCAATCAGCGGCAATACAACTTATATGGTGGCCGGTGAAAAATGTGGCCCAAGCAAGCTCTCCAAAGCTGAAAAACTTGGAGTTAAGGTTATAGGAGAGGATGAATTTATGAATATGTTAAAAATTTGATATTATGAGAGACGTTTGTATAAGCAAAGGAATTTATTACATGGGAGTGAATGACAGGCGCAAGCATCTGTTTGAGAACAACTGGCCTCTCCCATATGGAGTATCATACAACTCATATCTTATTAAAGATGAAAAGAGTGTCCTTATTGACACTATTGAATACGGAAGCAACGACAATTTCCTTAAC
The DNA here is from genome assembly GCA_045659725.1 of Candidatus Egerieisoma sp. Classification (GTDB taxonomy): domain Bacteria; phylum Bacteroidota; class Bacteroidia; order Bacteroidales; family UBA932; genus Egerieousia. The sequence continues at coordinate 27,403 of JAZRCK010000045.1, forward strand.
CACATTGAGCGTATTCTTGCAGGTGCACCGCTTGATTACCTTGTAGTGAACCACATGGAGCCCGACCACTCAAGCATGATTGAGTGCGTTACAAGAAGATTTCCCAATGTGAAACTTATTGGAAATGCCCAGACTGCAAAAATCCTGAAACTTTATTTCAATCTTCCCGACGAATCCATCATGATTGTAAAGGATGGTGAATCACTCTCATTGGGAGAGCATACATTGTCATTCCACCTTATACCTTGGGTACATTGGCCAGAAACAATGGTAACATATGAGCAGTCAACACAAACTTTGTTCTCATGCGATGCATTTGGTGGTTTCGGTACATTGGACGGAAGCATTTTTGATGATGAGAATGATTTTGAGGGTCACTTCAAGGCTGAGATGTTGAGATACTACTCCAATATTGTGGGCAAGTACAGCGGTATGGTGCAGAAAGCTTTCGACAAATTGTCGGGAGTACCAATCAAAACCATTTGCCCTTCCCATGGACTTGTGTGGAGAGGAAATCCTGGAAGAGTGCTTGAACTTTATTCAAAATGGTGCAATTGGGAGAGTGAAAACGGTGTTGTGGTGGTTTATGCAAGCATGTATGGCAATACTGAGCAGATGGCTGATTTCATTGGAAGGATTTTGGGTGAAAAAGGTATTCCTGTCAGAACTTATGACGTTTCAAAGACTCATGTATCTTACATATTGAGTGATATTTGGAAATACAAAGGACTCATTCTTGGCACATGTGCATACAATGCACAGATGCACCCTATGATGGAACATCTTTGCAATGAAATCAAATTGATAGCACCAAAGAACAAAACTTTGTCTATCTTTGGTAGTTCTACCTGGAACGGTGCTGGTGTAAAGGCATTGATGAAATATGCACCTGAGATGGGTATGGAGGTGACTGGTACCCCACTTGAGATTATGGGTTCAGCCACTTATGAAAAGCTTGCGCAAAGTGCGGAAGCTTTTGCTGATGAATTTATAAAATCGTTATAATACTGCCATTATGAACGTAAACGATATTTTTGAAGTTAGTGTTACTGTGCAGGAGTCTGATACGGCTATTGCACATAAATCCGGCGGACTGCCCGTATATGCAACTCCCGCAATGATAGCCCTTATGGAGAATGCAGCATTCATGCTTTTGAAAAATGAAGGAAAAGACAGTGTTGGCACCGAGATGAATGTAAAACATACAAGGGCATGTACTGTTGGAACTCAGGTGACTGCAACTGCCACAATAACTGGCATCAACGGCAATTGGGTGAATTTCAATGTTGTTGCAGCGGATGATAAAGGTGAGATAGGAAATGGTGTACATACCCGCTATATCATTGATGCTGAAAAATTCATGAGCAAACTGAACAAATAAATTGAAAGACCTGTTTGAAGAAATACAAGACCTTTATAGATGGTTTATACAATTTGTCACTGAAGATATCTGGCATTTGAATCTGCAGGATGTTTCAAAGGCAAAGACACAGCTCATCAAGTACCTGAAGGTAGCAGTAATTACCGTTAAGGAGGCTGGTATAAACCATTTGGGACTTTATGCATTTTCTCTCAGTTTCTTTACCACTATGGCAATGGTTCCATTTGCAGCAGTGGCTTTTGCCGTAACTGAAGGATTTGGTCTCAAAAGCACTTTGCAAAGTCTGCTTCTAGAGTATTTTTCCAATAACAGGGAGATAGTTCAACTTATAATAGGATTTGCCGAGAATATAGTTACTATAAGCCAACAGGATGCTTTTGGAATAATAAGCCTGCTGTTCTTTATAGGAACTGTAGTCTGGTTGATTCTAAAAGTAGAAAAATGTTTTAATGTCATCTGGAAGGCCGAAAGGGGAAGATCTTTGGCTAAAAGATTCCTCTATTACTTGGGAATACTGATTGTTGCCCCTCTGGTAATTACAATGTTCCTGTCGGTGACCCTGGTATTTACCAGTACCATGAACTCAATTGGATTTGATTTCCAATTGTTCAGATACGCAGGGTTTCTTATCAGATGGCTGGCATTTTATGGTATAATAGCGCTGTTTTTTACAATACTGTACAAATATGTGCCAAATGTAAAAGTAAAGTTTTCTGCAGCTTTTTTTGCGGCTCTCATATCTGCTGCAGCTTTTGTAGGATGGCAATACATATATATGGAAACCCAATTGCTTGTTTCCAGGCTAAACACGGTTTATGGTGCATTCGCTGCCATACCGCTGTTCCTTATTTGGATGAATGTAAGCTGGACTATCATATTGGTTGGTGCTGAAATTTCTCATGCATACCAGTACCAGGAACAGTACACATCTGAAGATGATTATGAAAAGCTTGAGAAAGAAGTAATTGAAAAGATCAATTTGGAATGAAAGGAATTAAAATGGATATGAAATTGTCTGCAAATGCCGTCAATTTTATTGATGACGCCAAATTGCAGAATTTGCTGGAGAACTCTAAAGAGGATCTCCCAAGAGCGCGTGAACTGTTCAAAAAAGCATTGGACAAGAAACCGCTTACAGTTGAAGAAACTGCAGTATTGCTCGCAATAGAGTCTGAAGAAGGACTTAATGAGCTTTTTGCGGCAGCAAAAGAACTTAAAAGAAAAGTTTACGGCAACAGAATTGTGCTGTTTGCCCCTCTATACGTTGGTAACCATTGTGTAAACAACTGCAAGTATTGCGGTTTCAGAAAAGATGCCAAAGGTATAGTGAGGAAAACTCTCAACAACAAGGAACTCGTTACCGAGATTGAGAACCTGGAGAAAGCAGGTCATAAAAGGCTTATACTTGTGTTTGGAGAATCTCCTGTTTATACTCCCGAATTCATTGCTGATAGCGTAAAAACCTGTTACAGCATAAAGGTTGGGAACGGAGAAATCAGAAGGGTAAACATTAATGCCGCTCCTCTCGATGTTGAAGGCTTCAGAATAGTGAAAGAATCGGGAATTGGAACTTTCCAGATTTTCCAGGAGACATACCATAAGGAGACCTATTCTAAATATCATCCGTCGGGAGATATAAAAGGTGACTACATGTGGCGTCTGAACGCTATGGACAGGGCTTTTGAGGCTGGTATTGATGATATGGGCATTGGTGCATTGTTCGGATTGTATAACTGGAAATATGAAGTCTTGGGTCTTGTTTCACACGCTCTTCATCTTCAGAGCACTTGCGGAGTGGGTCCTCATACTATAAGTTTTCCAAGAATCAAACCTGCTGCAGACATGAATCTGGAACTGCCATATGAGGTGTCTGATGACGAGTTCAAGAGGCTTGTTGCCATATTGCGTCTTGCAGTACCTTATACCGGTCTTATAATGACAGCACGTGAAAGCAGTGCAATAAGGGATGAGGTGATTGAGTTTGGTGTATCTCAGATAGATGCAGGAACCAAACTTGAAATTGGAGGCTACCAGAACCAGAAAGGAGACGAGCAGGACATTACAAAAGAGCAGTTTGTAATTGGAGATACAAGGGAGCTTGATGATGTAATGCACTGGCTTCTTACAAAAGGATATATACCAAGTTTTTGTACAGCATGCTACAGGATGGGTCGTACTGGTGAACATTTCATGGAGTTTGCAATTCCAGGCTTCATTAAAAGATTCTGTACTCCTAATGCCATAATTACAATGGCAGAGTATCTAGAGGACTACGCAAGTGAAAGAACAAGGGAAGCAGGGTACTCTTTAATAGAAAAAGAATTGGAGAAACTTCCCGACAGTATACAGAAAGAAAAGATTGTCCAACATCTTGAAGCTGTTAAGAACGGGACAAGAGATTTAAGGTTTTAGTATGTTTACACAAGAGGACAACGAATTGATTCAAAGGGAATTTGAATCATTGAGGATTGCAAGTTTGAAAAGATGTGCAAACCAGGAGGAATATGAGGATGTCATTAGGGCATTCGAGTTTGCAAACGAAGCTCATAAAGGTGTAAGGAGACGCTCAGGAGAGCCGTATATCCTTCATCCCATTGCTGTTGCAAAGATTGTAGTAGAGGAGATAGGCCTAGGCTACAAATCTATTGTTACAGCCCTGCTTCATGACATAGTAGAGGATACAGAATATACTGTGGAGGATTTGTCAAGATTGTTCGGTCCAAAGGTTGCCTCACTTGTAGACGGTCTTACAAAGATAAAGTCTGCAATGGACAACAAGCACAATTCCAACAAGAATGACGAGATTTCAATGCAGGCTGAGAATTTCAAAAGAATTCTCCTTACCCTTAATGATGATGTTAGAGTTGTCCTTATAAAACTGGCTGACAGACTTCATAACTTGCGTACAATAGGTTCAATGCCCGAGCGGAAAAAGGATAAGATTCTCAGTGAGAGCATCTATATCTTTGTTCCTCTTGCCCATAAACTCGGACTTTACAGGATGAAGTCAGAGATGGAGAACATATGGTTGCAGTACAGGGAGCCTGAATATTATGCCAAGATTACAAGAAAGATTGATGAGCTGATTGATGAAAGGGGTGATTCTATAGACCAGTTCATTGCACCAATCAACCAGTCCCTACACTATGAGGGTTATAAGTTTACAATAACAAAACGGATCAAGAGCCCCTACTCTATCTGGAAGAAGATGGAGAAAAAGGGTGTTGCTTTTGAGCAGATTTATGACCTGTTTGCTGTAAGGATAATATTTGAGCCTAAAGAAGGAATTTCCGAGAGAAAACAATGCTGGGATATATATTCTATCATTTCTGAGCATTACCGGTCAAAGATGGACCGCATCAGAGATTGGGTAAGCGTACCAAAATCCAATGGTTATGAGGCTCTTCACTGCACACTTATGAGCCCTAACGGCAATTGGGTAGAGGTGCAGATCCGTTCAGACAGAATGAATCAGATTGCCGAAAAAGGTGTGGCTGCACATTGGAGTTACAAAGGGGTGAACAGGAGCGAAACAGAACTTGACAACTGGCTTGCAATGGTACGTGAAGTCCTTGAGAATCCAGATGTAAGTGCACTTGAATTCCTTGACAAGTTCCATGAAGGTCTCCTATCTTCCGAAATTTATGTATTCACCCCAAGAGGTGATTCCAAGTCATTGCCAAAAGGTGCAACAGCATTGGATTTTGCTTACTATATCCATAGCAAGATAGGCAACAAGGCAATTGCTGCAAAAGTCAATCACAGACTGGTACCGCTTTCACACGAACTGAACAATGGAGACCAGATTGAAATAATTACAGCTGAAGCTCAGAAACCTGTGAGAGAGTGGCTGAGTTTTGCCCATACGCCTAAGGCCAAGGACCTCATATATGAAGCACTTAAAGCCGATATTGATGATGTTATGGCTACAGGGCAACGCATCCTTGAGGAAGAACTCAACAAATTGGGGGTAAAAGTACAGCATAGGGTTATAAAGAAACTCCTCCTTGAGTACAAACTCAACAACAAGGATGAGCTTTATACCAAGATTGCAACAGGTGTAGTCAAACTTGATGATCTTGACAAGATTCTGCGCAAGAACAACGAGAACAAGTGGGTGAAATATTGGAAACTCCAGTTCTTCTCATCTTCAGAAGAGGAAGAAAATGAAGAAATGTTGGAAGAACAGGAAAAACCGGTTGATAAGAAACCAGCCATTGACAAGAAGAAAGATTACCTGCTTAAAGACAATATAGACAAGACACTTACTTATCAGGTTGCAGATTGCTGTAATCCTATACCTGGTGATGCGATAGTAGGTTTTGTTGATGAACACAACAATGTAATCATCCACAAGAAAGTATGTCCTAAAGCAATTTCATTGGCCACTGTACAGGGAGAAAAGATAATCAATGCCAAATGGACTAAACATACTTTCTACTCATTCCTTGTAAGAATGAGCTTGAGAGGTATTGACAGGATGGGCATTGTAAATGAAATTACAAAATATATCACTCTGGATTTGAGTGTGAATATACGTAAGATCCATTTTGAAACCCACGACGGTATTTTTGACGGATACATAGACTTGTACGTTCACGATGCACAGGATCTGGAGATGATAATGAAACGTATCCTTGAAGTTAAGGGTGTTGAAAGTGTTACAAGAACAGACATTAAAACAGAAACAAACTAGAATGAATTTTATAAAAAACAATTTTGGAAGCCTGATTACATTGGTGCTGGTGGCAGTCTACTGTTTCCATTCCAGCTCTTGTGCCAGTACAAAAGCCGCTCCCAGTGGTGGTCCTAAAGATACAATACCGCCTGAAGTGACTTTTATGGTTCCTGCAACCGGTTCAACCGGTTTTCCTGTTGAGGATGGTGAGATTACAATCACTTTCAATGAATATGTACAGGTTAAGGATGCAAACAAGAACATCATCCTTTCCCCTCCACTGGATAAGCAGGTAAAGAGCAGAATTAAAGGCAAGTCTGTAATATTTACTTTTCCCGCTGCTTTGGACAGCAATACCACATATTCATTGAATCTTGGTGAGGCAATTGTAGATAATAATGAAGGCAATCCTCTTTATGGCTTAAGTTACAGTTTTTCTACAGGAGCAGTTTTGGATTCTATGATGTTGAGCGGAACTGCGGTTGATGCGGTTACACTTTTCCCTATGGAAAACGTGACAATAGCACTTTACGAACAGGCAACGGATTCTACAGTAATTACTACTGCACCTTCGGCTATAGCAAGAAGTGACAAATGGGGATATTTTGTAATTAAGAACATCAAGCCTGTCCCATACTATGTATTTGCATATACAGACGGAAATACAAATAACCGTTATGACCAGGGATCCGAGCAGATTGCTTTCCTTGATTCTGCAATCATACCGGACAAGGTAATGAGGTCGGATTCAAAGGAACTTCAGTATTGCGATCCTAAAGATACACTTTCTTGTCTGTCCCGTCCATCAAGGATTCAACTGGCAATCTTTACTGAGAAGAACACAAAACAGTTTATAAGGGACTACAAAAGGTTCAGCAGACGTGGGGCTTATATCAATTTCAGTGCACCTCAGGTGCAGATTGACTCTTTTGCCATAGATGGTATGAACAGTGACAGGATTATAAGGCAGCTCAATCTTTCTGGAGACAGCCTTGCATTCTGGATTAAAGGAGATGGCAACATAGATGACACATTGAGGGTTGCCGTGAAATACATGAAAACAGATTCGTCGGGAGTACAGGCTCCATTTGTAGAAAGGCTCAAGTTTGTTGCACCTGTAGAGAAAAAGGGTGGCAGAAAATCAGAGCAGGAAAGGGCAAAAGAGAGGGAAAGGAGAAAAGATCTCCTTGAGTTCTCATGCACTGCAGACAATACAATGGTTGAGCAAAACGGAATAGTACTTACCTTCCCCGCACCTGTAATTCAATTGGACACCTCCAGGATTAATTTTATAACTAAGACACCTAAACTGGTAGAGAGCAAGGTTCCATTCGGCATTGAAAAGGATTCAAACGAATTCAACACTTATGTAATCAGACCTCTTATTGAACTTGTAAAAGGAAATGAATACAACATAACATTCCCATTTGCAACATTCAAGGATGTTAACGGGTATACAAATGACTCCACTTCAAATAAATTTACACTCCCAACGGAAGAGAATCTCAGTTCTATTACACTGGAAATTAAGAATGTAGCTGCAAGATACATTATTGAACTGATAAATACACAGAGGACACAAACATACAGAAAATACATAATTGAGAATGATTGTGAACTTCTGTTCCCGTATCTTAAAGCAGGAGACTACTCTATTAGGATTACCGAGGACAAGAATTCAAATGGTAAACTTGATACAGGAGATCTATTGAAAAGAATCCAGCCTGAGGAAGTTTTGCTTTACAAACTGGATGATGGAAAAGATATAATTACAATTGCTGAACGCACAGATATTGTACAGGAACTGGATTTTAATCAAATATTTGCTCCACATAACAACTGATGAAAAGATTATATAAAATTTTGATTGTATTGGTATCAGCCTTCACATTTTCAGCAACCGTGCAAGCACAGAATGTGACTGGAGAAGAGGAGGCATACCTCAAGGAGTTTGACCTGAATTCCTTCAAGGACGCAGGAACTAAAGTTAAGGACAGCACATATTTGTACCAGCACCTTATAGGTGTAAAATGGGGTTATGCAATTTCAAATGTTGCTTTTAGCCAATCTGCCAGCCATAAGGGATTCAACACTGCAAAATCGTATGGTATTTATTATACATACCTTCACTCAATGCTTGGCAATCTCCCTTTTTTTGGGATACAAATGGGACTTGAATCAACAGAAATGGGGTATACTCACGTAACTAAAATAGGAGAACAGGTAACAGAAGAGGTTGAGCAGAGATATTCAGTAGCAGATTTCCAGATGCTGGCTATTTTCAGGGCGGACGCAAAGAAATTGAGATTCTCTTTGGGTGCCGGAGGTTACCTTTCATACATTTATGATACATCACTTCCTCAGGGTATTCCATCAACTACCAATAAAGAAGGCTTTGGATTGATTGGACAAGGTGGTATAGCTATCAAGTTCCATCCTATTGAACTCCACTTTGAAGCCAGTTACAAATATGGCCTTACAGAATTCCTTGATCCACAGATCTATTCAGAGGAGTACTGGCTTTATACACATCCCAACCAGTTGCAGTTCTCGGTTGGCTTGCATTATAACCTTGGTGGAAAATACTTTAAAAAGAAATGACAATGAACAGCATAGAAGTTAAAGTTGGAAAAATAACCATTGGCGGCAATACTCCAATAAAAGTACAGACAATGTGCAATACACATACACAGGATGTTGTCCCGTCTGTTGCACAGTGTATTGAAATGGTTGAAGCTGGAGCTGAAATCATCAGACTCACTACCCAAGGAATGAAAGAGGTTGAAGCTTTGGCAAAAATTAAGGCTGAACTCCGTTCACAGGGTATTGATGTACCTCTTGTTGCAGATGTACATTTCAATTCAGATGTTGCCATTGAGGTTGCCAAAATTGCTGAAAAAGTAAGGATCAATCCCGGTAATTTTGCAAAAGAACACTCAGTTGCCCAGAGCCAGTTCAAAAAGTTCATAGATGTTTGTAAAGAGTACGGTACAGCAGTACGCATTGGTGTAAACCACGGATCTCTTGGAGAGCGTATAATCAATTTGTACGGCGATACACCACTTGGAATGAAAGAGGCTGCAATGGAGTGGTTGAGAATGTGCAAAGAGAACGATTACAGCAATGTAGTAGTTTCGCTTAAAGCCAGCAATACCATTGTAATGTCTACAGCATACAGACTCCTTTGGGAGGCTATGAAGGAAGAAGGAATTGTGTATCCGGTGCATTTGGGAGTGACTGAAGCTGGCAACGGAGATACAGGCAGAATAAAGTCAGCTGTTGGAATTGCCGCTTTGCTCAAAGATGGCATTGGAGATACTATAAGGGTTTCATTAACTGAAAATCCTGTAAATGAACTTCCTGTTGCCCGCACTATTGCCGACTACTTCTATAAAGGGGAATATAAAGGGAACTGGATTCTTCAGAACAATAACCCTGTAGTACATTATGAGTGTGAGAGTTGGGATGAATTCATCATTGAGGCATCGTGTGACTTCGGTCCTCTTCTTCTAGACAAACAGATAGATGACTTTTCCGTTACAGCCAACATTAATGGAGTTGCTGCAACAGTGGAACAGATTGATGACTTTAAGGATAACCTGCAGCAGGCAGCAAGAAGAAAATTTACAAAACCTGAATATATTGCATGCCCCGGATGCGGAAGAACCCTTTACAATCTTGAGGAAACATTCAATGAGGTAAAACGCCGTACTGCCCACTTGAAAGGTGTAAGAATTGCAATCATGGGCTGTATAGTAAATGGACCGGGAGAGATGGCCGACGCAGATTTTGGCTATGTAGGCGAAGGCAAAGGAAAGGTATGCATCTATAAAGGAAAAGAACCTGTCATGCGCAGTGTTCCGCAGGAAGAGGCAATAGATGCGTTATTAAAAGTAATTGAAGGGTGACCCAAAGGTCACTCTTTTTTCATATTTACCCTACCCGTCATCCATATTGCCTATCCCATACGGTAATGTATTTTTTCACAAATAAGAGATAGGGGCAAAGTGATTTTTAATCCGGCCTCTTATTGTTCTTCCCGATAATTTTCCGTATCTTTATAGCAGCCAGCAGTATACTGAACAATTCAATGAGTTGACTAGTATGTTTTTAAAAAGTCTCTATACATGAGGAAATATTTATTTATGACAGCGTTCTTGTTAGTGATAATTAGGACCATGTTACTTTCACAACCTAAGCTTATTTATCTGGATAAGATAATTGATTCTTTTATAGAAGTGTATTATACTCCAGCCACAATATATAATGGCGATATGTATTTATTTTTATGTTCAGATAGTACGTACATTGAAACTGATTCGCGGACATATGCTTCTGTAGGTGTATGGAATACTCTTTTAGATACGTTGTTGTTATATCCAACATTAGAAGGTTATAGTGTTGATAAAATGGTAAAGTATGACAGAGATTCTCTATTATTTATGTTTGACCCTTATCCCCAAAAACTTATTTTATATCGTAATAAACAAGCTATTATTCGCAAACATGGAGCCATAACAACAATATATATTAATATTGGGCAGAGTATGCTAAAAAACAAGAAAAAAGTAGAACGTAAGATTAAAAAAATGGAGCAATTATTTAACGGAACGAAATACTAGTTTATACTAAACGGCATTAATAACAAGGAGGCTGGGACAAATTTTGGCCCTAGCCTCCTATCTTTTATCTGATTACATTAAAGGTATCTGCATCCATCCATGCCGGGAACTTGAAACGGAATTCATCCAGTTCCTCTTTATTGATCTCACATGAAAGCATCTGTGTATTAAATCCTGAGCAGTCTTTGAGATAAAATTCTTCTGCAATTGGAGTACCTTTGAAATCATACATCTGCGAACTTGGACAATAGACGCACATAGGGTCTTTACCGTCTCTGTTCACGAAGATACCGTATGCCATATTCTCAATTGCACGGGCTCTGATAAGCGGCTCAATTGCATTTATCCTTACCTCAGGGAAATTTGCAATATTGACAAGCACATCGTATCTGTTTCCTATGTTTCTGCTCCACACTGGGAAGCGGATATCGTAACAGATATTGAGGCAAATATTCACCCCTTTATACTCAACTATACATTTGTCCTCACCTCTGGTATAGTGGTTATTCTCCTCTCCCATTCTGAAAAGGTGTCTTTTGTCGTAGTGGCTCCAGGTTCCGTCGGGATAAACAAAATATGCTCTATTGAATATTTCCCTTCCATTTTGTGAATATGGGATTGAGCCCAAAAGTGCAATATCGTATTTTTTTGCAGTCTCAATCATCCATTTTAAGGTTTCACCGGCTGCATCCTCCGCCAGTGATGTATTCATTGTAAATCCAGTAGAGAACATCTCCGGTAAGACGAAAAGGTCTCCTGGCTGTTCCATCTGTGAAAGCAAAGACTCAACTTTCTGGAAATTAAGCTGCTTGTCTTCCCAAGCAATATCCAATGAGCAAACAGTTATTTTCATTATTTCTTATAAATTTTATTTACAACCAAAGCAATGGCACCGTCACCTGTAACATTACAAGCTGTACCGAAAGTATCCATAGCTATATAAAGTGCTATCATAAGTCCTTGAAGATCTTCATTGAAACCCAACATAGAAGACAAAAGTCCAAGCGCAGCCATAATCGCTCCTCCCGGTACACCCGGAGCAGCAACCATTGTAATGCCCAACATGCAAATAAATCCTGCAAAAATGTCAAGGCCGTGTGGCATTCCCTGCATCCATAGGATAGCAAGAGCGCAGGCAACAATCTTTAGTGTACTTCCCGCAAGATGGATTGTAGCACATAGAGGGACTGTAAATCCTGCAAGTTTCTCATCTACTCCATTTTTGATTGTCTGTTTCAGAGTAACTGGAATTGTTGCTGCCGATGACTGAGTACCAAGAGCTGTAACATAAGCAGGCAACATTGTAATTAAGGCCTTGAAAGGATTCTTCTTTGAAATGGCACCTGCAATAACGAATTGTATCAGCAGCAACGTTACATGTAGGACAAAAATTACAGCAATTACCTTAATGAACAGCTTCATGATTGCACCAGCCTGCCCCTCTGCACCAATCTGAAGGAAAATGCCAAAGATATAAAGAGGCAGCAAAGGAATTATTACTCCCGATATCACCTTGTTTATAAGTTCCCTGAACTCCAGAAGACCGCCAAGCAGTTTGCCACCTTTAACATAGCAAAGTCCAAGACCAACTACAAATGCAAGCACCAAAGCTGTAGTAACGCTCAAAACTGGTGGCATATCAACAGTAAAATATGGTAATACTTTGTTGGCCTGAGCAATATTGTCGGCAAGGGATGCCGATGAATCCAGGATTACAGGGAATGAAAAACTACATGCAAAATATGAGAAAAAACCTGCAAAAAGTGTTGATCCATATGCAATTGCAGCAGTAATGGCAAGCAGTTTTCCTGCTCCGTTTCCAAGTTCAGCAATACCAGGTGCCACAAGGCCCAATATTATAAGCGGAATTGTAAAACCAAGGAAATTTCCAAAAATTCCGTTGATTGTAACAAAGGCCCTGTTGAGGAAATCAGGGAAAAAGAAAGAACATCCTATTCCCAATACAATTGCAATCAGCACTTTTGCCAATAAAGGCATCTTTTTGAGTTTAGCAAACATATTTGTTTATTTTAATTGTTCAGTTGGAGAGGCTTTCTCAATAAGCTGTTCCTTTACATGATTCCCCTTTTCCTGTTGTGTATCATATTGTGACAGCTCACTTTTAAAGAAGAAAAGTTTCAATATGGCAAACATAATGAAAAGTTTTACCAGCACTATAAGCCACAGATACTTTCCAACAGTCATGCTCCGGAAACCGCTGACATAAAAGTCAATTATTTTTTTCACTCCCAATCCCATATAATTTTTAAAAATAGTAATTTTGTGCCAAAATTCAAAACTATGGGAAAATTACTTAGAACAACAAGAATAATCATTGCCACTGCTGTATTTATCATTGCCACTTGTGGATTTCTTAAGATGAGTGGAGGCAACCCTATCTCAGAAGCATTGCTCAAAATACAGTTCACCCCTGCCCTTATGTCTATGCTAAGTGGGACATTGGGTGCTTTTATATTCATTATTGTAATTACACTTCTTTTTGGAAGGGTTTACTGCTCATTCTTGTGTCCTCTTGGAATTTTCCAGGATATTATAATCAGAATAACAAACATTGCCAGAAAAAGGGCGAACAAAGGCAAGCTTCCCCTAAACAAATATTCAAAGCCACACAATATTTTAAGATACACCATTCTAGGCATAACCGCACTGTGTCTTGTTGCCGGACTTACATATCCTCTTGCCCTGTTGGATCCATACTCTAACTATGGCAGGATAGCAGTACAGGTATTTTCTTCTGTAGAAAATGGAATTACCAATATGCTGTCGGGAATATTCCCATCAATGTTTTATACTCAGGCATATGTGACAGTTGGATTGTACTCCTTCATATTTGCATTGGTTTTCCTTTTTGTAATCATTGTTTTCAGCGCAGCAAAAGGACGTCTTTACTGCAATACTGTTTGCCCAGTGGGATCATTCCTTGGACTTTTGAGTGGCGTGTCATTGTTCAAGCCTCAGATAAACAAAGAGATGTGTGTAAAATGCGGCCTTTGTGCAGGAAAATGCAAAAGCAACTGTATCAATTTGGAAACTAAAGAGATAGACACAACCAGATGTGTAGCATGTTATGATTGTATGATATCTTGTAAAAGAGGCGGTGTAAAACTTGTACCAACATGGTTCAAGAAAAATTCCTCAAAACAGTCAGACAATACTCCCGACAGTGGCCGAAGAAATGCCCTTATAGCAATGGGAGGTTTGGCAGCAGCAGTTGCAGCGAAAAAAATTATCCCTGCAAAACAGACATCAGATAACGGAAATGCACCAATTCTTCCTCCAGGAGCCGGAAATATGGAGGCATTCAAAAATGCCTGTACAGCTTGCCATGCATGTATAGCAGCATGTCCAAGCAATATTCTCAGACCTGCAACATTTGAATATGGAATTGACGGAATAATGCTTCCAACAATCAAGTACGACAAGAAATATTGTTCCTTTGGTTGCAACAAATGTTCTGAGGTATGTCCAAATGATGCAATAGCACCTCTTACTCTTGAGCAGAAGAGAAAAACACAGATTGGACTGGCCGTTTACGATGCCGGCAAGTGTGTAGTGGTATCAGATGGTATTCATTGCGGGGCATGTGCCGGGAATTGTCCTGTTGGAGCAATTCAAATGGTTGAAAACCCTGTAGTTCCAGGACAGCTTCTTCCAAAAGTGGATCCTATGAAATGTATAGGATGCGGAGCCTGCGAATACGCTTGTCCGGGAATGCCTAAAGCAATTGTTGTAAAAGGTAAAGCTGTTCAGACAGAGATCTGATATATATAGACCACATATAAACAAAGAGGGTGACTAAAAAGTCTTAATGACTGATTAGTCACTCTTTTTTCATTTTATATTACACCGGGAGGATAGTAGTGATTGAGGAGGACTCCGTTCGCTTCACTCACTCCGGACCCTCCCATTGTCATCTGCGTCATCG
>JAZRCK010000046.1:0-13884 GCA_045659725.1 Candidatus Egerieisoma sp.
ACAGAGCAGGCAGCAGGCCTTTTCTCATGGTTCCCGTTAGGTGCAATGCTACTTACCCCATTCCTTGGAGCATTCCTTGACAAAAAAGGAAAAGGCGCATCAATGCTTATCCTTGGCTCAATCCTAATGATTACCTGCCACCTTGTATTTGCATTGGTACCACTTACAAAACCTATCGCATACGCTGCTATCATCCTTTTGGGAATCTCATTCTCACTTGTTCCTGCAGCACTTTGGCCATCTGTTCCAAAACTTGTAGAGGAGAGATATCTTGGTTCAGCATATTCAGTAATTTTCTGGATCCAGAACATAGGACTTATGGCATTCCCTATCATCATTGGATGGAGCCTTGACAAGACTGGCGGCTATACAGTTCCAATGCTTATCTTCTCATCACTTGGAGTATTTGCCCTTATCCTTGGTTTGTGGCTGAAAGTTGAGGACAAGAAGAAAGGTTATGGCCTTGAGTTGCCTAACATCAAATAAAGAGAAACAACTATTATTAATATTAACCAACAAATCACTTAAAATTTATGACTAACGCAGTAAAAACTCTGAAAGAGAGCAAGAGCGCATGTTGGATTGCCTGGGCTTGCCTGGTTGTTCCAATGTTTGCGTCGTATTTCTTCGACGACATGTTCTCAACAATCTCACACATTTTCAAGAACCCTGAGGCCCTTGAGCTTGGCTGGAACACCATGGATTATGGTTTCTATGCCGGCGGTTACTCTTTCCTATGCGTATGGGGAGGTTTGATCGTTTGCGGTATGCTTCTTGACAAATGGGGTGTACGTGTTACAGGTTCTATCTTCGTTGGCCTTATGGCTGCCGGTGCTGCACTTGTATATGTAACAATTTCATCTCCTGCAATTGTAGCTACTGGAAATTCTCTTCCTATCGCTTATGTAGGCTGTATGCTATTCGGTCTTGGCAGTGAGATCGCAGGTGTTGCAGTAACCCGTTCTATTGCAAAATGGTTCAAAGGAAAATCTATGGCTTTAGCTATGGGTCTTCAGCTTGCAATTGCACGTTTGGGAACAGCTGCTGCCCTATTGCTTTCTCCAGTATTGGTAGCTGAGTCTGCAACTGGCACATACCCTCTAGATGTAACCAACAAACCTGCTTTCTGGGGTTTGATGCTTCTACTTCTAGGTTCTATCGTATGGGCTGTATTTGTAGCTATGGATGCCAAATTTGACAAAGAGCAGGGTACTTCAGACAAAGTTGTTACCGCTGAGGAGGACAAATTCAAGTTCTCTGACATCTTCAAGATTCTTGGCAACAAACACTACTTGCTTATCTCTCTTCTTTGCGTATTCTTCTATTGCTGTATCATTTCGTTCAAGAAATTTGCTACAGCTATCCTAATCCCTAGATTCGGTGCTGATGCTGCAAACTTTGAGCAGACTGCTTCAATGATGGTTTCTATGATTCCATTCTTTACAGTAGTGTTCACTCCATTGTTCGGTAGCCTTGTTGACAAGATTGGTAAAGCTACAACTTGGATGATTACAGGTTCTGTAATGGTATTCGCAGCTCACGTAATCATTGCTTTTGCTCCAGGTGAGGCAATTTTCGGTTATCTTGGTATCGCTATCCTTGGCGTAGGTTACTCACTTGTACCTGCAGCTATGTGGCCTTCAGTTCCAAAAATCGTTCCTGAGAAGAACCTTGGTACTGCTTACTCGCTAATCTACTGGATCCAGAACATGGGTATGATGGCTGTTCCAATGATTGTTGGACACATCCTCAAGACTTTCTCTGGTGTAGAGGCTGCTATTAACGCTGAGTATGTATTCATCATCTTGGGTATCGTAGCAATCACTGTTTCATTGTTGCTATACTTCTCTTCAAAGAAGAACCCTCAGTTGAAACTTGACGTTCCAAACAAAGAGAAATAATCTCTGATATAAGAGCAAAAAAAAAGAGGGCCTTCCGCAATAACGGAGGGTCCTTTTTTAATGCCTCCGGCACAGCAATAATGCATTTTGCACAGCAGTGTCACAGAGGTCCTATAAAAAAAGTGCCCACTGGGACAACGTCCTGATGGGCACTTTGTGAAATAAAGCGGTTTTTACATTTGTACAAAAAGGCCACCGGTATAAGTTGCCATTCCTCTTCTCGACGAACTCAACTCCAATGTAACTTTTCCGTTCAAAAAGATTTTAAGGGATGCAAGAAACTTCTCCTTATCGTATGTACTCTCAAACTCAAAGTTCAACTTGTAATAACTCTTCTTCTCATTATAGATACTCTCTACCTCTACAGGACAGTCAGTACAGGTAATGGAGATATTCTGCGATCCGTAGGTATTTATTCTCGACGATCCCTGATACGGCAAATTACATGTGAACTTGTCATCTACAAGGGAAATTTTAATACCGTCGAGAGCAAGCCTTCCATAATCTGTAGCAACAGCTGTCATGTACATTACAAGATCTTTCTGGTACATCTTATAGGAGACAGCCTGTGCAACCTTAAGTTCCTTCTCGCTCATCTTCTTCTCTTTCTTCTGCCTCTGGGCCAAACAAGGACCAACAGCAATAAACAATGCTATAAACAACAATATGTACTTCTTCATATCTGTAATTGTTAACGGTTTATAAAAAGGGGGCAACATTTCATGCCGCCCCCTCTACACAAGAAGTAATTACTTAACAATTCTTGTTATTTAACCTCAGTTACTGCAAAGATACTAGCGAACCAGTAACCTGAGCTAGTCTGCATATAAGAAGAAGGTGTAGTCCAGAATGAATCAAACTGGAACATTGAACCTTTCTGCAAAGTACCCTCAGCTGAAAGACCTGCTGTTTGGATATATTCAGGATCTGTATCAAACCAAGCTGTCAACTGCTGGCCATTGTATGCACCGGCACTTGGGAAAGAAGCCATTGGGTAAGTAGGGAAGTATTTGCAGGCAATCAATTTAGGAGCAGTTACTGTAATCACACCATTGGTGATATTGAACTCCATATCAACTCCGCCACCCAACATGTTCTCAACCTTATAGTAGTTATTGGTATAGTCGGCAATCTGCAAATTGTAAACCCTATCCTTCTCAGCCAAGAACTGGAACAAAGTTCCCTGATAAGCCACAAGAGTACCCCAATCCTGGTAAACCAAAGGCATCTGGCAAGAAGCAGTGATTTTGTTTGCACCTGTTGCTGCTACATACTGCTCATCAAATGATAGTGTAAAAGCATAGTTTACAACGGGTTTAAGAACCTCTGGATTGTAAGACAACTTAAGCTCTGTCTCATACTCACCAACTGCAAAATCTGCAGTATTTTTATTAAGGCTGTAAATACCGTTAGGATCTGTTAGGGTAACAGGAACTGAAATTGCCTCTTTTGCAACACCTCTGTTAACCTTAACTACCAAATCCTGGCCCTCCAAGCTATATGTTGTGCTGGAAGCCTCAAAAGTAACATTATAATTGTCTGGAGTATATGTCTTCTCCATCATCTCCTGGCTACAAGAAGTGATGCCGAATACAAGTGCCAATGCTCCTACTACAGACAATAGTTTCATTGATAATTTTTTCATCTCTAATCGTATTAAATATTAATAACCAGGATTCTGCTGCTCAGCAATCTGAGGGTTAGAGTCAATCTCAACCTGTGGGATTGGCCACAACCATCTGAAGTTATTTGCAGAACATTTCATCAACTCTGTAAGTTCGCTGCCTGCTCCAGTGATGATATCTGCATTCTGTGCTGCAGTTCTTTCAAATCCCTCACCGTATCTCTTAAGGTCGTAGAAACGGAAGCCCTCACCAATAAGCTCTTTAACGCGCTCCTCTCTGATAGCATTCTTCAATGCATCACCAGTAATGGCCTTGCTCTGGAAACCAAGGTGTCTTGCTGCTACAAGCTTGCTGTAGTAGTTATAAGCTGCCTCATCATTGCCAAGAGCTGCATTAGCCTCAGCTGCAATAAGGTACTGCTCAGCAATACGGAAAGGTTTGATTTTCTGAATGTGGCTTGAAGTTGTAACAGATGGATCCTGCAAGCTTCTGTTACCAGGGAATTTGGTAAGGATAACTGCTTTACCAGTCAAACTCTGGTAAGTAAGGGTATGCTGCTCAAACCACACTGCAGATCTGATATCAACATCTGAGTATAGATCTACAATCCACTGCTCAGGAATATAATCTGGAGCATAGATACCGTTTGCATTCATGCTAACATAACCAGGGTCAATTGAACTTGGAACTGAACTTACTTTATAATCTGCATATAGCTGCATGATACACTCCTCACCGCTGTCGTTTGTCCAAAGCTCTGAGAAATCCTCTACAACTGCGTTAACCTGCTCCTGTGCATTTGCAGCAGTAAGATCTACTTTCTCAAACGAAATTAGAGGGTATTTGCCACCGTCAACCAATGAAGCAGCTTTTGTAGCAGCAGTCTGGTAGTCACCTTTACATAGGGCTACACGTGCCTGCATTGCAGTAACAGCATCTGCAGTAAGGAACATTGATGCTTTGGTACCTTTAACTGAAGCAAGTTTGCTTGCAGCCATTCCAAGATACTTGTCAATGAACTCATAAGTCTCAGCAACTGTGCTTCTGCCAGGATAAGTAGAATCATCAGAAGTTGGGTTATAAGTATCAACCAACATTACACCAAGAGCCTGAGGGTTTTTGGTGTAAGGCTCAGCAAACATTTTAACAAGCTCAAACATTGCAGCAGCTTTCATGAAGTAAGCCTCACCGTAGTAAATGTCCATCTGAGCCTTCTCTGCATCTGAAAGTTCAATTTTCTCTGCAAGTTTATCCATCTCCTGGATAATGAAGTTTGCAGAAGCAGTTGTAAAGTAAGCGTGGCCCCAAAGACCCTCTGCAAGAGACTCTGACGCGGTCCACTGCCATTTGTGGTGAATACCACCACGGTTTCCATAACCTGCGCTGGCATGGAACAAGTCACTCATAAGCTCTCCACTGTAGATGTATGAGCCTGAGTACATACCTCTTAGTCTGATGTACAAAAAGTTTCTCAACTTTGTAACATCATCTATGCTCTGGACGTCATTAGAGTTGACTTTTCCAGAAGGCATTTTCTCCAAGCTACAAGATGTAGCCAAAAGAATAACTGATAGTAATGTGAATATTAATTTTTTCATACTCTGTCAAAAATTAGAAGGTTAGCTCAACACCGAATGAGAACTGTTTTGAGTTAGGGTAGTTACCCAACTGCAAGTTAGAGTCAACCTCAGGGTCATAACCTGTGTACTCAGTGAATGTCAACAAGTTTCTACCGATTGCATATACTCTTGCACCTGTAAGGAAGCCTGATTTTTTCATCCAAGTCTTAGGAAGGTTGTAAGAGATTTGCAAGTTTTTCAAACGTACGAATGAAGCATTCTCCAACAAGTGGGTATCAAACTCAATTGGCTCACCTGCAGCAGGAATAGTGGTGATATCACCAGGTTTCTGCCACATGTTAAGCATTGCCACTGTCTGGTTCATATCAGCAGCGTTAGCTGAGTTCTCAAGGAAGTATCTTGTATTTGAAATGGTCCATTTGCCGAAGATACCTGAGAAGTTTGCACTAACAGATAGGTCTTTCCAAGCAAAATCCAACTGCAAACCTGCTGCTACAGGAGCATATCTCTGTTTGCCGGTAAATGTTGCATCATCATCGCTGTAAACATTGGTAATGTTGCCGTCTTTATCCAACCATAGCTGTTTACCTGTTGCAGGGTCAACACCTACCCATCTTGTGTAGTAGAACTCACCAAGAGGTTTGCCTACCTGGTATTTGATACCTGTGTTAGGTACTACGAACTCGTCTCTACCACCGAACAGTTTGGTAATCTCGTTCTTGTTGTAGTTGAATGTACCGCTAACATTGAAAGTAATGTCTTTAGTGCTGATTACATTGAAGCCCAAAGTAAGGTCAACTCCTTTGTTGTTCATGTTACCGATGTTACCCCAACCGCCTGAGAAACCAGTAGCGTATGAGTAAGGGATCTCCATCAACATGTCTTTTGTGTTTTTGTTGTAGAACTCAAGTTCAACATCAACAAAGTCAAACAATCTTGCGTTGATACCGATGTTTGTAGACTCTACAGTCTCCCAAGTAAGGTCTGGGTTCTCTACCTGTGAAAGACCCCAAGTCTCTTTACCGTCATACTGTGAAGATGAACCGATAAGACCATTAGCCAAGTACTCGCTGATACCTGAGTTACCGGTTGTACCGTAAGATACTCTCACGTTCAATTTGTTCAACCACTCTACATCCTCAAGGAAGCTCTCTCTCTTTGCATTCCAGTTTGCACCGATTGAGTAGAAATCAGCATATCTCTTGTTCTTACCGAACAATGAAGAACCGTCTTTACGGTAAGTAGCCTCAAAGAAGTACTTGTCACTGAAATCGTAGTTAATACGTGCAAAATATGAGTTGTATGCATTCTCAGAGAATGAGTAAGAAGGCTTCTCAAATTTTGTACCCTGGTCTACGTTGTTAACACGGTTATCTGTCATTCCTGATGAAGAAGCGCCAAAGCCCTCATACTTGTTGATGATAGACTCATGACCTGCCAAAAGTACAATGTTGTGTTTCTCACCAATTGAGAATTTGTACTCTGCAGTATTTGTAGAGGTAAGGGTATAGTTTCTGGTGAAAGACTCAGAAGTTGAAGTTGTGAACAAACCATATTTGTCAACCAACTTCTTTGAATTTGCTCTATAATCAAATGCCTCAATAGCCTGAGCAGCTCTGATAACAAGACCTTTGATTGGGGTAATCTCCTGGTAAGTGTTACCATTAAGTCTTACATAGTTATTGCTTGTAGGCTGATATTTGATCAGGTAATAATAGTTGTAAAGACCCATATCCTCAATGTAATCCTGCTCAGCACCAAAACCTGTGAAGTTACCTGCATTGTCAGTAAGGATATCATAAGGAACTGCGTATGGAAGTGACCAGTCAGCAATGCTCATAGGGTTGTACCAGCTGTTACCAGTTGTTGAGAAACCTGCAGTTGAAGTCTCCTGGTAAGTAAGACCCAAGTTCAAACCAACTTTCAACCAGTTGGTAACTTTAGAGTTGATGTTTGATCTTACACCGTATCTTGTTAGGCTAGACTCTGGCTCAACACCAGTCTGGTCAAATGCACTGAATGATACGTAGTAGTCCATCTTCTCAGTTCTACCTGCAATTGAAAGGTCACCGCTTACAGTAGGAGCAGACTCGTTAAGGATCCAGTCTCTCCAGTTGAAATTGAAGTTATTCTCAATACGGAATCTCTTCAACTCCTGGAACTGTGCGTTAGTTTTCAAAGCAGGATCAATCATCTCTCTCAACTGGAAGTACTGCTCAGTGTTACACATATCCTGAGGGTTGTTGGCAACTGAAGAAACACCGTACTGTGCACTTACTTTTACAGTTGGTTTCTCAGAAACACCCTTTTTAGTAGTGATGTAAACTACACCGTTAGCAGCACGTGAACCGTAAATAGCTGTAGATGAAGCATCTTTCAACACAGTGATGTTCTCAATATCGTTTGAGCTCAAAGTAGTAAATACTGATGAGCTTACTGGAGAACCGTCAAGGATGAATAGAGGGGTGTTTGAAGCGTTGATTGAGTTGACACCACGAAGACGCATAGATACAGCAGCACTAGGCTCACCAGAAGAGGTAAATACCTGCAAACCTGCTACCTGGCCCTGAAGAGCATCACCGGCACTTGCTACAGGTCTGTTCTGGAATACCTGTTTTTTAACTGTAGTTGCAGCACCAACTACTGAACTGATTTTCTTTGCGGAACCGTAACCGAGAACCACAACATCCTCTAGAAGCATTGCATCCTCTTCCATAACAACATTGATCTGGGCCTTGTTGCCTACAGGAACGGATACTGTCTTCATACCTACAAGGGAGAATACCAATGTTCCGTTTGAAGGAACAGTTATTCCATAATTACCGTCTACGTCAGTAGAGGTACCATTTGTAGAACCTTGTAGCAATACAGTAACACCTGGAACGGGGTTACCGCTCTGATCTGTAACAGTACCTTTAACAGCTATGTTCTGTGCCCAAGCAAAACTAACTGCCAATAATGAGAGTACTGTCAAGAAAAACTTTACTTTTCTCATAAAGGTTTTTTTTTAAGGTTAATATTTTTTTGATTTTTATAGGTTTCAATACCTAAATCTCCTATGTGGAGAATGTGCAAATATAGAAGTTTACTTTTTAATTCCAAAAATTTAATGGCACATTAAGGGTTCCCGTTATGGATATTCCGTATTAAAATGAAATTGAAAGTTTCAAATTAAAATTTGATTTTCAGTTATATTATCAAATTTCTAATAGTTTACTCACAAAACAACAATAAAAATAATAAATATAAACTTATATAATTGCTTTCATTTTGTAAGTTTTAACACATATCAAATGTGCCCAAATCTAACTTTTTTTTATACTTTTGCATGGTAAATGATGCAATTTATGATAGGCGTATACGATTCTGGAATAGGAGGCCTTTCAGTTTGGAAGGAACTGGTAAGGGTAATGCCGCAAGAGAGGTATTTTTACATCTCTGATGCTGGCCATTGCCCCTATGGTCCCAAGCCCAAGGAGGAGATTCTTGCCAGGGCCAAAGCGGTAACAGAGTTCCTTATATCAAAAGGGGCTGAAATGGTTGTTGTAGCATGCAACACAGCAACAGCAGCCGCCATAGAATACCTCAGGGGACATTATTCCATCCCTTTTGTAGGGATGGAGCCGGCTGTAAAACCTGCAGCCATAAATACAAAGAGCGGCGCAATAGGGGTACTGGCAACAAAAGGAACATTCAAAGGAGAACTTTATCTGCGTACCCTACACAAATTTGCATCAAACGCAAAAGTGATTGAGCAGGTTGGGGAGGGTCTTGTTGAACTGGTGGAGAGCGGGGACACCCGTTCCTGCAAAGCCAGGGAACTGGTAGGCAAATATGTAATCCCCATGATTGAGCAGGGGGTTGACCATATTGTGCTGGGATGTACCCACTACCCTTTCCTTGAAGATACCATCAGGGAATTCACTTCAGACAATGTTACAATTGTCAATCCTGCACCTGCAGTTGCCAGAAGGGCTGCAGAGATACTGTCGGGAAGAAGGAATGTACTGATAGAAAGGGGAATTGGATTCCCTGTGGAAAACAGTGGTCTGGAGAGCACATTTGCAACAACAGGGGACAATCTGGAGATTCTCAAGAAAACTGTGAATGAGATTGCCCCAATGGATTTTGAAAAATTTGAATTTGAACAAACAGAGATACCTTATGGCAAACTATAGCAAGGACAAAGTGATAAAGGAGATAACACCATTGTCGGAGAAGGATTTCTTCTATATTGCAGACCGTGTGAAAAGGGAATTTACCTACCCCATCCACTCACATTCAGATTATGAGCTCAACTTCACCGAGAATGCTGCCGGAGTAAAAAGGATTGTGGGCGACAGCGTGGAGGTAATTGGAGATTATGATCTTGTTCTGGTTTCCAGCAAGGAGCTTGAGCATGTGCTGGAGCAGCACGAGTGCCGGAGCCCGAAGATAAGGGAGATAACCATCCAATTTTCTCCAGATATTTTTGAGCAGAACTTCACCAACAAGCAGCAGTTTGACTCCATAAGGAAAATGCTTGTAAAAGGGCAGAAAGGTATTGCATTCCCAATGTCCGCCATAATGAAGGTATATCCTCTTCTCGACAGCCTTTCTATGGAGCAGGATTCCTTTTATGCTGTAATGAAGTTCTTCACAATCCTGTATGAGCTCTCCAAATGCAAGGAGGCAAAGACCCTTTCTTCATCTCCGTTTGCCAGGATTGACACCCACTCTGAAAGCCGAAGGGTACAGAATATACAGCAATATATAAACGAAAACTACAAGCAGGATATCCGTCTGCCGGTTCTGGCACAGATGGCCGGGATGTCGGCAGTGGCTTTCAGCCGCTTCTTTAAGGCAAGAACAGGCACAAGCCTCTCAGACTACATTATAGATGTAAGGCTTGGACATGCTTCACAAATGCTGGTGCAGACCGGCACTCCCGTAGCCGACATCTGCCTTGAATGCGGGTTCAACAACTTGTCAAACTTCAACAGGATATTCAAGAAAAAGAAGGGGTGTTCACCTCAGGAATACAGGAAACAGTTCAAGAAGAAAGATTTGTAGGGAAAAATGAAGAGATTATTGATATTGGGGGCATTGGGGCTGCTAAGCCATCTTCCGGCAGCCGGCGCCGATACACTTTCGTGCAGAATACTTAAGGAGAACAACTGGGCTTTCTACGGTACCGACAGTCCTACAGTAAAGGTTTCTTTGGGAAACGGAAGAAAAATCACAGAACAGTACAACATGAAGTGTGAGATAAGGGACTTCCTGGGCTCACCCTTGTATGATATTGCACAGACAGGCTCCGTAGCCCCTCTGGATTCGGCACAGCTTTCATTTACCTTCAAGGCGCTGCAACCGGGTTTCTACAATGTAATGTTGTATAATCACGGAAAATTCATCAATAGGGTAAACTTGGCCAAAGAACCTGAAAAATGTCCAGATGCCCTTCAGATGCACTTGAAGCAGAAGGGTGCTACAGAGGATTTCATGTATCTTGCCAATACTGTTGCCCTCCAGAGAAGGGATCTGAGACCTCAGTTTGCAATTATAAAGGACAAGCAGCTGTCGGGAAAAGAGAAGAATGTATACAGGTTTTCCATGGTTTCCAGGGGCAATGAGAGGGTGACCGGATACTTTGCAGCACCTAAGGAGAAGAAGGAGCATCCGTTGATAATTACACTGGTTCCTCTGGAAGAGAGGTCTGACAATCCTCTTGCAGACTTTACAGCCCCATTTGAGAGTGCAGAAATGGTAATCTACCTCAAACAGCGGGGATACGGCGATGATGTGGTTAAAAACCTCCTTACAGACATGCTTCTTGCTATGGATTTTGCCTTCAACAGGGAGGAGGTAAAGAAAACTCAAGTTTATGTGCAGGGCAAAGGATATGCAGCAGCCTGCGCAATGGCCGCCAGCGCAATGGATGACAGGGTAGCCGGCGCTTTTATGGAGTCTCCCGACGTATCCATCCTCACAGGTACATATTCAATTGAATCTATTGCAGACCGCATAAAGGCCCCACTGTTGCTCGGCACCGGATTGCAGAGGGATACTTATTCACTGCAGGAAATCTTTTCCCTCTACAACAGCATTAAGTCTCCAAAGGAGTATTTTGTTGTTCCCGACAACCATGAGATTCCCCGTTCGCGTTGGAAATATGTTAGGGATACCTTCATTCTGAGAATACAGGAGTAGGACATTCACCGTGATTCCATCCAATAAGGGCATACATAAAAAGGCCGGCTTCGCAGCCGGCCTTCATTTTTATATTGTGCAGTATTATTAGATAATACCCTGCTCCAACATAGCCTGAGCAACTTTCATGAAACCTGCAATGTTAGCACCTTTCACGTAGTCTACTCTACCGTCCTCTAGCTGGCCGAATTTAACGCAAGCCTCGTGGATGCTCTCCATGATGTAGTGAAGTTTAGCGTCAACCTCAGCACCTGACCAGCTGATGTGAGTAGCATTCTGAGTCATCTCAAGACCTGAAGTAGCTACACCACCTGCGTTAACTGCTTTACCAGGAGCGAATAGGATCTTAGCATCCTGGAATGCTTTGATAGCCTCTGGAGTACAACCCATGTTAGAAACCTCGCAGCAGCACCATGTACCGTTAGCAAGAAGCTCTTTAGCGTCGTCACCGTTAAGCTCGTTCTGGAATGCACAAGGAAGAGCGATATCACATTTTACGCTCCAAGCTTTTTTACCAGCAGTAAATTTAGCAGCGCCTGGGAACTGGGTAGCCATATCCTCTACTTTGTTTCTGTTTGATGAACGCATAACCAACATGTAGTCGATCATCTCTTTAGTGATACCCTCAGGGATCTCACATACTCCGTCCGGACCAGAGATAGCAACAACTTTAGCACCTAGCTCAGTAGCTTTGGTTGCAGCACCCCAAGCAACGTTACCGAATCCTGAAAGGGCAACGGTTTTGCCTTTGATGTCTTTACCAGCTTTTGCAAGAACGTGCTCAGTGAAGTAAAGTGCACCGAAACCAGTAGCCTCTGGACGAAGGATTGAACCAC
This sequence comes from Candidatus Egerieisoma sp., assembly GCA_045659725.1. Classification (GTDB taxonomy): domain Bacteria; phylum Bacteroidota; class Bacteroidia; order Bacteroidales; family UBA932; genus Egerieousia. The sequence goes on from JAZRCK010000046.1 coordinate 12,132, forward strand.
CCCAGCAAGCACCTTTACCAGTAAGAACACCTGTATTGTACTCTCTAGCAAGTTTGGTGTACATACCGAACATGTAACCGATCTCACGACCACCTACTCCTACGTCACCTGCAGGAACGTCCTGATCAGGACCGATGTTGTGCCACAACTCCAACATGAATGCCTGGCAGAATCTCATGATCTCAGCGTCAGATTTTCCTACTGGATCGAAATCTGAACCACCTTTACCACCACCCATAGGAAGAGTAGTAAGAGCGTTTTTGAAAGTCTGCTCAAAGCCCAAGAATTTAAGCATTGAAGGAGTTACTGCTTTATGGAAACGGATACCACCTTTGTAAGGTCCAATAGCTGCATTGAACTGTACGCGGTAACCCAAGTTAGTCTGTACATTACCTGCATCGTCTACCCAAGTAACACGGAATGTGAAGATTCTGTCTGGCTCAACGATTCTCTCAACGATTTTAGCTTTCTCAAACTCAGGATGCTGGTTGTAAACCTCCTCGATTGACTCCAACACCTCGTGAACTGCCTGTAGATACTCTGGCTCATGGCTATATTTAGCCTGAAGTTTCGCCATTATTTCAGCTGCTTTCATAACTGTAATGAATTATTTTAAGTTGTTTTGTTTATAATTATAGTAAATTAATACTGTCCGGTTATTTTACCTCCCAAGTTGCACCTGAGCGCAATAGCTGGTCGATAGTTGAAATTTTTGCTTTCTCCTTAACCTCAGCCACCTGGTTGTGTACGTTCTCATCATAAGTTGAATCCTCAACATCTCTGATAACACCCAAAGCAACAGGGTAATCAGGATATTTCATATTGGCTAGCATAGTGTGGATAGGAAGCTTGTCGTCTGATTTTGCATCATGAACAAGGATATCCTTCTCAGTAACACCGTTCTCACCAATAGTTACAACTTTAAGCTGCAGGCCGTCGAGAACAAGACCTTTATCCCTGTTTGCTCCAAAGATCATAGGCTCACCATGTTTAAGGACAATTGTCCTGTCTGCCCTTACAGATCTCTCTGCAAACTCCTGGTGGGTACCGTCATTGAAGATAACGCAGTTTACAAGCATCTCCATGATTGAAGTACCTTTGTGTTTTGCAGCCTGAACCATAATCTCCTGATTCAATTTAAGCTCTGAATCCAAGCTTCTTGCAAAGAATGTACCTCTTGCACCCAAAACAAGGTTACCTGGAGTGAACGGCTCCTCAATTGAACCGTAAGGTGAAGTTTTGGTTACAATACCTTTCTTTGATGTTGGAGAGTACTGGCCTTTTGTAAGACCGTAGATTCTGTTGTTGAACAGAATGATGTTAAGGTCGATATTTCTTCTGATGGCGTGGATGAAGTGGTTACCGCCAATTGCCAGTGAGTCACCGTCTCCTGTAGCCTGCCATACAGAAAGTTTTGGGTTAGCCACTTTCACACCTGTAGAGATAGCTGTTGCCCTACCGTGGATTGAGTGGAAACCGTAAGTGTTCATATAATAAGGGAAACGTGAAGAACAACCGATACCTGATACAAATACCAAGTCCTCTTTGTTGATGTTAAGCTCCTCACATACCTCAGGCATTGCTTTAAGCACTGATGCCAAAATTGCGTGGTCACCACAACCCGGACACCATTTTACTTCCTGATCACTTTTAAAGTCTTGTGATGTATATTTCATAACAATGTTTCTTTAGATGTAAATGATTATAGAGCGTTAACTGCGTCAACAATCTCCTTAACAATAAATGGCTGTCC
>JAZRCK010000047.1:0-1890 GCA_045659725.1 Candidatus Egerieisoma sp.
TGCCTGGTCGCCCGGTCATATGGGAGGCAATGCTGTGGCAGGACTTCTGAGCGGCAGATACAACCCGTCGGGAAGGCTGCCGATGTCCTTTCCTTATTCGGTTGGACAGATACCGGTCTATTACAACCACAGGGACAGGGCCCGCAGAGGGAAATGGGGGGAATACATTGACGGAACTCCTCTTGCTCCTCTGTATGATTTCGGTTACGGTTTAAGTTACTCGACATTTGAATACTCGGATATAGAGTTGGATGGACTTACGGCAAAGGTGCGAGTGACTAATACATCCTCATATGATGGAAAGGAAACAGTCCTTTGGTATATAAAGGATGTTGCATGCACCATTGCCAGACCTGTAAAAGAACTTAAGCATTTTGAAAAGAGGCTTATCAAGGCTGGAGATACGGAGACCTTCATTTTCGAAATGGACTTACTTGAAGACCTTGGATTTATAGACCACAATGGTAACAGATTCTTTGAACCAGGTGATTTTATCCTGATGGCTTCAGAGAAATCTATCGGTTTTTATAGGGATAAAAATGAAACACTTTGCAACAAAAATTAAAATATGCCCCTTAACAAGATTTTACCTTTGTGTTGTATAAACTGCATAAATATAAATCAACAAAAATAAAGATTATTATGACAAAACCTATTAATCTCAACTATGTCTCACCAGAGACTACTTTAGTTGAAGTCGTACTTGAATATAGTGCGTGCCTTATGACATCTAGTGCCACTGGAACAGGATTTACTTTTGACGAGGTAAATCAGAATGATACATTTAAAGATACAGAATGGATTTAATGGGAGGTAAAGCAATGAAAAAGAATAGATTTTTTGCGATTATCGCGATGGCGGCCATATCATTTGCCGCATGTAACAAGGAGGGTTTGCCACAGAATGATTCTACCGACAATCCTTCAGACGCTCCTGTAGTAGAGAATCCTGTAGTTCTTGAACCTGGTGTTTACCCAGCTACTGTAGTGGCGGAGCCTATAATGCCAGATTATGCAAGCGCGACAAAGGCGGCTTATACTGAAGGTGCTTTCGCTTGGGAGGCAGATGACGCTATTGCTTGTTTCCAGAACTTTGACAATGTTAATACCGCAGAAACCAATGTCTTGACAACAATGACAACAGGTGGTGATGGTAATTTTGTAGGAGATTTGCCATATACAGAGACAGATTCATATGCTATGAATTTTGTCTATCCTGCAAATCTTGTGTCATCCATCTCTGCAAGATACCCAAAATGCGTCGTTGTTAACTTCCCTGTTGAACAGGATGGTAGAATTGAAAACCTTGGAGATTATTTCCTCGCTACAGCAAGCAATGTAGTCTGCACTGCTACTGAAGGTGAAGGAGAAATCACAATAAAGTCAGCTGATAATGTCTTGTTCAAACATGCAGTAGTTGGAATTAAGGTTAACATGCCTGCCGTATACAATGCTCAAAGTATTCAGATCAAAGCATGTCTTTCTGACGGACGCTATAGAGGAATTGCTGGGGCAGGTCATATCAATGTACAAAACCACCAGCTGAAAGGACTGTATACAAACCTCAATTCGGATGATGTTACAATCAGACATAATGACGCATCGGTAATCTCGGGTGATGCCTATGCATGTATATTGCCGTTCAAGCAGAATGCATCTACATCTGATGTTGAGAAACTTGAATTCAAGATTACTTCAGAAACAGGCACATACACATTCGCAAAGGCGGTATCTGACCTTAAACGCGGTACAATCTATGATCTTGGTTCATTCCCTACATCCTGCATCACTCCAAAGATTACGATGGACGAGAACGGTGATGTTGTAATGAAATCTTCTCCTGCCGAAGCAAAGATTTACTATACTACAGACGGTTCAGACCCTTCTGCAG
>JAZRCK010000048.1:0-46637 GCA_045659725.1 Candidatus Egerieisoma sp.
AGGTCCGAATGATCCGCTGGCCATTCCTTTAGGGGTCTTTGCAGGACCTGCATAATAGATTGGGTGGTTCTTGATATACTCAGGAAGTCCCTCACCTTTATCAATTCTCTCTTTAAGTTTTGCATGGGCAATATCCCTACCTACTATAATGGTACCGTTCAATAGAAGGAATGTAGATACAGGATACTGGCTCAACTGCTCAAGCACCTCCTTAATAGGGCGGTTCAAGTCAACTTTCACACCTTTAGCCAATGCCGAACCTGAAAGATACTGCTCAGGGATAAGGCGTGCAGGATTAGCATCCAAAGTCTCCAGCCAGATACCGTCCTTATTGATTTTGGCCTTAACGTTTCTGTCTGCGCTACAGCTTACACCCATACCTACAGGACAAGATGCACCGTGACGTGGCAAACGGATAACTCTGATATCATGAGCAAAATATTTGCCGCCAAACTGTGCACCAATACCAAGGTTGTGGGCAGCCTTAAGAAGACGTTTCTCCATCTCAACATCTCTGAAAGCATAACCATCCTCACTTGCAGCAGTTGGAAGTGAATCATAGTATTTTGTAGAGGCAAGCTTCACAGTCTTGAGGTTAAGCTCTGCAGAAGTACCGCCAATTACAAATGCAATATGGTAAGGAGGACAGGCAGCAGTACCCAAAGTCTTCATCTTCTCAACCAAATACGGTTCAAGTTTCTCTGGGGTAATAAGCGCTTTAGTCTCCTGGAAAAGATATGTCTTGTTTGCAGATCCGCCACCTTTGGCAACAAACAGGAATTTGTACTCATTTCCGTCTGTAGCAAAAATGTCAATCTGTGCAGGAAGGTTACATCCTGTATTCTTCTCATTGTACATATCAAGAGGGATATTCTGTGAATACCTCAAGTTGTCATTTGTATATGTATCAAACACACCGTGTGAAAGGGCCTCCTCATCACCGCCGCCGGTAAATACAAACTGACCTTTCTTTGCAACAATGGTAGCTGTACCTGTATCCTGACAGAAAGGAAGCTGTCCTTTTGCAGAAACATCCGCATTCATAAGCATCTGGATTGCAACAGCCTTGTCGTTGTCGCTGCTTTCAGGATCTGAAAGGATCTTTGCAACCATCTCGTTGTGCTCAGGACGCAACATGAACGAAACATCGTGCATAGCCTGCCTTGCAAGGAATCTCAATCCTTCAGGATCAACTTTCAAGAACTCCTTGTCACCGAATTTCTCTACAGAAACATAGTCTTTTGTAAGAAGATGATACTCGGTAGTATCTTTCCCCATAGGGAACATCTCTTTATATACGAATTCCATAATATTATATAAGTGTTTTATTGTTTTGTATTTTCCATCAAATAGCTTCTCATGAACTCATTCAAGTCTCCGTCAAGCACTGCTGCCGTATCGGAAGTCTCGCAGTTGGTGCGCAGATCCTTCACCATCTTGTAAGGGTGCAGTACATAACTCCTTATCTGCGATCCCCACTCAATCCTCTTCTTCTGCCCCTCAAGTTCAGCCTGCTTTGCCCTCTTCTTGGCAAGCTCTATCTCATACAGATGGGATTTCAGTATCCTCAACGCATTCTGGCGGTTGTCCAACTGTGAACGGGTTTCCGTATTCTCAACCACAATTCCACTTGGGATATGCCTTACACGTACACCTGTCTCCACCTTGTTCACATTCTGTCCACCCGCACCGCTGGAACGGAAAGTGTCCCACTCCAGATCAGACGGGTTTATTACAATCTCAATTGAATCATCAACCAGCGGATAAACAAAAACTGAAGAGAATGTTGTCTGTCTCTTGCCCTGTGCGTTGAACGGAGAAATCCTCACCATCCTATGCACTCCATTCTCAGACTTGAGATAACCGTAAGCAAACTCCCCCTCAAACTCAATGGTGGCAGACTTTATACCTGCCTCATCACCTTCAAGTACATCATATACAGTAACCTTGTAGCCGTTCCTCTCACCCCACCTCACATACATGCGCAAAAGCATGCTGCTCCAGTCGTTGCTCTCAGTACCGCCTGCACCGGAATTAATTTTGAGCAAAGCTCCAAGATTATCACCCTCCTCACCCAACATGCTCTTCATCTCAAGCTCACCCAACATCTCATCTATCTTCTTCTCCTCCTGGGCAATCTCACTCTCCTCAGCACCCATCTCCCTGAGAAGTTCAACATCCTCAAGGGCTCCTGCCACTGCATCCAACGAATTTACCCAATATTTTACTCCCGACAATTTCTTGAGAAATGCCTCCGCCTCCTTGGGATCATCCCAGAAACCTTCCGAAGTACTTATTTTTTCTTTCTCCTGAACATCAGCCTTCTTTCCGGCATAGTCAAAGAGACCTCCTCAGCGCATCCAGGCGCTCACTAAAACTGCTCATCTTTAAAAAATTATTAGACTAAAGACAAAGATACGAAAAACTACTTGAAATCCTTAATTATATCCATAATTTGGCCATACTGGAAACCCCGGCCAAGAGCAAACCTCAACACCTTCTCCCTTTTCTGCTGCAAGGCAAGGCCCGGCTTGAGCCCATTCCACTTCTTCTGCAGGATTTCCTTAAGCCTGTCGGGAGCAAAATTCTCCATATTCTCCGCAATTGCAGCCTTCACTACAGACTCCGCAACTCCCAATCCCTTCAAATTGTACGCAATTTTTACTGCGCCCCATCCGGCAAAACGGGCCTTGTCCCTCACATAAGCACCGGCAAAACGGGCATCATCCACAAACCTCTCCTTTATCAGAGATTCCACAATATCATCCATCTGCAGCTGAGAAAAACCCGGCTGTCCCTTCTGCTGCTGTGCAGTACTCCACCTGAGGAGCCTCCTGCGCACCTGTCCGCTGCACATCTCGCTCCTGCTGCACTGCGCCTGGAGCCTGGTCAAAGCCTGCTCTGGTGTCATACTCTACCGCTAAAAATAATGTCCAAGACTGACATATGCACCAAACTTGTGGTCATAATCAGACCAGTGCACATTAAATGAAAGAGGGCCTATAGGAGAGTTGTACGAATACTTCACACCAAAACCCCATATACCGAATCCTCTGGCAGAGAGCATCTCATCTATACTCATTCCACTGCGCAGATAGTTGGCAATTGCATAAACATAATGATTGCTTCCAAACTGCCTCCTCATGTCCATCCTGGCAATCATCACACTATTGTGTATGGGATTTGCATGATTCATTCCTATAAACGGCAGTTGCTGACTGAAATATCTGCCCGGCTCCGACCCTCCAAAGTAGTTGAGATACGGAATTTCGGTACAGTCTCCAATAAGCACCCTACCATACAAGTGAGGCAAGAACACCACCCTGTTTCCGGCCCTCACGGTACCGTCAACCATAAGTTTCACCGCGCCGAACGGGGTAATCCCATTAGAATAGGCCTTAGGCCAATATGCACCCTCTATCTCTACAGCCACTCCATGGCTTGCAAAATAGTCATCGTCAAGATTGTCCATCTTGCCGCTGAAATAGAAACTCTGGTAACTTTTATCCCTGAGGGTGTAATCCAGATAATTGTCGGGAACATTATATTTGAGATACCTGCTGTAGTTATAATGCTCATACCTTGCACCCACCTTAAAGTTATAGTTCCTCAAATAAATGTTGGCCAGGTTTATCTCACCCCTCTGGTACAGAAAATCAAGACTGTTCTGGTTCTCGGTAGACTTGTAAATATTCAGGTCCATGCTGCCCACCTTGTAGTTGAACTCTATCCTTGGAAAATATTTTGAGTTGTATGAGTAATTCACCTCTCCATAAGGGTTATAACTCAATCTTCCGGTAAAGCCCAATTTGGAACCAAGCAGACCCAATTCATTTGCACCCAGGTGCACAAGCATTCCGGCAGCCTCCTCGGAGTCATATCTGGCACCCAAAGCCACCACATTGGAAGGTCCTTTTACAAGGGTGAGTTCCAGCACCTCCGCACTTGTCCCCTGCCCCTTAACGGTGTAGGTTACAGATGAGAAAGCCTTTGTTCCCATAAGCACCGATATTCCCCTGTCAATATCCACCTTGGTAAGCTCCACTCCCGGCTTTAATCCCGACAGCCTCCTGAGCCAGTGCTGGTCCTTAAGTGGCACTCCGCTGAGCACCACATCTGAAAAACAGAATTTCTCCCTCTGCGGGGCAGCCTGCACAGGTGACGGCTGGCTGTAGTCACCCAACGCCAATGTACTGAGCCTTCTGACAAGACTGTCCACAGACTCCATTTTTTCCCTTGTTGCAATCTCCCCGTTTTTAATCAGCTGGGCAATGGCTGGGGCATTGAAGCTGAAAGTCCCGTATTTTGACACATCTGGTTTGATGAGTATATCCACATCCTGAACATTCCTCACATAGGCTTCATAGCCCAAAAGATCCAGCATCTGCATGAATACCTGCGGCATGGCCCTGAGTTCATCAACAGAAGGGGCATCGTTCTTTATATCAACACCTATTACAATATCGGCCCCCATATTGCGGGCAACATCCACAGGAAAATTGTTCACTACACCTCCATCTACCAGAATCCTTCCATCTATTTCCACCGGAGAGAACACGCCAGGGATTGCCATAGTGGCACGCATAGCCATTGTAAGTTCCCCCCTATCCAACACAACAGCCTCGCCGGTAGACAAATCCGTTGCCACACAAGCAAACGGCACCGGAAGGTTCTTGAACTCCATATTCCCCCTGTACTGCATTGCCAGTCCATTGAGGAAGTTCAGGACATTCTGTCCTCCAATGAGTCCGGAAGGGAGCCTGGAGATGGGAGATTCCGATTTTGCCGCATTCATCCCATAAAAAGGTACCCTCACCAGATACTTGGCATCCATATTCCTGCCGTCAAACGACTCATCCCGTCGGGAATAGGAATTGTCACTCAAAAGATATTTCCAGTCACATCCCGAAACTATTGAATCAAGTTCCGTTGCCGAATAGCCCATTGCATACAGGCCGCCTACCAGACCGCCTATACTGGTACCCACTATCATGTCTATAGGAACATTTGCCTTCTCAAGCACCTTGAGGGCACCAATATGTGCAGCACCTTTTGCCCCACCTCCACACAACACCAGCGCCACCTTTGGCCGTCTTGGAGAATTGTCTCCTTCCTCTGCAGCACACAACGGTCCTGCAGCTGCCAAAACAACCGCACATACCAGCATCAGTATCGCCATAAACTTATTCAGCATCCTCCTTATCATTCAATTATACTACTTCTTTCCTGCAAGCATACCGCATGCAGCATAAATATCCTCGCCGCGGCTTGCCCTTAGGGTTGTCATAAGCCCTGCACCATTAAGCCTCTCCTTAAAGGCCTCAATTACAGGCATGGGAGATGGCGCAAGCGGTGAATCGGGAATGGCATGGAACCTGATGAGGTTCATTCTGCACTCCAATCCCTTGAGCATCCTCACAAGGGCATCAGCATGCTTCTTGGTATCATTTACCCTGTCAAACATGATATACTCAAAGCTAACCCTGCGCTGGCCGGTAAAATCATACTCCTTTATAAGATCAAGGGTCTCTTCAAGCGGAAATCCCTTCTCCATAGGCATAAGTTCAACCCTCTCTCCAGGGAACGGGTTATGCAGACTTATTGCCAGATGGCATTTTGTAAGGTCCAAAAATGCCTTCAACGGATTGAATGCATGGTAAACACCCCTGTTCTTCTCATCCATCCTATAGTCCGGCAATTCCACAAGCTGCGGTGATGAAGTGACACCTATACTGCTGAGTGTTATCCTCTTGGGACTCCATGCAAATCCCCACTCTGCAGTAAGTACCTCAATAACCTTAAGGACATTTGCAAGGTTGTCCAAAGGCTCACCCATTCCCATAAACACAGCGTTGGTAAGGCTCTCAGCCTCATCAATTCCCATAAACTGAGAAAGGATCTCATTCACCCTGAGGTTACCGCTGAAGCCCTGTCTTCCCGTCATGCAGAACTTGCAGTGCATCTTGCATCCCGCCTGAGAAGAAACACAGATTGTGGCCCTTGGTTCATCGGGAATCATAACAGCCTCAACACAGGTTCCGGTATGGCATGGGAAAAGGTATTTCTTTGTTCCGTCAACCGATGCCTGAAGCTGTGTATAATCCACTCTTCCAACCTCACAGTCCTCAGACAATCTTTCTCTAGCAACCTTTGAAAGATTGGTCATCTGATCAATTGATGTAACCCTCTTCTTATATAGCCAGTCTGCTATCTGTTTGCCTGTAAAAGCAGGCAGTTTATACTCTACGGCAAGCTGCTTGAGTTCCTGCAGCGACATGCCCAACAAAATTTTCTTCATACTCCGCAAAGTTACGATTTTTTAAGTATCTTTGTTAGGATAAAAATTAACAAATTAATTCTGAAAAATATGGCTAAAGAAGTAGAAACTCCAAACGTAGCGGAGGTGAATGCAGCCAAGCTGAAAGCTTTGCAGGCTACATTGGACAAGATTGAGAAGGATTTTGGAAAGGGGACAATCATGAAGCTGGGGGATCAGCCAAAATGGGATGTATCAGTTATCCCAAGCGGTTCAATTGCATTGGACTGCGCATTGGGAATTGGAGGATATCCAAAAGGTAGAGTAATTGAGATATACGGACCTGAGAGCAGCGGTAAGACAACCCTTGCAATCCACGCAATTGCAGAGGCTCAGAAAACCGGAGGAATTGCAGCAATCATTGATGCAGAGCACGCATTCGACCGCACATACGCAAAGAAACTTGGTGTGAACGTAGACACTTTGCTTATCTCACAGCCCGACAACGGCGAGCAGGCACTTGAGATTGCAGACAGCCTTATCCGTTCAGGAGCAATTGACATCATTGTAATTGACTCTGTAGCAGCCCTTACCCCTAAAGCAGAGATTGAGGGCGAGATGGGTGACTCAAAAATGGGCCTTCAGGCACGCCTCATGAGCCAGGCATTGAGAAAACTTACTGCAAACATCAGCAAGACCAACACCTGCTGTATCTTCATCAACCAGTTGAGGGAGAAATTGGGCGTAATGTTCGGCAACCCTGAGACAACAACCGGAGGTAATGCCCTAAAATTCTATGCATCCGTAAGACTTGATGTAAGAAGAACCACCCAGCTTAAGGACGGCGAGGATGCAACCGGTAACCGCACCCGCGTAAAAGTTGTAAAAAACAAGATGGCTCCTCCTTTCAAGAAGGCAGAGTTTGACATCCTTTACGGCGAGGGTATCTCAAAAGTGAGCGAAATCCTTGATCTTGGCGTTGAGTACGACATCATAAAGAAGAGTGGCAGCTGGTTCAGCTACGGCGAGAGCAAGATTGGCCAGGGCCGTGAGGCTGTAAGACAACTTCTTCTCGATAACCCTGAGTTTGCAGAAGAGGTAGAGGCTAAAGTCCGCGAGGCTATTGCCGCACAGGGCGAGAAAGAGTAACCCCATTTGTGGAAGAAGATTCTTTTCCCTGCAGAGATTCAGGAGGGTGACCAGGCCGGGCACCCTCTTTTCATTTATCCTTAAAATCATCTCATATCAAGGACAAACATCCTCATTTAGACCGCAAAACCAGGACAAAATACACCGGCAGCAGCAAAATATCCTCATTCAGGCCGCAAAACCGGAACAAAATACTCATCGGTGGCATTTCCTCCCGGAATTGCTACCTAAATGAGGATGTTTTGCTCCTACAATTTGTTGAGCACGGTACAAATTTACACCTCCCTGCACCTTATACTTCTTATAAAAAGGAAAACTGAAATAATTTATTACCTTTGTATGTTTATTCACACCGAAAATAATAAGAGAAATATATATGGAAAAGATTATTCTTACAGGAGACCGCCCAACCGGCAAACTGCACTTGGGCCACTATGTAGGCTCATTAAGGAGAAGGGTTGAGTTGCAGAACAGCGGAGAGTTTGACAAAATCTTCATTATGATTGCTGATGCCCAGGCTCTTACAGACAATGCTGACAACCCTGAAAAGGTTCGCCAGAATATCATTGAGGTAGCCTTGGACTACCTTTCAGCAGGCTTGGATCCTGAAAAATGTACAATTTTCATACAATCTCAGGTTCCTGAACTTTGTGAGTTGGCATTCTACTACATGAACCTTGTAACTGTTCAGCGTCTTCAGCGCAACCCTACCGTAAAACAGGAGATACAGTTGAGAGGTTTCTCTGATGACGAGGAGAACGCAAACAAGAAAGGTACACCTGTTGGCTTCTTCACCTACCCTATCAGCCAGGCATCGGACATTACCGCTTTCAAGGCAACTGTAGTTCCTGTAGGAATTGACCAGGCCCCTATGATTGAGCAGACCCGCGAGATTGTACACAAGTTCAACACCGTTTACGGAGAAACACTTGTACTTCCTGAGATGATGCTTCCAGAGAACTCAGTATGTATGCGTCTTCCAGGTACAGACGGCAAGGCTAAGATGAGCAAGTCTCTTGGCAACTGCATCTACCTTTCCGACTCTTCAAAAGAGATCAAGAAGAAAGTGAACAGCATGTACACAGACCCTGAGCACCTTCAGATCTCAGACCCGGGCCACGTGGAGGGCAACGTAGTGTTCACATACCTTGATGCATTCAGCACCCCTGAGCATTTTGCAAAATTCCTTCCGGAGTACGCAAACTTGGACGAGATGAAAGACCACTACCGCCGCGGAGGACTTGGCGACGGCACCTGCAAGAAGTTCCTTTTCAACATTATGGAGGAGTTCCTTGCCCCAATCCGCGAGAGAAGAAAAGCATACGAGCAGAACATTCCTCAGGTATACGACATCCTTCGCAAAGGTTCCGAGGAGGCCCGCGCTAAAGCCGCAGCAACCCTTGAGGAGGTAAAGGCTGCCATGAAAATCAACTACTTCCAGGACGAGGAGCTGATCAAGGCACAGGCAGAGGCATACAAGGCAAAATAATCTTCCCGACAGGTACCTCTAAGCCGGCACGCATGGAACAAATTGCCAGCTAAATGTGCCCAACTAGGCACGACTGGGAACAAAATGGCACTAAAACGAGCCCAGCGTACCCGAAAAGCACACACCGGGCACAAATAACTGCCCGAATGTGCCCAAACAATGCGCCGCGGGAACAAAACGGCACTAAAACGTGCCCAGCGTACCCGAAAAGCACATACCGGGCACAAATAACTGCCCGAATGTGCCCAAGCAATGCACTGCGGGAACAAAACGGCACTAAAACGTGCCCAGCGTACCCGAAAAGCACACACCGGGCATAAATAACTGCCCGAATGTGCCCAAGCAATGCGCCGCGGGCACAAAACGGCACCAAAACATGCCCGAGCAACAAAATAGACGTACCATAACGAGCAACAAAAAATATGATTGACCACGCAACAGTAGAACGCATACTCGACGCCGCCCGAATAGAGGAGGTGGTAAGCGACTTTGTCTCCCTCAAGAGAAGGGGGGCAAACTACATTGCGTGCTGCCCGTTCCATCATGAGAAGACCCCAAGCTTCTCGGTATCGCCAAGCAAAGGCATCTACAAATGCTTCGGATGCGGCAAAGCCGGCAGTACCGTGAGCTTTGTGATGGAGCACGAGCAGATGAGCTACGTGGAGGCACTCAAGTATCTGGGACGCAAATACGGCATTGAGGTAAAAGAGAAAGAGGAGAGTGAGGAGGATGTACAGCAAAGGCTTCACCATGAGTCATTGCTGATTGTAAATGACTTTGCCCAGAAATTCTACACAGAGCAGCTGCTCAAGACAGATGAGGGCATTGCCATAGGCCTCAGCTACTTCAAGGAGCGTGGCTTTACAGACGAAACAATAAACAAGTTCCTTTTGGGTTATGCCCCAAACAAAAAGAGGGAATTTACCCATAACGCACAGAGGAAAGGGTACAAGAAAGAGCACATGGTGGAGGTTGGCCTCACCATTGAGCGCGAGAACGGCGAACTTGTAGACCGGTATTATGATAGGGTGATATTCCCTATCAGGGGCATCAGCGGCAAAGTGATTGCCTTTGGAGGAAGGAAACTCAGGAGCGACAAGGAGGTTGCCAAATACATCAACTCACCTGAGAGTGAGGTATATGTAAAGAACAAGGTCCTTTACGGAATCTATGAAGCAAAACAGGCCATTGCAAGGGAGCAGAAATGTTACCTTGTTGAGGGCTACACAGATGTGATCTCATTTCATCAAGCCGGCGTTGAGAACGTTGTTTCCAGCAGCGGAACCTCCCTCACCACCGGACAGATCCAGCTCATAAAAAGGTTTACCAACAATGTAACAGTCCTTTATGACGGAGACTGGGCAGGCATCAAGGCCTCCCTCAGAGGAATTGACATGCTGCTCGAAGAAGGGTTGGAGATAAAGGTTGCCCTTTTTCCCGACGGAGAAGACCCCGACTCATTCGCACGCAAACATACCCGCGAGGAACTTTTGGAATTCCTCTCAAACAACGAGGAGGACTTCATCAGTTTCAAGCAGAGGATCCTTACCCAGGAACTCAACAAAGACCCTCTCCAGAGGGCAAAACTCATTGGCGAGGTAGTAAGCAGCATTGCTGTAATACCTGATGCCATTGTACGTGCAGTCTACATTGAACAGACAGCAGCAAAACTGAACATTAAGGAAGATTTGCTCCAGCAGGAGGTTGCCAAGCAGCGCCACAAGAAGCAGAGCGAGGAGTACTACCAGCAGAAGAGGGAACAGGAGAGACAGGAAAGGCTCCAGGGAATACAGGCTGCTGATGCCGCATCTGCATTTGGCACTCCTCAGGCAGGTGCACAACGGAACAATATACCGGGCTTTGTTGTAAACACCTACTGCAGCGAGGCTGAAAAGGAGATCCTCTACTATCTGCTCAAATTCGGATATTTGCCTATACACGTTGATGCAGATTTTGCATACGGTGCAGAGGATGAGGAGCAGACCGTAGCCCAGTACATCCTCAGCCAGCTGCAGAACGACGAACTGGAACTGCAGAACCTGCAGTACAAGGAGATATTCAACGAATATTTCCAGTTGAAGGACCACGAGAGCGAGAAGGTACTCCGCTACTTCATGAACCACCCCAATAAGGAGGTTTCAAACATAGTTGCAGACCTTTTCATCCAGCCATATACACTTACAATTCAGCAGTTCAGCAAGTCCATCATCCCTGAGAGGAATGTACTTGGCAGAGTTGTACCAAAATCAATCCTCATCTACAAGGCCAAAGTTACCGCACAGGCAGCCATGAACCTTACCGAGGAACTTGGAAGGGCCCAGAAAGAGAAGAATATTGAGCTCCAGAATGAACTCATGACACAGCTATCCACCCTCATGCAGGTGAGAAACTTCTTCTCCAAAGAGCTGAACAGGATAATTTTATAGAAAAAATTCTTCATCCCGACAAAAAACTGTCGGGATGAAAAAAACAGGAAATAATTGAAAATAAAATATATAGAAAATGGGAAAAGAATTTAAAAGACACCTGATTACATCGGCCCTTCCTTATGCGAACGGTCCGGTGCACATAGGCCATCTTGCAGGAGTTTATGTACCTGCAGACATCTATGCCAGATTTTTGAGACTCAAAGGTGAGGAGGTACTTTTCATTGGAGGTTCAGACGAGCACGGAGTTCCAATCACCATCAAGGCAAAGAAAGAGGGCTGCACTCCGCAGGACGTTGTAGACAAGTATCACAATATCATCAAGGATTCGTTCCAGGGATTGGGTATCAGCTTTGACGTATATTCACGTACCAGCTCCCCTACCCACCACAAGACTGCTGCCGCATTCTTTAAGAAACTTTACGAAGACGGCAAGTTCATTGAGAAAGAGAGCGAGCAATTCTTTGATGTAGAGGCAAATACATTCCTTGCAGACAGATACATTACAGGTACCTGCCCTAAATGCGGTGCAGAGGGTGCTTACGGCGACCAGTGCGAGAAATGTGGAAGCACACTCAGCCCTGAGGAGCTTATCAATCCAAAATCCTCAATCAGCGGCGGCGAGCTTGTAAAGAAACCTACCAAACACTGGTACTTGCCATTGGACCAGTACGAGGGATGGCTTAAAGAGTGGATCCTTGAGGGTCATAAGGAGTGGAAAACCAACGTTTACGGCCAGTGCAAGAGCTGGATTGACGGCGGCCTTCAGCCAAGAGCGGTAAGCCGAGACTTGGACTGGGGTGTTCCGGTTCCTGTTGAGGGAGCAGAGGGTAAAGTGCTTTATGTTTGGTTTGATGCCCCTATCGGATACATCTCAAATACAATTGAGCTTCTTCCAAATGAGTGGGAGAAATGGTGGAAGAGCGAGGATACCAAGATGGTACACTTTATTGGAAAAGACAACATTGTATTCCACTGTATAGTGTTCCCTTCTATGCTTAAAGCTCACGGCGACGGTTTCATCCTTCCTGAGAATGTTCCAGCAAACGAGTTCCTCAACCTTGAGGGTGACAAGATTTCAACCTCCCGCAACTGGGCTGTATGGTTGCACGAGTACCTTGTAGATTTCCCTGGCAAACAGGATGTTCTGAGATATGTGCTTTGCGCAAATGCACCTGAGACCAAAGACAACGACTTTACATGGAAAGATTTCCAGACCCGCAACAACAGCGAGCTTGTAGCAATCTACGGAAACTTCGTGAACCGTGCCATTGTACTTACCCACAAATACTTTGAGGGCAAAGTTCCAGCAGTGGGAACCCTAACAGATGTAGACAAGGAGGTTCTTGCTGAGATTCCTCAGATCAAGGCATCTTTGGAGCACAACTTGAGCACATACAAGTTCCGCGAGGCATTGAAAGACGCCATGAACCTTGCCCGCCTTGGAAACAAATACCTTACTGAGACTGAGCCTTGGAAACTTGCCAAGACAGATATGGAGAGGGTTGCAACTATCCTCAACATCTCATTGCAGCTTTGCGCCAACCTTGCAATTGCATTTGAGCCGTTCCTTCCATTCTCATCAGAGAAACTTGTGAAGATGCTTAACCTTGAGAAGATCTCATGGAGCGAGTTTGGCGGAGAGATTTTGGCTGCAGGCCACCAGCTTAACCCAGCTGAGCTGTTGTTTGCAAAGATTGAGGATGCAGAGATCCAGGCGCAGGTAGACAAGCTCAACGCTACCAAAGCTGCCAACGAGGCTGCTGCTGCCGAGGCTGCCGGCATACCTGCCCCACTTCCACAGAAAGAGGAGTGCACATTTGACGATTTCATGAAAATGGACATCAGAACTGCAACCGTTCTTGAGGCAGTTAAAGTTCCTAAGACAGACAAGCTTCTACAGCTTACCATTGATACAGGTATTGATACCAGGACCATCGTTTCAGGTATTGCTGAGCACTACACTCCAGAGGAGATGGTAGGCAAACAGATCTGTATCCTTGCAAACCTTGCCCCTAGAAAGATCAAGGGCATTGAGAGCCGTGGCATGATCCTTATGGCTAAAGACGAAAGCGGAAAGATGCGCTTTGTTACCCCAGCCGAGGCTGTTGACAACGGCGCATGCGTGGGATAACACAAGACTTTATATAATACAAATAAGGGGCTGACTCAAAAGCTCCCTTTCAAAAAACGCACCCCCGCCAGAACGCTGACGGGGGTTGTTTTTCATATTAGCGACTTTTGAGTCACTCTCTTACCTTGTATTTTTTGATTTTGTTTTTAAATATTTTAAAAGCCAATACTCTTGTTTTTCAAAATTTATTATTACTTTTGCATAAATATCAGGAGAGATGAGGGTTGTATCGCATAGGAAACTCAAAGAGTTTTATCAGCAGAAAGGGTATGAAGATTCCAAAGTTGCACTGGAAAGATGGTACGATATTGTAGAGAAAGCCCAATGGAAGAATTTTGGAGATATCAGATTTGATTTTCCTTCGGCAGATTATGTAGGCAATCAGCACTATGTATTTAATATACGCAGGAACAAATACCGTGTGGTGGTTGTTGTAAAATTCATAATAGGTTACGTGTTTGTCCGTTTTGTGGGGACACATGACCAATATGACAAAATAGATTGTTCCACCATTTAATACCAGCCGTTATGATTGAGATTACAGATGTTCAATATGAGTATGCATTGGCCAGAATTGAGGAGCTGTTGCCAATGGTGGATGATTCCACATCTGCAAATGACAAAAATGCAGTGGAACTCTCCATTATGTCTGATATTGTAATCACATACGAGAAACTGCATTTCCCTATAGAAAAGCCAACCATATCGCAGCTGATTGAACTGGCATTAGAAGAAGCCAATATGACACAAAAGCAATTGGCCGCTGAAGTTGGAGTAAGTCCTTCAAGAATAAATGACTACATCTGCGGCAGGGCAGAACCTACGCTGAAAGTGGCCAAATCACTCTGCAAGATTTTGAGCATCAACCCGGCCGCAATGCTGGGAATGTAATATCTTAAGTGAGCAGCCATTTTTTATTTCCCCCAGTCAACTCTACTCCCAATAGTCGCAAACCACCCTGCTCTCGCGGCACTGTTTGCAGAAATTGCTTATCTCTACATGGGCGGGATGCACTTTGTATGCGGCAAGATCTTCTTCAGAGCGGAATCTGCTTATCAGAACAGCATCATAGCTCATTTCAGTATGTTTGAAGTCTATTCCCACCTCGGCTGAAACCAGTTGGGGAACTACCCCTACCAGCCCCTCAAGGCGCTGTTTCATCTGTTTGAGGTTCTCTTCTTTGGTAGCGCCACAGGCACAATCCTTAAAGCGCCACATTACAATGTGTACCAACATAATATACTACTGTATTATCACTACCCTGTTAAGGTTGATATCGGAATATTTGTAATTGTCTATCACTCCACCGTTCACAATACGCTCCAAAGCTATACCGTATTTTTTGTGAAGCAGATTACATATGTAATCAAGTCTCTTCCGGGCAAGGTCATTCTCTGTGCTGTAGACTGTGAATATTTTATCGGGATTGATATTCAATGAATTTTCAATGAAGAAAGTGAGGTTTACCAGTTCTTTTGCCCCTATGGATGTCTTTCCTATTTCAAAGAAAAGGGCTACCGGAATTCCCCCTGCCTTTGACATATCTGCTACGTCCAGCTCCATAAGTTGCTCCTTACATGAATCCAGCTCCGTTTTCAACCGTGCATTTTCCTTCAGCAGTTCATCTGCACGTGATGCCACATCAACAAGGGAGTCCATTGTTGCAACCTGGGCCGAAAGCTGGGAAGACAACCTTTCTGTACGCATTATGGCCTCCTTGTAGGCCTCTTTCAATGCCGCAAGTTCCTTTTTTCTGCTCATCCTTTGGGCAAATATACTGCTGCAAGCAAAGAGCAGCACCATCAGCAACAGAAGTGATTTTCTTTCCATAGCAATTTAATTTAAAGGTTGGCACCAGATTTACAGAATCCAATGCCATGAAGAAACATATAACCGGACAATATGCACTCCATAACTTTGCCTTGTCTGCATATTCTACTCAATGACAAGGACTTTTAAAAACCGGTGATATCAAATACTCCTTTAACCAATAGTTACAAAGTTAATAAAAATCATTAAAAACATGGAACCTACACACAAAAAAGAGCGGCAAAATTTACCGCTCCCTTTACTTCAGTCAAAGAATTTGCGTCTTGAACTTCACCACCTTCTTTCCCGGAATTACAATCATCTTCCGGGTGTTGAGGCTCATTGTACGTCTTGGTTTCCTCTCCTTTATCATAAAGGACCCGAATCCTCTCAAAAACACATTCTCCCTATTCTTCAAAGTTTCGGAAATTGTATCAAGTACCGAGTTCAGGAACTCATTGCTCTCCGTTAATGTAAGTCCTGTCTTCTGTGAAACTCTCTTCACAAGTTGTTTCTTGTTCATGGCAATCAGTTTTTTCTCAATAACAAATTGGGCAATGCATTGTTTAAAGGATAGAACTCAAACCGGAATTGCCATGATGGGAAAATTGAAACACATGTGGTGGAAAGTTGGCTTGCTGGCCATCCTGCTTGCCATAATTATTGCAACCCCACTCATATTCACCAAAGAAACCAAACTTCTCTCACTAATAATGAGATTGGATGCCATAGCCATAACAGGAACATTCATGGCCATCCTCAATGATCTCATCATATTCACTTACGGACTCTTCAAAGGGAAAACCATCTATAAGAAGGCACCCCTTAAAGGAATAGAACAGATAACCCGCATAATTGTATTCTTTGTGGGAGGGATCATTATCATTGCCATTCTTCTCGACAAATCTCCTGCCAAACTCCTCACCGGCCTTGGAGCGGTTGCCGCCGTAATCTCCTTCATCTTCAAGGACACCCTACTTGGATTTGTATCGGGTATACAACTGAGTTCCAACGATATGGTACGCATAGGAGACTGGATTGTAGTCCCAGGCACTTTGGCCAACGGCAACGTAATTGACATCTCCCTCATCACAGTAAAGGTGCAGAACTTTGACAACACCATAGTTACCGTACCCTCATACTCCCTAGTAAGCAGTTCTTTCCAGAACTGGAGGGGCATGGACGAGAGCGGCGGCCGCAGGATGACCATCAATATAAATTTGGACATGGATTATGTCCACTTCTGCACTCCCGACGAATTGCAGAAACTGGGAACACTTGTGCAGCTCCCTGCCGACACCTCCCAACTCACAAACCTGGAACTATACCGGATATACATGGCTACCTATATACACAAACATAAGGGAATAAACAACAACATACTTACAATGGTAAGACACATGGACCCCACAGCCACAGGACTTCCGATGCAGATATACTGCTTCTCTGCCCACAAGGGATGGGCTGTATATGAAGGGGTAAAATCACAGATAACCGAGCATGCCATAGCCATGGCACGCACATTCGGACTGAAAATTTTCAACTGGGGAGAAGATTCCTGAAGATATTATCTGGCACCCCACTGGCGGATAATCTCAAGCTCTTCTTCTGTGTAAAGAAGATTCCTGAACATCTGCGCAAACTGCTCCTTGAACAGGAGAATGAACAGAACAATGAGCATCACTGCTATTATAGCCACAAGGGACCACATGAGCACTTTCTGATTACGGTCTGTACTGGCAGCCGGCTCAGGCAGGTCAACAGACGGCACTACTTGCGGTCCTACTTCATCTACCGCCTTCTCAAGTTCCTGCTGAGGTTCCGGCATCAGCTTCTGCTCCGATTCCTGCGCAGGGCCGGATACCGGTTCAGATATCGGTTCAGATACCGTTTCAGGATTAACTTCAAGGGAAATTGCCTCAAGGGAGAAACTGTCGGGAGCAAAATCAAACTCAGGAGAAACCTCAAATGAGATCTCACCACCCTCTGTCTGCCTGAAAACGCCGAATCCAGGCACCTCAAATGCCCTACTTTGCTTCAACTGGGCCAGAATTTCCTCTCCCAACTCCTTTTGCCAGGGTTCATAAAGTGCATTTTCTTCCTGCTTCAACAATGGAGAAAACAAAAGTTCTTTCTTTGGAGGAAGAATTGCTGTGCAATCTTCCAAAAAAGTTGCAGATTTTGCAACAACTGTCAACTTTCCAACCTTTGGAAGCACAACACTCTCATTACCAATAAGTAACTTCTGAATTTCTCTATATACCAGGGCTATTTCCATGAACCGTTTTCTAAAAATGTGAGCACAAAGTTAAAAATTTTCACATTTTTTTGCTAAAAAATTTGGAGGATAAGAAAATTTGTTCTACTTTTGTACCCGCTAACGCAAACGAACGGTAGCACACTAAAATTCCTGAATAGCTCAGTTGGTTAGAGCATCTGACTGTTAATCAGAGGGTCCTAGGTTCAAGTCCTAGTTCAGGAGCAAAGCCACTCAAGAAATTGGGTGGCTTTTTTGTTTTGACATTGACAATAAAACCCCGTTAGAGTGTATTCTAATGAGGTTTTCTTATTTACAACTCATCTTTGGGCCAGCATCTTTTTTTACTACCTTTGTATCAAACAATACAGTTATGAATACTATTTTCAAAATAAAGATCTCAGCCATCATTGCCATGCTCATTCTTGGGGCAATGCCGGCACTTGGGCAGACCATCAGGAAAGCTGAATGGAGCTGCATTAAAATGGACTCAACCTATGACGGCAAGAAAGTGAATTCCACAAAAGTAATTGAACAGCACAAAGCCACTTCCCCAGGCTTGCTCAAGCCAATAGGAAAGTGCGAAAAGGAACTCAAATCAGATGACCTGCAACGGTTTGTATCCGACGCCATGTTCACCTACGCATCACAGACTTTGGCCAGAAAAACAAAAAATCCCGATGCCAAAGCCGATGTGGCCATCATAAAGTTCAAAAACAGGAAGGTCTCTTTACCGGCAGGTGATGTTTCAGCCAATGACATAATCTCATTGTTCCCTATGGACAACAAAATTCTGATATTTGACATTAAAGGGGAATATTTGAAGGAATTCATCAGAAAAGCTTCAAGGAATGGGGCTGTTTCATCAATTAAAGAAAAGGATGTGGAAGATGGCCATACTTATAAAGTAATTACAATAGATTACATGCTCAGGAAAGAAGTATGCGCAGATGTGCTGGAGCATTCAGAAAATTTGGTGGAGAGCAGCATCCTGTACTTGAGCAACACACTTGTACAGCATGTGAGAAGACTTGCACAAAAAGGTGAAACCATAAAATAGGCAACAAGATGAGAACACTACATATATATACTTTAATATTTATTGCAACTGTAGCATCAGCATTCTCTGCCAATGCTCAGGATCTTGTCATTTTGCACACCAATGATGTGCACAGCCAGCTTACCCCACAGCTTATAGGAAAGAACAAGGGGCTTAGCGGCTACGAAAGAAGGGAGGCCTACATAAAGGAGGTTGTGAAAAAACACGGAAAAGAGAATGTCCTTATTCTCGACGGCGGTGATTTCAGCATGGGAAGTTCACATTTTGCAGTATACAAAGGGGACGTGGAGATTGAACTTATGAATGTATTGGGGTATGACGCCGTATGCGTAGGCAACCACGAACTTGACAGGGGACAGGAGGAATTGGCCCACCGTTTCAGCAATGCCAAATTTGAGGTATTGTGCGCCAACTTTGATTTCACAGAAAGTCCGCTGAAAGGCCTTGTGAAACCTTATACAATTGTGCAGAAAGGGGGGAAAAAGATTGCCATCATTGGCCTTATGCTCAACATGAGGAGCTTTTCATTGAACAAGAATACCAAGAACCTCACATACATGAATGCAACAGATGTCCTTAACCGCCTTGCAAAAGAACTTAAGGAAGAGCAGAAATGTGATCTTGTTATAGCCCTTTCCCATTGCGGCCTTTACACAGGAAGGGAGGGCAATCCCAGCGATGAGCAGATAGCACCGCTCACCGAGCATGTTGACATTATAGTTGGCGGACACTCACACACCTACATGGAAGAGATGCTTACCGTAAAGAACAAAGTGGGCAAGGATGTTATCATTGTACAGGATGGGGCTATGGGTGAATACATTGGAAGATTGGACTTGTACTGGTAATGACTGCGCCCTATGGAGAATGTAAGATTTGAGATATGCTGCGGCTCACTGCAAAGTGCGCTGAATGCCCAGGAGGCCGGAGCCCACAGAGTAGAACTGTGCTCTGCCTTGAGCCTTGGAGGCCTTACCCCCTCCTACGGCTTCATTGAACTTGCAAGAAAGAGACTGAAGATTGATATAAATGTTCTCATCCGCCCACGCCAGGGGGATTTTCTGTATGATTCTGATGAGGTTGCCGTAATGATAAGGGATATCACCGCGTGTGCACAAATGGGGGTAAACGGAGTGGTTATAGGAGCGCTGGATCCGTTCGGCAATGTGGATGAGGATGCCTGCAGGGCCATGGTGGCCGTAGCCAAGCACTATGGGATGTCTGTTACCTTCCACAGGGCAATAGACCGTGCCTGCAACATAATGGCTGCACTGGAGGATGTGATTTCTGCCGGGGCCGACAGGGTACTTTCGTCGGGAGGAAAGAATTCTTCATACGAAGGGGCTGAAACTCTTGCCCGGATGAATGCGGAGGCAAACGGAAGGATAATCATCATGCCCGGCGGAGGCGTAAATGCAGCCAATATCAGCCATATCCTGAAAACCACCGGGGCACAGGAGATACATTTCTCCGGATCGGAAACCATTCAGTCCGAGATGATTTACAGGGAAGGGGTATCCTTTACTCCCGACAGTTTGGGAGGGGACTTTACCAGAACAGAGAGTTCCATAGAGAAGATCCGCCAGATAATTGGGGCGGCACAACAGATATAAAACCGGAAAACCAAAACATACACTATGAAAAGATACTTGTTGAAATCGCTCTTGATTGCAGTTGCCGCTTTGGTGGCGGTATCCTGCACCAGGGAAAAGAAGTTTCCCAAGATTGCCATTGCCGGCATAAAGATAGAATCGTGCACATTCTCCCCTGCACTGAGCACAGAGGAGTCATTCAATGTGGCAATTGGAGATGAAATCTACGATATGATTCCATATCTGCGTGACGGGCAGCCCCTAAGAGAAAGGGCAGAGTGGGTTCCCGCACTGGTTGCCAGAGCCACACCTGGTGGAGCAGTAACCAGGGAAACATACGAGAAGTTTGTGGAAATCATCCTTGATTCCCTTAAGGCCAACCTCCCTTTAGACGGACTTGTATATGATATCCACGGCGCAATGAGCGTTGTGGGGCTTGACGATCCTGAGGGTGATATGCTCAAGAGAATCCGCCAGGTGATTGGCAATGATGTGGTGGTTACCACCCCTATGGACCTCCACGGCAATGTATCCTGGGATCTTGCGGTAAATTCAGATATGATCTGCTGTTACCGTATGGCACCTCATGAGGATGCCTGGGAGACCCGTGAAAGGGCAGCAAGGATACTCATAGAGAGACTTGAGAGCGGCAAGGGCAAGCCGGAGCACAAAGTATGGATTCCTGTCCCTATACTTCTTCCTGGAGAGCAGACCTCAACCCGTGTGGAGCCTGCAAAATCGCTTTATGATATGACTTACCCGGCATCAGAGCTTGACGGTGTAATTGATGCATCAATATGGATTGGTTACGCCTGGGCAGACGAGCCACGCAACCATGCAGTTGTAATGGCTACCGGAGATAACAAAGAAAATGTAGTAAAGGCAGCCCAGGAGATTGCACAACACTTCTGGGATGTACGCCACCAGTTTGATTTTGTAGCCCCTACAACCACATTGGAGGAGTGTCTTGCAAACGCCCTTAAAAAGGATGCCAAGAGACCTTATTATATCAGCGATACCGGAGACAACCCTACAGCAGGTGGTGCGGGCGACGTAACCTGGACCCTCACCCAACTCCTTGGCCGCAAGGAATTCCGCAATGCCAACGGCCCACAACTCATATATGCATCCCTTCCCGACAAAGACTTTGTAGCCAAAGCCAAGGAGGTTGGCGTTGGAGGCAGGATTGATATGGTTGCCGGAGCGGAGGTGGATGACAGATATGCCCCTCCTGTACGTCTAAAGGGTACAGTAACAGCCATCTATGACCACCCTACAAACTCAGAGGTTGCAGTAAAGGTTGGCAGCATTGATGTAATTGTAACGGAGATAAGGAAAGGATTCCACAAGGAGCATGAGTTTACCAAGCTTGGCCTCAACCCACGCACTGCAGACATTGTAATGGTTAAGATAGGATACCTTGAGCCTGAACTCTACAACATGCAGGCAGACTGGATGATGGCCCTCACCCTTGGAGGAGTCAACCAGGACTTGGCAGGCCTTCCATACAAAAGGATAAACAGGCCAATGTTCCCTGTAGACAAAGACATGCCTGATCCCGACCTTTCGGCAAGGTTTGTACCGTTTGTAGAATAGCAATTGACAGATACAGAAAAAGGGTGACCGCTCGGCCACCCTTTTCTTATTGTCTCACTTTCAAGGAATCCGCTACTCCATAAGTTTCTTGTACTTGAACTTCTTGGGCTCAACATTGCCAAGACGCATCTTCTTGTTCTCCTCGTACTCTGAGTAGGTACCCTCATAGAAATAAACTTTAGAGTCGCCCTCAAATGCAAGAATATGTGTACAGATACGGTCGAGGAACCAACGGTCATGGGAGATGATTACCGCACAACCTGCAAAGCTCTCGAGACCCTCCTCCAAAGCACGGATAGTGTTTACATCCACATCATTGGTAGGCTCATCCAGCAAAAGCACATTGGCACCCTCTTTAAGTGTAAGGGCAAGATGAAGACGGTTTCTCTCACCACCGCTCAATACACCGCACTTCTTCTCCTGGTCTGCACCACTGAAATTGAAACGCGACACATATGCCCTTGCATTAACCTCCTTGTTACCAAGTCTCACATACTCCGAATTCTCTGCAATGGTCTCGTATACTGTCTTCTCAGGATCTATGCTCTTGTGCTGCTGGTCTACATAAGCAACCTTAACGGTCTCACCAACCTTGAACTCACCTTTATTAGGGGTATCGTAGCCCATAATCAGACGGAACAGTGTGGTCTTTCCTGCACCGTTGGGACCAATTACACCAACGATACCTGCAGGTGGAAGCTTGAAGTTCAACCCCTCATAAAGCACTTTGTCACCAAATGCCTTGGTAACATCAATTGCCTCTATCACATTGGTTCCCAAACGTGGTCCGTTAGGGATAAAGATCTCAAGTTTCTCCTCTTTCTGCTTGCCGTCCTCATTCAACATCTTTTCGTAAGCGCCCAGACGTGCCTTTGATTTTGCATGGCGTGCCTTAGGGGCCATCCTTACCCACTCAAGCTCCCTCTCCAAAGTCTTGCGGCGTTTGCTCTCCTGTTTCTCCTCAAGTTTGAGTCTGTTTGACTTCTGGTCCAACCATGAAGAGTAGTTTCCTTTCCATGGAATACCCTCTCCCCTGTCAAGCTCAAGAATCCATCCGGCAACATTGTCAAGGAAGTAACGGTCGTGGGTAACGGCAATCACTGTACCTTTATACTGCTGAAGGTGTGCCTCAAGCCACTGGATACTCTCTGTATCGAGGTGGTTGGTAGGCTCATCCAACAATAGCACATCAGGCTCCTGCAACAAAAGGCGGCAAAGGGCAACCCTTCGTCTCTCTCCTCCCGACAAATTCTTCACAAGAGCATCAGGCTCAGGACACATGAGTGCATCCATGGCTCTCTCCAATTTTGAATCAAGCTCCCATCCGCCCACATGCTCTATCTTCTCTGTAAGTTCGCCCTGTCTCTCTATAAGTTTGGCCATCTGGTCGTCATCCATAGGCTCCATGAACTTCATGTTGATCTCCTCATACTCCTTAAGGACATCCACAATCTCCTGTACACCTTCCTCCACAATCTCCCTTACAGTCTTGTTCTCGTCCAGCTGAGGCTCCTGCTCAAGATATCCTACAGAATAGCCGGGTGCCCAAACCACCTCACCTTTGTAAGATTTCTCAATACCGGCAATAATCTTCATAAGTGTAGACTTACCGGAACCGTTCAAACCGATAATACCGATTTTTGCACCATAGAAGAATGACAAATAAATGTCTTTAAGGATTGTCTTGTTGTTGGCAGGCAAAGTCTTGCCTACGCCATTCATTGAAAAAATGATTTTCTCGTCTGCCATATCTTTATACAAATTTGTACAAAGATACTTCTTTTTGAGCAAATAACCTTCATCACCTGCAATATCAAGCAAAGACCTGTAAAACGCCCTGAGTGAGGGGAAGCCACACACAATGGACATATCCACTACATCCAGTTCCCTATATATCATTTCTGATGCATACCTGAGCCTCAATGTATTCAGATACTGCTCAAACCTCACCCCTTTCCTCTCCTTGAACATCCTTGCAAGATAGGTCCTGTTGGTTCCGGCCTCTTTTGCCAATGTTTCCATTGTGAGATTGCTGTCGAGGTAAAGTTGTCGGGAAGACATGAGTGCATCCACTTTGTATTCAATCTGGGATAGTTTGTCACTGCCTGCATCAAATTTTACAACGCACCCCCAACGGCTGTCAATGACAATTTCAGGCTCTTCACCCCCATCCTGAACTCTTTTTAACAGGAATCCCCTTACCCTGTTGAGAATTCTCAGCAACTGCCTACAGCAGATAGTCGTCAACGTCAACTTTTTCATTGTTTATCAGTTTTGCCTTTACCATCCTGGCCCAGTCTCCGGGCGTGAATCCGGTATTGTATTTGAATACTATTGAAAAATTGCTTTGCGAACTGAACCCGCACAATTCAGCCAGGGGTCTCATATCCAGTCCCGGATCCTTAAGGAACATAAGGCACGCTTCCCTTATCCTGTAATGGTTTACAAACTGGCAGAAATTCTTGGAAAGTCTGGTATTTAGGGCCCTGGAAAGGTAAGTCTTGTTGGTTCCTATACGTCTGGCAATGTCAATGAGTTTTATCTCCGGGTTCAAATAGAGTTTTTCCTTCTCAAAAAGAACCATTATGCTGTAGATTATCCTCACATCCTCCATTGTACACTCGTTAAACGGAGAACCTTCATCTTCAAGGAATCCCCCGTCGCGGAAAGACTTGCCCAGCACATACGCTTTCTTTTTCAGGGCAAGTTTATCATTAAACAGCAGGCAATTGGGCTTATACCTGAACAGCACCATCAACGGGACCATGGAAAGGGGAAGCAGGAGCAACAATGAGACCGCATCCCCAAATTTTACGCAATTCACCATACATACAACACCGCCCCCGGCCACCGAAAATATTATACCCTTCTGCAGCGCCAGCAACAGTTTTTCCAGACTGAGAATATTTTTGGGAAATTTTTCACTTTTGCTCCAAAGCAGGAATGTAACATAATGGCAACATGCCACAAGGAACATATGCACCAGAGAAACCGTACCGCTGTAATAGGAAAACATATGACACAAATAATCGGATACCGGAAGCAATACCATAAAAGCACCCACACACAATACAATTCTCCACATGTCCTTTGGGAAAAGGACATGCCAGAAATAGCAGATTCCCCAGAGGGATACCTGAACCGCAATCCTTGTTGCCAACACCTGAGGTTCCGCAGGAAGAAGAAGGGCAAAAAGGAAAACAGGCATGGGGAACATAATTTCATTGCCTTCTACCGCGTAGCCGTTTCCCTTCCACTTGAAACACAACTTTACTATAGCAACAACATAGACGGCCACTATTAAAACTTTCAACACCATTCCGCACATTTTGATTTTCGCATCATTGTGCAAAAATATTTATTGGAGATGCTGAACAATAAAAAAGGGACCTTACAGGTCCCAAGTTTTTCTTTTTTCTAAAATTGCTTTTTTTGTCATTTCTTGATTTGGTCAAAACCTTTTCCGTAAACTCCTGATACACTGGCTACTGACAAAAAGGCATCCCTATCTATCTCCCTCACCATCCTGTAGAGCAGATTCATGTCATCTTTCCTCATAACAACCATCACAATCTTGCTGTGTTGCTTTGTATACCAACCCTGACCATCAATAAGGGTAACTCCCCTGCCTGTCTGGCTGGTAATTGCATCTGCAAGTTCCGCATATTTCTTGGAGAAGATGAACAGCTGCAGAGACTGTTTTGTTCCCGATATGAACATGTCTATAGAATAGCTGCATGCTCCTATAAGGATATAGCCGTATAGTATTCTGGCAAATCTCTCACCCCAGGTTTCTACACCAACTACAACTCCGTTTGCATCAACCACATCAGCAGCAGGCAAAAGGAGAGATGAAGCAATGATAAAGATATCCAACAGAAGTATCACCCTACCCGCAGACACATTCCTGTATTTTACAATCATCAGGGCAACTATATCTGTTCCACCGGTACTTCCTCCCTGCGAGAAGCTGATGCCAATACCCAAGCCTGCACATACACCACCAAAAATGGCACACAGCAACTTACCGTTGGAGATTGCTATCTCCTGAATAAAAGTCTCTGAAATAAGCGGCGGTACAATTTCATAGAAAACGGAAATCATTACTATTGCATACACCGTCTTCACTCCAAACGCCTTGCCCAGTACCTTAAGCGCAATGAGCAGCAGTACGAGGTTTATTATAAAGAATGATACACTCACCGGAATATTGAAGGCATACAGCAATATTGCCGATATACCCGATACTCCTCCACCCACCATATTGTTGGGAATGACAAAGATTATCCATCCCAAAGCATAAAGAAGAAGGCCCAGTGTCATTATAAAATAGGCCTTGACTTCCCCCATTATTTTACAAAACTTATTGTCCATTTCCTTTTTTGTTATTTTTCCTGTATCTGCCTGAATTCGGCATGGGGTTTTCTTCTCACCTTAACCGTTTCAAAGCCGTTACCATACACACTCATTGCTGAGCACACAGAGATAAATGCCCTGTTGTCAACCTCCATTATAGCCTGGGTAATCTCAGCCAGCTGCTGTTTGCGGGCAATCACAACCAGAAGCTTCCCTTCCTGTTTTGAATGCCATCCCATAGACTGCAATGCCGTTACACCCCTGTTGAGCTGAGTTGATACCATATCGGCCATTTCCTGATACTTTGAGGTAAAAATCAGTATCTGCACAGACTGTTTTGAACCGGTTATCAGTACATCCAGCAGGTATGAGAATGATACCATCTGAATATAGCCGTATATGACATCCTGCAACCCCTTGTCGGGAAGAAAATATATTGATCCCACAATAAGAAGGTCGCAGTAGAGGAATACCTTGCCCAAAGAGATCTCCCTGTATTTGGAGACTATAAGGGCTATAATGTCGGTTCCTCCAGTACTTCCACCCTGATTGAAGATCCAGGAGATTCCCACTGCACTTATGGAACCTCCAAGTATAGCATTGATAAAGGTGTCAGGTATATCTGAAAAGCCTGTTATCCAGGCAAATTCAGGCAGCACCCTGAACAGCGCACTGGCCAGGAAGATGGCATAGATGGTCTTGAGGCCAAACGCATTGCCCAGAATCATGGTTCCAGCTATGAGCAACCCTACATTTACCATAAGGTAAGTGTAGGATATCTCAAAGCCGGTTGCATAATATATGATTGATGCTATACCGGTAACACCACCGCCTGCAACTCCGTGTGGAATAAGGAATGCCACCCAGCTGAAACAGTACAGGAAGGTTCCCAGCGAGATTATCACATAGGATTTTATCTCTTTCAATATGTCCAATTTGCCTAGCAAACTACGTTGATGATTTTATTAGGTACTACAATCACTTTCTTTATACCGTTCTCCCCAACATATTTGGCAGTATTTTCGTTTGCACGTACAGCCTGCTCAACCTCTGCAGGGGTAAGGCTCTTTGAGAGCTCCAGTTTGAACCTCATCTTTCCGTTGAAAGATACAGGGTACTCAAATGTATTCTCTACAGTGTAAGCCTCAACATACTCAGGGAAAGAAGCCTTTGAAACACTCTCAGTGTTGCCAAGCAGGCTCCAGAGCTCCTCAGTAATGTGTGGTGCAAATGGAGAAAGAAGTACAACCATCTGCTCAAGAATCTCCTTCTTGTTGCACTTGAGGTCTGTAAGCTCGTTCAATGCAATCATGAACGCACTCACTGAAGTGTTGAACGAGAAGTTCTCAATATCTGTACCCACTTTCTTGATAAGCTTGTGCAAAGCCTTCAACTCAGCAGGCGAAGCCTTCTCATCCGATACAATCCAGTTGCCCTCCCTGTCCCAGAACATTCTCCAGAACTTCTTGAGGAATCTGTTCACACCGTCAATGCCTTTTGTATCCCAAGGCTTGCTCTGCTCAAGAGGGCCAAGGAACATCTCGTACAATCTTAGTGTATCGGCACCGTAGCTGTTGCAGATATTGTCGGGGTTAACAACATTGAACATGGATTTGCTCATCTTCTCAACTGCATAGCCACAAACGTACTCACCGTTCTCTGTAATGAACTCTGCGCTTGCGTAGTCAGGCATCCACGCCTTGAACGCCTCCATATCCAGCTTGTCATTGGTTACGATGTTCACATCCACATGAATCTCAGTTGTATCGTACTGGTCTTTAAGGCCGTATGAAACAAAAGTATTGGTATTCTTTATTCTGTATACAAAGTTTGAACGGCCCTGGATCATACCCTGGTTGATAAGCTTCTTGAACGGCTCTTTCTCAACCACATAACCCATATCATACAGGAACTTATTCCAGAATCTTGAGTAGATAAGGTGACCTGTTGCATGCTCTGTACCACCAATGTAAAGGTCAACATTTCTCCAGTACGCATCCACCTCCTTGCCTACAAGGGCTGTATCATTTGCAGGATCCATATATCTCAAGTAGTAAGCGCTGCTTCCTGCAAAACCCGGCATTGTGCTCTTCTCAAGAGGATATCCATTATATGTCCAGTTCTCTGCACGTGCCAATGGTGGTTCTCCGTCCTCTGTAGGAAGGAATTTGTCTACCTCAGGCAACTGCAGAGGAAGTTCCTCCTCAGGAACAGGAGTAGCAATACCATCCTTGTAATAAATTGGGAACGGCTCACCCCAATATCTCTGTCTTGAGAAGATTGCATCCCTCAATCTGTAATTGATCTTTCTGCGGCCAATGCCAAGTCTCTCAACCTCATCAATTGCAGCAGGAATTGCCTCCTTTACTGTTTTTCCCGACAAGAATCCACTGTTGCACATAACACCTTCCTTGGCATCAAAGCTCTCAGTGCTCACATCACAACCCTCAATCAGAGGTATGATTGGAAGATTGAAAGTCTTTGCAAAGTTGTAGTCACGGCTATCGTGTGCAGGTACTGCCATAATGGCACCTGTACCGTAACCAGCAAGAACATACTCGGAAACCCATACCGGAACCTGCTCACCTGTGAAAGGATTCACTGCATAAGAACCGGTAAACACACCTGTTACCTTTCTGGTCTCAGCCATTCTTTCACGCTCGGTCTTCTTCTTTGCCTCAAGCAGGTAAGCCTCAACAGCCTCTTTCTGACCTTTTGTTGTAAGCTTTGCAACCCACTCGCTTTCAGGAGCAAGAACCATGAAGGTTACACCAAACACTGTATCTGCGCGGGTAGTGAAGATTGTCATGTCGTACTCGGCACTCTCTCCCTGTACCGGATCGGTATTGGCAACTTTGAAAATCATCTCGGCTCCCTGTGACTTTCCAATCCAGTTCTTCTGCATCTCCTTAAGTGCATCGGTCCACTCAAGTTCCTCCATATCAGCCAAAAGTCTCTCTGCATACGCAGAAACCCTCAACTGCCACTGTTTCATCATCTTCTGCTCTACAGGATGGCCTCCACGAACAGAAAGTCCCTCCTTAACCTCATCGTTTGCAAGCACAGTACCTAAAGCAGGACACCAGTTCACTGCAGTCTCACCCTGGTAAGCAATTCTGTACTGCATAAGGATATTGCTCTTCTCAAGCTCTGAATATCCGGCCCACTGCTCAGCTGTAAAAGACGGTACATCTCCGCAAGCTGCATCAACATTTGCATTACCCTCAGCAGCAAAAGTCTCCTCAAGCTCAGAAATTGGGCATGCTTTGGCAACCTTATTGTTGTAATAAGAACCGAACATCTTAAGGAATGCCCACTGTGTCCATTTATAATAACCTGGCTCACAAGTTCTTATCTCACGGTCCCAATCGTAAGAGAAACCTATGCGGTCCATCTGCTCACGGTATCTGTTGATATTTTTCTCTGTAGTAACAGCCGGATGCTGGCCGGTCTGGATTGCATACTGCTCAGCCGGAAGGCCAAACGCATCGTAACCCATAGGATGAAGTACGTTGAATCCCTTCAGTCTCTTGTAGCGGCTGTAGATGTCACTTGCAATGTAGCCCAGAGGATGGCCCACATGCAATCCCGCACCAGAAGGATACGGGAACATATCCAATACGTAATATTTTGGTTTTGAGGAGTCTGCCTCTACCTTAAAGGTATGGTTCTTAGCCCAGAACTCCTGCCATTTTTTCTCAATGTCTAAAAAATTGTACTCCATTTTCAGATTGTATTTATTCAACCTGCAAATGTAGTACAATTTTGCTTATTTCTTTATTTTAAATGAGCCCGATTTTGCCAGTTTAAACTCAACTGGGACAGAAATTTTCACGCTCACCGGTTTGCCCTCCACAGTAGCCGGCTTCCATTTTGGAGACGCCCCTATAACTTTCACCACCTGGGCATCAATATCATCCTCCAGACTCTCCACAACCCTCACATCCTTCACCTTTCCTTTTTCATCCACCACAAACTCGGCAACCACTGTTCCGCGTATACCGTTGCGGATAGCACTGTCGGGATACTTGATATACTCATACACCCATCTTTCAAGGAATTTCTCCACTCCTCCATTCAGGAATGTGGCCATTTTGTCTACTGTTGCCGGAACATATACCTTATCCTTCCCATTGCCGGCCGAGTCATCTGCACCACCTTTTCCTATCCTCTCATCCTTATCTGCAATTGTCTGAGCCATAGCATATACATACTCCACAAGCTGTGCCATCTGAGGATAGTCAAGTTTGTCGGGAGTATCCCTGACAGTATGGTAATCCCTGTGCATGCCTGTTGTAAAGAGCACCGAAGGTATCCCCTTTTCATAGAAGTTCCTGTGGTCTGAAGCAACATAATCTATTGGAGTATAAACCGGAGCAAGGCTCAATGCCCTTCCCGACAACTGTCTTGTCATCCCCACCAGCTCCCTGTTGGCACCGGCCACAAACACCTCCATACGGTTGTCCCTGCCGCTGCGCCCTACCATATCAAGATTGATCATTGCCACAATTTTCTCCACCTGCGGAAATGAGCGGTTGAGAAAATACCAGCTGCCTGCTGTACCCAGCCCATTACCGCCAAAGAATGCAATTATCACAGACCTGCGGAACATGAAGTGCTGCAGCGATATCTCCCTGGCCACTTCAAGCAGCGTTGCCACCCCCGAGGCATTGTCATCAGCACCCGGATAAACCTGCACCCTACTCTCCCCATCCAGCACTGTCATTCCGGTACCAATGTGGTCATAATGGGCACCAATAACTATATACTCCTCTTTCAGTTTGGGATCATATCCTTCTATCATACCCACCACAT
This sequence comes from Candidatus Egerieisoma sp., assembly GCA_045659725.1. Taxonomy (GTDB): domain Bacteria; phylum Bacteroidota; class Bacteroidia; order Bacteroidales; family UBA932; genus Egerieousia. Next base: position 30,940 of record JAZRCK010000048.1, read on the forward strand.
TCCTTGAATGGATGGTATCACTTCCCTGCACCATAAAGAAATCATCCCCTTCCACAGGTGTAAGCATGCTGATTCCCATCTTTTCCAGCCGGCTGTACAGATACTCCGCCACCGTTTTCTCATCTGCACTTCCCGCCTTCCTTCCATTATGCTCATCTGCAGCAATATAACGGACATTTTCCTCCATCCTCACAAGCATGGAATCAATATTCTGCGCTACTGCATCTGCTCCACATAAGGCAACAAACAGAGCAAAAACTGTTATAAACTTTCTCATAAATCCTTCTTTTTTAATCCCGATAAGGCACTCTTGCCAAATTTGTACCACAAATTTATCACCTGCCGCACAAAAATGAAAGAGGGCAACAAAAAGTTGCCCCCAAATTGTATATCCTTGCTGCAATTATTTGAAGAAAGGAGGTTTTACAACTACTGCCTTAAGCAGTTTCTCCCTAACCTTGATATAAATCTCAGAACCAAGTTTGTAGTAAGGAGCAGCAGCATAAGCCAAACCTACTGCCTTGCCGCAAGTAGGGCCCATAGTACCTGAAGTTACAACTCCAATGACATTACCCTCTGCATCACAAACCTCGTATCCGTGGCGTGGAACGCCCCTGTCTACCAACTCAAAACCACAAAGTCTTCTTGTAAGACCCTCAGCCTTCTGTTTAAGCATATAATCCTTGTCAATGAAATCGCCTTTCACATCATTGAATTTGGTAATCCATGCCAAGTTTGCCTCAAGTGGAGAAGTTGTGTCATCAATATCGTTGCCATACAGGCAGAAACCTGCCTCAAGTCTTAGAGTATCCCTTGCGCCAAGACCTATTGGACGGATTCCCTCAGGTGCACCTGCCTCAAAAATTGCATTCCAAAGCTGGTCTGCATCCTCATTTGCCACATAAACCTCACATCCGCCTGAACCTGTGTAACCGGTAGTTGAGAAAATGGCATCCTTAATGCCGCCTACTGTACATTTCTTGAATGTGTAGTACTCCATATCCTCAACCGGAGCATCACAGATTCTCTGCATGATCTTAAGGGCATTAGGACCCTGAATTGCCAACTGGCAAATCTCATCTGAAGCATTGTACAACTCCTTGCCTGGGGTAATGTTGAATTTAGGGGCAATTGCACAAAGGTGCTCCCAATCCTTGTCAATATTTGCAGCATTCACAACAAGGAAATATGTCTCGCTGTCTATGCAATATACAAGAAGGTCATCTACAATACCGCCCTTTCCGTTAGGGAAGCAAGAGTACTGAACTTTGCCGGGAACCAACACAGAAACATCATTTGAAGTTACATACTGACAGAAAGCCAATGCGTTAGGACCTTTAACCCAGAACTCACCCATGTGGGAAACATCAAATACTCCAACGTTGTTTCTTACAGCGTTGTGCTCATCCTTAATGCCCACGTACTCAATAGGCATGTTATATCCCGCAAAAGGGACCATTTTAGCACCCAAATCAATGTGTTTTTGGGTGAAAGCTGTTGTTTTCATCTGTTTTTAAGTGTTATATGTTTTATCAGTTTTCTATATGCAAATTCTGTTTGGAACTGTATACCCATACATCATACGGGCACTCCTCCTTTGAAGAGATGCTTTCCATCAGTTGCACGGCCTCATACAGATGCTCTTTCTCTCCAAGAGAAACCATCATATATCCATTTTTCAAAGGTATCTGCAAAGGGGAATACCCTTGGGTTGCAACAAAATCGGCCAAATGCTGCGCATTCCTGAAATCCTTGAATGAGCCTATTATCACATGATATCCCCTTACCGGCGCCACAGTCTGCTGCGCTTGCTGTGCCTGTATGATAGAATCCTCAACAAAAGCAGCCCGTTCAAGCTCCTGCTGCTTCAAAAGTTCCTGCTGCTCCTTCTCCAGAAGCTCCCGCTTCATCTGCTCAATATCATCTGATGTAGGCAATCCCAGTCCACCCCTTACCATATCGCACCCCTGCAAAAGGATGACGGCCGCCAACATGACCGATATATACGTTAATCTATTCATCAAATACTCCATAAGCTTCTTACAAAAATATGAAATAATGGGGCAACAGCAAAAAAAAATGTATATTTACATTTGGAACACTTTAATGTATCAGACATGCGATTTATTGACAGAGTAAAACAGATTGCAAGACTTACAGACCACATTGACACACAGTCTGCACAGGCATCAATCATTGCAAACATAGATTTCAAGGGACCCAACGTATGGATCCTTGCCTTTGCCATAATCATAGCGAGTGTGGGATTGAATGTAAACTCAATCCCGGTAATCATAGGCGCCATGCTCATCTCCCCTCTTATGGGACCTATCATGGGTATAGGTCTGGCTCTGGGCATCAACGATACCAGGCTGCTCAAGAAAGCCTTTACCAATCTTCTCATTATGACAGGTATAAGCATCATGGCCTCTACATTCTTCTTTGTACTGAGTCCCCTTTCATTGGAGGAACCTACAGAACTGCTGGCACGAACCAATCCTACAATCTACGATGTATTTATAGCACTGTTCGGCGGTTTTGCAGTGATAGTTGAAATCTGCAGGAAGGAAAAGGGAACCGTTATTGCGGGTGCAGCCATTGCCACTGCCCTGATGCCGCCATTGTGTACAGCCGGCTATGGTATAGCCACCGGAAGTTTTGCCTATTTTATTGGAGCATGCTACCTGTATTTCATAAATTCAGTATTCATAGCATTGGCTACCTTCCTGATTGTAAGGACACTGCACTTCCCTATGGTACATTTCTCAGATCCTGAGAAGCAGAGGAAAGTGCACAGAATCATTACTGTATTTACAATTGTGCTCATCATACCAAGCATCTACTCGGCCTTTATGGTAATTAAAGAGAACAATTTCAACCAGATTGCCAAGACATTCGTACAGCAGAACAAGAACCTGGGGAACAGTTATATTTATGACTACACCACCCGGCATTCGGGGCACAAACCGTCTGTCATAACCATATCCATAGCCGGAGAAGCCCTTTCAGAGAAAGAGATAGAACAACTGCACCATAAACTGGTACATTTTGGCATAACCCCCGAACAGCTTGAAATAAACCAGTCAAGTACATTTGTTACAGACAACACGGCCGACAAGGAGATGATTAAAACCATTTTTGAGCAGAACGAGCAGGAAATCATCAAACGGGAAGAACTGATTGCCCAGATGGAATCACAACTTAAAGAGTTCAACAGCAAGAAATTCCCAAGTCTGCAGGTTACCAAGGAACTGCTTGCCCAATATCCACAGATAACATCACTCACTTTGGCAAGAGGTGAAAAGGTTGAATCTTCACAGATATCATCACCAAATGGAGAGGCCCCTGCACAGGAGCTTGTTCTGGCAATAATAAAAACTGCCACACCGCTGGAAGATACAGACATTGCCAAACTTGAAAAGTGGCTGCAGATAAGGCTTGATGTTGCAAAAGTGGAGATAATCACAGGAGAATGATGGGGAAAAGAATTCTGCTTTGCATAGCTGCACTCATTGTTTCAGCTGCATTTGCCACCACAGGAGAGTGCCGGTGGAAAAAGAAGGAGCGTCCCATACCTTCTCCTCTTCTTGTTCCAGAACTGGATCTTGTCAGGGATGTGAAACCGGCAAAAGCCGTTTTCCCATCTAGGCTGGTAGAACTGTACGACACCATAAGCATCACATTTATAGGAGATGTAATGCAGCACGGCAAACAACTCAGGGATGCCTTGATAAAAGGGGCAGACCCCAATCTTGCCAAATCATACCAATATGAATACACATTCAAATATATAGAGGAGAGGCTCCTTGAATCAGACTTTGCCGTTGCCAACATGGAGTTTCCGGTTGGTCTCCCCCCGTACAGCGGATACCCGCTGTTCTCAGCTCCGGAAACAATAATCCATCAGGCAAAAACGAGTGGCATAGATCTTTTCCTGCTGGCCAACAACCATCTGTTTGACAAAGGGAAAAAAGGATTCACAAGTACTCTCGATGCCTATGAAAGGGCAGGTGCAAAATATACCGGGGCGTACAGGACACCCCAACAGCAGGCCAACGAAAACCCTCTTATGTTCAACATTAAAGGGATACGGGTTGCGTTCATAAATTTCACTTACGGCACAAACGGAATCCCGGTCCCGCATCCGTGTACCATAAACCTTATGGACAGCATATACGTTAAGGAAACAATAGCCAAAGCCAGGGAGATGGGATCTGATATTATTGTATGCCTTCCACATTGGGGAGAAGAGTATATGCTCACCCCTTCTGCACAACAGAAGAGATGGGCCGCAATGCTGCTTAGGGAAGGTGCAGATATAATTATGGGAAGCCACCCTCACGTGCCCCAATCGGCAGAATACTCTTCCCAAAAAGTGCTTTTCTACTCATTGGGCAACTATATAAGCAACCAGACAACTCCAGATTATACACAATTGGAGATGATGGTAACAATACAGATCATAAAGGATTCCTATACCGGCGAAACCTCTCTCCTTCCCCCATGCATCGAATACCTGTGGTGCTTCAAGAAGGATGAATTTGCCCCACACTATACTGTTGTACCAGTAGAGGATATCATCGGGAAGAAATATGAAGTTACAGACTCATCCCAGCGCAGCAGGATGGAGAGGACATACAGGAATTTCCTTGGAAAAGGACTTGTAAAGGAAAATGAATCATTAAAATAACGGAGAAGATATGGCGGAGAAAAAAATTGAACTGTTTGAGATTGACCCGGTTGAGATTTTGGGTGTGAATGACAGGCTGCTCACCAGACTTGCCAACTATTACCCCAAGCTCAAGGTTGTTGCCAGAGGAAATACCATTGCACTCAAGGGGAGCAACAAGGATATGGACAATTTTCAGGCAAACATAGATGCCCTCATTGCCAAAAGGCACAAGAAAAGGAGCCTGAACATGGATGATGTAGACCAGCTTTTTGAAGATTCGGACTACGGAATTGGAGTAGGAAGCACCTCAATCAACACCCTTGAGATGACAAGCGAGGGGCTTAAAGGTGGCTTTGCCGATGAGAAGAGCGACATAATTGTTTTTGGAAACGACGGCAAGATTGTGAGGGCCCGCACCAAAAACCAGAAGAAGCTTGTTGAGGAGTACTATAAGAACGACCTGATCTTTGCCCTTGGACCAGCCGGTACCGGAAAGACATATACTGCAATTGCTTTAGCAGTAAGGGCATTAAAAAACAGGGAAGTGAAGAAACTCATCCTTACCCGCCCGGCAGTAGAGGCCGGAGAAAGGCTGGGATTCCTTCCGGGAGACCTCAAAGACAAACTGGATCCATACTTGCAGCCGCTGTATGATGCCCTTATGGATATGGTTCCACCCCAAAAACTGAAACTGCTGATGGAGGAGGGTACTATTCAGATTGCCCCACTTGCCTATATGAGAGGACGCACACTGGAGAGTGCCTTTGTGATTTTGGATGAGGCTCAGAACACCAGCCTTGGGCAGTTGAAGATGTTCCTTACCCGTATGGGAAACAATGCCAAGTTCATTGTAACCGGAGACGCCACACAGATTGACCTTCCAAACAAGGCAGATTCAGGCCTGGCAAAAGGTGTTGCCATGCTTAAGGGAACTAAAGGGATAAGTGTAATAAACTTCAGCAAGGAAGACATAGTAAGACACCCTCTTGTAAGCAAGATTGTAAAGATTTTTGAAGGTGAAGAGTGCTGAAGGATAAAGTGGAGCAATATTGTGCGCGGTTCCTACTACCAGGAGCCGCCTGCACCTCCACCACCAAATGAGCCGCCGCCGAATCCGCCGAATCCGCCACCGCCGAAACCACCTCCGAAAGAGCCGCCACCATAAGAGCCCCCCCTTCTTCCATGCGAATTGCCAAGAATTGAACCAAGGATAAACGCATCCGCTGCGGTAAAATCACGTCCGCCCCTATGGTTTCCGCCACCCATATTCTGATTATTGTCTTTAGAAGAAACGGCCAATACAAATACCACCAGCCCTATAAACATCATAAACAGAAGAGCGGGCAACATCCCATCCTCTTGGGAAGCAGCATATTTGTCTGTAGATATCTCTCCGCTGATTACCGGCAACAGCACCTCCAATGCCGCAACGGTACCTCCATAATAGTCATCCTGCCTGAAATGGGGAATCATCTCCCTCTCAATCACCTTCCTGGCAAACGCATCAGTAACAGCACCTTCCAATCCATATCCTGTAGCAATGAACACCTCTCCATTGGAAGTGGCCGTTTTGGGCTTTATGAGAATAACCAGTCCATTGTCAAACTCCTTCTGTCCCACACCCCACTGCTGGCCAATTTCATACGACAGTTCAGCCTTGTCATAACCATACAGTTCAGGTACAGTTACCACCACAATCTGGTTTGAAGTAGAATCTGCAAAATCCACCAATGCCCTTTCAAGCACTTGAACCTGTCGGGAAGAGAATATTCCCGACAAATCATTAACCAGTCTCTGCGGCTGCGGCCTTGCAGGGACCTGAGCAAGGAGACTTCCTGTCATAAAAAGCAGGAACACAAGCTGATACAATCTACTCACCAAACGAAATTTCATCGGGCTGCTCATTTATATCATCACTCTGATAAGGAAAATACCTCTTTAAAGAAACACCTGACTCCCTGATTGCCTGCACAAGCCCATCCACATAATTGCCTGCTGCAAAATTCTGCTGCATCTGCTCCTTTATTCCATCCCAGAAATTATCGGGAACAACTGCATTTATACCTGCATCACCAATGATTGCAAACTTGCGGCTCCCTACAGCAACATATACAAGCACGCCATTGCGGGCCTGGGTCCTGTACATCTTCAGGTAATTGAAAATATATACCGCCCTTTGCAGAGGATCTCCGGAGCACTTGCTCTCAAGATGCACCCTTATCTCGCCGGAAGTATTGAGCTCTGCCTCCTTTATTGCCTGCTCAATAAGGGCCTTGCCTTTGTCTCCTATGAAATCCTTAACCTTCATACGGCCAACGGGAGTATAGTCTAGAATGCTACAACAGGAGCCTGCTGAGCACCCTCAGCTGCCTCAAAATAAGGCTTCTTCTCAAATCCGAAAAGGTTTGCCACAATATTCTTTGGGAACTGCCTGATCTGAGTATTGTAGTCTCTTGCAGCCTCGTTGAACTTCTTGCGCTCCACTGCAATCCTGTTCTCTGTCCCCTCAAGCTGCGATTGCAATGAAAGGAAATTCTCATTGGCCTTCAACTCCGGATAATTCTCAGTAATTGCCAACAGTTTGCCAAGAGCTGCACCAAGCTCACCCTGAGCCTTCTGATACTCAGCCAATTTGTCGGGAGTAAGATTCTCCGCATCCAAAGTGATCTGGGTAGCCTTGCTTCTTGCGCTCACAACCCCCTCAAGAGTCTGCTGCTCATGGGATGCATAACCTTTTACTGTTGCCACAAGATTGGGAATAAGGTCTGCCCTTCTCTGATAAACATTCTCTACCTGAGACCATGCAGCCTGCACTCCCTCATCCATTTTTACCATATTGTTATAATTGCTCTTGAACCAGCCGAACAATCCAATTGCAACGGCTGCAACAACCAATAGCACTACAAGTCCTTTTTTCATCTTTCCAATTTTTAAAATTCAACTACTCAGCCAATTTAACACATCTTACCGACGCTGCCATTCCGTCCTTTGAAGAATAATTGACAGAAACATTGGGATACTCACAGAAAATGTATCTGAAATATGCATTGTTGCTGTCTTTCTCAGCTCCTGTCCACCAGAATCCGTACTTGCATATATTTGAGAACACTGTATAGTCCAATACACCTGTTCCTCCCGACAATGCATTCCATCTGAAGTCATTTGTTATATCAACCTCTGGAGAATAGGGCCATATTTTCTCCCCATTGAAAAATGCGCCTGCCATAAGCTTGCCTGCAACACCTTTCCAGTCAGAGCCTGGAGCAAACGGCTCACCGCCATTCAATGCAGCACCCAAATCCTCCCAATCCTCTGCAGTTGGGATACTCCATCCTTCAGGACATACACCCTGCACGCCATTGCCCAAACCTTCAGCGGAAACGCCGCCGGTTGCATCGTTCCAAGTATACAGTCTTCCAAAAACATATGCAGCCGCATCAGACCTTCCATATCCCTGTCCGGCCCCTTTCCAATTCAAATTCCTGTCCATCCAGTAAAGGTTGCCAACCTTAACATAACCATAACTCTGGGAATCTCTCGCATCAATAAAGGTTCCATCCGGTTCTGCAGTACCTGTAAGTGAACCCGAACCTACAGAAGTAACACTGTTTGTATAAATGGAGTTATAATAGTAATCGCCGGCACTGGCTGTAACAGTAATGTCAAATTTGGCAAGCGAATCAGGAATCCTCAACCTGATTGTTGAATTGTCATCGCCAGCAACCGCCACCGAATCCAATGCTCCATAACTCCAGCTGTACCTGACACTGTCCGTTGTTACGCCACTGGCCACCACTGTTATGGTATCGCCAATCATTGCATATGGAGGAAGATCAAAAACCGGAGATCCCGAAAGGAACTGCATAGGAATCCCCCCCTCATCATCATCATCGTCACAAGCCACACATACCAACATTATAGCAACCATCAATAACTTCACAAAATCAATTGATTTAAAAATCTTAGGAAAAAAGCTCACTGTTCTCTCTGTTTTCATTTGGCATATTTAGTAAAAGATGACCACAAAAGTAATATTTTTTCTAAATTTGTACTAAAATCGTGCCATTAAAAACACACATTAGGGGTTAAATGGCTGAAATATGACTGTCATGAAACTGCACAACGCCATTTACAAGGTTCTGGTTACCTTTGCAATAATCTTCAGCACAACAAGTTGCGCACCAAAGCAGCCTACTTATACCACCATAGACGGTTTTGCCCAGGGTGGCACATATCATATTGTATACCAAAACCCTGCAGGCACAAACCACTCTATCCTTCCCGACAGCCTTGCCGTATGGTTCCGCCAGATAGACAAATCCCTCAGCGGGTACGACTCCACTTCATTGGTAGCACAGATAAACAGAGGTGAAAATCCCCCATTGGATTCACTGTTCATAGAGTGTTTCAAACTATCCAAAGAGGTATATGAGGCCACCGGAGGGGCATTTGACATATCGGGAGCTCCATTATTCGACATCTGGGGATTCGGATTCAGGGAGAAGGCGGAGATAACTCCCCAAATGATAGACAGTATAAAACAGTTTGTAGGGATGGACAAGCTTTCAATAGCGTATGACCAGGCTTCCGGTGCACACTACCTTCACAAGGCAGACAACAGGATGAAAGTGAACTTCAACGCAATTGCACAAGGCTACTCGTGCGACTACATAGCCGGCAAACTTGAGCAGATGGGAATCTCCAGCTACCTGATTGAGATTGGCGGGGAGATAATCTGCAAGGGGCTCAACAGCAGGGGAAAAGAGTGGAGCGTGGCAATAGACAAGCCAATAGACGGCAACTTCATTCCGGGCAACGAGATACAGACAATAATAGAACTTACGGATGCAGGTCTTGTAACCTCAGGCAACTACAGGAAGTTCTACATAGTTGACGGAGAAAAATACTCACACACCATAAACCCCACAACCGGATATCCGGTAAAGCACAATCTGTTGAGTGCCACCGTGATTGCCCCAACAGCAGCCATGGCTGACGCATATGCCACCTACCTTATGGTGATTGGGCTTGAAAAGGCACAGGAGTTCCTTGCCGCAACCCCTCAGATGGAGGCTTTACTGGTATACAGCCAGGGTGAAGAACTTAAAGTATACTCCACAAAAGGGGTACACCAGAGAAAATTGAAATAGACACTAAAATATTGCAAAATGGAAAACAAGAATCTTAAGCAGAACCTGAGCGAAGACAACAGAATGTCGCGCAGGGGATTCCTAAAGACAGCTGCTGCTGGAGCGGGAGCTGCAGGTATTGCAATGTTTGGAGCATCATCACTAGGATCGTTCCTTACATCATGTACAACCAAAGAGCACTTTGACACCATCATCGCCAACGGCGTAGTATACTGCGGCGACGGAAAAGCACCTATGCAGAACGCAATGGTAGGTATCAAAAATGGCAAAATTGTAGAGATAGGCAAACTTGGCAACCTCAAGAACCTTGCAGAGCACTGCAAAGTGATTGACGCTGAGGGTATGGCTGTATCTCCAGGATTCATTGATATCCACTCCCACACCGACACCAACCTCCTTATTGCTCCCGACGGAGGCAGCAAGCTTTACCAGGGTGTAACTACAGACATTGGAGGAAACTGCGGTGACTCACCATTCCCTTACTCAGACGAGTACTTTGCATCAAAACAGGGTACCCTCAGACACGGCTTTCCATTCTGGAAAGACATAGACGGTTTCTACGAGGCCCTAAGAGCAAAGAAAATTGGAATCAACTACAAATCATACACCGGCCAGGGCCAGTTGCGTTCTGCTGTTGTGGGTGACAACGCCGTTAAGGCCACCCCAGAACAGATGAAGAAAATGATTGAGATCCTTGAGGCTGAGATGGCTATGGGCAGCCTTGGTCTTTCATGCGGATTGGAGTACGCTCCAGGCTCATACGCAAGCAACGATGAGATTGTAGAGCTGTTGAAAGTTGTTGCAAAACACAACGGACTGTTCGCCATCCATATGAGAAACGAGGACGATCGCGTGGAGGAGTCCATTGCAGAGGCAATTGACATTGCACGCAAATCAGGCGTAAGGCTTCAGATATCACACCTTAAGGCACAGAATGCCGCAAACTGGCACAAAGGTCCAAACATGCTGAAACTTATTGAGAACGCCCGCGCAGAGGGTATTGACATAGCATTCGACCGCTATCCTTACATTGCCTTCTCAACAGGAATGAACTGTTTTGTTCCGCTAGACATGAGACAGGGCTCTATGGAGGAGGTTCAGGCAAGAATCCGCAACCCAAGAACAGAAAAAGTCATTGCAGAGTACGCAAACAGCCGCTTAAAGAGATTGGGTGGTCCTCAGAACGTGCTTATTGCAGCTTGCGACAAACCTGAAAACGCAATGTTCTCAGGCAAGAACGTGGCAGAGTGCTGCGAACTTACCGGCTTGGAGCCTTGGCCAATGATAAAGAAGATCCTTCTTTCGGAGTACTACCTTCAGATGGTGGGCTTTGCAATGAAAGACGAGAACGTACAGATGTTCCTTGCCCACGAACTTGGAATGCCTGCATCAGACGGAAGCGTATACTCACCAGTTGGCGAGTTGAGCAAAGAGATCCCTCACCCAAGATCATACGGAACATTCCCAAGATTCTTTGGCAAATACATCAGGGAGGACAAGATTTGCGACCTTCAGACCGCTATCTACAAATGTACTGCCCTACCTGCTTCAAGGATTGGCTTGAAGGACAGAGGACTTCTTCTTCCAGGCTACGCAGCCGACATTACAATCTTCAATCCTGAGACCATTGCTGAGGCCTGCACATACCAGAACCCTCACCAGTACTCTCCAGGAATTGAGCACGTGATAGTAAACGGTGTCCACACCTTGGAGAAAGGCAACTTCCTTGGCAACTATGCCGGTGTAATTGTATAACCGGACATACAGTATAAAAAAAGAAACTGTCGGGAAGAGATTCATTCTCCCGACAGTTTTTTGTATACGTCAAACCATGACGGCGGCAAGGTGGGAAATCCTGCCTTCCAGTCACTTTTATACAGAAGTGCCTCTTCTCCTGGACAGATTATATGTTGGATTTCAACATAGCAGCAGCAACAGATATAAATGAACAGGGCCATGGCGGGCCCTGTCCATATATAAATTCAGAATGTCTTATTTCTGCGGATTCATCACAAGCTCATACTCGTTGCCCTGTGAAAGGATCTCCTGAACAAGTTTCTGGATTGACTCAGGGGTAGCAACTTTTTCCACAGTCTCAACATAATTGTTGAAGTTGTTTCTGCCGTGTGAATACCACTGGTATGCAAGATTATGCCAGTAGCTGTTGTGGATCTGTTTCTCAGGGAATGCCTTTATCATATTCTCCCTTGCTTTTGTAACATACTCTGCATTAGGACCATTCTGGGCAATATCCTTCAATCCCTGTTTTGCAAGTTCAATAAGTTTAGGGGCTTTTGCCTCATCGGTATCAAAGATGATCATGATGGCAAACTCCTCTTTAGGCTCACCGGAGATCTCTGCCACAGTGCTTACGCCGTATGTACCGCCCTCATCCTCACGGATAGTCTTGGTATACAACTGGTCAAGTACACTGTTCAATACAGACATCCTTATATCATTCTCAAGATTCTTGGCCAATTTACCGTTGTAGATAATGGCTACAGAAGTTTTAGGGGTCTCCATAGGGGTAGTGAAATGGTTCTTCTGAACACCTTTTGGAGCCTCAATACCCTCATCAACCCAAGAGGTACCTTTCTTTGAAACTATTGGAAGAGAACCAATATATTTCTCAACCATTGGTTTAAGCTCCTCAAGGTTTACATTACCGGTAATATATACCTTAAGTCCTTTCTGGTCTGCCATCAACTGGGTGTAACCTTTCTTTATATCGTCAATGCTAACCTTCTCAAGCATCTCCTCTGAAATGAACGGTCTTCTAGGCGAATTGCTCAACATTGCCTCCTGCAAAACTTTTGAGAACACCATGTTAGGCTGTTTCATAAGGTTAGGGACAACAGCCTTCAACTGGTTGAAGCCAGCCTCAAACTCAGATGCCTCAAAACGTGGAGCGGTATAGAACAGATACATAAGCTGCATCATTGTCTCAAGGTCTTTAGGAGAGCCGGATGCAGATACACCGTGCTCAAGTTCACCAATATAAGGGGATACCCTTGCAACCTTGCCTGTAAGCATCTTGTTCAACTGGCTCTTAGGGAACTTGCTCACACCTGCGCCATTCAAATATGTAGCAAAGATATTGCTCTCAAATGAAGGCATAAGCTCATCAGCCAAAATTGAACGGCCACCTTTTGCAACAGTCTTGAACATTACCTCATCCTTTCTGTACTCTGTAGGTTTTACAATCACCTGCATGCCATTGGCCAAAGTCCATACGGTTGTACCGAACTCACCAGCCTCCTCCTTCTTCACTTTTGAACCTGCAAGAGCAGCAGCATCCATCAAAGGCTCGTTGGTTACTGTTGCTTTTGGAGCCTCAATCTCAGCTGCTTTTACTGCAGCGAGAACAGCTGTAAGGTCTGCCTCTGTTGGAACAGCCAATCCCTCCCTTTCAGGAGCTGTATAGAAAATTACAAGATTGTTGTCGCCATAAAGCTGTTTTACAGCCATGTTAACCATATCAGGGGTAATCATTGCAAGGTACTGCTGTACAGTGTTGTATGCATACGCAGGATCCATATAAGGCTCACCCTGGGTAAAGTGGCTTATGCAGGCATTCACAAACTGAGGGTTCTGACGGCTCTCAGCATTGTTCATTGCAGTCTCATATCTCTTAAGGATATTGGTTTTTGCACGGTCAAACTCGTCGGGAGTAAAGCCATATCTCTTAACCCTCTCCAACTCTGTCATAAGTGCAGTGAATGCAGGGATAGCCTCTCCGTCCTTTGAAGACACATCTGCCAAAAGGGCGTGAAGGTCGTTGCTCATATTGCCAAAGCCGAAACTTGCATTAAGGAATGGAGCATCCGGTTTTCTGGCAATGTCACTCAATCTCTCATTAACCATATTGCTTACAAGACCCTCAAGAAGATCGTTAAGCATTGCAATTCCCAAACCGCGGTACTGCATAGGGATAGCAGGGCTCTTGGCTGCAAGCATTACACCTGTAGAGTTGTTCTCCTTGTCTGTAAAAATGGTTACTATAGGAGTTGCATTGTCGGGAACAACAACAGGCTCTTTGGCCTTAGGGTTCTCCGCTTTTGGCAACTGTCCGAACAAATCCTTAATTTTGCCTACAACAGCCTCGGCATCAACATCTCCTACTACAATAATTGACTGCATATCAGGACGATACCAGGTCTTATAGAAGTTTACAAGAGACTCGGGCTTGAAGTTCTTCAAGTTCTCCTCTGAACCGATAAGAGAGACATTCTCCAATGCAGAACCTTTGAACAGGGTCTTCATCATAGCCACCTGCTGTCTCCACTGGTAACCGTCGCGGGTACGTTTCTCCTCAAGGATAACACCACGCTCAGCATCAATCTCTGCAGGATCATTGGTTACAAATGCAGACCAGTCAAACAGGATAAGCAATGAGCTGTCAATAATACCCTCTCTGGTAACAGGCACATTGTTAAGCATATATGAAGTCATCTCATAACCTGTTCCAGCATTGATGTTTGCGCCGAATGCACAACCTATGCTCTCCATGTAGGAAATGATTCCCTTGCCTGGGAAATGTTTTGTACCGTTGAAGCACATATGCTCAAGGAAGTGTGCCAGACCATCCTGATCCGGTGCCTCCTGCACTGCACCAACATTGGTAACAATATAGAAATCAGCCCTCTGCGCAGGCTTCTCGTTATGCATTACATAGTATGTAAGACCGTTCTCCAGCTTACCTGTAAGCACTTTTTTATCCAACTCAAGCGGAGCCTGAGGGTTAACCTGTGCAAATCCCAGCACCGCAGCCAGAACAAGCACTACCGACAAAAACAATTTCTTCATCTTCAAGTTCTTTAATTAAATCATCCAAAAATAACTAAAAATGCTATTCCTTGTTTAATTTTTTACATAAATTATGGCACATTCCTTGAGAATGGTTAACTTGTACACATAAAATCACATATATGAAAAAGACATTTCTTATTGCCCTTTCAATTATAATGGGCCTCGGAGCAGCCTACGCCCAGCAAAACAACACAATTGAAACATCTGTAAACGTAAGAAAAGAGGTTATTCCCGACGAGATATTCATATCAATAACCATCAATGAAAAGGAGAACAAAGGAAAAATATCTGTAGAGGAGCAACAGAAACAGATGATCAGGGCCCTTGCTTCTTTGGGAATAGACACAAAGGAAGCTCTTACTGTAGACAATATGGGGAGCACATTGAAGCAGAATACATTGAGAAAAGACAACATCTTCATTTCCAAAAGATACACCTTAAAGGTATCCTCTGCAAAGGATGCCTCAAATGCCATACAGGCACTCAAGGATATTGATATAGCACAAACTTATGTGAGCAGGGTTGCCATCTCCGATTCCCTTGAAAGGGAGGTAAAGAACCAGCTTCTTGTAGAAGCGGCACAGAAAGCACAGGAGAATGCAAAAATTCTGGCAGAGGCAGTAGGATGCAAAGCGGGAAAAGCGGTATATATCCAGAACTACTACTCCTTTGACACCGCTGCAGGCTCACGTATGCTCACAGTTGCATATAAGGCAGCAAATGACAGCAGTTCCAGCATGCAGGGGGAATCTGCACAGGAACTTGAGGTAACCAAAAAGAGCCTCAACATTACAGTAAACTGCAAGTTCCAGCTGGAGTAAATATCTATCAATCCGGTAGGAACTGTGGGGTAAAATCCATTCTATTCTGGAATAGTGGTCCAACTCCATAACTGTCGCCCGGAGTCACGCAACATACAAAAGAAAAGAGGGTGACCCAAAAGGTCACTCTCTTTTGCTTTCATATACCCAACCTCCCATCCACAGACAAGGATTGAAAAATGGCCTTCGGTATGGCTGGCAATCTATTCCAGCTGAACCATAATTTCCTAACTCACAAATGCCCCA